>NZ_JACJDV010000016.1 GCF_014163735.1 Shewanella sp. SR44-3
GCCTGTGAGATTTTTACCCGCTTGAAGATCTTTAAGGGCTTGTTCAAAGTTAAAAGGTTGAGTCATGTGTCATTCCTGTTTTTGTACAGTTTACTGAAATGACACAGAATTATGAACGCTACCGAATGCTCCAAATTCAACAATCCTAATTATTATCAGCTTATATTTACCTTTGAATGAAAATGAATCCTCAGTCTCTGATATTTCGATGTAACGATTTAAACGTCCAAATTGTTCAATATATTTATAAGCATTAGGTGTATTTATAAACCATTTCACTTCTTTTAAAGTTAAATTCTTTGAGGTTAAACAGCTTAGTATAACATTTATTTCGGCTAAATTATTATTCGGATGATTGACAGAAGATAGTGTCTTTAAACTTTTATAAAGTTCATAAGTTTTTACACTTCTGTTTAACCTGTGTAAAAACAATGTATTAAAAGCGATTGCTATTCCTATAATTCCGCCTAAAGCAGTAATTATTTTAATTATAATTTCCATTTTACAACCCCATTATACGTTACGCTATCAGACAAGCCTTAGCAGGTTAACACCAACTCAGATTTTTAATATCTGAAGTGCTGTGTCGAAAGTGATGATTACTTAAATAGACAACACCTTAATAAGTGATTGGCTCTAGAAGCTATCCAGACTACTTGTTTATAACCACTCTCAGCTTTATACCACTGACCTCGTCAATGTAGGCGGCAGTCGCGCCTAAAACGGCTAGTTGATCATCTGACATTTTAATTTTAGAGATAGCAGGTTGAACAATTACAATACCTAACTTAAAAGAGGAAAATCTAGCAACCTTAGCAAAATGTATTAAATCCTCATATCTACCTTTATCGATTCTTGATGCTTTTCCTTGACTTAATCTTTTCCGTTCACGCTCCATCATTCGTAAAATAAGCTTTTCTTTATCACCAAACCACTTAACACTTTTTTCAGCCTGACCAGCAACCTGATAAACATCATCTACTCGTGCACCTGGCTTTGCAACACCATCACTAGCTGATTTCGAGCAATATTTGCAATGGAAAAAGTCAATTATCAACTCTTTATCGTCCAAGTTTTTAATCGCAACTATATCAGCTACTTCGCCAGAGCCATCATCATCAAATACTACATCGTAATCATTGAGTATTTTTTGAACGGTATAATATTGAATCGAATTTTGTATTCTTTGCTCTCTTTGAGATTCAACTGATATATCTACGCCTGTCCAGTCCCAATCTTCGGTGTTATTTTTATCGTAGAGATATGTATACGATTCATTTGGGTAATACCTCAGCCCGCCATCGATTACTGATGTATCGGCCAAGAATAATGTTGGTGGATGTTCATCAAAAAAATCAGAGATAAGGAATATCTGTTCTCCGATCTTTATATCCAAACTATCTATTGAATTGAAGATTATTTCACCTTGCCTAGGTATTATTGCTGTAATTAAGCTAATACAATGCGGCGTTTTAATCTCAATGTTAAGAGTATTCTTATTATTGTCTTGAGTTTGTGAATAGAACAATTCACAATTTAATAAGCTTTCCTCCCATTTCCCCGAAGAAATAGTAATTTTTGATTCGTTTTTCCGAAGTAGTTCAACTGGCCACTCAACAGATAAAGGGGGGATTGCGGGAAACTCTACAAGTTCCTCAGTTTGCATAGCGGTTTTCATGATTTTATTAGTGTCAATAGAGCTATCAAGAACCTTTTTTCCGACTGCATTACACCAAATTACCCATTTATCCAAGGAGTCACTGTCCATAGCCCAAACTTTACCTTTGTGCGAACACCCTATACTAACGAGATCACCGTTTTCGTATCCCTTGCCAAAAATGTTAGATTTAGTTGCTCGGTTAGCCTCTATATCTGGTATTTGATCATTTATCTCAGTTCCCGTATGCATAGAATACCGAAGCCCTTTTTTGTTTTTATTAAGGCCTACGTTTTGGAGTTTCAATCGCTTTAGCCCCGAAAGCGAACGGAATATATGCTCGCCCTGAACTAATAAAGCATTCTCTGCAACTAATTTAACTAATCTTTTAACTAAACCATCTTTGGCTGAGGAGTGAATGAATAAAAGATTTTCTTTTCGATCATAATATGCAATATATAAATCCCACAACTCGTCAAAGAGCTCCTTTGAACTAGTCCAACCTACAGACAAAGATGACTTAACAGAGAAAATCAACATGTTTTTCTCGTCATTTATAATGGAGTCGATAATTTGAAACTGCTTACTTTCAAATAGCTGGAACCTTTCTGGTTTCCATATTGCAAGATCCATTCTATAAATCGTTGTACTAATACTAGGAGTGAGCCCTAAATCGAGAAGTTTACTTGGATTTAAAAACTCTGATCGGAACTCCTGATACTTCTTTTCATCTTTAATTTTACTGGAGCTTATGTCGCTAATTACGCTGTTCCAATCAGAATCTTCCTTATAAAGCTCTTCAAGGCTTACATTCACATTGGGATTAGCTATATTTGCTATGAACTTTGCATCGCCAACATTCTCAGTAGTGCGGGTAAAACGGCCAGTAAACTGAAGCATAATGTTTATACTTTTATGAGGGTCATGTATTGCTGATATTTTTAACTGAGGAAGATCAAACCCTTCGCCTAACATATCGACGCAAATGATTATTTTGTGCTTCCTTTTTTTAATGGCTTCCAAAACCTCTGATTTATTTTTTATACTGCTATTAATCAGTACTGGATTAAACTCTTTTGCTTTTGCATAGATATCAAAAATTACTTTAGCTCTAGCAATAGTATTGGCTCTTGCCATTACAATATGATCTAAACCCGCATTCAGGTCAGCTCTAAGTAGCTCAATGGCTTTCTCTGCTATTGCTTTGTCTGAGTTTTCTTCGACAAACTCTCTAACTGGGTGAAACTCAATTGCCTTAAAGTACCCATCTTGTTGTGCCTTTTTTAAAGGGTAATTAAATATAATCTTCCCGCCTATCCTTGAGCAGTCCGACCTGAATGGTGTAGCTGTGAATTGAAAAATTGGTTTATCTTTAAAATGAGACTTTACTCTAGCCCAAGTTGTCGCTGTAATATGGTGAGCTTCATCGACAATAAGATGTGAGCAACCTATTGTTAAATTAGACAAAAAGTCATTTGAAAACTTGGCAAGGGCTGAAGCAGAAGAAATAATGACGTTAGACTTTAATATACTTTGTAAGTCAGCTTCATTATCAATACCGTGTTTAATAGTAGCTACTATTGGGTTTAACACACTCCCATCTATCAATCCAAGCTTTCTAAGTAAACCAAGCTGGATGAACTTCATTTTAGTTTGTTCGCGGAGGGCATCGGAAGGAACGACTACTAAAGTTCTTTTAAACTTGCCAGCTACGACGGCGGATAGGATGGTCTCTGTCTTACCCGTTCCTGTTGGCATCACAATGGTTGCCGCACTTTTATCATCAGACCGCTCAAAGCCCAAAGCAGCAAAAATCCCACCTATTTGGGGCGATCTAAGCCCTTCAACAGTATGATTCTCTTCCTTGAAGAGAAAATTAGCGCTACACCACGAATCAAATATATCTTCATGAGATTTATGTTCTTCATCAAGTGGAAGCCAGCTTAAAGTGCTTCTACCTATTTTACTTTCAGTATGTGGTTTCATAAGCAAGTCCATCGAATATCCTTATTTCGTATTCCATTAATTCCACAAATAGCTAACGAGTTGGCCTCTAGCAGCGCACTAACTAAAAAGTGGGTATTTGTTAACTAAAATATACTAAGTGGACACAAAGACCAATGGTGTTACAGCTAAGAAATTGTATTAATCTACATTGTGAATATTTTTGTATGGATGGCACCTTATTTTTGATCTCTTTGACGCTGGATACTCTTTATTGGAAGGAAGTAATAATTTAGAGTGTCGAAAACAGCCTGCTTCTCGTTATGTACTTTCGAGATAAATTATTAGACTTATTTTTCAATAACATAAATTGTTCTCTGGATAAAACCGAGCGTTTTTACTCTTCATCAAATTTACATAACGAGAAGCAAGGCCAAGCATTAACCGAACTCATTTTTAGACATAAACGGGATTGAACTCAAGCCAAAATTTAACAATGAGTAGCTCAATTAATGCCTGTTGATAAAAACTGAAAGGCAATACTGAAGCTAATGAGCGGGTGTTGGGCTAAATGGCTCGAGTGCGTGAGCAGCAGGGATGCTGCTCCCGAGCCCACAGGGACCTTTTTTACCGTTAAACTTTTTCAGTAAGAATGGGCATCACTCGGGACGTTAATCCAATGGCCGATACTCATTTGGCGATAGATGCGCTAGTCTATTGCCTAATGTATTAAGCACCAAGGAGCATAAAGGTCATGCAAACCTATATCATCTTATTAAGAGGGATCAATGTCGGCGGCAATAATCTGGTGCCCATGAAGGCCCTGACCCAAGTGTTAACGGACGCGGGCTTTAGCCAAATAAAGACCTACATACAGACAGGTAATATTTTGCTGCAAAGCCCGCATTCATCCCATGGATCCGATGGCGCTCAACTTGAACAGGATATTGCCAAACTTATTGACACTCACTTTGGTTTTATCCCCGATATCATGCAACTAAGTTTGAGTGAATTTAGCACTGCGGCGGCCAACAACCCCTATAAAGATAAACCCGGCAACACAGTGCATTGCTATTTTTGTCAGCAGCTGCCAAGCCCAGATGAAGCGCGCCTTAAAGAACTTACCACCAGCACAGAGGAATATCACATCCAAGGCAGAGTCTTATACTTACACGCCCCCGATGGCATAGGTCGCTCTAAGCTGGCTGCCAATATAGAAAAGTGCTTAAAGGTTTCAGCTACTGCCAGAAACCTAAATACAGTCAATAAATTACTTGGGATGGTGAGTGCCAGCGTTTGAGTATAAACACTGCTACGAACGCACTCTTTCACTCTTTCACTGCTGCATTAGCTTGTGGCCACAGCCTTGTCATGATGGGCTTTTAATTGCTGGAATAAGACATCTTTTAAGTTTGCTCGCTGCACTTTTAACTGGTGCATATGCTCATCATCCGTTGGACTACCGGCAACTTCTAACTGACGGATATCGTAATCCAATACGTGATATTGCTTGGACAGTGTCTGAAACGCTTCATCTTTGTAATTCAAATAAACGATGTCTTGTTTAAATTCTGGGAAGTCGAAAATAAGTGCATGATTCTCATTTAACATAGATAACCCCTGAATGGTGATTTGAAATGCTTGAATGGTAAAAACTATAGCATTAGTCAGTTTTATAAAGGATTACTTTGTCCATTTCAGCGATCGAGTTAACACTAAATCCTAGATCTCAGCTAGATCACACGCTAATTCAACGAAAGTCACTTTAATCCCTCAAAACAGCAGCCAGTACGAACCCCAATTACCAAAAAACAATTACCCAAAAAAATAGCCGACGTCAGCCGGCTATTTGAAAACGAAGATTATTCAAAACTCTGCTTTAACTGTGGCGCTTACCTTGATACAAAAAGCGGTACAGAGTGGGCAATACCAGCAAAGTTAAGGCGGTAGAGCTAAACAGCCCGCCTATGATAACTACGGCCAAGGGCTGTTGAATTTCACTGCCCACCCCAGATGACATTAAAATCGGGATGAGTCCCAAAGCCGAGGTGAGCGCCGTCATTAATACGGGGCGAAGGCGTCCAACTGTGCCTTCATAGACTGATTCATACAGGCTTTCGCCGCTTTGACGGCGCTGGTTTATCGAGTCCACCAATACCACGCCGTTAAGCACCGCCACCCCAAATAAGGTGATAAACCCTATGGAGCTGGGCACAGACAAGTAAGTGCCGCTGGCATAAAGGGCGATAACCCCGCCAAACAGGGCCAAGGGGACGTTTGCCATGATCAGCCCCACTTGCTTAAGCGAGCCAAAGGAGAAATACAGCAACAAGGCAATCAAACCAATAGACACTGGCACCACTAACATCAGCTTTTGCTGAGCGCGCTGCTGGTTCTCGTACTGACCGCCAATCACTACGGTATAACCCGCAGGCAACTGCGCCTGCGGAATAACCTTATAAATGTCGGCTACTACTGATCCCATATCACGACCTGCTACATTGGCCTGTACCACAACGCGGCGCTGCACATCGTCGCGGCGAATATTAGGCGGCGCCATTTCGACCTCGACGCTTGCCACATCCCCAAGACGTACTGTGGCGCCATTAGCCCCCACTAGCAGCAAGTCTTGCACCGCATCGGGCGTTTGCCTAAATGATTTAGCTAGGCGCACATTGATATCGTATCTGGCATTACCATCAATAACTTGTCCGGCACTCACCCCGCCGATTCCTTGGCTTACCAGGCTCATCACCTGATCGACACTGATACCATAACGGGCCAAACTGTCCCGCTTAGGGCGAATAACCAGCTGAGCTTCACCGCTGACTTGCTCTAAGGACACATCCACAGCACCTGGTATTTTAGCCACTAAGTCACTGAGTACCTGACCTTTAGTGGCCAGCACATCCAAAGAATCACCGAAGATTTTAATCGCCAGCTGCGCTTTTACGCCCGACAATAATTCATCCACTCGGGTGGCTATGGGTTGTGAGAAGGTGAACAACAAGCCTGGGAACACTTTGAGTTTGTCTTCCATCTCCCGTTGCAATGCCAGGCGTGAATCTGCCGTGGTCCAAGACTCGATGGGGTTTAAGCCTATGTAAATCTCGATATTACTCACAGGTTCTGGATCGCCGCCAAGCTCTGGCGCACCAATGCGGCTTAGGGCGTAGCTCACCTCAGGAAACTCAAGCAGCATGGCTTCAATCTTAGGCGCTACGGCAAGGGAAGTCTCAAGGCTTGCCGTGGGCGCTAAGGTTATTCTGAGGTTGATAGTGCCCTCTTCAAGCTCGGGCACAAATTCAGTGCCTAATTTTGGCACTAACAATAAGCTGCCAACAAATAGCCCCGCAGCGGCCAATATCACAAGCTTTGGCCGCGCTAGGGTAGCGGTTAATAGCTTTCGATAACCTGATTCCAGCGGCACTAATAGCGGGCTTTGGCGCAATACCACGCCTTTTTTAAATAGGAATACTGCTAAGGCCGGCACCACAATTAACGCCACCAACAAGGCCGCGAGCATCGCTAGAATAATACTCACCGCCATGGGCTGAAACAGCTTACCTTCCACCCCTTCTAGGGCAAATAAGGGCGCAAATACCACGATAATAATCGCAGTAGCAAAGAAGATGGGGCTACAGACTTCTTTAGCCGCCAGCATAATCCGCAGCGCCATAGTGGGCTCATGATTTTGGTTTTGATCCCTTTCTAGGCTTTGATCGTTTTCATCGAATCCGAACTCATGCTTACTGGCAGGCAAAGCGCCATCCTCATCACCATGATAAGGGTCAGTTTCGCCATCGGCCCTCATTTGCGCCACGTTAAGATGGCGCCTATCTGGCTGAGTTAAATGCTTAAAGATGTTTTCAACCATCACCACAGAGCCATCCACCAGCATGCCTATGGCGACGGCAAGGCCGCCTAATGACATCAAATTAGCCGACAGGCCAAAATAGGACATTACCATCAGAGCTAAACCAATCGAGACTGGAATAGATAATAAAACCAATAAGGTAGCGCGAAGGTTAACTAAAAACAGCGCCAAGATAATAATGATAAACACAAAGGCCATCAGCAGCGCATCACGCACTGTGGTGACGGCTTGGTCGACCAAATCGGCTTGATCGTAAAACACCTCAAATGACACCCCCTTAGGCAGGGCTTGCTCGATGAGTTTTACCCTCGCATTGATGTCATCTATGGTGGATTTAGTGTTGGCCCCCATGCGCTTAAGCACTACGCCGGCCACCACTTCACCGAGTTTTTCCGCGTCGCCATTAGCATCGCGGCGAGTCATGGTCACGGCGCCAACGCGGATTTCACTGCCAAAGGCCACCTTGGCAATGTCAGCCACCCGCACGGGTGTGCCTTTGACTTCCGTTAGCGGAATTTGCCCTATGGCCAATAAGCCTTCGTTTCCTGCTGGCAACATGCCGTAACCACGCACCACCAGTTGCTCTTGGCCTTGGTCCATAAACCAGCCGCCAGCATTGCGGTTATTACTCTCAAGGGCCGTGGTGACTTGGGTCATGGACAGGCCATAACTGATAAGCTTATTGGGGTCGAGTTGCACCTGGTATTGGCGCACATCGCCGCCAAAAGATAACACCTCAGTAACCCCAGAAACTGGCATTAAAATCAGCTTTATCAGGTAATCATTTAAGCTTCTAAGCTCAAAGGCACTAATGCCAGAATCAGGCTCCGCCTTAAGAATGTACTGATAAATTTGCCCAAGCCCTGAAGTATTAGGGCCAATTTCTGGCACGCCCACCCCCGCTGGGATAGCTTCTTTAGCCGCTTGCAACTGCTCGAACACTTGCTGGCGAGCAAAGTAAATATTTGTGCCCTCGGCAAACACCACGGTCACAATAGAAAGCCCAGTGCGGGACAAAGAGCGCACATCCGTCACCGAAGGCAGGGCATACATAGCCGACTCAACCGGATAACTGATGAGTTTTTCCACTTCTTCTGCCGCTAAGCCTTCGGCAGCGGTATTAATGGTCACCTGCACATTGGTCACATCGGGGAAAGCATCGAGATTTAACTTAGGCAAAGCCGCAAAGCTTGCCAATAGGGCGCACACTAGGGCAATCACCACTAACAGGCGATTGGCGACAGCGGCCTGAATTAATTGTTGTAACATAGACGTTCCTTAACGCAGCGCGTCGCTAATTAGTGGTTGTGGATATCAAAACCTGACTTTGCCAGCTCAGAGGCCAAGAAAAAGGCCCCTGACACCACCACTTTCGCATTCGCGCCAAGACCTGAAATCAGGCTTAAGCCGCGCTGACGCTCTAGCACTTGCACTTCTACCGCTTCAAAACCGTCTTCATCTTCCACAAATACTTGCCAATCCCCGTCACCACTGCGGGTTAGCGCCGCATCGGGCACGACTATGCCCATGGGGTTTGCGTTAGCGCCCGCGTTTGATGTGAGGTATAACTCGGCAAACTGACCCGCATGCAATTGATGCTCAGTATTGGCGATACGCAGCAAGACTTGCTCGGTGCGAGTGATGCTGTCTATTTCATGGGAGCGACCGATGATCTCCCCTTGCAGGGTGTTATCTTCCACTCGCACTAACGCTTGGCTGCCAATATCCACAGTGTCTGCTTGCGCGGGACTTAACTGAGCCTCAACCCAGAGTGAGGATTCATCGGTGAGCTGCATTAACGCCGTGCCCGCTGGCAATACTTGACCTAACATGGCGATATCTTGCTGCACTCGTCCTGCAAAAGGGGCCTGTAATTGATAACTTCCGATGGATGAGGGCGAAGAAGCCAAGGCACTGATCTGCCCCTTGCTCATTTTTAAGGATTGAAGAATCGCCCGCTTAAGCTCGGCGTTCACTTCGGCCTGCATGCGCTGGCTGTCACTAATGGCCCCATTGGATAGGCGCTTAACTCGGTTCCACTCGGACGCCGCATTAATATAATCAGCCTGAGCCTGAGCCACAGCTGCGCCGCCAAGCGTCAGTAAGGTCTGACCCGCTTCGACCCTTTGCCCTGGCACCACATGGCGAGCTAATATTTTCACTTCAAGTTGCGCCCCAAGGCTGGCGGTTTTATCTCTGTCTACCAGCAAGGTGGCGGTGGCAAAGGAGGCTAAATTAAAGTGCTGCGCCTGTAACTCGCTGACTTCTATGCCTGCAAGATTGCGCTGAACTTGAGTCAATTTAAGGGCTTCGTCGCCATGCTCCTCTTCCCCATGCGCTTGAGCCTCTTGTGATCCAGCCAAGGTATTGGCAACTAGCGGCTTTGCATTCACGCTCGCCTTAGGTGTTGCATCATGGCCATGACCTTCTCCAGCTTGGGCTTGAAACCCAAGGCCTGCTAAAGCGAGCAGGCTGAACGATAGCAGGCTAGAAAATAGCAGGCTAACGCCCACTGAGGATGTGGCTAAAAAAGCATTGTTCGTTTGATTTTTCATGTTAAATCCTAACATTGGTATTCACGCCAAAGCCTTGATTTCCCATCATAATAAATGGTTTCAAAGCATTGGCTTAGCCATGGGATACAATAACCCCATGAAAATAAATAAATTTAATGAATAAACGCAGGATTAAACGATTGGAGGGCGGTAACTGGGTAAACTTTCTGGGGGGAAATAAGCAAAAGCCAATAACACAGGGCTATCTGTGAATAATATGGGGGCTAAGGGGGTCAAACCACCAATCAAGCTTGCATGGCCGCCATGACACTGACAATCAAGGCAAATATCCACATCTTGAGTTTCAGTGCTAACAACTTGATGCTTGTCAGTATGTGACAGCTCCCCATGGTGAGCTGCACTAACATTAGCCGCACCATAATTAGCCACACCATGATAGTCAGCCAAGTCGTGTTCAGTACCACTTTCATTACTATGACCATGAGCATCACGATGCGCCTTGATGTCGCATTGGCTTAAAGTCGTCACTTGGGCGGTCAATTGCAGATGCGAGTGTTGTCCACCCTCTTCAATTTTAGTATCAGGATGCAATTGATGGGCACCGACATTGGCCCCAACAAGCTGCAACAACACTATGGCAATCAATAGCTTGACCGTTAACAGCTTGGTTTTAACAAAGGCGCTGAACCCTTTATGTGAAAGCCATGCATTTGACACATGAGCCTTTGAAACATGAGCTTTTGAAATGCGAGCCAAAGCAAAACCATCGGCAAAACGGCCGATTAAGTTTCTCAACGCTGGTGACGCAAATCTTAGCAAACGACATCCTTAAAGATAAATGGACAACACACTCTAGTGCACACTAGACCGACAGAGTAGCCGAAAGTTTCCCCAATGGCGAAATATTTACACTAGCGCATAAAAAAGTCGAACATCCCGTCTGATATGAAGGGACTCACCAATGCAGCGATGGCATGGTCAATGATGTTCCAGGCATCATAAAGACATTTCCCACTTCCATGCGGGTCAGATGCCAGAGAGCGGCCATGGAATGGACGCTCGTCTCGCAACATTCGTGGTGAACCTGCATGGTTCACCTTTTCAGCATTGGTGTAACCTAGCGGTTAAAGAATGGGGGCTTTATATGGCATTGCACCTAGGTAGTCTTTCTTACCCACTTCAACGCCATTGTGACGCAATATGGCGTAAGCAGTGGTGATGTGGAAATAAATGTTAGGGATAGCGTGCTGCACCGCAAACTCATAACCAGTTAAGTATTTACCTTCCCAGCGGGGCTGAGAAATATGAATCGTCGCCGCATTAGCAAAGTCTGCTTCGCTAAAACCTTCAAGGTAAGTCAGTACTGAGGCAATACGTTCGCGCAGCTCAGCTAACGTCGTTTCGCTGTCATCATGCTTTGGCATAGTCTCTAACTGGCCGGTTAAACGTGCAACCCCTACTTTGGCGGTATCACAGGCAATTTGCACCTGACGGATGAAATTAAATTGATCTGCGGCTAAGCGTGAGTTCAACAATACACTGGTATCGACTCGTTTAAGCGCTGCAAAGGCTTCTGCCTTATCAAAAATGGCATTCAAATTATTTAGCATCTTACTAAATTGCACAACGGTCAGATCAAAAAGCATGGCAGAGCCCTCTGTTATGGCGGTAAATCGCAGCACTCATTGCTGAGATTAAGGCTGATGTGAATGGGTGATAGCACCCTTTAAAAAACACTAAGGAGTGTAACCTAAATTAGCCCTCACACCCCGATAATCTCTCATCGGATGTGATTTCAGCGCATCAAGGTTCAAGATCTTTTTTGAGTTGCTCAATCTGCCTATCAATAGACTGCACCATAGTGTCAGCCTCTTGAGCGACCGCCAGTTGTTCTTGAGCTAGGCTTTGCTGCCAAGTCGCGCCGGCTAAATTGTTATTGGCATACTGGCGGCTATCACGCAGATTGCGCAAACGCTGATCTCGCTTTGCTATTATCCGTTTGCGATCGCTTTCAAGCTGGCTTATCTCGCGGCCAATGCGGCGCTTTTCAATGTAGCTAGTGATTTCTTTTTGCTTGTCAGAGGCCGCATTTGACACCGCGCTTGATTGAGATGTTCTTTCACTCCGTTGAATAACGCTGCCTACGCCGCTTAAGTCAACGGGTTGGCTATTTTCATCACAGGGATCGGCCTGATATTGACCATCTGCACACTTATAGACTTCGGCTGAAGTCGAAAATGACAAGGCTATGGCGAGTAGTATTAAAGCGTTTCTTTCCATAGAACACCTCATGCTTTAAGCATTAATACAATTACAATAACAAACCGAAATATAGCATCAATCCCGCATTCAGTTTCTCAATATCTGCGACCTATTCCATAACGGCGGACACCAAGCGTCAAATCGCACATTTAAAGTCAGTGTTTATTACTCTGGCATGCATGGGGGTCATTACACAAGCTTCATTGCTGAGTCTGCACGGCTGTCGGCTAGCCAATCACAGCCACAGGTTACAATTGGATACAGAGTCCGAATTACAACTGCAATATAGTGACCCCACTAACTACTCCACAGACGTAATAAGGATCCAAACAATGAAAACTCTTTGCATCGCGATTTCAGCAATTTTAATGTCAACTCACGCTATGGCTGATGACAACTCTTATATCCGTAACGGTAATATCTACAACAATCAAGGTCAGTATTTCGTTGGCGCAGGCGTTGCCACTGGCAGTAAGTTTTTTAAAGACCAAGAGGATCAGACTGGAGCCTATTTCAATGGGGGTTACCACGGTGAAGACTTTAACGCCGATTTAAACGGCATCAACTACCGTTTTTTCGGTAACAATGAAAGTGCTATTAATTTCAGTGCCTATGTGGTTGCAAACCCTGGGTTTGATAGCGACAGCGAAGATGTACTAAAAGGCATGAAAGAGCGTGATTACAGTGCTGACTTAGGCTTAAACGCCGATGTCCATTTAGGCCAAGGTACGCTTTCGGCTAAATTTCAGCACGATATCACAGGAGCTTATGATGGCTACCAAGCAGACATCACCTATTACCACCCGATGGATTTAGGCTTTGCAAGCTTAGTGCCTTATGCCGGCGCCCATTACTTCAGTAAAGAATTCGTTAACTATTACACCGGAGTTGCATCCTTTGAGGCTACATCAACGCGCCCAGCTTACCAAAGTAACGGTGCCTTAGCCTTCAAAGTGGGCTACGTCTTAGACATCCCAATTACTGAAAACCTAAGCCTTACCCAAGCCACAGCTTACACCCACCTTGGTTCTAACATGGCTGACTCACCCATTATCGACGCCAAGAACCAATGGTTAACCACCTTTGGCGTTAACTATAGTTTTTAATCAATAGCGAGATAACACCATGAATTCAGCACTTAAATCAGCATTCAAATCAAACATTAAATCATGCTTATGCGTTGGCATAGCACTGGCGTTAACCGCTTGCGCGACCTCTTATGATACTCAAAAGCAGTTCTGGTCTTTTGGTAAAGGCTTTGAAACCGTGCAAATTGCGCCTAATAGCTGGCAAATCAGCTTTGTGGGCAATACCAATACCGACAGAAGCCTAGCGCGCAAATACGTATTACGAAAATCGGCAGAACTTAGTCAGCAGGCAGGCTTCCCTTATTTCACCTTTACCAATGAGCACATGGATCGCGACGCGGTAGGTCAGTTCGGCGTCGGCTTTGAAGGCGGCCATGACACCTTATGGGGCAGCTCAAGTACCACTCAAGAAACCTCAGTATTGGTGGAGGTCACTGGCCTTAAAACCAAAGAGGAGCACCAAGGTTCTCGGGTGTATGACGCCAAATTCATCATGAATAATGTCGCTGTAGAAGACTAACCCTAGCATCTTATTCACTTTTAGTTCGCGCCTTGCCTAGCCAGTGCATGGGTACAGCTACTCATGCTAGGCACGAGCCCGCTTAACGCCAATATTTATATGTATTTATGAGGTTTTTATGAAAATAGCCGTCGTCTCATTGCTTGCCACCCTAGTTGTTTTACAAGCTTGTGGCAGCTCAGATAATAAAAAAGTCGCCGTTCAACCTAAGATCAATGAAGTTCACATGCTCCAACCTGATAACATTCCAAGCTATATTGAAAACTTTAAGCTGCAATATGAACAGCTAGATCTTCAAATTGACGGAGTACAATACACGCTTTCATTTGTCGATCGAGATGAAGCTGAAAAAGTACTCATAGCAAAATATGATAAGGGGCTGATTTACCTTGGTTTTGACTTTGAAAAAGAGCAACCCATCAACAACATAATGCTGCTCGAGGGCGACACCTCCGATCTTGAAAACTTCAAGGCTAGCGCAATCCTTAAAGGTATTAATATTGAGCTGAGCGAGCAAGAAGGCAATATGGTTTACCAAGGTTCAATTGAGGATGCTAATACAAAACAGCTCTACTCTATTAGGACTGTCATCAATGAATCACTGTTAGACGCTGGCGACTCTACATTAACCCTTGAAGCTAATGTTGCCACATTAAATGGCACCTTAGGCACCTCGACGTATATTCAAATGGATGAGTTAATCAAAACTAAATCCTTCGACACCCTTAAATTCGGCAGTGTGAATGGCTCAATCAATGATGCGATTAATATGCACACGGGCCGCCTTATTCGCGCCGCTAAGTTAACCACCTTAATGCCAACAGACGGCTTAGCCCACTCAGGTGGCGTGGATTTATTTGCTGCGGGCACTCAGAGAATTTTTCAAGATGGTGGTGAGTTAGGGGTTCATTCTTGGTGCTGCCTTGCTGGCAAAGATGCCGGTCAATTAAGTAAAACCGATCCCGCCCATGGCGCGCAGCTCACTTACTTTAGAGAAATGCTAGGTCTCGATAAAGGTCCAGAGTTTTATTTCTTTACCATTAATGCAGCGCCTGCCGCCAGTGTGCATAAGATGAACAGAGCCGAGATGGTAAAATACAGCCTAGTCACTGAATAGCTAGCGCTCAGTTAAAGTTGCAGTTGCACTAACTCACCTCAGGGCAAGGCCTGAAATTATACTCGCTCATCTCGCCGCTCAGCCTGAAATCGAGTGCGAGTCAAAACTCAGTGACTCAAAACTCAGTGGCTCAAAACTCAGTGATAGCCGGGCGCCGCCTAATTGCGGTGCTCGGCTAATATGAAGCTTAGATCCCATCCATAAACCAATGCGATCTACGATCGCAAGCCCCATACCGTGGCCCATATTGCCGCGGCTGTGCTTACCGCGCACGAAAGGCTTGACCACTTGCAGCGCTTCTAGCTCGTCTATGCCTTGGCCGTCATCATCCACATGTAGCCACAGCACTTCATCTTGAATAGTTAGGCTTACTTGCACTTTTGAGCGGCTAAAACGCAGCGCATTGCTGAGTAAGTTATTCATCTGCATAGACAAGTATTTGGGGTCAACATTTACCGTGACTTGGTGAGGCAAAGGCAAGAACTCAAGCTGATGTTCGCCGTCTTCACTATCTAATAATTTATCCTGCAACCAAGCATTTAACTCTATGTTCTGCCTGTCTAAGGGGATATCACCTTGGCCTAAGCGGGCATAACTTAGCAAGGTCATTACCAAGTCTTCCATGGTGTCTAAGTCACGATTCACGCGCTGGAAATACTTGATTTTAAGCTCGGGGTTTTGAGTTTCTTCCAAGGCTTCAATGCCAAATCTTAACCGTGCGATGGGGGTTTTTAAATCGTGAGACACGGCGCGGCTCAATAATTTATTGTCATCGAGTAACTGCTGAATGCGGTCTGCCATGCGATTAAACTCAGCTTCAATCGCGCCAATATAGGAGGTTTTACTCACAGCTATCCGCTGCTGTAACTCTCCCATGCCAAAAGCTTGGGTGACTTGGCTTAAATTGATCAAACGGCGAATTAAGGGTGACACCCACAGCAGTAGAATCAGCACCACACCAAGGTAAAACAGCATGGTATACAGCCTGTTGAGGTTCAAACCGCTATCGGCTTCTGTCACTAAAGGGGTATTAATATTGAGCACTTGGCCGGTAGCAGGCAATAAATAATGCAGCGATATGCCTTCGTCGGACTCTAGCATCAAAAACTTATCGGCATTAAATTGCGCTTTTAGTGGCAGCGGCAAGATAAATTCAGCACTGGCGATTAAAGACAGCTGCTCTATGTTGTGTTGATTCCAGTTGGCTAAAAAAGTTTGGCGTTGCAGCGGGTGATTATCTAAGGTTTTGGCTAAGCCGGTGCCCATTAAGGTCAGCGCGGCAAGTTGATTGGTCGGATTAACTTGCTTATCGTCTTTATCATGAAAACTGGCAAACTCACTGATAGACCAGCCAAGGCCAGCAATACTCACCAGCACCACAAGCACTAAAGAGACGATAAGTTTTTTCATGATGCGGGCGCTGCGTCATCGCGGCAAAACAAGTAGCCTTTGCCGCGAATGGTTTTAACTTTATAGGGCTGGTCTTGGGCTTCTTGAAGCTTTTTACGTAGCCGCGACACGCGAATATCCACAGAGCGGTCAAGGCCATCATATTCTATGCCCCTAAGCTGTGACACTAAATCGATGCGGCTCACCACAGTGCCCGCCTGCAATGCCAGTAGCCATAACACATCAAATTCATTGTCATTAAGCCCTACCGCTTGCTGATGAACCGTGACGGTTTTAGCGGTCGCATTAAGCACTAGCGCGCCAAATACCAGCTGCTGTTTAGGCTCTTCATCACTGGCGCGGCGCAGCAGTGCTTTAATCCTAGCCAGTAAGACTTGCGGGCGAATGGGTTTAGTGAGGTAATCATCGGCGCCCATTTCCAGCCCCTGAATTTCATCGCCATCTTCAACGCAGGCCGTCATAAATAAGATGGGCCCAGAATAGAACGCCCGCGCCTCTTTACAGACATCAAAACCATTTTTCACTGGGATCATCACATCAAGCAGCACTAAGTCTGGCAGCTCATCGGCGATCATTTCTAAGGCATAATCACCTTGGCTTGCCACCGTCACTTCATAGCCGTGATCCAGTAAATAATCGCTTATCCACTCAGCCAAAGAGATATCGTCTTCCACCACTAATATGTGTTTTTTGGCCACCATAGTTAGAACAATCTCCAGCCGGATTGGCTCTGTTTAGGCGCCTTATAAACCCAGGTCACCACCACTTTAACTCTGGCTAAAGGATCTGCCTTATCATCGGCAACCAAACTGAAAGAAGTGGTTTTATCCCCTTCAAAACTATAATGATATTCTTGTTGACTGGCACCATCCCAACAAGTTATCCGCCGGCCACTTTTACTCATCACCAGGCAATACTCGCCATAGCTCGGCGTTTGCCAGCGAAATAGCACCTCTTGATAGCATATTTGCCCTTTATGCAGAGCAACGCAGCGCTCAGGGGTGGCGGTGAAAGCGATAGCTTTATCCTGACCCCAAGCTGAAGTCGTAGTAAAAGTCATGGCAAATATAACAGTGTGAAACAAGGCTGTTAGCCAAGAAAATGCCAAGGAGAAATTAGATTTATTCATCGTATCCCCTAAAACACATAGCTGATAGAGGCGTTAAAAAACGACCCGTAATCGGCTTGATTAAAGGGACTTGCGGTGATTTCTTTAGAAAGCACATTGAGGCGATACACGGCGCGAAACACTAACTTTTCGCTCAGGGGGTAAGCCACGCCAAGCTCCATTCCATAAGTCACCGCGCTACTTGGGCGATACTCGGGGAAAAACTCAGTGGCTTCTTCACGACTTACGCCAAACAAGTTGCGGCTGAGCTTAGCCGATGCGTACTCGATACTGGCGAGGGCGTGAAAATTCCAATTGCGAACCTGCCAAGATTTGCCCAAGCGCGCTGAACTGGCAATACCTTGATCATCAAAGTAATCGCTCACTATGCGATACTGAAACACGTAATGATCGTCCCAATAGCGGGTCGCCCTAAAGCCTGCGCCAATGAAGACAGAATCCATCTCCATTAGGTATTCGTTACGCTCATCTTCATCTAGCTGACTGAGATCTGGGTGTTCACTGCGGCCGGTGGAGCTTTGCAGATTGGCCGCCAAAAAATCTAACGACCAATTCGGTGAACTCCACAGATTGAGACCTAAATTAACCCCATCTTGAGATTGGTGGATCATCTCCGCAAATAAGCCCTTGTACTGATACACAGCGCTGATAAGCAAAGCAGGCTGTATTGACTCATGCTCAGTTTGGCGGATATCCAATTGATTGGTGCCATAAACACTGGCCCCAAGCTCAAAGTAGCCGCCATCAGCAAGACGCTGCTCGCCGCCCTGAGTCACGCTAGCCGCTATGTCTGAAGCCATAGTTAAACTAGGCGTTAACAGCAGCCCTAATAACCAGCTTCTAAGTAAAATCACATTCATTTTATTCATATTTTTATCATGATATTAGTTTCATAATGCTAAGGAGTAATACGGTTTCTATCAGCTAAAACATCTGTTATTAATTTATCTGATCTAAGTTCAGCCTAACAAACTAGCGCTGCCACTAGTTTACCCTATTACACCCCGAAGCCAAATCAGCGACTTAGCATAGCGGCTTATTCACTAATTTCACGAATGCTTGGCTCAAAGAGAACCAAAATGTCGGCTGTTTAACAATAAAAAAGCAGTAGTGAATGAGTTCACTACTGCTTGATGGCTAGCTCGCTGTTAGATCTGTTAGCCACTAGCCTAAAGCTACGCTCGCCGCCCCTGAGCATGAGGTCAAACCAGCTCTTGGCATTAGCCTTTAGCGGACAGCAGCTTGGCGATTCGCTGGCCGTAATCTATATCTGCTTGGCTAAAGTGGGCCAACATTCTTTGCTGTACATCCTGGCTTGCTTGAGCCAATGAGCCAGCTATGGTCGCTACTAAGCGGGCTTTTTCATCTTCACTGAAGATGCGGTATAAATTGCCCGCTTGAGTGTAATCGTCTTGACCGTAACGGCTGTATCTTGCAGCTTCTCCTTCAAGCCTTAATGGCGGCTCTGCAAAAATGACATTTTCAACTAAAGGCGCTGAACTGTTAGGGCCATAATTAGCACTAGCATCACCACCGGTTTGTGAGCCTGAGAAGGGACAAGTTGTTCCTGCCATAGCGCCGCCCCGTTGATGATGATTTGCCGTGGTGCCGTGGGGGCAATTTACCGGTAATTGATTGTAATTGGCGCCAATGCGATAACGCTGGGCATCGGCATAGGCAAATAATCTCGCTTGAAGCATTTTGTCTGGCGATGCGCCAACCCCTGGCACTAAATTACTGGGCGATAATGCCACTTGCTCAACTTCGGCAAAATAGTTTTGTGGTAAACGATTAAGCTCTAAGGTGCCAATTTCCATTAGTGGATAATCTTTATGTGGCCACACTTTAGTTAAATCAAACGGGTTGATTTCATAGGTATTTGCATCAGCCTCTGGCATTAGTTGTACTTTAACGGCCCAGCGAGGGAAGTTACCATCAGCAATTGCCACCATCATGTCGCGTTGAGACGAGTCAGGGTCTATGCCTTTAAGCTTATCGGCTTGCTCGTTAGTGAGATTCACCACGCCTTGCAGCGATTTAAAATGAAACTTCACCCAAAAACGCTCACCTTTGGCATTCCACAATGAAAAAGTGTGGGAGCCATAACCGTGCATTTGACGATAATTAGCAGGAATACCGCGATCTGACATCAAGATAGTCACCTGATGCATGGCCTCTGGATTAAGCGACCAAAAATCCCACATGGCCTCTGGATCTTTTAAGTTGGTTTGTGGGTTGCGCTTTTGGGTATGAATAAAGTCAGGAAATTTAATCCCATCACGCAGGAAAAAGGTCGGGGTATTATTACCAACAATATCGTGATTACCACGGGCAGTATAAAAACGCAGTCCAAAACCGCGAGGATCGCGCTCGGCGTCCGCAGAACCCATTTCACCGCCTACGGTTGAGAAGCGCACAAAGGTTTCTGTCTGCTTGCCTACGCCATTAAAATGATCGGCTAAAGTAAAATCACTTAAATCTTTAGTTAAGGTAAAGGTGCCATAAACCCCAGTGCCTTTAGCGTGAACGATACGCTCAGGAATACGCTCGCGGTTAAAATGGGCTAATTTTTCAATTAGATGCCAATCTTGTAGTAATAGTGGCCCACGCTCACCTGCCGACAGTGAGTTTTGGTCATCGCTAATCGGTGCGCCACTTTGGCTGGTTAAATATGCATTTTTTGATTGATTACTCATTGGTTTTACCCTCTTGTTATATTGATTAATAATCGTTTTTTTCTAACCACTGCTCGATAATATCTACTATCGTTGCCATAACGACCTCGCGCCTCGTTTGAATGCAATAAGGATAGATCAAAACACAACCAAGGATAAAACGATTAAAAACGATTAATCTAATCTGAATTACAGGGTAAGCTAGAGTAAATTAGGTATAAAAAAGCTGAAGACAGGCTCCAGCTTTAATAGGCTTATACATGGTGTCCAACGACGTAGTTATTCCGTTGGCGGACTCTGTTCTGGTTCTTTATAAAGCTTGATTAGATAATAGATATCAATCAATACGATGAAGAAGTTGACTAATGCCACTGGGATAGCGTCAATGGCTAAGCCATAGGCGACAAACAGCGCGGCGCCAACAAGGTTCCACCAGCGTAGCTTCTTGATATTAGCCATCATCAGCGAAATTGCCACCACCACTGAGGCTAAATAGCCCACCCACTCCCAAATTACTGCGTTATCCATCATTATTCCTATTGCTCACTAAAGATATATACGCTGCAGTTTAGACTAAAAACAGCCTTTGCTCGACAATAGAAACAGGCCTGTGGGAGATACACCGCAATAATTCATAAATTGCGCTGTAATTACCAATTAATAACCAGTATATCCGAGCTATTAAATAAGAATTATGTTTCATATTAACGCTCAACGACTGCCGCCGTCATCCGAGAAATGCAGCACAATTCACCTGCACTATTATGAATAAGCACCTCCCATACTGAGCTACGTTTGCCTAAATGCACCGGCTTAGTGGTGGCGGTTAATACACCGTTACGGGAAGCTTTCAGGTGGTTGGCATTGATTTCTTGCCCAACACAGTAAAAGCGCTCAAAATCCACTGCAAAATTGGCGGCGTAACTGGCAACGGTTTCAGCAAGAGCGACATTGGCACCGCCATGGACAATCCCCAGAGGATTATGCACTGACGGAGTCGCGGGCATGGTGGCCTTCATGTAATCATCACCAATTTCGATAATCTTAATGCCCAGAGTCTGCATCAAGGTACCTTTACCATGCATACCTATATCTAAGCGCTCACAATCAGCTAGTGTCACAGTTCTAAACCAAATGCTCATTTCAGTATCCCTATAAAAAATGTCAGCTCAGTCTACTTAAGATCGCAGCTAAGGAGATAGTGAAAATGCAAAAAATATAAAAAAGAAGGGGCAGTTTCCCGCCCCTCCTTTAGTCTATAGCTTTGAATTTATTGTTAGTTCAAATTAGAACTGCGCAACAAATGGTTCAGAGCATAGGTTACCTGATGCTTCACACACTTGATAAGTCACTGATGTGCTTGTCGCTGTGAAACGATCACGGTAGTTACCATCGTTATCAGTGGTTGCCACCATCTCACCATCGCGCATTATGTTCACAGTTTCACCCATGGCGTCATCCCAGTTAAGGTCAACCATTGCACTACCACGGCGTGATAAACGGGTACGTGTTACACCTGCGCTAATGCTGCGCTCGAAGACTTCAACATCCATTGAAGAAGTGTCCATCAAGCCTTCGCTATCGGTTACCATTAACGATACTGTATACACACCAGCGGCTGCATAAGCGTGTGTTGGGCTCATTTCGGTTGACGTTGCATCATCACCAAAGCTCCAGCTGTAGCTGACAATATCATCGTTAATATCTGAGCTTGTGTTAGTAAAGCTTGCCATTAAGCCTTCGACTGCATAGTCAAACCCAGCAACAGGTGCTACAGGTGATACATCACCAAGGCCGCTAATAACGATACCCCAGTTATTAAGCGTACCCGCGTCTGAGGCAACGTTATCATCAATAGATAATGTCCAAGTGCCGGTCGCCATTTCACCGTTAAAGGCGCTTAAATCCCAAGATTTAACTATGTTATCTGCACCGCCGCCATCACGGTTATGCAATACAGCCGCTGTGCCCGACGGAGAGGTAAGCGTCACTTTAAGATCGCCAATCCAAGTGTGGCTAATATCCACATCGGCAGTTAAACCAAACACCTGCAAGGTATCACTCACTTCAATAGTGCTAGTGATCCCCGCTGGATTGTTATCAGGAATCGCCACTTGAGTGTCGTTACCATAAGGGAAATCGTTTAGCCCCGCAGGATACACAGACAATGAAACCACTTTAGATTTAACCGTTGCGCCGTCATCACCCGTTACTGTAATGGCATAATCACCCCAAGCGGCGCCAGATTCTGTAGCGACATTTAAAGTAAAGCTATCACCAGCACCTGCTGTTGCCGTTGATAAGCTAACGCCGTTAAGCGCAGGCTGAACATCTACGCTTAATGCAACATTACCGTTCCAACCAGCCACACTGCCAACACCAAAGTCATAGCTTACAGCGCTGCCCGCTTCAACACTTTGTGATGTAGGAGTCGCGGTGAAACGGTAACCTGGCGATGGATTAGCTTGCTCAAGAGCCGTTAGCACGTTTAAGCGCTTAGCCGACACCATTTTCCCGACTAATGCTGCATTATCATCGCCAGATGCCATTAATAGCTCTTTCATTTCAACTGGCGTTAAGTCTGGATTCAAAGACCACACTAGAGCTGCCGCGCCTGCAACATGGGGCGTTGCCATCGAAGTGCCTGAATAGGTGCTGTAGTTATTACCCGGTGTAGTAGACAAAATCGCCGAGCCTGGCGCCGCCATATCTACCGTTGTCAAACCATAACTTGAAGCGCCTGAAGTAAAGATAGACAGGGCGTCATTTCTATCGGTTGATGCGATAGAAAACACCACATCAGAATCATAATTTGATGGGTAATGCGGGCTTACATCATTATCCACACCATCATTACCGGCTGCAGCCACGAATAAAATTCCAGCTTCACCAGCTGTATCGATTGAATCTTTAAGCGCTTGGCTAAAACCACCGCCACCCCAAGAGTTGTTGGTGGCTTTAATATCAACCCCATGGTTAGTCTTAAGGTTGGTCATGTAATCAATACATGAAATCGCGCCAGCGGTTGAACCTGTGCCATCTGGGCCTAAGAATTGACAACCTATAATACTCACATCCCAGTTAACACCAGCAACACCAACACCATTATTACCTTTAGCGCCTATGGTACCCGACACATGGCTACCATGACCTTGGCCATCCATAGGATCGCCATTATTGTTAAAGGAACTGAAACCATGAATATCATCAATAACGCCGTTACCATCGTTATCTATGCCATCGCCAGCAATTTCACCAGGGTTAGTCCACATGTTCGCTTGTAGATCTGGGTGATTATAGTCAACACCCGTATCTATGACGCCGATAATAACGTCACTGCTACCTGTGGTGATATCCCATGCTTCAATCGCATCGATATCAGCATCAACAGTGCCGCCATTTTGGCCTGTGTTGTTCATGCCCCAAAGGCTAACAAAGTTAGTGTCATCAGGCACACCAATGGCTCTAACTATGTAGTTTGGTTCAGCATATTTTACTGCTGGATGCTTGCTTATCATCTTGATCGCAGCCTGAATGTCTGCGCCTTTTCTTAGGGAGATTTGCGCAAGCTTGCCCCCCATAAGATGCTTAAATTGATCATCGACACCGTCACGGTTTACGTCCCGTAAAGTACCGCCAACAATGCGCTGCGCTGATGAGCGCTCATAATTGGTCACATTATCTTTGTAGACAACTAAAATGCTGTCTTTTGCATAAGTTACAGCAGGTTTCGCCATAACTGGCGACACTGTTAATGCCATAGCACCGGCTATGGCCATTGCTACTGGAGTCTTTTTATTCAACATATACTGGCTTCCTATCGTCCTTTTTATTTCCAGAACCGGCACTACAACAGTCACTTCGCGAGCCTATTGCTATCGGCGAAATCATCATAAATCCGGCATTTTTTTACCTTTGAATTGTTGTCACAATGTTAAAGACAAAGGAAGCCTGCTTAGTTCAATTACAACTTAACTACTAGTCCCATTAGTCTATTAAAATCATAATCCATCAATAGCATGAAAATAAAACACCTTTAATAACAGATGATTACCATTGTTTTAAATAAAGTTTAAAACAATATCTTTATATCGACAAATAGCCATAGGTGTAATTGCGTCATCAGTCGACAACACGTAACTTGAGCGCTGAACTTGATTCATAAAAATAACCATTGGTTATTTAAACCAATGCAAAGGAGTGTTCAGTGCCAAGACAGATAATATGCTTTTTGGTCACTTGTCTCTTGCTGTGTAGCTTCACGCTTACTGCTGATGAATCAACAATTACAACCAGCGTTAATGAATTACCTATTACTTTGCAAGGACTGCTTGAAAGCAATGGAAGAGATAATGTCGTTAATCTCTTCCAGCAAGGCAGCTTCAATCAGGCCTCAATAAGTCAAATAGGCATAGCTAACAATGCTTATTTAATTCAGCAAGGTGAAGATAACCAAGCAAGCGTTAACCAAGTTGGCAGTAATAATGAACTGGAGCTGTTACAGCAAGGTAATTACAACCGCGCAGATGTTACTCAAATTGGTAATGATAATTTAATTCAAATCAATCAATTGGGCCGCGCAAATTTCGCTATTGAGCAAATTGCTGATAATGCAGCAATCACAATAACTCAGTATTAAAAACTATACACAGGGAGCGTCAAATGAATTCGCATACTAAAAAAACCTTAATCGCATTAGCTATCGCAACGACTTTTAGTGCACAAGCCTATGCAGAAGGCACTCGCCATAAAGCGACAGTATCTCAAGATGGTGTTGAGCAAGTGGCAACTATCACTCAAACTGATGATCGCAACATCACTCGCGTAACCCAAGCTGGTAATAATCAAGACGCTACAGTAACTCAAAATGGTTACTGGAATGAGTCTTATGTGACCTCTACAGGTGATGACAACACAGTCAACACCAACCAAACTGAAGATTGGCAGGTATCAACTATTACTATCGAAGGTGATAGTAATACTGTGACATCTACTCAAGCTGGTTATTGGAATAAAAGCGTGAATGACATTACAGGTGATAACAATACTGTTGACATCACTCAAGCTGGCGACACTAATGAATCAAATGTTGAGCTAATTGGCGGCACTAACAGCACTAGCGTTGATCAAACGGGTAATGACAACTTCAGTGTGTTCCGCGTTCAAGGTAACGGCAATGATGGGATTATTTCTCAAGAAGGTAACAATAACCAAGCTGGTATGATTTCCCTTGATTTAACCCCAAATGTTGGTAACAACAATGACGTGGTGTTAGGTCAAGTCGGTGATAGCAACCTAGCAGGTGTGCGTGGCGTTGCTGGAGATGACAACACAATCGAAATCATGCAGGAAGGTAATAACAATACAGGTTTTGTTTACGCCTTAACGGGTAATGATAACGAGTTGAGCATAGATCAAGACGGCAACGATAACAATGTTGTGCTGCAGTTTGCATCTGGCGATGATAACAATGTCGATATTATGCAAAATGGCAATGGAAACATGGTCGGTGATACTAAAGTTGCTGTCATCAATGGTAACAATAACTCTATTGATATCGATCAAAAGGGTGATACTAACCTTGCCGAGTTTGAAGTGACAAGCAACGATAACGATGTCGATTTAGAGCAAGATGGCAATAACAACTACGCCGTCTTTGGTGCTTATACTGGTAACGATAACGACTTTGATTTGTCTTCTGATGGTGACGACAACAAAATCTCTGCCTTTGCTGTTGGTGAGGATAACGACATTGAAATCAGCCAAGAAGGCGATGTTAACTTTGCCTACGTGGAAACTGTGGGTAATGACAATGAAATCGATGTCACACAAGACGGTGCTGGTGAAAATGAAGCAACTGTTTCAGTAATAGGTAACAACAACACTGACCTAGTCGTTGCTCAAGATGGCGATTTGAACTTAGTGGATTTAATCATCACAGGTGACGAAAACTTTGCAGATATCGCGCAAACTGGTTCTGGTAACTGGGTTGGCGGCATAAGTGGCGCAACATCATTCACTGTAACAGGTAATGAAAATAGCCTAACAGTAGTGCAAAATGGCAGTGATAACTTAGTTGAAGGTATGCAGATGGGTAGCAACAACACCATAGCGGCAACTCAAGTGGGTGACTTTAACACAGCGACAATCGTACAAAACTAATATAACTGAAACTAAATATCACTCTTAGTTCATCGTTTATTCGTTCATTGGCCTCATAAAGGTCACAAAAAAGGAGCCGAAAGGCTCCTTTTTTATTCTATATTAATCACATTAATTATCTGGACAATGAAAGCAAAAAATTAATGTAATTAGCGTTAATCTACCTTAGATTGAAACTCAAAGTGAGCATGGTAAGTTTGTGCCCAGCGTAATAACTCCACTCGGTTACGGGATTGTGTTTTACGGAATACTGAAGATAAGTGAGCTTTTACTGTATGCTCACTAATACATAATCGATGAGCAATCTCTTTATTTCTTGCACCGCTAGAAACTAATTGAATAATCGTCCTTTCACGATTGGTGAGCATTTGCAGCATAGCGATTGTGTCAGCAGGAATATCATTATTAGCATCAAGCTTTTGTACTAGACGACGAAAAATTCTACTAATCAAAGGTCTGTCATACCAAAGTTCATTAGCGACCATTTTTCTTAAGCCCGTTAGCATTAAATCCATACGCTGATCGGCATATAACAGCCCACGAACCCCTAGAAGCAGGGCTGATTCTTGATCCAGTGAACCACGCTCAACTTGATACAAAGCCACAGGTACATGATTCACCAAACGTGAGACCAATAAAGGAATCCCCTTATTATCTAACGCCGCTCCTTTTTGGGCTATCATATAGAAACTATTAGTTTTTTTCTCTTGTTCTAACTCTGAAGCCTGCCTGACTATACGGGTTTTAATCCCGATAGATTCAGCTAGTATAGCCAAATGACAAGGCGCTGCCACTTGATGTAAAAACACTAATTCATCGATATTTGAACTCATGCATCACTCCCTAAACGCGTCCATTTTTAGCGGGTATTACTTAGGCATGGCCACCATAACACAGCTAAATCAAATACTGTAGTTAACATCCTAGTAACTTTGGTAGTGGATTCTGACTAGTTAATTAGGCAAATTAATCATCCAAAAGTATTAAAAACTGAGGTGGCAGTGTAAATAACCCAATTTCAATCGTAAATTGCGATTGAAAACTGAGTTGATAACCAACAAATCACGCTTCGAATTACATATCTTCGATTGTTCTAAAATTAGAATATTAACTTTAGACGTCCAGCGCTCTACAACTGCTAAAAAAAGTGCTACTTTGGTTCAAATTCAACATTTCATCTACAACAGAGCAAAAGAGGCAGACACACCATGGCGAAACACTCGCTTGACAAGGATAAAATCAAAATCCTGCTGTTGGAAGGCGTTCATCAAACAGCAATAGAAGTACTGACACGAGCGGGTTATACCAATATTGAATATCACAAAGCCTCATTAAGCGATCAAGCGTTAAAAGAAGCCATCAAAGATGCTCATTTTGTTGGTCTGCGTTCTCGCACTCAGATCACCGAATCCGTACTGCAACAGGCTGAAAAACTGGTGGCTATTGGCTGCTTCTGTATTGGTACTAATCAAGTCGATATCGATGCCGCAGAGAAACTCGGCATACCTGTCTTCAACGCTCCTTTCTCCAACACTCGCTCGGTTGCTGAACTGGTACTGGGTGAAATCATCATGCTGATGCGTGGCATTCCTCAACGCAATGCCCATGCCCACCGCGGCGGCTGGCTTAAAAGTGCCAATGGCAGTTTTGAAGTCAGAGGCAAGACCTTAGGCGTGATTGGTTATGGTCATATCGGTACTCAACTGGGTATTTTGGCTGAAACCTTAGGCATGCGAGTGGTATTTTTTGACATTGAGGACAAACTGCCACTGGGCAATGCTTCACAAATTCACTCGCTGGAAAACTTGTTGGCCCAAGCCGATGTCGTCACCTTGCATGTGCCTGAGACCCCGCAAACCAAAGACATGTTCGGCGCTCTAGAATTTGCCATGATGAAAGCGGGCTCCATCTTTATTAATGCATCAAGAGGAACAGTTGTCGATATCGACAGCCTAGCCCATGCCCTCACCTCAGAGCACCTTGCAGGGGCTGCCATAGACGTATTTCCTGTTGAGCCACAATCTAATGATGATGAATTCCAAAGCCCACTGCGCGGCCTAGATAATGTCATCCTCACGCCTCATATTGGCGGTAGCACGGCAGAAGCACAGGAAAACATTGGTATTGAAGTGGCCGGTAAGTTAGCCAAATATTCAGATAATGGCTCAACTGTGTCTGCGGTGAACTTCCCTGAAGTTTCTCTGCCACAGCACAAAGGCACCTCGCGACTACTGCATATTCACCATAACCGTCCAGGGGTGTTAATTAAGATTAACCAAGCATTCTCTGAAAAGGGCATCAACATTGCGGCTCAATATCTGCAAACAACCGCAGCCATTGGCTATGTGGTGATGGAAGTTGACTCAGATCAAGCAGAAGAAGCTTTAGTTGAGCTTAAGACAATTGAAGGCACCATTCGCACTCGCGTATTGTTCTAGTCTTTAGGGAAAAATGCTTAAGCGCGTCTACAAAAACGCCCTCATCAGTTGCTGATGAGGGCGTTTTTTTATTGATTAAACAAACTATCTGCTAGTCGCAAATAGGTTCTGGACGCTGCAAGTAAGGCGATAAAATCGGTAGCATGCCCTTAAATACTTGCAGAGGCAGCGCCGAGGTAAAACTAAAATCATCCGCTTGAGTCCCTGGCACAAACGCCGTTAAGGTACCAAAATAGTCATCACCAAGATAAAACACAAATGTTGCGGTTCGGTTCATCGCTGTAGTCGCCACTTTTTTACCAAAACGCATTTCGGTGACAATACGATTGTCCCCCGTGCCAGTCTTGCCTCCTATGGCTAAATCTAGACCTTGACCATCTTTAAAGCTGCCCTTTAATCGCCTTGCTGTACCCTGCTGCACCACATTAGCAAGCGCCGCTTTTAGGGTCTGTGCCACTTCTGGGCGCATAACATACTCAGCCTCTTTATTCTGATGGGCCAGCACCACTTCATAGGGCGTGGATTCAGCAAAATGCAGTTCATCAAGTTTCACTGTGGGTAAGCGGTAACCATTATTTTGAATAATCCCCATCAGCTCTGCCAAAGCCGCAGGCCTATCACCAGAGCTACCCAAAGCAGAACCTAATGAAGGCACTAAGTGAGCAAACGGATAGCCTAAGCGTACCCAGCGAGCGTGAATATTCAAAAAAGCTTCCACTTCCAGCATCACCTTAAGACGCACATCACGCGCATTTTTATGCCGAGTTCTAAATAACCAGCGATACACTTCTTGGCGCTTTGGCCGGCTGGCTTCTCGAACTTGAGCTTGAGTCGCTTCTGGATGCTCAATCAAATAGCTCAACACCCACATTTCTAATGGGTGCACTCGCGCAATATAGCCTTGATCTGAAAGGTTAAATTTATCTGGGCCGTATTTGTAATATAAACGTTCGATTTGACGATTATCCGCATGAAAATCCGGTAATCGTCGTTCTAAGAAACGCTTAAAACTCGCCACACTTTCATCTGGTAATAAGTAGCGGTAACTGGCAGCCAGCTTGTGATCAGCTTGACCTATTGAATTGAAAAATAACTCAAGACGCTGCGCCGTAGTCATGTTCTGGTACTTTTGATAAGAGCGAGACACAAAAATAGCCCCTTCACGATCGGCAAAGGCACGCAAATATTCTTCACGGCGCGGATCTTTATCATTGCGTAATAACTGGGCCAAACTGCCGTCATTATTATAACTACTGCTGTAATTCACTAAATCACGCATTAAACGCACAAAAGGTAAATTGACTGAATCTTGCAAGGCTTGGAACAGTGTTGGGTTACGTTTGTCTTCTTCTTTTCTAAAATTATTAAATACATGCAAACCACCGCCAGTAAAAAAGCGTTCATGTGGAGAGGCTGAGTATTTGCGTTGCAGCGCGGCATCTAACATCTGTTTTAAATTAGTATTGCGTGTCTGGATAAGGTAATCCACCACCCAGCGAGTGATATGATCTTTGGCTTCGATATCCACTCGATACAACTCAGACACTGATTTAGGTGCAAACTTTTGATGCAGCTCAGCCACGATTTCTAAGTAGGTCGCTAGCACCCGTAATTTAGCGGTTGAACCTAGCTCTAACTTACTGCCTTCGTTGATATCGAAAGGCTGATCTGTACTGTCAGTCTGGATCCTAACTTTGTTGGCGGTCGCGGTTTTTTGATACAAGGTAAAACTGTACAACACTTCTTCTAACTTATCGGCTTGCAGTAAACGCGCGCCCAATAAGCCGACGTCTCTTGCGGACTCGACCTGAGACAAGCTGCGTAAATACTCGCTAATCTGTCGCTGTAATTCCCCATGTAAACTGGTGCTGGCTTTTAAATCTAATCTGTCCAATTCATAGAGGTTCATTCCCAATAAACCCGCAGTGCGAATACGTACAGAATTAATGCCTTTATCGACATTGCTTTGGCCAAAGTCATGACTTTTAGTGGTATTAAATTCAAGCTTTTGCGCTAAGGTGGCGCTCATTAACGCTGGTTCAATTAAGTTAAACTTCTCCAATAAACGTAAATGACTGTCCACTAAGACTTCAAGATCGCCATGACCTTTGAGTAAATAATAAGAAGGTCGGCGCTGAGCTATCATCAGCGCCACAATTTGCCTGAACACTTGGCCACGTCTCACTGCATTTTCTGCCGTGTGTGGGCTTTTTAATAAAGTGTTAGCAAAATCAAAATCGGTTTTAAACCAAGCCCATAAGCCATCACCTATGCCATGAACTTCGCCATAATTTGGCGCAGAAGATAACGGCACTGTATTTAAATAGTCTTGCACTATGCGCTTTCTGGCAGGCTCGGTTTGCTCGCCTTGTTGATAAACTCGAATACTGGCAGAGCCTATCTGCAACAGCTTATCTTTAATGCTTAAGGTCAAACCATGGGCCGAATGCCTAAACTTTTCGATTTGAGTCGCCAGCGTACTGCCACCTGCGGTAGAAACATTAGCCCCTAACATCTCTGCAATTTGGCTAAAACCTGCCACCACAAAGCGCGGCCAATCCACCACAGGGTTAAGCTTGGCCTCTGTGGTCCACATTTCTCTATTTTCAATAAATAACAGCGTATTCACTATCTCTTTAGGAATAATGTCTCTGTCTTGGTAGGCTCGTTTTGGGTAGGCGAAGGAAAATAAATCCCGCCTGCCACAATCAAGTAAGCTTAAACCCGATTGGGCTTTTTCATGATACGGCGGAAAAAAACCTAAATTAGCGTATTGCTGCAGCCGCGGAGAAAAGGCGACTTGCTGAGTAATTTGAAAGTTACGCTCCGCTAAGCGAGCTAATTTTTCAGGCAACTGACTGTAGCCATGACGTTCATCGAAAGGGCCATAACTTGGGTAAACCACCGCAGTGGTTGCTTCTGGTAACAACTGATACGTTAAGGTCTTAGCGTATTGATGCAGAAACTTGGCTTGGTAATAAGAAGTTTTGACCTCAAACACTACAAGCCCAGCAATGGCGAGACACAAAATAAACAAGAGTAACCCAGTCTTACTTTTTCGTGGTTTGCGCTCTGCGGCCACTTTTTCCCCGCGGGGGCGATAATTATCGAACTGCATTTCAGGGCTTGACACAATCACTCCATCGAACAATCAAAAAATAGCGTAAGTTCATCGGATCTCAATGCACAATGCCGGATCCAAGATGCTAATTTTATCAGATGCTTGAATTAGTTAGATATAGCCCAAACAATTAAATCTTTCTTTTTACTTTGCCGATACAAATAAAGATTAAACAATATTATTTTCATGCACTTAGTCTCACATTGCCATGATAAAATAGCGTAGAATGCTCCTTAAGCACTGTAAAATGCGACTAACATGCGTTAACTCACTTTTGTCTATGCCCCAAAAGTGGCTAAACATTCATTTTTGTACAGTTCAGTTCGCTCGCCGAGAAAATAAAAAATATGTCTATCAATTAGTATGATCGATGAATTTGTCTACACTTAAGTCTCACAGCTTGTAGTGCACTCATTTTTATAAAAAACTTACGTACCAGTAAATGCGTTATTTAATAATTTCAACCACTCAGGTTCTACAAACCTTAACAATTTGTTCCTTACTTTAGCCTTACAGGATGTCCTGCTATGAAACGACTTATTCCATTGTTACTTTTACCTACTATGGCTGTCGCTGCCGATATCGATGTTGAACAGCGCATCAATAGGCTAGAACAAGAATTAATTGATCTTAAACAAGAACTAGCAAGCTCTAAAGCCAAACAAGCTGAAGAGAAGAAGCTCGAACAGCAAGTCAAAGCCGCTGAGCTAGAGGCTGAGCAAGACAGCAACGATGGCATTCGTGTTGGCGGTGCAGTGCGATTTCAGTATTCCTATGAGGACTACAACGAAGGCAATAGAGACAGAAACGGCGATGTTGATTTCGATGTGTTTCGTCTCGATCTCAACGGTGAAATCGGCGATGTCGTACTTTCAGCCCAATATCGTTGGTATCAATATATGAATGTAGTTCACCATGCTTGGGTGGGGTACAACTTAACCCCGACATGGCAAGTACAAGCCGGTGTAACTCAAGTGCCTTTTGGCAATCTCGACTATAACTCCCACAGCTTTTTCTTTTCCTCTAATTATTATGTTGGCTTAGAAGATGACTATGACGCTGGAGTGAGTTTTATTGGCAAATGGGATAATCACGATCTTCGCCTCGCTTATTTCATTACCGATGAAATGGGTAGTATCGACGGTTATGTGAGTAATCGCAGCGATCGTTACTCCTATGATGTGGTAGGAATTCGCCCAACAGGGGAAGGCATTTATGATGATATCAGTCAAGCCATTGCCGAGCACAATAGCCTTGCCGCTCGCTACAGCTATCAATGGGGCAATACTGAGCTTGGTGGCTCACTGCAATACGGTGACTTACGTGATGCCAGTAGCTCAGTCGGTACACGCCAGGCTTGGGCACTACACAGCAAAACCCAAATAGACAGATGGAACTTGCAACTGCAATACACAGGCTATGAATATGAGATGGACAATGCTGCGACAAGGCTTGCTGTTGGCGCTTATCATTTCTTCGATACAATCCCAAGTGAAGCTGAGTTAGTCAGTGCTAACCTTGCTTATCAATTACCGGTTAAATGGGGGCCAGTCACCAGCTTGACCTTCTATAACGATTACAGCCAGATGTTTAATAAATCAGGTGATTTAACGGAAGATACCGTAATGAATGTGCTAGGCGTCGCGGTTTCAGCTGGTGGGCTTTACACTTATATCGATTTAGTCAGCGCTAAAAACCACCCCTTTATTGGTGGCACCATGGCTGGCAATACAGATGATTGGAACTCTCGAGTTAACATTAACTTAGGCTATTATTTCTAACCCCACGGAAAATATATATTTATCGTGGGACACCATCTGGCAGGCTGCTGGCGACACGGCGACAAAGGATTAATCGTCATAACTTTTAAACTCTATCCTGGCGAGATATTTTCGCCCTGTAGTTATCAGCTTAGTCAGAGGGCAAAGCAATGAAAATAAGAAGTAAAATCCAGCTCAGTATATTATCTGCGTTAGTGATCCCTGCGCTGATTATTTCTATTGTGCTAAGTAGCAAACTTAAAGAGGAAGCCCACAAACAATTTGTGGATGTCTCAAGTCGTGAAATTCGCCAAATAGAAAATGGCATAGCTATTTTGTTTAAAGACATAGAGGATAATGTTCGTTTTCTTGCTAATCACCCAGTAGCCACAGGCAATAGCGCGGGGATGACATCTTATGCTGATGGTGCAGGAGGGGCTATGACCCCCTCACGTAATGGCGGCAATGAAGCACAAATGTATCAGTTATTTGATATGTTCGCCAAGAGCCATGAAGGCCTAGCCTATATTTACTATGCCAATCAAGATGGCGGCTATGTGCAATGGCCTGAGGGTAGTATATCTGCAAACTATGATCCCCGTACTCGCCCCTTTTATCAACATGCCATGGACAATGATGGCATCACCCGCACCAGCGCCTATTTCTATGCCACAGACAACGCCACTATAATTAGCACTGTCACTCAGGTAAAAGATCCCAACGGTAATAAAATTGGCGTTCAGGGAATGGACATGAGTCTTAAAGGCTTAACTGAGTACATTAAGCAAATACGTCTCGGCGAGACAGGCTTCTTAATGCTGGCTGAAAGTGATGGCACCTTACTTGTCGACTCTCGTCGCCCGGACAACAATTTTAAAAAACTCAGTGATATCCAAGAAAGTGCCTACCAGCAATTAGCCAAACTCGATCAAGGCCAGACAAGCGTAGAGCTCGATGGCAAGATGTACCGCGTCAACGTGATTACCTCCAGTAAATTTGGCTGGAAGTTTATCGGACTGGTGACCATGGATGAAATACTGTCAACGGCACATTTTCTTATCTACCTTATGCTCGTCATCGAAGCCATCATGCTGGTTATCTTCATCGCCTTATCTTTTTGGGTATCAAACCTTATTACACGCCCCATAGACGATGTAAAAGATATGCTTAAAGAAGTGGCCTCCGGTGACGGTGACCTCACCTGTCACATAGTCTCCCGCAGTAAAAATGATGAAACTGCCGAACTTGCTTCTGCTTTTAATCTCTTTGTCGGGAAAATTCGTGAGTTGATAATCCAGGTCGTAGACAATGCTAAACACGTCACTATTATGGCCAACGAAGTAGCAAGTGCCAGCGATAACCTGTCAGTGGTCACAGGTGAGCAAAACTCGCAATCTCAATCTATCGCTGCAGCATTAAATGAAATATCACTCACCTCTGGGCAAATTGCGCAAACCATTAGCGGGGCCGATGAACTCTCCAAACAGTCTAAGCTAGAGGTCGATGAAGGCAGTGGTGTCATTAGTGATGTCATTAAGCGCATGAGCCGGGTAGCCACAGACATGGGTGGGCTGACAAGCACCTTGGAGGATCTCAATAAATCATCGGATGAAATCAATGAAATCATTAGTCTTATCACTGACATTGCTAATATGACCAACTTGTTAGCCCTTAACGCTGCCATTGAATCAGCCCGTGCTGGTGAAGCCGGGCGTGGCTTTGCCGTTGTTGCCGATGAAGTACGCACCCTGTCAGTACGGACCTCTAAGGCTGCCACTCAAGTGTCTGAACTCATTAAAGCATTACAGCTTCAATCTAATGCCTCTTGTGGTCAAATCGAAACCCTCAACCAAGAAATTAATGCCAGCGTCGAGCATGGCGCTCAATCATTACAGATCTTAGAAAAAATCACCTTATCCAGTGAGAAAATCTCACAAGAAACCGCCCATGTCGCTCACTCCATGGGAGAGGAAAGTAATGCTATCGAAGAAATTAATCAAAATATTCAAAATATGGCTCTGGCTATCAATGAATCCACTGAAGATATTGCTCGATTAAAATCTGTATCCCAACAACTGGGAAAACAAGCTGAAGAACTACAAAGTTCGGTCGGCAGATTCAAAACTTAATCGCCTATACAGCGAGCACTCCTCATATTCTAAGTAGGAGTGCTCCTGATTCTCCCGCCACATCATCAAACCTTCATAGCAAGTTCAGTGGGCAAGTAAAAAATAATAGAGTTAAATCTTATACCATTAATCCTGTAGACAACTTGCTTATTGGCCTCCATAGAGATATGTTTTAATTATAAATTATTTATTTTACTCGCTCACATTTGCAAGCTAATTTCCCAGTGAGCTTTGATGCTTAAGCCTAGTCAGTCAGCCTTCCAAGTGATGATTTAGGCCCTTTTGAGGTAAGCCTATGACCATAGAACGCCTAACTGCCCAACAAGTTTACGCCAACGCCAACCTGACCCATCTCGATGCTAATGTACGCACCACCAAGCAGCTTACGCCTTTAGATGAAATCGTCGGTCAAGAAAGAGCCCAGCAGGCCGTCGAGTTCGCCATGTCCATTAAAGACAAGGGCTATAACATCTATGCCGTCGGTCGCAATGGCTTAGGCAAGCGCACTATGATGCAAAGGTACCTCAACCGCCACCAGCCAATAAAAGGTCAGCAAACTTTTGATTGGTGTTACGTGGCTAATTTTGATGATGCCCGCAGTCCAAATGTGCTTAAGCTCCCCGCGGGCAGTGCCGTTGAGCTTAAAAAAGCTATTGATAAAACGTTACTTACACTGATGAAAGCCTTGCCGCAGGCATTTGACACCGAAATTTATTACACCCGCTCTGAAAAACTTAAAAATCAACTACTTAAAAAACAAGAGACCGCGTTATTAAGCCTGACCAAGGAAGCAAAAAAACAAGGCGTTATTTTAAGTATTTCCACCGAAGGTGATTATCAGCTATTTGCTCTAAATGGTGACGAACCCCATGATGAGGCTTCATTTAATCTACTTAGCGAGCAAGAAAAAAGTGCCTTTGAAACCAGTATTTCCTCACTGGATATCAAATTAAGAATGATCCTGCGTAAACTGGCGCAATGGGAAGATGAATTTAGCGATAAGCAAGACAAACACAACGAGCAAGTTGCCAATAAGGTATTAGCTAAGGCATTTGATCCTTTAAAAGAGACCTTTCGCCAACTGCCGCAAATCAAAGCTCATCTGAATGCCATGCATAAAGATATGCTTGATAACATAGATATTTTTATGGAGGAAAGTGAGGAGTTAGTTGGTCTTGCCTATGCTTCTTTAGATAAAAAATTGCCGCGCCGCTATCAAGTCAATGTTTTGGTCAGCCAAAGTGAACAGCCCTTCCCCATAGTGGTGGAAGAAAGCCCTAATTATCACACCATTTTTGGCTACATAGAAAACGCCACCTACAAAGGCACAGTGTTTACCGACTTCTCCCTTATCCGCTCTGGCAGCTTGCACAAAGCCAATGGCGGCGTGTTAATGATAGATGCCGTCAAGGTGCTCGAGCGCCCCTATGTGTGGGACGGTCTTAAACGGGCGCTGCGTTCACGCAAACTCAACCTAAGCTCATTGGAGCGTGAATTAACCCTGTCTGGCACTATCTCGCTAGAACCTGAGCCCATTCCACTGAATGTCAAAATCATCTTGTTTGGCGACTATCAGACTTACCAATTATTGCAAAACTATGATGCTGAATTTAGTGAGCTTTTCAGAGTTACCGCCGACTTTGAAGATGAAATGCCCCGCACAGATAGCTCAGAGGAAAACTATGCCAGATTCATTGCCAGCATAGTTCATGACAACCACATGTTGCCCTGCGATAAGACCGCCATCGGCAGAATTATCGAATACAGCGCTCGTCAGGCTGGGGATCAAAATAAGCTGTCACTGCATTCAGCCGATATCGCAAACTTACTGCGTGAGACCAACTATTGTGCTCGTCAAGCCAATGCTCGCAGCATTCGCAAGCAGCATGTGGAACAAGCGCTATTCAAGCAAGAGCAGCGAGTCAGCCGCCTTCGAGACAGCATGATGCAAGATTTTGCCAACGGCACCATGTTGCTGCAGACCCAAGGCGAGGCCATAGGCCAGATCAATGCGTTGTCCGTATTAAGCACCACAGATCATAGCTTTGGGATCCCAACTCGGATCACCGCCACCACAGCAAAAGGCAAAGGTGAAATTTTTGATATTGAGCACCAAGCTAAGCTTGGAGGCAAAATCCACTCCAAAGGGGTGATGATCCTAAGCGCTTATTTGAAATCCATCTTCGCCAAAGAGAACATACTGCCCTTCTGTACTCACTTAACCTTTGAGCAGTCTTACAGCGGTGTTGATGGCGATAGCGCCTCCATGGCAGAGCTATGCGCTATCGTCTCGGCATTCTCACAACAGCCACTTAGGCAAGATATCGCCATTACAGGCTCGATGAATCAATTCGGTGAAGCTCAGCCTATAGGTGGCGTGAATGAGAAAATTGAAGGCTTTTTCGATGTATGTAGCATTAAAGGCCGCAGCCAATATCAGGGCGTTATCATACCTAAAAGCAACGCCCATCATTTGATGTTAAGGCAAGATATTGTCGAGGCCATTGCTCAAGGGAATTTTCATATTTGGACCATTAGTCACGTAACCCATGCGTTACAGATTTTGACCGCTAAAGCAGGTGAAGAGGCGCTACACAGTCAAGATAACCCGGTTATAAAGCATGCCCAACAGCAACTCAGCTTGCTATTAAAGGCTGATAGCAAAAGGGGCAAAACCACTGACTAACGATATTAGCCCGAGGCAGAAGGCAAGCCAGCATTAAGAATGGCACTTGAACAAGCAGCTTAAGTGCCCTGATATCTAGACGATAAAAGATAGCTATCGGGCAAGCTTGCTAAGTAAATGACATTTTACCGCAGGCCACTCGCTAGCGATAATGGAGTACACCACAGTATCGCGATATGAGCCGTCAGGCATGATCTGGTGCTGCCTTAAAATACCGTCTTGCTTAGCCCCAAGCCGCTCTATGGCGGTACGTGATGCCTGATTAAAAAAGTGGGTTCTAAATTCTACCGCTATGGCGTGCTGAGTTTCAAAAACATACTTTAGTAATAACAACTTACACTCAGTATTAATGCCAGTTCGCCGCGCGGATGCCGCGTACCAGGTATAACCTAGCATTAAGCGACGATTAGTAGAGTCGACATTATAAAGCCGTGTGGTGCCTATAATTTGCCCCGTCTGTTTTACCCGTACCGCAAACGCTATGTCTCCTTGCTTTGCGGCTTTCATCGCTGTTTGCACGTAATCGGCCATTTTGTCAGGGCTTGGCACATTGGCAAACCAGAGCCTCCAGCCTTCACCATCCATAACGGCTTCACTCAAAGCGGGCACATGATCCAGAGAAAGCGGCTCTAATACCACCAAATTACCGATTAAGGTACAAGCTTTCATCCACATTATTTCATCCTCATTAGTTGGCGTATTGCAGGCTCTGCGTACAATTTCAATCAGCTTGGGCTGCAGTTATCGTTATCAATAACCTCAACTCGGGCTAAGAGATAGATAAACAGTAGTGAATGATCAAAAATGCAATATCTTACATTCAAACTTGAACGTTGCGCTGAAAACAAGACGAATTTGCGCGTCAATAGCGAGTCTATTGTAAGTCCTCTTGTGTAAAGGAATGACGCAACTAGCGATGCAAAACTCTGTTTTATATGTATTTATTATCAATAGCTGAGGTTATCAATACTCATAGGGAGTGAATTGGAAGCAATACTTGAACCTTTAATCCTGATGTATTGAGCCGGTTTATTAAGCTCAATACGCCCATATGGGCTTGTACCGCTTTATTGGCAATGCTTAGCCAAATAATCATCGGCGCCTATCTCTAGGCCAATAATTCTGTCGATATCATCGCCTCTGGCTGTGAGCATGATTATCGGTATGGCATATTTTTCTCTAAACCTGCGACATAAGCTGTAGCCGTCTTCTCCTGGCAGCATTACATCTAAGATAAGCAAATCTATATCACCTTGCTTTAACAAGGTCTCTAAGTTCGAACCATCTTCAATACTGTGAGTGTGATAACCATTTTTACTTAGGTACTCTTCCAGTAACTCTCTGATCTCAGGATCGTCATCAACAATCAAAATACGTTTATTCATACTGGGTATATTCACCATTTATTATCCCGAGCTGAGATTACTTAGTCATACCAAGAAAACTGCAGCATTACCGCCTGAGATTACTGCTTGAAAATTAGTACTCAAAGCTATATCGCCTTCATCCTACCTTATATTCCAGCTGGTTTTATTTCGAAATGTATCAAGCTAATACATAAGGATGCAAAACACCCAATTTTTGACATCTACCACTTACAAACCACAGGCACATTAGCTATCAAGGACGCATCAATTGCAAGCGACCATGGATTAACCTCGCGAAAGCAAAGATGTACCGATAGCAAAGCAAGCACTAACCCTAAATATTATTACTTAAGAGGATTTATCCTAATGAATATAAAAAACCCCAAAGCACAGGAAGAAACTCTAATAAAAGATCAAAAACATGACAAATGTTGATTTATTTTAGTTGCTTATGAGTGGTAATCTAAGAGCCGTTTAACAAGGAAGAAGGCTAATAGTTTGAAAGGAAAGACATTAGTAGCAACGGCAGTGTTTTTACTGCTACTTTATTTAATGCTGTTTTTCGATCTGACTGGCACGGCGCACCCTGTGGTTCCTGGCAGCTACCAGGCGCAATTTACCTCACTGAAGCAGCAATTAAAAAATAACCACCATGACAATGCCATGGTGAAAATCAAGCAGCTACTTGCCCAAGGGTCACTTATTGGTAAACCTGGAAACTTATGGTTACTCGAACAAAAAGCAAGCATAGAAGAAAAGCGGCTGCATTTTCATTCTGCTAGAGAGTCTTATTATCAGGCATTAGCATTAAAACCAAAGCATAAAGTTAGACGCGATTACCAAAATAGAATCATCGGTTTAAATAATCATATCAATGCATCCCAACAAGAACGGGATCTTCGTAGCCACTACCGCGACTCCCGTGACAGTGGCATAGCTAAGCAATTGAAAAATAATATTACTATTGCTTATATTTATCTTGATGATGGCCGCTGGAGCCAGTGGTCTGGCAAGGCGAGAATGCAAAATCATACTAACTTAAAGCATGTCGTCAATTGGTACCAACAACAGGCATCAAATTACCAAATCACCGATCTTAATTTCGATATTCGCTACTTCTATATCAATAGCCCCAAAGGCTTGAGCCGCCAATGGCTATTAAGTAAAGACTTCTCTCGCTATGCTGACGACATGCTCGCTCAGCAATTAGGTTTTGCCAGTATTAAAGATTTTGTCACTAACCTGAGCCAAGGCCGTGCTGACTCACAAGTTGCGTTAGTCTTTCATACCAATGCCGAAGCACGATCTTTTGCCAGAACTTGCCCCGCTGGAAAACAATACCAGAGCTGCCAAATAGAATATGCGATGTTGACTAAAAAGATTGGCCCAACAAACCGGATTGATACCACGACTCAAACTCAATCCCATGAGATATTGCATCTGTTTGGCGCAGCTGATCTTTATAATATTCAAAATGCTAAGGACTTTGCGGTCACAGATATCATGAATTATTACAGCGCAGATCTTAAATATGCCAGTTTAGATCCCATCACAGCTTGGGCCATAGGCTGGAGTAAATTACCCACCACGCCTTTTGCAGTAGAAGACAAGATTACCCCCAAAATTGCCGTTAAATAGGAATAACATCAATGGAAATTACCTCTCTAGAACAAAACATAATCTTCATGCTGATAAATTTAGGTTATGCCGTTATTAGCTTATTTGTCAGTGTTGTGGCGCTGCTTATCATAGACAGATATATCTTTAGGAAGATTAATTTTATTGAAGAAATAAAAGCCGGCAATATCGCCGCCGCCATATTCCAATCCACGATTTTACTCTTCATCGGCATTGTCGTATCCGCCGCCATGACTTAGAAAAATAAGGGGCACGGCAATCGCCTTGCCCCTTAAGCACTGGCGTTTAAATACTGTTATTTAACTTGCTTAACATGCGTTAGCACTCTGGATTAACCACTAAAAGTGATAGCTCAATGCAAGCTTTACGTTGCGCCCAGGCAGGCTAGTATCTTCATCATCTGGCCACATGGAATAGGTCTCATCCAATAGGTTTTCAACCCCTGCTCTAAGCTCAAGGCTCGCGAGCCAAGGGGCTTGATATGTCAGATAAAGATTGTGAATTTGATAGCCTTTAGCGTCCATATCATTTTCAAGATACAGCTCAGGTAAGCGCTGCATGTCTTTGCCAAGGCTTGCCGTCCAAGACAAACGCAGCTCGTCGAACATTTGCCAGCTAACGCCTAAGTTTATCTTATCTTGAGGCGCGCGAGTGTATGGCTGACGCTCAGCTTCTATGGTGCCTAAGTAAAAGTTGGGGACACCCTCAACATCCATACGCACGCGGCTGTAGTTGGCAAATACATCCCAAGATGCATATTGATAAGTCATTTCAAACTCTATGCCTTTTGAGTAAAGCATGCCGATATTTTTGCTGGAATAATCCCTGTGGGTCGCTTCTGCAGGAGACGCTGCCACTTTTTGGCCATCAACCAATTTGTACATATAAGGCGCTGTATCTATGTAGTTTTCAACTTCAGTATCAAACCAGTTAAGCTTGACCAGCACTTGATCTGCAAAGGCTAAATCATTAAACACTAGCCCCATACCCACTTCAATATTACGGCTATTTTCAGGCTTTAGATCTGGCTGTGGTTCGCTGTAACAAGCCTTACTCGGTCGATGGCACACCCACTCATCTTTTTTGTATAACTCCCTTAGGTTCGCACCGCGAAAACTTTCGTTATAACGACTGTAAAGCCTTAACCAATCTGTCGGCCTAAGCGTCATACCTAAGTTTACCGACCATTGTTGATCACTGTTTTCACCAAATTCAGGGTAGTTGTCTGAACTATTGCTAAAGGCATCGAAACGCATACCAGCTTCAGTGCTTAACCAAGTGCTGTAATCAGCTTCATGGCTTAGGCCAGCTGCCAATGTGTCGCCTTGGCTAGTGCCATAATAAGTACTGCTGCGATCTGTTAAGCGATCCATTGCTTTATCATCAAACTCACTGCGTTCAATATTGGTAAACATCAAAGCTTGGCCACGAAAATCACCGCTGTCATGCGCAATACTATTGGTCAAAGAGAGACCAAAGCTGGTGTCTTTAAAGGTTGCTAAGCTACTAAACGGATATTCGCTGGGGCCTAAAACGATTTTACCTAGCTGATCGCGCTCTTTTTCGTAAGCTTGGTAATAAGCCTTGGCATTCAGATTAAGCCAAGGCGTGTCTCCTTGATATTGATAGCCAAAAGACTGGCTCAGGCGAGTCGCGGTTTCTGTTTCAGTTAACGCTTGCCCAAGCCAACGAGGATTATTACCAAAGGGTAATTCGCCGATTTCTGACTCAGTGTAAAACGTGTCTGAATCGAAGCGGCCTAAGCGGCTTTCCAAGTTAACTTTAAGACGTAAATCATCGCTTTGACCTTGGTTTGCTAACTTGTCTGCTTGACCTCGTAATGAGCCTTCAGCGTCCCTTGGGTTAACCTCTACATCTCCAAAGGTGCGTCTATTTGCATGCAAGACCACTGCTAAGGCTTCACTGGCATGATAAGCGCTCACACCTCCCCTGCGCATATCATCAGCATCTCCCATGCCAGCTCGCAGTAAAACACCAGAACCTGCATTGCCTGAGGTGTAATCCCACGCCCCTTTGGTGACCACTTTAATTTGCCCACCTATAGCGCCGCTACCGGTTGCCACGCCATCTGCACCTCGGGTTATTTCAACAGCCTTAACTATGCTTGGGTCTAGATCTAGCGGGCTGATATAACTGCTATTATTGCTGCCATCACTGTATTGCTTGTAGGTCACGCCATCCACTTGCAGGTTAATTCTTTCGTTGCCAAAACCACGAATGCTAATGTCGCCCATCAAGGGTCTGTCATTATCACTGACGCTGATACTCGGGGTTTGGATCAATACATCCGATAACTGGCTAGCTTGAGTATCTTGGATATATTTATCTGTCACTATGGTCATAGAACGGGGAACTTCTAAGGCTTTTTGCTGTAAGTTCAGCCTTGTGCCTATCACTTGAATGACTTCTAGATCGCTTGCATCTGCGGCTGTTTTAGGGCTATCTTGGCTAACATCAGTCGCAGCTTGTGCCACCTTGGGTGATGATTGCGCCGCAGATACCGGCAGAGCAACCCAAGGGATTAACGCCATAAAAGCTAAATAACCAGGTGAAACACTCATAATACTAAATCCTTTTAAGAGCTTGCTTGAAAAATCAGCGGCATTCTAATACCATGAAAACACCAAATGCAAATGATTCTCATTTAATTTACATTGTTTACTCAAGGAAAGATAATGAACAAATACACGCTGTTATTACTGGCAGGTTTACTGGCTCCCTTAGCCCAAGCAGCTACAGATAAGTTTGGTGAAGCGGTTGATTTAAAAAAATTAATCCCTGTTGCTGAATTAATGGCCAGCCCAAGTGAACATCTACAACAAGCGGTTACCATTGAAGGCACTGTAGTGTCTGTGTGCACTAAACGGGGATGTTGGATGGAGATTGCTGCGCAAGAAAGCAGCGAGCGTTTACGGGTAAAAGTCCGTGATGGCGACATGGTATTTCCCATCAGCGCAAGAGGCAAACACGCCTATGCCACAGGGATGTTAACCGAGATTGTGCTCAGCCCCGAGCAAAGCCGTAGCTACCTTGAAAATCAGGCGAAAAAAAACCAACAAGTGTTTGATGCCAGCGCCGCCATTGAAGCAGTCACCTTGTACCAACTACAGCCCATCGGCGTTGAAATTCGTGAAACCCACTAAATGCTAACTAACCAAGGACGTAAATGGTTAAGGCTGTTACACCGTGACATTGGCTATCTCTGCATTGGCATGACCTTGGTATACGCCATTTCAGGGATAGCGGTAAACCATATTGAAGATTGGAACCCCAATTATCACGTCTCTGTCAGCCACAAACAGCTCCCTGAGCTGAAAGGCAGTGCCAGTGAGAGTGAAATCCAAGCCCATTTACTGGCTCACTTTGCTATCGAAGGCAAGCTCAGAACCGGTTACTGGGCCAGCCAAAGCCACTATAAACTCTTTTTAAAAGACGGCAGTCAGCTCAGCGTCGCATTGGATTCTGGCATGGTCGCCAGTGAAATGATAAGCCGGCGCCCTGTGCTACCAGAGCTGAATTATTTGCACCTTAATGAGGCTCGCAATGCTTGGGTATGGTTCGCCGACGCTTATGCTATTGCATTGATATTTTTGGCAATATCGGCACTGTTTATGTTTAAAACACTGGATATCACCCGCAGTCGAAAAACATGGTTGACCCTAACTGGCCTACTGATACCTTTGGCTTTTATCATGCTCGCGTAACTGACTGCATTCACTTACTTGTATTGATCGCTATCATCAGTGCCACAAGCCATTGAGGCCCGTTAAATTAGGGCAATTGCACCAAATTAGACCAAGATGGAAACTGACTACAAGTAAGACATAAATATAAACCAATATTAAACAATACCTTATAAAAAAATCAACGTTGGCACGCTCTTTCCATACAAAGGCATACCCCTAAAGAGGTAATTCTAATCATTACCGCGAGTGAGTAACACTACTGGGTATCGACACAGCAAGGAGATAGCGATGACAAAAAACCATTCTAGCCAGACATCTAATGACAAAAGGCTAGCCTCATTAGATAACATTATCGAGCTTTGGCAAAACACTGTATTTTTCTTTGCCCATATCGGCTTCAGTCAATGGGAAGTTGAAGCTAAGCCAACAAGAACACAGCTTCAAAATTTACCGTCAAAGCCTGCTGCAAACACAAAGGAGTCACAATATGAATCGATTACCTGATTGCCCTAAGCGGCAACAACAGATGATAAAACAAGTGAAACTCCATAAGCGCTTATTATCCGATGTGGCTAAAGAGTATGGTGTTTCAAGTAAATTCTTATACCTGTTACTCCAAAACAGTGATAGGCAGCAAACCTTCACCCCACAAACAGCAATACTGGCCAAAATAGCGCAGTTAAAGCAGCAGATTAACCAACTAAACCAACAGCTTGGTTAAGTTTACTTGTGGTGATTTCCCCGCGCTATTATTGCCTGTTAAATTTGGAAATAAAAAACCAGCCTTTAGGCTGGTTTTTTTATTCACTTAGCTTCTTAGCGCTACAACTGAGCCTGTAGCAGCAATTACGCTTGTGGGCGCATCGCTGGGAATAAAATCACGTCACGGATAGTGTGAGTGTTAGTGAATAGCATCACTAAACGATCGATACCAATACCTTGACCTGCCGTTGGCGGTAAACCGTGCTCTAGCGCCGTAATGTAATCAGCATCATAGAACATGGCTTCATCATCGCCGGCATCTTTAGCATCAACTTGCGCCTTAAAGCGGTTGTCTTGATCCTCTGCATCATTAAGCTCGCTGAAACCGTTAGCCACTTCACGGCCGCCGATGAAGAACTCGAATCTGTCAGTGATAAAATCATTGTGATCGTTACGGCGCGCAAGCGGTGAAATGTCCGCTGGGTAGCCAGTAATGAAAGTTGGCTGCATCAACTTAGGCTCTGCGGTTTCCCCGAAGATTTCTTCCAATAACTGACCACAAGTCCAGAATTTTTCAAGCTTGATGCCTAGGCTTTTAGCTAAGTCACGCATAAATTCAACGTCTTTGACTTGCTCGTAAGTCATGGCTTGAATAGTCGCATTGTCAGGATTGTACTTTTGAATCGCTTCTAACATGCTCAAACGGGCATAAGGGCCGCCAAAGTCAACCGTGTGCTCGCCGTAAGGCATTTGCGCACTGCCTAATAAATCGATGGCGATTGAACTTAGCATCTCTTCGGTGAGATCCATGAGATCTTGGTAATCCGCATAGGCCATATAGAATTCCATCATAGTGAATTCTGGGTTATGGCGCGGCGATAGCCCTTCGTTACGGAAGTTTCGGTTGATTTCAAACACCCGCTCAAAACCGCCCACAACTAAACGCTTAAGATAAAGCTCTGGTGCGATACGCAAGTACATGGCCATGTCTAACGCATTGTGGTGAGTCACGAAAGGACGCGCAGAAGCGCCGCCTGGAATAACGTGCATCATCGGGGTTTCAACTTCCATGAACTCTTTTTTGATCATGAAGTTACGAATAGCTGAAACCACTTTAGAGCGCATAATAAAGGCGTTGCGTGACTCTTCGTTAACGATCAAGTCAACGTAACGCTGACGGTAACGGGTTTCTTGATCCGTTAAACCGTGGAATTTTTCTGGTAATGGACGCAGGGCTTTAGTCAGCAGCTGGTATTCTTCCATATTGACGTACAAGTCGCCTTTACCAGACAAATGCAGTTGACCTTTTACGCCGATAATGTCACCGATATCAAGACCTTGATAACGCTCTTTCAGATCGCCCTGCACTGGCTTGCCCGCATAAGCTTGAATACGACCAGACACATCTTGGATCACCAAGAAAGGACCACGCTTTGCCATCACACGGCCAGCTATGCTGGTCTGAAAACCTAAGGCTTCTAACTCTTCCTTAGTGTTTTCACCGTACTGCGCCTGCAGTTCCGCGGCTTTATGGCTACGCTCCCACGTATTTGGATGGGCGTTAGCAGGGCATTGAGTGCGAATGTGATCTAACTTGGCACGGCGCTCGGCAATCAGTTTGTTTTCGTCTTGTACTAGTTCAGTCATGATATTTTCTCGTGTTGCCCTAAATTATTCAATTTAAGGAAAATTAGTTAAAGTCCTGATTTTAAGCTGGCTTCAATAAACTTATCTAAATCACCATCTAGCACAGTCTGGGTGTTGCGGTTTTCAACCCCTGTGCGTAGGTCTTTAATGCGGGCGTCATCCAGTACGTAAGAGCGAATTTGACTGCCCCAGCCTATGTCTGATTTAGCGTCTTCGGCGGCCTGTTTGTCCACGTTTTGCTTCATCATTTCAAGCTCATACAGCTTAGCCTTAAGCTGCTTCATCGCTGAATCTTTATTCTTGTGCTGCGAGCGACCACTCTGGCACTGCACCACGGTATTTGTGGGTAAGTGAGTAATACGAATAGCAGATTCAGTCTTGTTGACGTGCTGACCACCGGCGCCAGATGCGCGGTACGTGTCGATACGCAGCTCTGATGGGTTGATATCGATTTCAATATCATCATCAATTTCTGGGTAGACAAACACTGAGCAGAACGAGGTATGGCGACGACCGCTAGAATCAAATGGCGATTTTCGCACTAAACGATGCACCCCAGTCTCTGTGCGCAGCCAACCGAAAGCATATTCACCGGTGAATTTAATGGTTGCGCCTTTTATGCCGGCCACGTCACCATCGGTCACTTCCATGAGCTCTGGGCTAAAACCGTGGGCTTCACCCCAGCGCAGGTACATGCGCAATACCATGTTGGCCCAATCTTGAGCCTCAGTACCACCCGAACCCGATTGAATATCCAGATAGCAATCCGCGCTATCATTAGGGCCTGAAAACATGCGGCGAAACTCAAGATCTTCCAAACGACGCTCTAGCTCATCCAACTCAGCACTGGCTTCGTTAAAGGTGTCTTCATCGTCTTCTTCGATGGCAAGCTCAACCAAGCCTTCAATATCTTCAAGGCCAGAATCCAAATCATCGATGGTTTTCACCACAGCCTCTAACGCTGAACGCTCTTTGCCTAGGGCTTGGGCCCGCTCTGGTTCATTCCACACTGCAGAGCTTTCAAGCTCAAGGCTAACTTCTTCTAAACGCTCTTTCTTATTAGCGTAGTCAAAGATACCCCCTAAGAAGCACTGTGCGCTCAGCAAGGTCCTTAGCTTTAAATTTTACCGGATTGACTTCAAACATGAATACTCAACTTTCTTCAATTAAAAATAGAATTTATCGGCGGCCATTCTACCTTAAGCCCAGCCTGAAACCTAGCCCTTAGCCCGCCTCAAAAGCCCCACAAAGCAGAGTTTTTTTAATGTTAATTCAGTACAAAAACCTAACCAAACAACTAAACTTTATTCTTGTCTCAGGTCATCCTATTTTAATTTTCGAAGCTCAAGCACGACGAAAGCACAGCCAAGGAATGTAGGCTATTTAGCTAGGACTCCACCTATCACAGTTATCACTATCAACAATTGGTGATAGCCACTAACTTTTTCTATCTAAAAAAGTCCTGATAATGGCCTAAATTTCCCAAGGAGTTTAGCCGATGAAAAAATATCCCTTCAGCGCCGCCCTGCTAGTTTTAACCGCTTTATTTACAAGTTTTGCTTTAAGCTCGTTAAGTGCCTGCGCCACAGAAGAGTTAGCCGATACCTTGCTCACTAATGGACAGATTTATGGCTATCCGTTAGCAAGTAGCTTAGCCATAAGTGACGGTAAAATTGTCCATATCGGCAATAGCAATGACACCACGGTCTTTATGACAGAACATGTGGGCAGCCAGACCCGAATTATCGACCTTGAAGGCGCTTATGTGATGCCAGGTTTTATCGATAATCATAACCACGTGTTTGAAGCCGCCGGCGACATAGGCAGCGATTGCCTGCTAGATGAAGCTCATTTATTAGTGGGTTATATCGCCGAGCTAAAAGCCTGTGGCAATCAAGACACTGACAGCGAATGGCTATTAGGTTACGGCCATGAGCTGGACATTTTATTAGACTATCAATCAGTTGATGGTGGTGAGCAAACGCCGCTGGAAATTCTCGACACACTTTACCCAGATAGACCCGTTGCCATCATGGAGCAAACCTCTCATTCCATGTGGGTTAACTCCATCGCCTTGGCAAGAGCCGGAATAACGGCTAAAAGCACTGCGCCTCAAGGGGGCAAGTACCTTAAAGACTCACAAACGGGCAAGCTTTTAGGGGTATTACTCGATACCGCAGGCGATGAACTGATGGAGCTTGCCTGGAACGCCCAGCCCAATAGAGCCAAGGCCAACTATCAGAGCCTAATTAATGGCTTAGATGAAGCGGCCAAACACGGCATCACAAGCATCGGTGATGGCCGCCTTTATTGGCAGCGCGGCTGGTATGAAACTTGGCAGCAAGTGGCAAAAGATAATGCCTTAACCGCCAGAGTCAGCCTGCGTCCTTGGGTGTATCCAGGCCAAGATGCGCAAAAGCAGCTCGCCTTTTTTAAACGCATTCAAACTGATGATACCCATGAGTTATTACTGGTCAATCAAGTGAAAATCTATACTGACGGCATCATCAATAACGGCACCGCCAGAGTATTAAGCCCCTATGTTTACAGCCCATTGACTGATAGCCCTTTGGGAGTGGATTACATTCCTGCTGGCGAGCTAAGCACTTGGCTGGTGAAACTGAATAATCTAGGCTTTGGCGCTCATATTCACGCCATAGGGGATGCAGGAGTGCGTAATGGTTTGGATGCAATCGAGCTGATGCGAAAGCAAGGCGTCACTCGCCCCTACGGCATGACTCATCTTGAGATGGTGGCAGACACTGATATCCCGCGTTTTGCAGCGCTTAAGGTCGATGCCGATTTTCAGGTAGGCAATCATGACATAGCCACAGGAGATCACGATTGGGCCATCCCTTACCTAGGCAAGCAGCGCGCCAAAGCCTTGTTACCAGTACAGGCCATTTGGCAAACTGGCGCTAACACCACCCTAAGCAGTGATTGGAATGTAAATGATATCAATCCATTAGTTGGCATATCCAGCGCCATCACCATGCCAAGGCCGCTTGATATCAATAGCGCCATCGACGCTTACACCATCAATGCTGCCAAAGCCTTAGGGTTAGAGAAAGTCACCGGCTCCATCACCCTAGGTAAATTTGCCGATCTCGCTATCTTAGATGGCGACATCACCAAAATGACCCCAACGGAAATCGCAAACACTCAACTGTTAATGACATTACTGGAAGGAGAAGTGGTATTTGAGGCGCAGGAGTAAATATCAGCCTCAGCATAAATAAGTGATACCGCAGTCACCTTATATTAACCGCCTGATGTGAACCACCTTAAGTTAGCCGATAGGGGTTCGCTTAAGGCGGTTAATGGATAGATATGTTCAAGGATGTTTGCACTAAATGTATTATTCACCAATCAACCTGCTGACTAGCTATTGAGGATAACTATTTTGGCCGCTACTTTGAAGCACCAATTAGGCTGATATTCCGGCATACAGGCTTGCCATGACTCATCTCTTTATAAACCAACTAACACACTGATTTAAAATGTGTTGTTAAAATTTAACAGTGGATAGCCCATTATAAATTGTCTGAACTCACCCTGTGCTGAATTGGAATTTGACGCTATCGCAGCTATCAATCCACTTCTAAGGCCGCTTGGACGGATATATCGTTCTGTGAAATTAACTTGACACTGAATGATGAACACGCTCGTATATGGCTATGGCTTATTCATCGTGTCAATAAAGCCATATTTCATGCCTTTTGACTTCACCATGGTTTCTATTTCCTTTGAGTGCTCGACATCACCAGCGTAAATCACTAACAAGGTTGGAATTACTTCGTTCAGCTGACTCAAAGCTCCTCGAATATGTGCCTTAGGTAAGTCTGGATTTACACTAGTAATTACTAGCGCGGCATTTTCTGACTTCCCTAGATTTTGCATTGCAGCTCTAAGTTGATTAGCAGCCCCACCACCATTTACGGCTATCGAGCCCACATCACTAATTGCTCCTCGGCTAGGGATTTCCAAAAAGTGCACATTCGACTCTGGTGAAAGTTTCGTCGCTTCGGTAGCAAGGTATCCCATGTTTACAGGTTGAGTTGAAGCACAACCAGAAATTATTAATGCCAATAAAAATAGGCCACATAGTGCTTTCATATTACTTTCCTTTTAAAAATACATTTGACAATGAATGCCACAGTTAAATCCTTCACTCGAAAGGTTAGCCAAATAGCCGAAATTACAAAGTTAGCTCGTTTAAGAACAATCGGATGTAAAACTACACATCCGTACAATACTGTCTATATTCAAAGTCGCTAATGATCTCTTGTCCTTTGCAATGAGGCCAAGGTGCAATGCAGCTGAAGTAGTCAGCTATCACTTCACTACCCAGTTTTTTGCTATCTATGACTTTTGGCAAAGGACTGGGTAGTTTGCTTTTACATTTAGGAAATTTTTCCGTTATATATGTGGGGCATAATCTTATATCTATATTGTAATCTTTAGCACTAACTTCGCACATCTGAATCGCTTTACGTTCCCACAATCCGATATATTCATCTGTAGACATAGGGTTATTTGCAACATCGAACACGCGTTCATGTTGAGACTTCGAGTGCTGCTCATAATAGTAATAACCACCAATCGCTAAAATTAGAATTAAAATCTTATTCATTAACCTTCCCGATTAAAATACGACATGCTCAAGTAGCCATAATACTGTATGTGCATCCGATGCAAAAACGGTGCTTATACTGCTTGTTATTGCTCAACATTGCAATTCTAGTCAATAAAAATGCAGCCTATTAGGCTGCATTTTAGTACTTAAGCTATGTTCACATACCAAACTTATATCATGAGCCTAATCATCAAGATCACAAGGATTTTCTTGCAAGCTGTTGGGTTAGCTCTAACAAACTCACGTCCCCTATTTGGCCATGCCCTGGAATAACCATATCTATGTTTGGATATTTAGCCATGACATTTTGCAATGATTTCGGCCAATCTCTAATTGAGGCATCTTCTATATTAAGTAGCTTTCTACTATTAAAACTTTGCACCAAACAACCACCAAAAAGTAAGTTAGATTTGGCTAACCACACCACGACATTATCCCGAGTGTGCCCAGGTCCTGGATAATATACCTGTACAGCACCAGATACTAAATCAAAAATGTCGGAGGTTATTTCATTGTTTGCCGGCTCGCGGTTATTGGCCTTTAATAATTGATTTGTCAGTGTTGTAGCATACGTTTTTATTTTTAATTTATTGAATACCGCAAGCCCACCACTGGAATCTAGATGGAAATGGGTGATGATAACCCCGCCAATAGTGAGGCCTTTAGCGGTAACCCATTGGATTAAGGTCTTGGTATCCGCGGCACTCCAAGGCGTGTCAATTAAGTAAACCTGCTTCCCCTCAATAACGATTAAGCCATTACCAGCCATCAAGCCGTACGTGTCAACATCTGATAGTGATGTATGCTGGAAAACAGTAGCGGATAACTGAGCAATTTTTAGTTTTGACGCCCCTTGAGCATCAAAAGCCAAGTTCGACATCATTAACAATAAGCACAGAATAAAGCGCATAGACCGCCTCTCTTGAATTAAATACATAAAAACCAAGTATTAAGCACTATTCCATTAAATGCCAACAAGATAGCGCTTTTATGTACGCAATAAAAATGCAGCCTAGATGGCTGCATTTTTGAATTAACACGTATCACTTAATCTAATTTACCACACGCGGGCGACAAGTCCTTTAAGGTAATAACCTTCAGGGAAAGCACTGCTAATAGGATGGTCGCTGGCTTGATGCATGCGCTCAATAAACTGCACTTCACGCTTAGCATCAAGGGCTGCATCGGCAACCACTTTTTGGAATAAATCTGACTCCATCAAACCTGAACAAGAGAAGGTCAACAATATACCGCCAGGATTAAGCAACTGCATGGCAATCATATTGATGTCTTTGTAGCCACGACAGGCACCATTGAGCTGGGATTTATTATCAGCAAATTTAGGCGGGTCAAGCACGATAACATCGAAGGTTTTAGCTTCATCACGATATTGACGCAGTAACTTGAATACATCGGCTTCATGATAATTAACATGGCTGTCATCGAGGCCATTGATGGCCATATTATCCCGCGCGGTTTGCAGTGCTAATGCCGACACATCGACATTTTCGATACTAGCAGCACCCGCTTTGGCGGCATACAAACCAAAGGTGCCGGTGTAACAGAAGCAATTAAGCACGGATTTACCTTTCACAAAACGTGCCGCGATGGCGCGATTATCACGCTGATCCAGATAAAAACCCGTTTTATGGCCTTTTACTACATCGACCGCTATCTTGATGCCGTTCTCTTCTATGATAACGGGCATAGCTGGCAACTCACCGTGCAATAAACCTTGTACTGGTTCTAGACCTTCCTTCTTCCTTGAATCCACATCGGAGCGCTCATAGATGGCGCAATCTGGGAATTGCAGCGCCAATTGCTCAACAATTGTGTCGCGCCATTTTTCTGCCCCTGTGTTAAGTAGCTGGCACACCAGCACGTTGGCATAGCGATCGATTGTGATCCCTGGCAGTCCATCAGATTCTGCGGCGATCAAACGGTAACCCGTTAAGCCTTGCTCACGAATAAGATCTTCACGGCCCGCTTGGGCTCGTTGAATACGGCGCGCAAAAAAATCAGCGTCTATGGTCTCTTCTTTATCGAAGGTCCAAATACGCACTTGAATTTGTGATTCAGCTGACCAAGCACCGCGGCCAAGCCAGCGACCATCATGAGCTACCACATCAACAGTGTCACCCGCTTGAGGCTTACTGCCATTAACGTTATGTATGCCGTTAGAAAACACCCAAGGGTGACGACGCTCTAATGAACGCTCTCGGCCAGGTTTAAGTTTGATTCTGGTAGCCATGATACTGCCTAATATAATTGGGGGACGGATAATAACAACTCATGCATGCTAGAGTGCCATCAATAAGCAGCGATGAGTTTAATGGCGCGATCATAGCGTGTTTTACGCAAAAATGCTGTAACGGCATCCATCCCATCGATAACCAATACCAAGCACGCTCAAAAGCATCCCAACTTCATTGGGATTCTAGACAGGAAAAGTTGCAGTCCACAATGCAGGCTTAATGTTCGGCTCAGCATTAAATTTACTCGTCGACACACGTAACTTTTTATAACATTAACTGGCTCCCTATAGCTCTCTTCAACGTCCAACTATCTAAAATAAGAAGCAGAAGGTCGTCTCTCAAACTATCATGATGCGCCTATTAAATTAAGTGTGGCCGTTTAGTGGTCAAAGCGTACTTTGATATGCTTATCGATGGATGAGAAATAGTGTTCCGATTAGATCACACTTCAATGCTAACAGGTTTAACTTAATGCTTTAAATGCAGCCATCATCAAAACTTAAGTCATCTGACTCAGTGCCGCTTTCAATTCTGCTAGCAAGGGTTTGCCTAGGGGGCTGAGTTCAAAACCATGATGCCAAAACATCTGGGTAAAGCGCGCCATGGGAGCCAGTTCATTGGCGAGGTTTAGTATAGCTAATTCGCCTGAGTCCAACTTGTGTTGCACTAACACTTTAGGTAGCAGGCTGTAAGCAGGTAATTGACCCAGCAAGGTCAGCAACTGGGATAGATCTGGGCTGATGCAATAGTGGCTGCTAAAGCCGACATCAAGCATACCGGCTTTCATTTCACCCCTGCCCCATACCAACTCACGGTATTGTGCTAATTCGCGGCCATCACAAATTTGACCTGCCAACGGATGCTCTGGGTTCACCACGAACACGTCTTGATAATTGCCTACTCGGCAATACCCCCATTGTAACTGTGCCAAATTTAAATCTTCATTGACGACAACAATATCGATATATTTGTCTTTGAAATCAATGAGCAAGGCATCACGACTATCACTAACAATCTCTAAGTTGACCTTAGGAAAGGCTTGACAAAATGCCACAACGGCCTGATTAAGACAGCTTATGGGGATATAGTTTTCTACGCCTATCACTAAGGTGCTCTTGCCTTGCAGCGCTAACACCTCGGCCGCGCCTTGAAAACTATCCCATTGAGACAGCGCCATAATGGCACTTGGCAATAGCGCCACCCCTGCAGCATTAAGCTTAATCTGGTTTTGAGTGCGCTCAAACAATGTCAACCCAAGATCTAATTCAAGGTTACTCAGCCATTGGCTTACCTGAGACTGGCGCTTACCCATGCGCCTTGCTGCAGCCGATACTGAGCCAAGTTCGGCCGTTAGCACTAAGGCGCGCATTCCTTGGACGTTCATAGACAACCCTGGGAGTTACTCAATTTATGTCTCACGCTTATCCATCAAAAAAAAGTTATCAAGGCGCCAACTAGGCTAAAACCCAGCACCAATAATACTATATTGGGTTTAAATATTTTAAGCATACCAAAGCCGAGTAATACTAATGCCATATCCAAAGGCGTGAGCACAGCAGTGGTAAACACAGGCTGATAGAGTGCGGCTAAAAGCAAACCTACTACAGCGGCATTAACCCCCGCAATGGCACCAGCTATGGCTGGACGCTCACTGATAGCATGCCAGCTTTTAAGCCCGACTAGCATAAGTAGAAAGCCTGGAATAAATATTGCGGACGTTGCCACTAACGCCCCTAGAATAGGCGATTCATGCCAAAGATCTGCGCCAAGGAAAGTTGCCAAGGTGAACATGGGCCCTGGAATAGCTTGTGCTAACGCATACCCAGTTAAAAATCTGTCAGGGGAAACAAGTTCGCCCACATTGGCCTGCAATAGTGGCAGTACCACATGGCCGCCACCGAAGACTAAACTGCCTACCTGATAAAACTGGGCAAACACTTGGGCTAAGCTATCGTGATGATTAATAAAATAAAATGAGCTTAACAGCCCGATAAAAAATAACAGCAGCCAAAAATAATTCAGCACTATGGGCGACTGTTCGACTTGGGTATCTGCGCCCCGCGTTAGCAACACTGTGCCTATCATGGCTGCAATGATGAGCACCACCAACTGAGTTAACATCGCTGGGGCGCTCAATATTATCGCAGCGGTCGCCAACATGAGAAGTTGTGCTGTTTTACGCTGGCAAAACTGGCTAAACATTCCTAAAGTTGCATGAGCGACCACCACAAGTGCTAACAGCTTTAAGCCGTGAATTGCTCCAGCCACCTGAGCATTATCAAGCCAATGGGAGCTAGTCACCGCCAGTAAAAACATCAGCATAAAGGAGGGTAAAGTAAAGGCGATAAAAGCGGTCAAAGCACCAAGAATACCACCTTTGTGATAGCCAATTGCAAAGCCAACCTGACTGGAACCTGGTCCTGGCATAAATTGGCTTAAGGCCACAAAACTTGCGTAGCGCTTATCATCAAGCCAATTAAGCTCATTAACAAATAGTTGTCTAAAATAGCCAATATGCGCCGCGGGACCACCAAAACTGATTAAGCCTAAGGTGAGAAAACGGATAAAAATTTGCCACATAATGAATGCCTTGTCTAAAGGTTAAAAGGGACGAACACTCAAAATACTATACCCCCAATATGCCCCTCATTAGCTACATATTAATGAAATTTGGATAATTTGGCATAATCTGTTGTAATTTTCGTTCCATTTTCCATTTTTGAAATTATTGCTTTATCAATTAAAATAACTGAACCTGCTAAATAGATCTTAACGCTACCACTGGCAACAGATGGAGTATCAGTTTCCCATTGAGAATCAATTAGCACTTCATAAGTCACATCTTTTGGCAAAAATATTTCAACACCCTGACTGAAAACTCGGTAATCATTATTAATAGATGACTCTATTTTCTGTGATTTTATACTAATATCTGACGCCACAGATGAGGGTGATAGAAATAAAACATTACTAAATATAGCGATAACTAAGGATGATAAAACAGCCACTTTAGTTCTATAATGGGCTTTTCTCGGGATAATATCAGGCACAAACAGCGAGCTCACCTCTAATTCCAAACAAGATGCCAGTGCCTTTACTGTCTCCAGCGAACTAGTCCCATTATTTTCGACTCTTTGTATTGTTCTTAAACTTACGCCACTAGCATCAGCTAAGTGCTGCTGGCTCCAAGCTCTCAATCTACGCTCGGCGATAACTTTTTCAGTGTTTATTTTCATTTCCATTATGATTTCTCTCTAGAATATATTGAATCAATATCCTGTTAAGAAAACCCTTCCTTGTATACGACACATTTACGCCAACTTAGCGACAGACTCCTGTCACGTTACATTTTCCGCATGTTATAGAAGCTGTAGTCGTGAAAAATTGAGCTAAATCTATAATCAAAAACTCAGAATGCGAATCAGCGAGTGCTAGCCTTCAATTGTTATTCAGTACTAAAAAACCACTTTCTTGGGCTTAATCACCTAGATTATCACTTAACTCTGCACCAAATTTTTCATATGTTCACGCGAAATAAACAAACATAGCAGCCAACATAATCCACTTCCAACTTATACCAATCCTTATAAATATCTGATCAGTTCAGAGCTATGTCAGCGGTTCGAAAACAAGCCAAATTGGTGACGTCATAGTGTGGCTATGGCGAGACAATTTGGCGCAGTAGTCGGGCTGCTGACAAGCTCCCGCAGGGCGAGTTTATAAGGGGTGTATGCTGTGTTGGCCGATGTCGACTTATCCCGATAGGCCTTCCATCGGCCGCCTTGCCTACCCTCCCTTATAACACTCGCTGAATGAGCACATATTTATGCGGATTGGTATTACGTTCAAGTAAAGCCAATCGACGCCACTGCCAACGTTCAATATTCCATGATTCCATCCGTTCTAAATAATGGATAAAGTTAATTTTCCTGCGAAAGCTGTATTTAGGTACTGAAAATTAAGGTGTGAACAGTATTTTTTGAATACTCATCATCGTTGATAAGTTTTATCTAGCTCTCTACAAGCGAACTGTAACCTTAATGACATCTAACGCTGCGTCCCCCCCTACTTTGGTGACAAAGATTGCTTATAGCAAATCAACTGAACGCCTGATTTTAATCTTTTATGCAGGGGAAAAATTGCCGTTATCTTAAGCTCTGACTAGATTTATCTGGGCTTGATGAGCATGATGCAAGCCAAAAAAGTGCGTGGCAACATGTGCAAATAATGGATAGTAAATTTAATGGAGTCATACCATGTCAAATCAAATGCTAGGCGCGTTCGGACCTTATACCAGTGAAATCAATCCTGAAGCTAAAGCTGCATTTGCCGATGCGATGGAACATTTTGTTGGGGTTAAATATTCACCCGTGGCTGTGGCTAGCCAAGTTGTCTCGGGAATCAACTACTCGTTTTTTTGTAATGCAGAAGTAGTGGTGCCTGGTAGTACGGTTTATCCTGCGATGGTCGATGTATATAAGCCGCTCAATGGCCCTGCACAATTAACCCACATTGGTAAGTTAAATCGCTAAGCTTAAATATAAATCGGGATAAAAAGACATAAAAAAACACCGCCATTTGGCGGTGTTTTCTTTATGGAGCTAAAGGTAATTAAGCTTCTGCAACAACAGATACTTTAACTAACGCTTTAACTTCAGTGTGCACTTGTACTTCAACTTCGAAGTCACCAGTAGTGCGTAGTGCACCTAATGGTAGACGCACTTCTGATTTAGCAAGCTCAACGCCAGCTGCAGTTACTGCATCAGCGATGTCACGGTTACCAATTGAACCGAACAACTTACCTTCATCACCAGCTTTAGAAGCGATAACTACAGCTTCTAATGCGGTTAGTTTTTCAGCACGTGCAGTCGCAGTAGCTAAGTCAGCAGCTAATTTAGCTTCTAAATCAGCACGACGAGCTTCAAATACTTCTACGTTTGCTGCATTTGCAACAACCGCTTTACCAAATGGTAAAAGGAAGTTACGTGCATAACCCGCTTTAACAGAAACTTGGTCGCCTAAGCTGCCTAAGTTTGCAATTTTATCAAGTAGAATAACGTTCATTATCAAATCCTCTATATTCGATTAGGAATTAATACTGCGATTACTGATGTAAATCAGTGTATGGCAGTAGAGAAAGATAACGAGCACGCTTGATAGCGCGAGCTAGTTGGCGTTGGTATTTAGCACTAGTACCAGTGATACGGCTAGGAACAATCTTGCCGCTTTCAGTGATGTAGTTCTTTAAAGTAACGATATCTTTGTAATCAATTTCTGCAACACCTTCAGAGGTGAAACGGCAGAACTTGCGACGACGGAAATAACGTGCCATGTTGACAGTCTCCTAAGTTTTCAATTCGACATTTTCAGCATGCAAGACTAAACGGTTTTGACCATTTCGCCCTTGTTGTAGTGAAAGAAATCCCTCTACTTCAACTTGCACACCTGCTTTTAATTCATCTGCTACGCTGCTAAAGCGTGGACCACTTAATATCACTTGGATCAGACAATAGACGTTTCGCAACATATCTACTTCATACCGCTGAGATTTATGTTCCAATGTCACCACTACATGAGCAATGCCACTTGGACTTTCAAAGCGTCTTGAGCGTGTTACCGTCCCAGACAGCGATAAGTGGTTATTCACAGATTAAATTATTCAGCGTTTTCTTCAGCGCTTTCTTCTTCTACACGGTCATCAGAAGGTGAACGACGTGAATCACGCTCGTCTCTTGCTTTTGCCATAGGAGAAGCTTCAGTAACCGCAACTTTAGTGCGCATTACCATGTTACGCAGAACAGCGTCGTTGAAACGGAAAGCTGTTTCTAATTCTTCAATAGACTCTGCAGTAGCTTCTACGTTCATAAGAACATAGTGAGCTTTATGTAGGTCTTGGATTGGGTAAGCCAGTTGACGACGGCCCCAATCTTCTAAACGGTGAATTGTGCCGTTAGCAGCGGTGATAACACCGGAGTAACGCTCAATCATACCTGGTACTTGTTCACTTTGATCTGGGTGAACCATAAATACGATTTCGTAATGACGCATTTATTGCTCCTTACGGTTAGGTAGCCTCGTTTTGGCTCAGTCAGACCAAGTTAGAGGCAAGGAACGAATTAAAGTGACTGATTTAGGCGCGTGATAGTACAGAAACCCAAGCTAAAATTCAAGCAATAACTTTTGTTTGCTTTGCACCACTTTAGATAAGCGGGTATCATTGCCAGCTGATGAATTGTCATGCCGCCTTGCCCTCAATTGAAGAACCTTAGTAATGAAAAATGTATTCGCTGTATTTGGTCTTTTACTCACTTTCGCTGTTAGCTCAAATTTTGCTTGGGCATTAGTACCACCAGATTACCAAGATCCACCTAGCGACTTCACCGCTGAAGTTGAGGCAGGCTTGCAACTCAATACTGGTAACAATGAATCAAAAAACTTCAATGGCCGCACTTATCTTACCTATGACAGCCCTAAAACCCGCCAAGAAGGGACATTTAAGGTCTTTTACTCTGCTGATGGAAGTGAAACCACCTCTGAAAAGTACGACTTATTCTTGCAATCAAGCTATAAGCTAAACCGGGGTTATGTATTTGGTCGTGGCGAATTTACTTGGGATGATTTTGGCTCATTTACCGAGATTACAACGCTATCTACCGGTTACGGTTTTGATTTAATCAAGAGTTATAAAACTAAATTAAGCCTTGAAGCAGGTCCTGGTTATCGTTATGACATGCCTAAAGCAACAGTGTCAGAGCCGATCCCAGTAGCAAACCGTGAGGTCATTTTACGTACTGCGGCCCGTTATTCTGTAAAGCTACAAGAATACACTAGCCTTAATGCTGACATCACTGCTGAAACAGGGCTTGATAACAACACACTGACGTTAGATTTAAGCTATAAAAACACCTTCCTACAAGACTGGGCATTTAAGATAGGCATGAACATTCGCTACACCCAAGATGTACCAGAAGATAGTTTAAGTACTGACACGACAACCACATTTAATTTGCTGTATACATTCCAATAATTTTCTCCTACAGTTTTAAAACACCACATTACATTGATAGTAAGAACAATAAGCCAAGCTTATTGTTCTTCCCTTTTTTTTGGAGGCTGTTTAATCATGGCTAGCCCTATGCGCGCTTTTGCTTCTCTATATAGCACCACCTTTTTAATGGTGCTTGCTGCAGGTTTGCTGACGACTTATCTAGGCCTGCGTTTGACCGTGATGCAGGTGCCACAATTGTGGATTGGTGGCATGATGTCAGCTTATTATGTCGGCCTAGTGGCAGGCTCAAAACTAGGGCACAAGCTGATTGCTCAAGTAGGTCACATTCGCGCATTTGTCGCCTGTGCTGGTGTAGTCACGGCCTCTGCATTAGGTCACGCATTAATAGATGACTTAACCATTTGGTTAGTATTACGACTTTTTGTGGGCATGGGCATGATGTGCCAATACATGGTGCTAGAAAGTTGGTTAAACGAGCAGTCGGATGATAGTCAGCGCGGCACCGTCTTTGCCAGTTATATGATCGTCTCCTACCTTGGTTTAATGGGTGGTCAGGGTGCAATTAGTCTCTACCCAGAACTGGGTATTGAGCCATTGCTACTTATCGCAATTTGCTTTGCTTTATGTATTGTCCCAATTGCTATTACACGCCGCATTCATCCTGATCCACTAACTCCAGCTCCGCTGAATATGCTTCTTTATTGGCGCAAAGCTCCCCAAGCCCTTACCACTGTCGCCCTTGGCAGCATGATAGTAGGCTGTTTTTATGGTTTAGCCCCAGCGTACGCCAGCGGTCACGGCATATCCCCTGAAGAAGTCGCTCTCTATATGTCTTGCACTATTTTTGCTGGGCTCTTGGCGCAGTGGCCCATGGGTAAACTCTCAGACATCATGCCAAGAAGTCGCCTAATACGTATCAACTGTACATTACTAGGCATCTTGGTTTGCTTCATTGCCATGCTCCCTTATAACGAAATCTACTCGCTACCGCTTACAGGATTATTTGGCATCTTGGCTTTTACCTTTTATCCATTAGCAACTGCACTTGCTAATTCGCGAGTCAGCCAAGAAGAACGCGTGGGGCTTTCTGCGACTATATTAGTGACCTTCGGTTTAGGCGCTAGTATTGGCCCCTTGATTGCATCCAGTTTAATGCAGACCTTCGGTGATTACATGCTGTATGTCTTCATGGGATTCTGCGCCTTTGGTTTGCTGGTATGCTTGCATTTTATTAATAGCCGCCAGAAGAGCGAACGACAGGTCAGTGGCGATTATGTCATGGGAGGCGGCGATCTGGTGCTCTCTCCTTATGCCGCAGCTATCGACCCTAGGGTCGATGTTGAATCTGTTCAAGATCAAATGGTCAATCCTCAAGAAGATGAAGATAACGCCACAGATGATTTTGAGGAAGAGATGACTCAAGACGGCGCGTTTCAAGCAGATGTAAATGAGGCTCCAGAGCAAGAAATGGCATCAACCCCTAAAGATCTGCAAGCCTAACTGAGTGTTATCCATGTTGATGTTGATGTTGATGTTGTGCACTAAAACATCACACTCAACTGGTAGTTAATATAAAATACAACATAAAAAACGGGCGCCTGATAGGCGCCCGTTTTATTGTTTAAATCTTAATACTGGCTATTTTATCCGTTGACGTACGGCTTCAAATAGACAAACACCTGTAGCCACAGAGACGTTCAAACTTGATACACTGCCAGACATAGGGATGGACACTAACTTGTCACAGGCTTCACGAGACAAGCGGCGAAGCCCTTTATCTTCCGCACCCATCGCAATCGCTAGCGGTCCGGTAAGTTCGGCCTGATATAGCGCACTATCAGCTTCACCAGCCGTCCCCACTATCCACACACCACGATCTTGTAAATGACGCATGGTGCGAGCCAAGTTGGTCACCTGGAATAAGGAGACGGTTTCTGCGGCGCCACAAGCAACCTTGCTAACCGTTGGCGTAAGGCCTGCTGAGTTATCTTTAGGTACGATAATCCCCTGCACACCCGCGGCGTCGGCATTACGTAAACAAGCGCCTAGGTTATGGGGATCGGTCACACCATCAAGGATGAGTAAAAATGGGACTTCAGTAACATCAAGCAGTGCATCAAGCTCGTTTTCTGCTAATACTTTTGCCGCTTGAACTCTTGCTACAACACCTTGGTGCTGACTGCTGTCCGCTTTTTCATCTAAGGTTTTTTTAGTCGCGCGCTGGGCGATACAACCAAATTCTTGTGCCACCTTTAATAAAGAGGCTAAACGATCATCATCACGGCCTTGTAACACCCACAGCTCAAGAATGCGCTCAGGGCTGTGAGTTAATAGTGACTCGATGGCGTGAATACCGTATATAAAATCTTGTTTTTTCATTTAATGATTTTCTCTGAGCAGTTACTGCTTGGGTTTCTTTTTAACTGTTTTTTTAGCCGTTGTTTTAGCTGCTGCAGGCTTCTTAGCTCTAGGCTTTTTCACCTTGCTCTTAACAGCGCCTTCAGTGGCTGGTTTACCAGCCTTACCACTCTTGCGAGGCTTTTTAGCAGCAGACTTTTTACTGTCTGAGCTAGTGGCTGTTTTTCCAGCAGGCTTACGCCCGACTTTTGCGCCTTCAAGATTAGTTCGCTCCCGCGCCGTTAGCGGCTTACGACTAGCAGATTTAGCGCGCCCTTTGACATTATCACCAACCATCACTAAATCGATTTGCCTGTCATCTAAGTTTACTGCGGCAACTTTAACCGTCACAGCATCACCAACTTGGTAAATTTTACGGGTATTTTCACCGATCAAACGCTGCCTAGTTGAATCAAACTGATAGTAATCGCTAGCAAGGCTAGAGATATGCACTAAACCATCGATAAAGAGCTCATTTAAGCGAACAAATAAACCAAAGTTAGTCACAGAGGCAATGACAGCCTCAAAAGTGTCACCGACGTGATCTTGCATGTATTCGCACTTAAGCCAATCGCTCACGTCACGAGTCGCCTCATCGGCACGGCGCTCTGTGGTTGAACACTCTTCACCTAAGACATCTAGTTCATCCAGTAAATAATGATATCCGCCATCTTGAGTCCACTTTTCATTGGCTTCGCCAGCTTCTTTGGCCAATAAGAATTTAATCACCCTGTGCAGAACTAAATCAGGGTAGCGGCGAATAGGCGAGGTGAAATGGGAATATGCTTCTAACGCTAAACCAAAGTGGCCTTCGTTATCTGGGCTATAAATCGCTTGACGCATAGAACGCAGCAACATCACTTGGATCAGCTCAGCATCGGCTCTGTCGGCAATTTTCAGCATCAAATTCTGATAATCAGATGGTGTTGGCTCAAGGCCACCATCCATACTCAGACCACGTTCAGCGAGGAACTCTTTGAAATTTGCCAGTTTCTGCTCAGACGGTGCTTCATGGACGCGGTATAACACCTCGCCTTTGTGTTTTTTAACAAAATTGGCGGAGGCTACGTTAGCTAAAATCATGCACTCTTCAATGATTTTATGTGCTTGGTTTCGCCCTCGAGGCACTATTTTTTCAATTTTACGTTGTTCATTGAAAATAAACTGTGTCTCTAGGGTTTCAAAGGCGATGGCACCACGTTCAGCGCGGCGTTCATCTAAAGTCAAATACAAAGATTGCAAACACTGTAAATGCGGAAACAATGCTTGATGCTCAGGTGCAATTGCACCGCCTTCTAACATGTCGGCCACTTGAGTGTATGTGAAGCGCGCATGAGAGTGCATTACCGCTGGGTAAAACTTAGCACCAGACAGCTTACCGCTAGCGGCAATGGTCATTTCTGCGACCATACACAAACGATCTACCTTAGGCTTTAATGAACATAAGCCGTTGGAGATTTTCTCTGGCAACATAGGGATCACTTGCGAAGGAAAATATACTGAATTTCCTCGCGAACGCGCCTCTTCGTCTAAGGCTGAATCTGTGCGTACGTAATGACTTACATCAGCAATTGCGACCCATAAACGCCAGCCGCTAGGTTTTTTTTCTGCGTACACAGCATCATCAAAATCTCGCGCATCTTCACCATCGATAGTAACCAGAGGTAAATGACGTAAATCGACGCGACCTAGCTTATCTTCTTCGGTCACTTCATCGGGAATGCGTTTAAGCTTTTTCTCAATAACCGCTGACCAAGTGTGTGGTAAATCGTAATTGCGCAGGGCAATTTCAATTTCCATACCTGGAGCCATGGTTTTACCTAGCACTTCGGTCACTTTAGCTGCGGCCTTAACGAAACGCCCCGGACGGCGGGTAAGCTCAACGACCACTACATCACCCGCTCTTGCTCCGTTAGTGTCTTCAGCGGCGATCAATATTTCTTGGGTGATGCGCCTATCATCGGCGATAACAAACCCCATACCAGCATCCAGATGGTAGCGACCGACTAAAGCTGCGGTGCGCTGCTGTACTAAGCGTACAATGCGCGCTTCACGGCGGCCACGTCTATCAGTACCCGCTTTTTGCGCCAGCACTTTATCGCCATGAAAATACATCAGCATGTCACGGTTATTAATGTACAGGTCATCGCCGCCTTCATCTGGCTTAAAAAAGCCAAAGCCGTCTCGGTGACCAAGCACTGTACCTGATAACAAGTCCATACGCTCTGGCAAACCGTAACTTTGTCCGCGAGTAAAGACTAACTGACCATCACGCTCCATAGCGCGCAGGCGACGACGCAGGGCTTCTAATGGCTCTTCATCTTGGATATTTAATGCCTTGGCAATGTTATCGCGAGTGATAGGTGACTTTTGGCCGCGTAAGTATTCTAAGATAAACTCACGGCTTGGAATGGGGTTGTCGTACTTGTCTTGCTCTCTCTCAAAATGAGGATCGTTGATCATTCAATTTCCAAATATTTTGCCTCGTTGTTGAGGCCTTAACGGGTGTAAAAGCGAGATTTCTGTGCCCTTTCCACTACACTGGTGGGCATTTTAGCAGCTAATGCTCGCAATAATGATAAGGCTCGCTTCTGGGTCGCCTCATCTTCAAAAACGTTGTTATACAGTAAATGGTAGCCAAGCTCATAGTCTGTAGGGCTACCGTATCCTTCGCTAAATAATCGCACCAACATTATCTGGGCAGCTAAGCTGCCATTGGCTGCTGCGGGTAACACGTATTGCACGGATTTGTCTTTATCCTTGACTACCAACTTACCTTGGTAATGGTAATCAGCTAATTTTATCATAGCTTCGGCACTGCCTTGCTCAGCTGAGGTGCGCAGCATTGCCATACCGCGGGAAGCATGCTGCTTAACACACACGCCTTGATTGAGCATTTCGCCCCATAAAAACTGGTACAAGGGCTGCTTCAATACTTCGGCTCTTGCCTCTATATCCTGCACTAGCTGACAGTCATCAGCTTTAACACGTTGAAGATAGGTACCATCGCGCATTAGCTGCAGTAGTTGTTCATTGCTATAAATATCAACTGCAAGCGTCTCCGCCATCGCAGAGGTTTGCAATACACCCAATAATAACAGCGATAGTCTTAACATGATAATGTCTCAGTAATGCCCAAGTCTCATATATCCATCGGCATTATAACTTAATTCTTGAACAATAAATGCCAGTTGATAATAAACAAAAAGGCCGCTAGAAGCGGCCTTTTTTGATTAACTGAACGGATTCACCAGAATCATAGTCTCATTTCGGTCTGGACCGGTTGAGATGATATCTATTGGTGCTTCAAGCAGCTCTTCAATACGCTTAATATAAGCGATAGCCGCTGCAGGTAACTGTTCAATTGAAGTGGCACCATAAGTGATGTCACTCCAGCCTGGCATGGTTTCGTAAACAGGGGTTACTTCTTCATAGCCTTCTGCAGCTAATGGCGTTACTGTTTCAATAGTGCCATCAGGATACTGATAACCAACACAGATTTTAACTTCTTTTAAGCCATCTAAAACATCAAGCTTAGTTAAGCAAAATCCACTTACGCTGTTTATCTGTACTGCGCGGCGCATAGCCACAGCATCTAACCAACCTGGACGACGTTTACGACCAGTAGTGGCACCAAACTCCTGACCTTTGTGACCAATATAGTCACCAATTTCACAAGAAAGTTCAGTAGGGAAAGGACCTGCACCAACACGTGTGGTGTAAGCTTTCATGATGCCCAGTACGTAATCTAAGTGACGCGGACCAAAACCAGAACCAGTAGCGACGCCGCCAGCTGTAGTATTTGATGATGTCACAAATGGATAAGTACCGTGATCGATATCCAGTAGTGTGCCCTGTGCGCCTTCAAACATTATTGGCTCACCCGCTTTACGGGCAGTATCCAATAATTCAGTCACATCAGTACACATGCTCTTCAGATAATCAGCAACAGCCAATGCATCTTCAAGTGTCTTCTGGTAATCAACCGCTTCAGCCTGGTAGTACTCAGTCAACATGAAGTTATGATACTTCATGACGTCTGCAAGCTTAGTTGCAAATAGTTCAGCGTTAAATAAGTCACCGATACGTAAACCGCGACGGGATACTTTATCTTCATAAGCTGGACCAATACCACGACCTGTTGTTCCAATTGCTTTATTACCGCGCGCTTTTTCGCGAGCAATATCAAGTGCACAATGGAAAGGAAGGATAAGCGGACACGCTTCAGAGATAAGTAAACGCTCTTCAACTGGAACACCACGCTCTTTGAGCATGTTGATCTCTTTTAGTAAGGCATCAGGTGCAACAACTACACCATTACCGATAATGCATTTAACATTATCACGCAAGATACCTGACGGGATCAGATGAAGTACAGTTTTATCGCCATTAATAACTAATGTATGACCCGCATTGTGGCCACCTTGATAGCGAACTACATATTTTGCCTGTTCTGTTAGAAGGTCGACAATCTTACCTTTTCCCTCGTCACCCCATTGGGTACCGAGAACGACTACGTTTTTGCCCATTGTTTGCTGCAAGGTTGTGGTATAAAGTCGAATTTTAACAGATTTTAGGGGGAGGTAGGCAAGTTTTTTATGAAAAAATAACCAATAAAACTATCCCTGCTGTCACCAATGTACCACCTAACTGTCTTAAAACAGCCTGATTTTGTTCAGAAATCTCCTTTAAGTAACGACGCCATTTATTAGGAAATAATAATGGTCCTATACCTTCAAGTATGAAGACAAAACCTAACGCCAGCATTAAAATCTGAAGTTCCATGTCAATCTCCTTATTTTTAATACAAATCGTATTAATTATCTGGCCATTCTACTGGAGTTCGAAGCGGGTTACTCAAGGCGGAGGCATGAAGGCATAGTGATGCAAATCTTCAACGTAGAGCTCTTTTGAAACCCGCCCCTCGGGAGGGCTTCGGCACTCCATTTCACCGTTGCACCAATTTGAAAGGGAATAATTCTTACTGCATTAATACGCCTTGAATTGAAAAGCTTGAGACACTCTAGATAGAACGCAAAGTTAATGTGATTAGTATAATCATCCATTTTACAAATTTTAGGCAATAAAAAACCCAGCATAGGCTGGGTTTTTTGTATTCCAAAAGCAGATTAACGCTTAGAGAATTGTGGCTTACGACGTGCTTTACGTAGACCAACTTTCTTACGCTCAACTTTACGAGCATCACGGGTAACGAAACCAGCGCTGCGTAATGTAGGACGTAAAGCTTCATCTAGTTGCATTAGTGCACGAGTAATACCGTGACGAATTGCACCAGCTTGGCCAGTAGTACCACCGCCCTTTACTGTTACATAGATGTCTAGCTTATCAGTCATTTCAACTAACTCTAATGGTTGACGAACAACCATACGAGCCGTTTCACGACCAAAATAGACATCAAGAGGACGTTGGTTAACAACGATATTGCCACTACCAGCTTTTGCGAAAACGCGAGCGGTAGATGTTTTGCGACGGCCAGTGCCGTAGTACTGAGTTGCAGACATTTGCTTAATCCCGTTTAGATATCAAGAACTTGTGGTTGTTGTGCAGCGTGGTTATGCTCAACGCCAGCGTAAACTTTAAGTTTACGGAACATAGCGCGGCCCAATGGACCTTTTGGCAACATACCCTTAACTGCTTTCTCGATGATCATTTCTGGCTTTTGCGCCTGCAGCTTTTCGAAGCTGATTTGCTTAATGCCACCAGGGAAGCCTGAATGCGAGTAGTAAATCTTACCAGCCGCTTTGTTACCAGTTACAGTCACTTTTTCAGCATTGATAACGATGATGTAATCACCAGTGTCAACGTGTGGAGTGTATTCTGGCTTATGCTTACCGCGTAAGCGAATTGCGATTTCAGTTGCGATACGACCTAAAGTTTTGCCTTCAGCGTCAACAACAAACCAGTCACGAGTTACAGTTTCTGGCGTAGCAGTAAAAGTCTTCATTATTACAAAAACCCAAAGTTAATTTTCTGTCACACATGTTGAATGCACCTGCAAACAACACAAAATTACCGATCCTTGCCCCTTCGAGCATTGATATTGGCTTAAAACTTCCGCCCAATGGCGGAGTAACGTGGGCAGGGTGCGGATTATAGACAAAGCTGAGTTAAAAATCATCTGATTTTTTGTTTAAATTGGAAATAAACCCAACAGCAGCAAAGTCATCTTCCGTCACACGGCATCAAGTTATCTTAACTCCCACAATCTGAACCTCATTTACTAAGGTAAATGCTCTAGCGCTAGGTAGTCGTGGGATTGCATTTCAATTAACCGTGAACGACAACGCCTAAATTCAAAGTCCAGTTGCCCTTCAGTATAAATTTGTTCTAGAGAAACGTGAGCTGAAATGATCAATTTAACGTTACGCTCGTAAAACTCATCGACCACAGCCAGGAAGCGTCTGGCGATATCATCTCCAGTCTGCTTCGCGCCCATTTGTTCCAGACCACTGAGTAGCACAGTGTTGTACAGGCGTGCAATTTCCATGTAATCCCGCTGGGAACGTGGACCATCACAAAGTGCTCTAAAATCCACCAACAATACACCTTGTGATTGCTGTCTAATAACAATTTTACGGCCATCAATATCCAAAGCTTGAGTGAATACTTCAGACTCTGGCGCCAGCTGCTGGAAATATTGCAGCAGATTAACGTCCGACTGTGCATCTAAAGGGTAATGATAAATTTCCGCCTGTTCTAAAGTACGCAAACGATAATCTATACCTGAGTCCACATTGAGGATCTCACAGTTTTGATTAATCAACGCTATGGCAGGCAAGAAACGTACCCGCTGCAAGCCATTCTTATAGAGCTCATCGGGAATGATATTAGAGGTCGCAACCAAGACCACTCCTTCTTTAAACAATGCTTCAAATAAGGTGCCCAGCAACATAGCATCGGTAATATCAGAGACAAAAAACTCATCAAAACAAATCACTTGATATTGCTTCGCCATTTTCTTCGCTATGGTCAGTAACGGGTCCTGAACTCCTTTTAACTCACCCAAATCATGATGCAGTTGATGCATGAAGCGATGAAAGTGCGCCCTCAGCTTATTCTGTGTCGGCAAGGCATCAAAAAACGTATCCATCAGGTAAGTTTTACCACGGCCAACGCCGCCCCAAAGGTACAAACCTTGCACTCCAGCGCGTTTATTCTTTCCTGTCACAGCCTTAAGCAAAGCCCCTATGCTGGACACAGGCTTGGTCGCCTCGATAAGATCTTCGTATACTCGCTGAAGCGCCTTTACGGCTTGCTCTTGTGCCAAATCATGGGAAAAATCATCTCTTAGGAGATCTTGCTGGTAATGCTGCCAAGGGCTTAACTGCGACACGGTTTCACTCTCTTAACCTAAAATAGTCTGCAATCATAGCATGAGAGACTAGCGCTCAGTAAGGCTTCAGCTAGGCTAACTCCACGTTAAAATTAAGCTTTGTTAATAATGACTGAACCTTTTGAAATAAAAACCGCTCCGAATGTATAGTAAAACCATGAACCGGATTAAGCATTCAACAAACCGTGTTTAACCTACAAAAGTATTCATGTGATTGCCAATAAGGTTACCCACATAATTAACAAAGTTACTCTGTCATACACCAATGTATAGACATCTAGATAATAGGAGTTAGGAACTGATGAAAACAAAATTAACACTACTTTCAGCCGCACTATTAACCGCAACTTTATCCAGTGCATTTATTCCTGTTAGTGCCAGCGCTGCAATTCCCCAAAGCGTGAACGGCCAAATACTACCCAGTCTTGCCCCTATGCTTGAAAAAACGACTCCAGCAGTAGTGTCAGTTGCCGTCTCAGGCACCCATGTTTCAAAGCAAAGAATTCCCGATGTGTTTCGCCATTTCTTTGGCCCCAACGGCCCTCAAGAGCAAACTCAAGAGCGCCCTTTTAGAGGGCTTGGCTCCGGCGTCATTATTGATGCAGAAAAAGGTTACATTGTAACCAACAATCATGTCATCAATGGTGCCGATGACATTCAAATTGGTTTGTTCGACGGCCGCGAAGTAAAAGCTAAGCTCATTGGTGCCGATCCTGAATCTGACATTGCTTTATTGCAAATTGAAGCTAAAAATCTCACCGCAATCAAGCAAACAGATTCTGAAGAAATTCGTGTCGGTGATTTTGCTGTTGCCATTGGCAACCCCTTTGGTCTGGGTCAAACCGTGACTTCCGGCATAGTCAGCGCCCTAGGCCGTAGCGGGTTAGGCATAGAGCAATTAGAAAATTTCATTCAGACTGATGCAGCCATTAACAGCGGTAACTCAGGTGGCGCCTTAGTGAACTTAAATGGCGAGCTAATGGGAATAAACACTGCAATTGTTGCCCCAAGTGGCGGTAATGTGGGAATAGGCTTTGCTATTCCGGCGAATATGGTCAACAACTTAGTGGCACAAATCATAGAGCATGGTGAAGTAAAACGTGGCGTACTTGGTATTTCTGGCCGAGATTTAGACCGAGAACTTGCCAAAGGTTTCGGGCTTGATACTCAACATGGGGGCTTTATTAATGAAGTCATGCCTGGTAGCGCTGCTGAGAAAGCGGGTCTTAAAGCCGGTGATATTATCACCAGCGTGAATGGCAAGAAGATCAAAACTTTCCAAGAGCTTAGGGCTAAAGTTGCCACCTTAGGTGCCGGTGCTAAAGTAGATTTAGGCATAATGCGCGACAGTGGCTCCAAGAATATTACTGTGGTGCTCGGTGAAGCCGACGCCTCTATGAACTCTGAAGCTGGGGCTATTCACCCTATGTTGCAAGGAGCTAATTTAGAGAACAGCAAACAATCTGGCATAGTCATCACAGATGTAGCTCAAGGCTCACCCGCAGCCATGAATGGCCTTAAAAAAGGCGATGTTATTGTGGGTATCAACCGCGACAGAATCACCAATCTTAAAAACTTAAAGGCACATCTTAACGACCCAAAGGGTACTGTTGCACTAAAGATTTTACGTAACGGAAGTCTGCTTTACCTCATCTTGAGATAAGAGCGCCACCCGGTTGATGCTCGTTGAGATATGACAAGCATTAACCCTAACAAAGCGATTTGAACCATTAAGCATCTAATTGATAAGCATCGAGTTAACTCTTCGATGCTTATCTTTTTTAATCATGTTAATCTATCCCCCCCTAGTTGCCGTTGAAACCGCCATGAACATAAAAGCGCTCCTCCTTTATTTAAGTAAAGCCGTATTATTCGGCCTAGTGATGGCCGCTGTTTTCTTAGGTGCAACAAGTATCATCAATAGCAATGGATTTGGCAGTAACCTAACGGGTAATAATCATAAGAGTAAAACCCTGTCCTTCGCGGCAGCTGTGCGCAAAGCCGCTCCTGCTGTGGTTAACATCTACAGTTTGAGCATAGCTAAAGATCAACCCTTGGACTCTGGTTCCCTACAAGGCTTAGGCTCTGGGGTAATAATGAGTAAAGAGGGCTATATCCTTACTAATTATCATGTCATTAAAAAAGCCGATGAAATCGTGGTAGCCCTGCAAGATGGTCGAAAATACACCTCTGAAGTCGTAGGCTCAGATCCAGAAACTGATTTAGCCGTACTCAAAATTGAAGGTGACAATCTGCCTATTGTGCCCCTAAACCTGCTAACTCCGGTGCAAGTAGGCGATGTGGTTCTTGCCATTGGTAATCCTTATAACATTGGCCAAACAATCACTCAGGGAATTATTAGTGCGACAGGTCGTAATGGTTTGAGCTCAGGTTATTTAGATTTCTTACAAACCGATGCAGCCATTAATGCAGGTAATTCTGGCGGTGCACTCATAGACACAGATGGTGAGTTAATAGGCATTAACACTGCTGCATTTCAGGTGGGCGGCGAGGCTGGCGGCAATGGAATAAGCTTTGCCATCCCTATTAAACTTGCCCATAGCATTATGGGAAAACTGATAAATAATGGCCGAGTAATACGCGGCGCCATTGGTGTATCAGGAAAAGCATTAAGCCCCGTATTAGCACAAATTTTAAATCTTCCAAATCAAAAAGGTGTTGAGGTAACCGATGTAGATCCCAGCGGGCCTGCTGCACGGGCGCAACTTCGCCCACGTGATGTCATTATTGCTTATGAGAATGAAGAAGTGCCAGGGGTTGAGATGCTGATGGATAGAATTGCTGAAACACTGCCCGATGCCAGAGTGACCTTAACGATTATTCGTGAAGGCAAAGTTCAAGATTTAGCCGTTATTATTGCAGAGAAACCAGTACCGGAATAATGCCAATCGTACGGTAAGCGTCTGGGCAACTACACCTATCTTTTAAAATTCCATGGTAACAGGCTGTCTATATCCGGTGCTGGTTGGCACAGTTCATTAAGGCAAGCCATGATGTAATCAAATGGGACTAAGCCATTG
>NZ_JACJDV010000017.1 GCF_014163735.1 Shewanella sp. SR44-3
TGATTATCTAAAGCAGTTAAACTGATTTAAATAATTGTCGAATAACTCAATACCTGTGAGTGTCCACACAGATTTCTTGTTCGTATTGTTAAAGAGCGTTGCTAACATGAAAAACTTAATTTTCACTTAGCGGCCGTTGACGCTAGGTCGTTGGCTTGGGCTGCGTATTCTACGCAATCCGTTGTCAGCGTCAAGTGTTTTTTTCAAACTTTCTTTTCGCTTTGAAACATTCTATTTGAATCCTTCAAACTGACTCGTCATTGGCGTGAGCCGCTTGCCGTGTCAGTGGTTGCGCATTATAGGGAGCTTAATTTTTTACGCAAGCGCTTTTTAGAGATAATTGTAGTTTTCTTGCTGTTTGTTGTCTTTTTGAACTGAAACCCATATTTTAAGCTATTTTTTATCCAGATCTTAACTTGATAAAGCCTTATACTCAGTAAAACACTTTATTTAGGACTCTCTATGTCAGCTCATTTACGTACTTATCAAGGCATCACACCAACTCTGGCCGAAGGCACTTATGTTGATACTGCAGCTATTTTAGTTGGTGATATCCATTTAGATGTCGACGCAAGCGTCTGGCCCTTAGTTGCAGCCCGTGGTGATGTTAACCATATTCGTATTGGTAAGCGCTCAAATGTACAAGATGGCTGCATTTTGCATGTTACGCGTAAGTCTGCCGCCAAACCTGACGGTCATCCACTTATTATTGGCGATGATGTCACTATTGGACATAAGGCTATGCTGCACGGATGCCAACTTGGAAATCGAATTTTGATTGGTATGGGGGCTATCGTACTTGATGGTGCAGTAATAGAAGATGATGTCATTCTTGGTGCTGGCTCACTTGTGCCTCCTAATAAGGTACTACAAAGTGGTTTTCTCTATGTTGGCAGTCCTTGTAAGCAGTCACGCCCATTAACTGCTGCCGAATTAGCTTTCTTACCTCAGTCAGCTGACAACTACGTAAGACTTAAGAATGAGTACTTGGAAGATTTAGCGGCCACTGCAACTTAACCCAATTAGCTCCTCGTACCACAAATAACAGTTGGCGGTGAACAACACGACTCACCGCCTGCAGCTTATTGCTAGGTTTGACTGGTTAATTGGATCTCGCCTTGTTCATCGAAAGCTTCTTGGGCTATTAGCGACTCAGCCCAATCTTCCATATCGAAACGGTATTCTTCAAACAAGGCCTTTGCATTGCCGCTATGACAATTAACTTCTTGGGTAAATACACTCAATTGGCTAAAGCTAATACGACAAGTGATGTTTTGCCCTTGTTGCTGAGCATAAAAGCTCACGCCGGTATCAGTTACATCGATGAGATCGGTAAAGATCACGCTTTGGTTCATGGATTATCCCAGTTCACTATCTATTTATACCAAGCTAACTTCCAAGTTCGCTGCGAAGCTGCTGCATTACTTTTGCTGCATCAGGGCGTACATTGCGCCATAAATAAAAGCTTTGCGCCGCCTGACCGACCAACATCCCCAAACCATCGCAGCACTGACGAGCACCCAAGGACTGTGCCCATTGATTAAATAAACTCACCTCACGGCCGTAGCTCATGTCATAGCAATAAGTGCTGCTAGTAATAATCGTGCTCGGCAAGCTAATAAGTTTGCCGGTTAAGCCTGCTGAGCTTGAATTAATAATGACGTCATAGCCAGCAGCGAGCTCTGTAAGCGTTAGCGCCTTGATATTACCATAGCGACTAAATAACTGAGCTAACTGCAGAGCTTTGTCATGGGTGCGGTTAGTGATATCGAGCTGAGCAACACCCGCCTGTAGCAGGGGTAAGATACAGCCTCTTGCTGCGCCGCCCGCCCCCACTAGCAATACCCGCTTGTTAGTGAGGGAAGTTAATTGACGCTCAATATCGGCAACCAAACCAAGACCGTCGGTATTATCGCCCCTAAGCTTGCCATCTTCTAAGCGCACTAGGGTGTTCACCGCTCCTGCGAGTTGAGCTAACTCACTGAGCTCATCACATAAAGCAAAAGCTTGCTCTTTAAATGGTGCTGTGACGTTGGCCCCACGACCACCAGAGGCAAAAAATGACTTAATACTAGTCTCAAACCCTTCCACAGGAGCCAGCACTGCCGAATAGCTCATGTTTTGCTGAGCCTGTTTGGCAAACTCAGTGTGGATCATGGGCGATTTACTCTGGCCGATTGGATTACCAAAAACGGCGTACTTATCTGTCATCTCGTTACTCTGTGGTTTGTTCTGCGGTTGTTCCGGCGGCTTACTTTTACAGCTCGCGAATTGCCTCGCCTCGATTATAAGCTTTAGGCAATGGCGATTGCGTCATATAGCGGTTACGAAGCTTATCCTGACGACTCTCAAGTTGCTGTGCCTTACCCTTTATCCATAATTTTTCGACTCTAGTGCTGTATTCGAACGGATCCCCGCTCCAAAGTACTAAATCCGCTTCTTTTCCTATCTTAATACGTCCCGAATTTAACTGAAACACATCGGCAGCATTTGCGGTTAGTGCTTTTAGAGCCTCTTGAGCAGGTAAGCCATTAGCCACAGCATTACCCGCGGTATACCTCAGTGCATATAAACCATGACTGTCACCTGGTAAGGACAAAATAATCTTAACTCCAGCCTGATTAAGCTGAGCGGCATTAGTCATGGCATTATTGAGTGAGTCAAAGCCATCTGGCAGATTATCCATGGCATTGATAATGACCGGTACCTTGGCATCCACCAGCTGCTGTGCCACTAGTGCTCCATCCGCGGCGCCACTTATCACTAGTTTCAGCTGATATTGCTGTTTCAGCTTAAGCAATGCCAAAATATCACTCGCGCGATGAGCTTCTGCAATTAGGGTTTTATTGCCTTTTAGCACCTCGATTAGCACCAACTGCTCGCGACTTGGCTCTTTATCTTCTTTGTCACTTGATTTGGCTTTAGCTTTTTTGCTCGCTTTAAGCTGTGCCTCTTGGGCATCGGCTAATTGTTCTGCAAGGGTTTGCAGTGACATAGCTCGAGAGCCTTCATCTTTAGCACCGACTTTCACCAGTAATGGACCTTGGGCTGAGATGATGCTATCCCATTCTCCAGACAAGGAAACCACAAAGGCTTGCCCCGCAAAAATGCTTTCACCACCGCGACTCACTACCAGATTAGAAGTCACGCCGCCTTTACGGGCAAAAGCGATAGTGCTGGCTTTAGGGTTAAACCCTAAACTGGGGTCGAAACTAATACCGGCCTCTTTGTCGCCGCTATCATTAGTTGTTGCCACCATGCCAACTTCAACTAAGCCTAACGGGTTCATCGAACCGATAAGCCCTGGCGTTAACGTCTTGCCCTCTGCATCAAATTCAACATCGGCTTGGTAGTTTTTGGGGTTTATCCCGATGATTTTATCATCCTCAATCAGCACTGTGGCCTGAGTTAATATGCCTTGCTCTGTCGCCGTATGTACTGTGGCATTTTTAATCGCTAAAGTTTGCGCCGATAGCGAGCCAGTGAACAATAAGGCGCAGGCTAAGCTCAGTGGCAATCGTTTATTATTTATCATGTTAATCCCTGTTGTCGGCCTATTGTTGCCCAAGCATAAAGTCACTTTTAGCCTGATAGGCTGGAACTTTACGGTCGTAGACTTTAGCGCCATCGATATACACTTGGTCTGCTAACGCATAAACACTAAATGGATTGCCATTCCAGAGGACGATATCAGCATTTTTACCCACTTCAACCGAACCTGTTTTAGCATTAATACCTAAAGATTTAGCAGCATTTAAGGTTATCCATGCGATAGCATCCTCTTCCTTAAGCTTAAAGCCTTGCTCATTAGCTCGATAAAGAATTTTGGCCGCTTCTTGGTTCAGGCGCTGAATAGTCACAGCTGAGTCTGAGTGCACTATGGCGCAAGAGCTTTTCGCCGCATCCACCATGGCAACGTTTTCCAACACCATGTCATAGGCTTCCATCTTAAAGCCCCACCAATCTGGCCACATGGCGGCGCAGTTCTGGTTTTGCGCCAAGAGATCAGCAATTTTGTATGCCTCGATGGCGTGATGAAAGGTGCCAGAGTGATAATTAAACTCTTTACCTAAATCTATCATCATCGCCATTTCTTCGGCTTTATAACAATGATTGTGAATAAGTATTTCCCCCTCCAACACCCCGACTAAGGTGTCTTTCATCAAGTCACGTTTCGGGGCTTTAGGATTTTTACCTAAGTTATAATCGGCGTCATACTTATCCCATGCGCGCTTATATTCAGTGGCTTCGATAAAGGCCTGCCGATAACCCGCCATATTGCCCATACGAGTCATAGGCAATGTTTCACGGCTGCCATAGAGCGACTTAGGATTCTCACCACAGGCCATCTTTAGGCCATAAGGTGCTGCGGGAAACTTCATGGCTTGCATGGTTTGAGTGGGCACATTTTTTAAGGTGACTCCCCTGCCACCAATAAGATTGGCAGAACCTGGCAATATCTGCATTGTGGTCACGCCACCTTCTCGGGCGCGGTTAAAGCCTGGGTCTTGAGGCCAAACACTATGCTCCGCCCACACTTCGGCGGTAACAGGTGCCGTCATTTCATTGCCATCATTGTGGGACTCTACCCCAGGGCTTGGGTACACCCCAAGATGGGAGTGAACATCAATAATCCCTGGTGTTAACCATTTTCCGCTAGCATCCACTTGCCGCGCATCTGTGGCCACAAGTTGACTACCGACAGCGGCAATTTTCCCTTCAACCACCAGCACATCGGTATTTTCAAGCTTTTGACCTGTCGCCGTTAACACCGTGGCATTTTTCAGCAACAAGGTATCGCTGGGCATCGCCTGATAAGTACTTGGGTAAGGGTTTTTATTGATAGTCACTTTAGGGTCTTGCTGAACTCGGCCGCAGCCAACTAACGTAGATGCTGTTAGCGCCGCAGTTATTGCAACAAATACCAATGACGGCGAAGAACCTGCCATAGTTTTATCTCCTTTATTTTTGTTCAATCTAAACAAGTTTGCCCTTAAAGAACAGCCGCTAACTGTATAAAAAGATTTCATAAAAGGCAGTTCGCCTTTAAATCGACAAAAAAACACCCTCAAAACTTTGGATCTCGCCAACGCTTAGCCTAGGCTAGCGTTATAATGCCAGCACAATAACCACTATGAATGAAGAGTAAATGAACTGGCTAAAAAAGCTTTTTACAAAATCAGCAGCTCGCGATGACAGGGATGCAGAACAATCCAATGCCTATGACTTAATTGGTGGCGATAAGGTGATTAAAGCCATAGCCCATGAGTTTTACCAGCAGATGCAAACAAGGCAAGATACTCAGGCTTTACTCGCCATCCATCGCGCGCCGATTGCAGAGTCGGAACAAAAACTTTATGAGTTTTTATCTGGCTGGCTTGGTGGGCCGCAACTGTATCAACAAAAATATGGTCATCCGGCATTAAGAGCCAGACACATGCCATTTGCCATTGATGCATCAATGCGTGACCAATGGCTTAGCTGCATGCACAGCGCCATAGAAAAACACATAAAAAAGCCTGAACATCGCCAAGCGATTATTCAGGCTATCTCAACATTGGCCGATCACATGCGTAACCAGTAATGCTCAATAAGGCTTAGGCTTGCTGCAACCAATCTTGGGGTGTTAAATATACCTCATACAATTCAGCTTCCGCTGAACCTGCTACAGGGGTAAAACCATATTCCCAGCGCACTAATGGCGGCATGGACATCAAGATAGACTCAGTTCTTCCGCCAGTTTGCAGGCCAAATAAAGTGCCTCTATCGTAAACCAAGTTAAACTCCACATAACGACCACGGCGATATAGCTGGAACTGGCGTTCATGCTCACCAAAGCTAAGTGCCTTACGGCGCTCAACAATAGGGGCATAGGCGTGAATAAAGCCTTCTCCCACGGCGCGCATAAAGGCAAAGCTCTGCTCAAAACCGGCTTGATTGAGATCGTCGAAAAATAACCCACCAACACCGCGAGTTTCGTTTCTATGGGGTAAGAAGAAGTAGTCATCACACCACTTCTTGTACTTGGGATACACCTCTTCACCAAAAGGCGCACACAAGTCTGCTGCGGTCTGATGCCAACTAAGCACATCTTCTTTAAAGGGATAATAAGGCGTTAAATCGAAACCGCCGCCAAACCACCACACAGGATCGGCCCCTTCTTTACTGGCTATAAAGAAGCGCACATTAGCATGCGTTGTGGGTATGTATGGATTATTAGGGTGAATAACTAACGATACGCCCATGGCTTCAAAGCTGCGCCCTGCAAGCTCAGGTCTGTGAGCAGTGGCAGATGCAGGCATTGCTGCACCTGTAACATGGGAAAAGTTCACCCCTGCTTGCTCAAAAACCTTACCCTTGGTTAATACGCGGCTAGTACCGCCGCCGCCTTCGGCACGCTCCCATGAGTCAGCTTTAAAACTTGCTTCACCATCGAGTTGCTCTAACTGCGTGCAAATACTCGCTTGCAGTGCCAACAAAAATTGTTTGACGGCATTAGTATCAGGCCCTGTCATTAAAAATCCTTTATTGTCCGTTACGTAAAACTAAGCCACTACGGGCATCGATTATGGTCGAAGGTTGTGCTTGCTGCCCTAAATCTCCAAGGATCAAGGCATCTATTTTACCAGTAAAATCAGTCAATATTTGGCTATTTGTTAAAACTGGTGTTTGACCTGCCAAATTGGCACTGGTGGACACTAACGGCTTGTTTAAGCTGTCGCACAGCTCACGCACAATAGGATGAGCCGAAATCCGTACGGCGATGGAGTCAAACTCACCGCGCAATTTGGTAGATACATGCGCTTTGACCGGCATTACAAAAGTAAATGGTCCTGGCCACTTGCTGTGAGCAAACTCTAACTGGATTTGAGTTAATTGAGAGACATCAATATAAGGCAGTAACTGCTCAAAAGAACTGGCGACTAAGATAAGTCCCTTCTGCCAAGGTCTTTGCTTAACCGCCAATAGCTTTTCGATTGCCTGGTCATTATCTGGATCGCACCCCAAGCCATAAACGGCTTCCGTGGGATAAGCGATAACACCACCCCGAGCGATTACAGGGCTAACTTGAGTCGGAGACAGTTGCAGCATTAAGGTTCCTTGGGCACTAAGATTTCATTGATGTGTAGATAAAGAGCTTAACTTCAGCGCGATTATACAGTCTCTATAAGTGGGCACAAATAACCTTTAAAGCCAGAGTAACATCAATAAATTATAACGCTCGTTTGTACTTGCAAGCCTTTTGCGGACATTCTAAACGTAAACCCGCAGCGCCTTTACGCTCCACGAGAATACCAAAACCACAGTCAGGGCAAGCCTCATTGTGGGGCGGATAGTTGACAATAAATTTACACTTGGGGTAGTGATTGCAAGCAAAAAAGGTTTTGCCAAAACGACTGGTGCGGGATTCTAACTGGCCTTTATGGCATGTTGGGCATGTTATGGGTTCTTGCGCCACGCTATGGTCGGTTTTTTCGATGTGATTACACTCAGGATAATGGCTACAGCCGATAAAAATACCAAACCTGCCCGATTTAACCGCCAATTCATGACCACATTTAGGACACTCAGATCCCGCAATCAATTGGGTATCTATGGCCTCATGCTGCACTAGTGGGCGAGTATAGTCGCAGCTTGGATAATTATTGCAGCCAACAAAGCCGCCATGTTTGCTATGCCTAACCGATAATTCACAGCCGCATTTAGGGCACTGTTCATACTCTTTCTCTAGCGCATGCTCATGGGCACTAAACAGTTGTTGATCGATTTTGGACATGGGACTCTCAATTACCTAAGCATTATTTATATTCGATTAGCGATCAAAAAAGGAGGCTAAGCCTCCTTTCATTTTTCTCATTTAAGAGTGTAAGCGCCCTTCCGGTTGCTCAAAGATTAAGTCTTCCATCTGTTCATAGGCTGACTCATTACCAGGCACATTAAATAGTACCATAAGTATTACCCACTTAAGATCATCTAAGATAAGGCTAGCCTCATCTAATTCCATGACTCTGTCGATCACCATTTCACGGGTTTCAACGCTGAGCACTTGAATTTGCTCAAGGAATAATAAAAAACCACGACTCTCAACATCAAGTTTCGCCATTTCATCTTTGGTATAGATGCGAAATGATTGCTGCGCATGATTGCACAGATATGGCTTATCGCTTTCTTGCAGATCAGCCAAACGCTCAAGCCAAGAAAGCGCTTTTAAAATATCGGCTTGGTGAAAACCAGCTCGGGTGAGTTCTTTGGTTAGTTCATCTTCATCAACTAACAACTCAATTTCACTATGCACATAGTTTTCAAATAGATACATGAGGATATCAAACATACCTAGCTCCTCTTTAGTCTGACGTAACCGCCGGGGACCGATGCCACCCAACCCTGTAACTCAAGTTCAAGCATTTGCACTAACACCAGATCTATCGTTTTTCCACTATGCTCAACCACCATATCAAGACTTGTGGTCTCATATCCTACACTAGCTAACAGCTGAGGAAATGGCAAATTACAATTATTGTCAGCTTGTATATGGTGACGACTACGCACATCTTCAAGGTGAAAGTCGATTAAACTGACTAATTCTTCCATTATATCGGCAGCAGACTCCACAAGCTTTGCCCCATTTTTAATTAAATCGTGACAACCTTGATGATATCCGCCTATCACTGAGCCCGGCACCGCAAACACTTCGCGGTTTTGCTCCATGGCAAGGCGAGCACTAATGAGTGAGCCACTCTTGCGACACGCTTCCACCACTAAAGTGCCCACACTCAAGCCACTGACGATGCGATTACGGCGAGGAAAATTGGCAGCAAAGGCGGTAACGTCCGGCCAATATTCGCTAATAATGCAGCCTGACTGTTGAATCTGTTGATATAGACCTTGATGACGTTTGGGGTACACTTGTTCAACCCCTGAACCTAAAACAGCAACTGTACTCCCTCCCTGAACCAAGGCACCTTTATGGGCCGCACCATCTATGCCTGTAGCCATTCCACTAGTAATGGCTAGACCCTGATAAGCCAATTGCCCTGCCAATGTATGTGCAATTTCAAGTCCCGCCGGCGATGCGTTACGGCTACCTACGATTGCCAATGAAGGTAATAATAAGCGATGAATATCGCCCTTGATAAATAACACACTCGGGGGATCGCTGATTTGCTTTAATAACCTAGGGTACTGAGCATCACTAAAGGTCACAATATGGTGATTTTCAGCAGATGCTAGCCAAGTTAATGCCTGTTCGACCTTGGGAAAGTTGATACTGAGTTTGGCAAGAGTGCTGCTAGAAAGGGGCAAGGTGTGCTTTTCATGCTCGAGGCGTTGCCGCAACTCTTCCACGTCCATATGGGATAATAATTGTTGGATCCGAGCTGGCCCTAACCCAGATACAGCAGCAACAATTAGCCAGTCGACCAGGTTGTCAGAAATTACAAATTCCGCAAAGACTTAAGTTCAGGCGTAATAAGTTTATCTTTGACCCTCACTGGATGAGCATTAGACATAATCAACGCCATACTGGTTTTTTCAAACACTTTAAACACCATCACATTGCCATTAAATACATCGGGGACTTGATAAACTCTGTCGTTGGAAAACTTAGCGACTAGGTTATCATATGATGATCTATCGATTTCTCGCACCGGTAAGCCATCTTGGCCTATCACTATTTTTTCACCATCACGGTAAATCGCAAACACATGCCCAGGTTCAATGCCATCGGCTTTCCCCCTGTCCAGATATACCACATCTAACTTACCCACTTCACGAATATCCTTTTCAATAGCAAGCACTTCCGTAGGCTCAGTAAGTTGAGCCGCTTTAGGCATAAACAATGCTGACATTAAAGCTTGATCTTCAACCGGTGCAACACGAAAACCGACTTTGGTCTCCTGCAGGTTAGTTAACAATTTAATCTTAGAGATTTCGCCAGACTCCACCACTCGCCCGCTAGCACTCAAGATAATCTCCTGCCCCAGGGGTTCATCCGTGCTCGCCTGAAAAAACTCTCGGCCAGGAACGTAAATGGCAACCTTCTCACCTATTGGCATATTAGTATCGACATAGACGATATCGCCCACAATATGATGTTTAGAAGGGCTTTCGCCGCCAAGTACCATGGGTAGAGCTTCTAACCAGGTTTTCTCGACAATACGATTTTGGGCTAAATATGGCTGTATCAAAGATAACGCTACCGCTGGGATAGCGGCATTCTTCGATTTAACCCTACCTTCAACCAACTTCTTGAGCAGGGTTTTATTCCGCACCAATCTAGGTTGGCCATCAATAAATACTAAGGTCAATTGGTCGCCAGGGTAAATCAGATGGGGGTTTGCGATATGAGGATTTCCCCCCCACAAGGTGGGCCAACGCCAAGGATCATTTAAAAAATAACCTGAGATGTCCCAGAGAGTATCGCCTTTTTTAACGACATAGGTATCAGGGTGCCCTGACTTTAAAGCCAACGTATCTGCATGTAATTGCGTCACACCCAATGAGAGAAATATAACTAATAATATGCGTTTCATGGTGGCATCCATGTTGTTTAGCTCTTTATTAGAGCTTTTTACTGTTATTGAGAGTCAGTAGGGATTAAAATTACCCCCATTAGCAATAGCCAGTATAGTTAACTGGTTATCAATTGACATATTTCTACGAGTTTATATATGCCACTATTAAATGTATTACGCTTTCCAGATGAACGTTTACGCACGATTGCCAAGCCAGTAACCGATTTTGGCCCTGAACTACAGGCCCAGATCGATAGCATGCTTGAAACCATGTACGCAGAGAAAGGTATAGGTTTAGCCGCTTCTCAGGTGGATTTTCATCAGCAACTTATTGTGATGGATCTTCAAGATGATGTTGAGCGCCCTAAAATATTCATCAATCCTGAGATTGTCGCCAAAAGTGGTGATTTTAGTAATGAAGAAGGTTGCCTATCGGTACCCGGCGTTTACGCTAAAGTGGATCGCGCCGAGTTTGTGACTTTGAAAGCCTTAGACAGAGACGGTAAGCCCTTCACTGTGGAAGCCGACGAGTTGTTTGCTATCTGTATTCAGCATGAAATGGATCATCTTAAAGGTAAGCTATTCGTTGACTACTTATCACCACTTAAGCGCCAGCGCATCAAGACCAAGCTTGAAAAAGAAGCCCGACTAGAAGCAAAAGGCAGCTAAATATCAATGAAGCCATTAAATATTATCTTTGCCGGAACTCCGGATTTTGCCGCCAGACATTTACAAGCCTTGCTCGATTCAGAGCACAATGTCATTGCCGTTTATTCGCAGCCAGACAGACCCGCTGGACGCGGTAAAAAACTGACAGCAAGCCCAGTGAAAGAGCTCGCTATGAATCATGATGTACCTGTGTATCAACCCGCCTCTTTAAGAGTTGCTGAAGCTCAGGACGAATTGGCTGCACTGAATGCCGACATTATGGTTGTTGTGGCTTACGGCTTAATTTTACCTCAGATAGTATTAGATACTCCCCGTTTAGGTTGTATCAATGTTCATGGTTCTATATTGCCAAGATGGCGTGGCGCAGCGCCAATTCAGCGAGCACTTTGGGCCGGTGACAATGAAACGGGTGTCACCATAATGCAGATGGATCTTGGACTTGATACTGGCGACATGTTGCTCAAAACTCATTTACCTATTGAAGACATTGATACCTCTGCCAGTCTCTATGAAAAGCTCGCTGCACAAGGACCCCAAGCCTTGCTTCAAGTCTTAGAGGGGTTAAATGCTGGCAGCTTACAAGGCGAGCCACAAAATCAAGCATTAGCCAATTATGCTGAAAAGCTATCAAAAGAAGAAGCGAGAATCGATTGGAATAAGAGTGCTAAGCAGCTATGGCAAGAAATTCGCGCTTTTAACCCTTGGCCTGTAAGTTATTTCGAATACCAAGACAGCACTATTAAAGTCTGGCAAGCCAGCTATAACCCACAAGCTAACAGCGCAGCTGCGGGGACTATTATTAGCGCCGATAAACACAGTATTGAAATCGCAACAGCCGAAGGCAGTTTATTATTAGAAATTATCCAGCTACCGAACAAAAAACCTTTGGCTGTTGCCGATATTTTAAACTCTCGGGCAGACTGGTTTACAGCGGGCTTGAGCTTAACCCAAGAGACTAACGGATGATGAATTTACGCGCTTTGGCGGCCAAAGCTATATTTGATGTGCTTGAGAAGGGATTATCGCTCTCGGTGGCTCTACCCTTACAGCAGCAACATGTGCACAATGGCAAAGACAAAGCGTTATTAGCCGAACTCTGCTATGGCGTGATGCGCCAACTGCCTCAGCTTGATAAATGCGTCAGTGATTGTTTAACCAAACCCTTCAAAGGCAAGCAGCGTATCTTGCATCAATTATTGCTTGTCGGTTGTTACCAACTGTACTTTACCCGCATCCCTAGCCATGCTGCGATATCTGAGACTGCTGAAGCCTGTCGTCAGTTGAAATTCGATGGTCTAGTGAAAGTGGTCAACGGCGTACTTAGAAATATCCAGCGTCAAGAACCTCAACTCAATACCGACTCCGACACCTTAAAGTACAATACCCCTGCATGGTTAATTAAGCGCTTGCAGCAAGCCTACCCACAAGACTGGCAGCAAGTGATAGAGCAAAGCCATGAACGCCCACCTATGTGGCTACGTAATAATCGCCTAGTGCAAACCCGTGATGCCTACCTTGCAAGCTTAGCCGCTGAAGATATTCAAGCCACAGCAGGCTTAAGCCCTGATGCAATTTTGTTAGCAAACCCTACAGATGTAATGCAACTGCCCGGTTTTATGTCAGGTAGCGCGTCGGTGCAAGATGGCGCCGCCCAATGGGCCGCGACCTTATTAGCCCCACAAGCCAATGAAGTAGTACTTGATGCCTGCGCAGCTCCTGGAGGCAAGACCTGTCACCTATTAGAAATTGCACCAAACATTAGCCTAACTGCAGTTGATTTTGACCAGAAGCGTTTAGAGCGAGTGCAGCAAAACCTAGACAGATTAAATTTATCAGCGCAAGTTATCCATGGTGATGCAGCCAATATTGATAGCTGGTGGCAAGGTGATAAATTCGATCGCATTCTACTGGATGCGCCGTGCTCCGCCACAGGAGTTATCCGCCGCCATCCAGATATCAAATGGCTACGTAAAAATAGCGATATTAGTGAACTTGCCACATTACAGATGCAAATTTTAGATCATTGTTGGCAATGGCTAAAACCTGGTGGCACGCTGTTATACGCCACTTGCTCAATTCTTCCTGAAGAAAACAGCCAGCAGATCAGTGCATTTCTAAGCCGCACTGCCGATGCCTCACTGGTCGCCATAAGCGAACAAACTAATCCTGATGATATCGGCTGGCAAATTTTGCCTGGACAACATAACATGGACGGCTTTTATTACGCTCGTCTCGTGAAAGCACTCTAAATAGGATACACGGGCTAGATGAAAATCATCATTTTAGGTGCAGGGCAAGTAGGCGGAACCTTAGCGGAAAACTTAGTCGGTGAAAACAATGACATCACTCTAGTGGACAGCGACAGAGACCGCCTGCGGATCTTGCAAGACAAGTTTGATTTGCGTGTAGTCGTGGGCCATGGCGCCCACCCTAGTGTATTAAGAGATGCCGGCGCCGAAGATGCCGACATGTTGATTGCGGTCACCAACAGCGATGAGTGTAATATGGCGGCCTGCCAAATTGCCTACACCTTGTTTGGCACCCCAACCAAAATTGCCCGCATTCGCTCGGAAGCCTATCTAGATATTCAAGATAAATTATTCATCAATAGCGAGATAAAAAATAGCGATGCCAAGCCTCGAGGGGGCTTTGTTATTGATGAGTTAATCGCTCCCGAGCAACTCGTCACCAACTACATTCAGCGATTGGTCGAGTACCCTGGCGCACTGCAGGTGCTGCAATTTGCTGAAGGCAAACTCAGTTTAGTGGCTGTAAAAGCCTATTATGGTGGCCCGTTAGTGGGTAATGCTCTGGCAACACTGCGAGAGCACATGCCTAATATCGACACTCGGGTGGCAGCAATCTTTCGCCAAGGCAGGCCTATTATGCCAAGGGGCACCACTGTCATAGAAGCCGATGATGAAGTGTTTTTCTTGGCCGATACCCGCCATATTCGCGCCGTAATGAGCGAAATGCAAAAACTCGATGGTTCTTATCGCAATATTATGATTGCAGGCGGCGGTAATATCGGTTTTGGCCTAGCTAAAAAACTGCAACGTAATCACTCGGTGAAGTTAATCGAGCACAGACAAGAGCGCGCCGAAGCACTGTCTGAGAAGCTAGATAAAACCACAGTATTTTGCGGTGACGCCTCAGATCAAGAGCTGTTAATGGAAGAGCATATAGACCAAATCGATGTGTTTATTGCTGTCACCAACGACGATGAAGCCAATATCATGTCAGCGTTACTCGCAAAACGTATGGGCGCCAAAAAAGTCATGGTGCTGATCCAGCGTGAAGCCTATGTAGATATTGTCCAAGAAGCCAATATTGATATTGCTATTTCACCACAGCAAGCCACTATTTCAGCGTTACTAACTCATATACGTCAAGGTGATATCTGCAACGTGTATTCGCTACGTCGTGGTGCAGCAGAGGCCATTGAAGCTATTGCTCATGGCGACTCTAGTACCTCTAAAGTCATTGGCAAGCAAATCGGTGACATTAAACTTCCACCAGGCACTACAATTGGCGCGGTAGTGCGTAACGATGAAGTATTAATGGGCCATGATAGAACAGTAATAGAACAAGGCGACCACGTTATCTTGTTCTTAGTCAATAAGAAGTTTATTAGCGATGTCGAAAAATTATTCCAACCAAGTGCGTTTTTCTTTTAATTATCATTCAACTACTGGGAGCTAGAATGCAGCAAGAAATCGAGGTCGATGTCATGCTTAACAATGCACAAACAGCGGCAAAATGGCTCAAAGCCATCGCCAATCCTTATCGTTTAATGATTTTGTGTTTGTTGCTAGAAAATGAGCTCAGTGTTACTGAGCTTAATGAAACAGTGCCTTTAAGTCAGTCCGCACTATCACAACATTTAGCAGTATTAAGGGCGGAAGATTTAGTGGCAACACGCAAGAGCTCACAAATAGTCTATTACGCCCTTAAAAACGCTGAAGTCACTGAGATCATCTCAATATTACATCGCCGCTATTGCAGTGAAATGAACAGCGAAGTCTAGGTTAACTATTGCTGATTCATAAAGTGCTTAGCGAACTCATCAACTTTATTCCAATCAGTAAAATCAAAGGTGCCTTTAGTGTCCGTCGGGCCTTTTGTCATCCACATGATAAAACGTATCATAAAGCGATCAAACGGGCCGTATTTAGGGTAAGCAATTTTACCGCCGAAAACCTCTAATATTTGAGGCTGCCAAGCTGATAACTGCAAAAACTTAATCATATAAGGATTGGTAGCAGGAGTATTCTTCTCAGGTTTTCTAGCAACAACATTAACACTAAAAAAGCCATTCACCTTGCTACGCAGCAAGGCTTGGTGAGAGTTAACAAAACTAAATAACTCAGGCCTGTGTTTGCCGTAGCGGATACTGGCACCGATCAAAATTCTATCTGCTTGAGTTAAGGATTCAACACTCGCCTCCGACAAGTTTAGTAGCTCCACTTGCTCGCCTGCATCTTGCATCACCATCTGCATTTTTTGACAAATGGCTAAGGTTTGCCCATCCACTGTTGAATATAAGATTAACGTTTTAGTCATTAGTTTTTCCAGAATGTGGGGGTAAATAGTACCAACAAAGTAAACACTTCCAAACGGCCAAATAGCATAGCAATAACCAACACCCACTTAGCGCCGTCACTGATGCTCGCATAGTTGTTAGCCACATCGCCTAGCCCTGGACCTAAGTTATTTAAACTCGCAGCTGTGGCACTAAATGCCGTGAGTGCATCCATTTCCATCATCATTAGTGCCAGCATGCAAACAACAAACACTAGAGCATAAGCCGAGAAAAACCCCCAAACAGCATCAATAATTCTGTCTGGCAAGGCCGAGCCTGCAATTCGAATTGAATACATGGCCTTAGGATGAACTAAGCGCTTTAGCTCTCGTGAGCCTTGAAGCAGCAAGAGAATAAGTCGAATCACCTTCATACCCCCCCCCGTAGAGCCTGCACAGCCACCAATGAAACTTGAGAATATCAATAGTATCGGTAGAAATAACGGCCAAGTATTGAAGCTTTCAGTCCCAAAACCTGCGGTGGTAGAAATAGAAACCACCTGAAAAAAAGCATAATCTAAGGTTTGCTCTGGGGTATCGTAAATACCTGCAGAGTAAAGTGTTACAAAACAAATAGCGGTCAAGATCAGTTGTATTGCAATCAAGGCTTTAAATTCGGTATCTTTAAAGTACACCTTGAAATTAATCCCTCTGAGGGAAAATGCCGCAAAATGCAAACTAAAGTTCACCGCTGCAATCAGTAAAAATACCGCGCAAATAGTGTTAATCATCGGGCTATTAAAATAACCGATGCTAGCATCGTGAGTTGAGAAACCACCAATAGCAATGGTAGAGAAAGAGTGGCAAATAGCATCAAATACACTCATGCCAGCAAAGTAGAATGCCGTAGCACAGGCTACGGTTAGCAATAAATAAATGTACCACAAGGCTTTTGCTGTTTCGGCAATACGCGGGGTCATCTTACTGTCTTTGACGGGGCCTGGGATCTCTGCTTTGTACAGCTGCATGCCACCGATACCTAATAGTGGCAAGATTGCCACCGCAAGCACGATGATCCCCATACCGCCCATCCACTGCAACAAATGCCGATAAAACAAAATAGCTTTCGGCAATACATCAAGCCCAACAATGACTGTTGCGCCTGTAGTAGTTAGCGCTGAAAATGATTCAAAAAAACTGTCGGTCCAACTTAAATCGGGTTCCTTAGCAAAAATAAAGGGTAAAGCACCTATTGAGCCCAGTACAGTCCAAAACAGCACCACAATAAGGAAGCCTTCGCGGGTTCTTAATTCTGCTTTTTGGTGACGATTGGGGTACCAGAGTAATAACCCAAGTAAGATGCTAACAACAAATGCTTTAATAAATGCTGTACCACCACCATCACCGTAAAAAATAGCAATTAATGCTGGTGGAAGCATGGTGATGGAGAATAATCCCATCAACAAACCTGTGATCCTTATTATTGTTTTATATTGCATTTATCAGTTTCAGTCAGTTTGTTAATTAGGTTAAGAAAGCTATTTTGGCACAGATGTGCGGCTCATCAAACAGCAAACTCTGGGATTAAACAGCCTTGACTCATCGCCGCCAATTCTAAAATAAAATGGTCTCGATGACTTAGGGCTAGCTCAAAGTCTAGCTCAACGGCTTCGGTAAATCGCCTATCGACAATCACCCCGTGGTATTTTTGAATTAAGTGTTCAACATCAGCCAATTGGCTATACTGACATTTAAGCTTCGCCGCTTGGCGGATAAACTTAACTTGAGTGCTTAAATTGTTTAGTCCTTGCTTAATGCCTGAGGAGTAAGCTCTTACTAACCCACCAACACCTAACTTAGTGCCGCCAAAATAACGCACCACAAGTGCCCCAATCTCTCCCAACTGAGCACCTTGTAAGGTGGCAAGCATAGGACGTCCAGCACTGCCAGCTGGCTCACCATCATCACTTGACCCCATATCAATAGTGTTGCTCGGCATTCCGGCAACAAAGGCATAGCAATAATGACTGGCGCCGGGGTAATCGATTTTTGCTTGGGCTAGCATCTGTTTCATCACCTCAGCATCTGGGCAATGAAACAATAAGGAAATAAAGCGGCTGTGCTTGATTTCCTCTTCTATGACTAAGGTCTGAGATGGAACCCTATATTGCTCTATCAAACCCAGGCTCAATCAGTCAGGCCACACTCACGGGTCATATTTTCATTTCTATCATGGTGAACAATGACATTGTCTTCTATGCGTATGCCGCCAAAAGGACGGAAATGCGCCACTTGTTCCCAATTGATTTGCTGCTTACGACCGTCTTGTTTAAGTTCGTCCAGCAAAGAATCGATAATATACAAGCCAGGCTCTATGGTCAGCACTTGATTGGCTTCTAGTGTGCGGGTACAACGCAAATAGGGATGTGCTTCTGGCGCTGGGATGTGGGTACCGCGCTCATCATGAAGATAGCCGCCCATATCATGTACTTGCAGGCCTAACATGTGACCCAAACCATGGGGGAAGAACACATTGGTGATCCCCTGCTCGACTAAACCAGCGGCCTCACCTGTTGCCAAGTTAAAATCGAGTAACAGCTGAGCAATATGATGATGGGTCTCAATATGAAGGTCAGTGTACTTAACCCCTGGCTTTATTCTGTCGATGATAGCCAACTCGACAGCATTAAGTGCCGCTATCAAATCGCAAAAACTATTTTTCTCAAATGCATAAGTACGGGTAATGTCCGACGCATAACCATGGAAGTTAGCACCGGCATCTAATAGAAATGACAAGCGCTGAGCAGGTTTTGTGTGCTCCAATGCCGTGTAATGCAAAATAGCAGCATTCTGGTTAAGTGCTACGATGTTGCCGTAGGGAACTTCGTTTTCACTCTGGCCAACACTGGATAAATACTCTTGTTGGATCTCAAATTCACTGCCGCCATTAAAAAACGCATTCTTTGCAGCCTGGTGTCCCTTAACGGCGATGTTATTGGCTTGGCGCATACACTCAAGCTCATATTGAGTCTTAGTGGCTCTGTGATAATGCAAGTAGTTCATCACGGCATCTGGGTTACGTGAGGTAAAGCCTAATACATCAGCAACATCTAAGTGCTCACCTAAATAAGCCCAGTTAGTGATGTCTTTGGGTAAAAACTCTGCCACGCGATCGGCTTTAGTTAACAGCTTAATATCCACATGTTCAGTCCAAAAAGCATCGGGCACATCACTGACTTTATGCCAAAAATCCACTGGACGATAAAAAACTAACGTGGGCTTGTCTCGGCCATTCACTATTAACCAACAGTTAGGGTTATCAATCACAGGCACCCAAGCCTTGAACTGTGGATTAACCTTAAACGGATAGTTCATATCATCTAGAAATTGCCTATGGGGTTGCCCAGAATGGATCACTAATCCCGATAGTTTTTCTCTTGCGATAATCTCAGCAACGCGTCGATTAAGTTCTACAATATGTTCACTAAAGTGATGAGCCAATTGATCCATGATTATTCCCTGTTATAAAAGGTTTGCAAACCCTGTGAGTCTATCACAAAGATGAAAAATCACTCTAGTCGATAAAAAATTAAACGGCCGTTTAAATTGGGTGTTGTAATTTCTGTCATTTAGTCGCACACTGAGTGTAACTGGTCAAATGATGGCCGACACTGCTGTAGAACAAGCTACTGTGTATCGATGTGGAAGTCGCTTTTTAGCAATAAGGAAGCAAGCAATGATCTACCAAAGCCCCACCATTCAGGTTGAGTTACTTGAAGATAATATTGCCAAGCTGTGCTTTAACGCACCAGGCTCGGTTAACAAATTCGACAGAGAAACTCTTGCCTCGCTCGATGCTGCACTAGACAGCATCAAAAGCAACGCCAGCATACAGGCGTTGGTATTAACCTCAGCTAAAAGCACCTTTATCGTGGGTGCGGATATCACCGAATTCTTAGGCCTGTTTAAGCAAGATGATGCAACTTTGCTCTCTTGGGTAGAACAAGCGAACGCGATTTTCAATAAGCTAGAAGATCTGCCATTCCCGACTATCTCTGCAATCAATGGTTTTGCATTGGGTGGCGGTTGTGAAACCATTTTAGCCACAGACTTCCGCGTTGCAGACACCAATGCGCGCATCGGTCTTCCTGAAACCAAACTAGGTATTATTCCAGGTTTTGGTGGCACAGTACGTTTACCTCGCGTTATTGGCGCAGACAACGCACTAGAGTGGATCACCACAGGTAAAGAGCAACGCCCAGATGACGCCCTTAAAGTTGGCGCTATCGATGCCGTTGTTGAACCAGAAAACTTATTCGCTGCGGCACTGCAAATGCTTAAAGATGCCCTAGCCGAGAAGCTAGATTGGCAAGCCCGTCGTAAACGCAAGCAATCACCATTAACGCTGCCAAAACTTGAAGCTATGATGTCGTTCACTACAGCTAAAGGCATGGTCTACGCGGTTGCGGGTAAACACTACCCAGCGCCAATGGCTGCTGTTGGTGTTGTTGAGCAAGCGGCAGGGTTTGATAGAGCTGGTGCATTAAAAGTGGAAAATCAAGCCTTCATCAAGCTTGCTAAAACTGATGTTGCTCAGGCATTAATCGGTATTTTCTTAAACGATCAGTTCGTTAAAGGCAAAGCCAAGAAAGCTGGTAAGTTAGCAAAAGATGTTAATAACGCTGCGGTATTGGGTGCAGGCATTATGGGTGGCGGTATCGCTTACCAGAGCGCCAGCAAAGGCACACCAATCGTGATGAAAGACATCGCTCAGCCAGCCCTAGAATTAGGTCTGAATGAAGCCGCTAAGATTTTAGCTACCCAAGTGGCTCGCGGTCGTTCAACACCTGAGAAAATGGCCAAGGTACTTAACAACATTACTCCATCATTGGACTACGCAGCCATTAAGCATAGCGACATTGTGGTTGAAGCTGTTGTTGAGCATCCAAAAGTTAAAGCTACAGTACTTGCAGAAGTTGAAGATTTTGTCGCAGAAGATGCCATCATCGCCTCTAATACTTCGACCATTTCTATCAACCTATTGGCAAAAAGCCTGAAGAAGCCTGAACGCTTCTGCGGCATGCACTTCTTTAACCCAGTGCACAAAATGCCGTTAGTTGAAATCATCCGTGGTGAGCACAGCTCAGAAGAAACCATTGCCTCAGTTGTGGCTTATGCCAGCAAAATGGGTAAGACACCCATAGTAGTAAACGATTGTCCAGGCTTCTTCGTTAACCGCGTGCTATTCCCCTACTTTGCTGGTTTCAATGGTTTGCTTGCTGATGGCGCTGACTTTGCAGCTGTCGATAAAATCATGGAAAAGCAGTTCGGTTGGCCAATGGGCCCAGCTTACTTGCTTGATGTTGTTGGCCTAGACACGGGTCATCACGCTCAAGCAGTTATGGCTGAAGGCTTCCCAGATCGCATGGGTAAAAGTGGCACAGATGCAATTGACATCATGTTTGAAAACAAACGCTTAGGTCAGAAAAACACCAAAGGCTTTTACACTTACTCAGTGGATAATCGCGGTAGACCAAAGAAAGATGTTGATGCCACTAGCTACCAGTTATTAGGTGCCGCTTTTGGTGAATTAAAAGCATTTGAAGCTGATGATATTATCGCCCGTTGTATGATCCCGATGATCATTGAAACGGTACGTTGCTTAGAAGAAGGCATTATCGCTTCTCCTGCTGAAGGCGATATGGGTCTAGTTTACGGTCTTGGTTTCCCACCATTCCGTGGTGGCGTATTCCGCTACATAGATACCATGGGCGTCGCAAACTTCGTCGCTCTTGCAGACAAATACGCACACTTAGGTGGCTTATATCAAGTTACCGATACTATGCGTGAACTTGCAGCCAATAACGGTAGCTACTACCAAGCCTAATTCAGTGGGAAAGGAAATAATCATGAAACAAGCTGTTATCGTAGACTGCATTCGTACCCCAATGGGCCGCTCTAAGGCTGGGGTATTTAGAAATGTACGTGCAGAAACTTTGTCTGCAGAATTAATGAAAGCCTTACTTATCCGCAACCCGCAACTGGATCCAAGTCTGATTGAAGATGTGATCTGGGGTTGTGTGCAGCAAACATTAGAGCAAGGCTTTAACATAGCCCGTAATGCGTCACTGCTTGCTGGCATCCCAAAGACAGCTGGTGCTGTTACGGTTAACCGTTTATGTGGTTCATCTATGGATGCGATGCATCAAGCTGCTCGCGCCATTATGACTGGTATGGGCGACACCTTCATCATTGGTGGTGTGGAACATATGGGCCACGTGCCGATGAACCACGGTGTTGATTTTCACCCAGGCTTAGCAAACACAGTTGCAAAAGCTTCTGGCATGATGGGCTTAACCGCCGAAATGCTAGGAAAAATGCATGGCATTAGCCGCGAGCAACAAGATGCATTTGCAGTACGCTCACACCAGCGTGCCCATGCAGCAACAATTGAAGGTCGATTTGCCAAAGAGATTTGGGGTATCGAAGGCCATGACGCAAGCGGTGCGTTAATCAAAGTTATGCATGATGAAGTTATTCGCCCAGAAACCTCAATGGAATCACTTGCAGGCTTACGCCCAGCATTCGATCCTGTGAACGGTACTGTTACTGCTGGTACTTCTTCTGCACTTTCTGATGGCGCATCAGCCATGCTAGTGATGGAAGAATCTAAGGCTCGCGCATTAGGTTTACCAATTCGGGCACGCATTCGCTCTATGGCGGTTGCAGGTTGTGATGCTGCAATCATGGGTTACGGCCCAGTTCCAGCCACTCAAAAAGCACTGGCGCGCGCAGGGTTAACGGTTGCAGATTTAGATGTCATCGAGCTTAACGAAGCCTTTGCGGCTCAATCACTACCTTGTGTTAAAGACTTAGGTCTTCAAGATGTAGTGGAAGAGAAAATCAACCTTAACGGCGGCGCGATTGCACTTGGTCATCCACTAGGTTGTTCTGGCGCACGAATCTCTACGACGCTGATTAACTTGATGGAAGAGAAAGATGCCACCATAGGTCTTGCGACTATGTGTATCGGTCTTGGTCAAGGTATTGCGACTGTGTTCGAGCGGGTTTAATTCCCTAGCGCTTAAGCCATAAAAAACGAGTTCAATGCTAAATTGGACTCGTTTTTTTTATTTCTAAATTTTCCTGATTAGGATTATGTTCCACGTGAAACAACTTTGATGAAAATTTATTTTTAAATAAATCCCCCTTCTTAACACTCTGGAAACTGAATTAACCTAAGTTTTACCCCAAGCAAACTTGGCAAGGCTAGATCACAGGAGTAACATTAGTCCAATTTATTTTTAAGAAGTTAATTCGAATGACTGATGTTTTCTCACAGGCCCAACACCAACTCGACGCACTTGGCTTACGTTGCCCTGAACCTGTAATGATGGTCAGAAAAACCGTGAGAAAAATGGCTGATGGCGAAACCTTGCTTATCATCGCCGACGACCCTGCCACTACCAGAGACATTCCCAGCTTCTGTGAATTTATGGACCACACTCTAATCGCCAGCGACACCAGTAAAACACCCTACCAATATCTACTTAAAAAAGGTCTCTAATCATGTCTGTCGCTTTAGTTTCTGTCGCTTATAAAACCGTGAAACGCGGTCCAATGAATGAAGTGATAACGGCTAACGTGACCATAGATAAAGGGGTTGAAAATGATATTTTGGGCCGTCCAAGCAAGAGACAAGTAACAGTTTTATCTAAGCAACAATGGGATAAAGCCTGCGCTGCAATTAATGCCGACTTAAGCTGGCTCAAACGCAGAGCGAATCTATTAATTAGCGGGCATGAGTTTAGCGCCGCTGATGTAGGTAAAATCATTCAAATTGGCGATGACTTACGCTTATTAATTACAGGCGAAACCGATCCTTGTCGCAAGATGGAGCAAAGCCATCCAGGTTTAGAGGAGGCACTAACCCCAGATTGGCGCGGCGGTGTTACCTGCAAAGTTTTACACTCGGGGCTTATTTACCCAAACGACAAGATTGTTATCAGCAAATACTAGATCGATTCATCACCTGAGTGTTCGTGCTCTTTCATTCGAAAGCCTTTATTCGAACCGCTTTATTCAAATTTGCCGCAGAATAAACAAGCTGCAATTGTCTGTCATTATTTGAAACAGATTTAAGATGTTACTTTATCCATTAATATGGGATAAAGAGTATCAAAAATAGCACTCGATTGACTCATAGAAACTCATTTTTAGCGTATCTCAGCGAGAGATAAGACTTAGAAAGTGAACAACATTCGTCAATAATCCTCCATTATTAAAATCACAATAAACGGAATGCTTATGCTAACAATAAAATTGACCCCACTCTACACCGCCATTGCATTAACACTTGGATGCTCATCATTGGCTTATGCAGAAGATAAAGCACCAAAATGGCAAGTCAGCGCTCCAGAAAACGCCCCATTGGAACAAGCCTCCATTAATGTCAATGAAGGCACTTGGATGAATCTAAGCGTCTCACCTGACGGCAAGCATATCGTATTTGATTTGTTAGGAGATATATACCAGATCTCAACTTCCGGTGGTGATGCAAAACCCTTGGCCAAAGGTATCGCTTGGCAAATGCAGCCAGTCTATAGCCCAGATGGTAAATATATTGCCTTCACCTCAGATGAAGATGGCGGTGACAATATTTGGGTAATGAATGCCGATGGTAGCAACCCACACCCAGTGACCAAGGAAACATTCCGCTTACTAAACAGTCCTGCATGGAGCACAGACTCACAGTACTTAGTCGCTCGTAAACATTTTACAGCCAGCCGTAGTTTGGGCGCTGGTGAAGTATGGTTGTACCATGTGGCTGGAGGTGAAGGGGTTAAACTTACCGAACGCCCTAACGATCAGAAAGATTTAGGAGAGCCAGCCTATTCCCCCGATGGTCGCTACATTTACTTTAGCCAAGACGATACTCCAGGAAAAACCTTCCATTATTCAAAAGACTCCGTCAGTGGTATTTACAAGATAAAACGCTACGATACTCAGACTGGCGATATTGAAATATTAGTTGAAGGTACCGGTGGTGCGATTAGACCAACCCCTAGCCCTGATGGTAAAAAACTGGCTTATATCAAACGTGATGGTTTCCAATCGTCGCTATATTTATTAGATTTACAATCAGGCGAGACTAACAAGCTTTATGCTGAACTCGACCGTGACATGCAAGAAACCTGGGCTATCCATGGTGTTTACCCAAGCATGGCCTGGACCCAAGATAATGAAAACATTGTATTCTGGGCCAAGGGTAAAATTAATAAACTCAAGCTTAATGATTTGTCAGTCAGCAACATTCCTTTTAGCGTAAACACTCAACTGGATGTACAGCCTTCAGTTCGATTCAGCCAAAATCTTGATCAAGATAAATTCGATGTGAAAATGTTACGTATGGCACAAGTGTCACCAGACGGTAAGAAGGTGGTATTCGAAGCTTTAGGTAAGTTGTGGATCCGTGACATAGAAAATGACACTCAAGAACGTTTGACTCGACTCGATGATGATATCAACGAGCTATTCCCGCAGTGGTCACGTGATGGCAAGCAAATAGTGTTCACCACTTGGAATGATCAAGACCAAGGTACGGTCAGCCTGATTAGCGCCCGTGGCGGCAAAGCGACAAGGTTAACTAGCGAACCAGGTAAATATGTTGAACCAACGTTTGCCCCCAATGGTCAGTTTGTTGTGTACCGCAAGGCCAATGGCGGCAACTTAACCCCGCGCACTTGGTCACAGGAAACAGGACTGTATAAGGCCGACATCAAAGGTAAGCAAAACACAAAGATCACCGCTGATGGCTACCAAGCACAATTTGGTGCAGGCTCAGATCGAGTTTTCTTTATGGAGCAAGGTGAAACACCTCAACTGTCCTCAATCCGTATCGATGGTTTTGACAAACGAGCTCATTACACCAGTGAGCATGCCACTGAATTTAGAATCTCCCCCGATGGTGAGCATCTGGCTTTTGCTGAGCGCTTCCGTGTCTATGTTACTCCTTTTGCTAAACACGGCGAAACCATTGCCATAGGTCCTAAAGCCAGTAATTTACCTGTTATACAGCTAAGCACCAGAGCCGGTGAAAGCATTAGCTGGGGCAATAGCAGTGACAATCTTTATTGGACACTTGGCCCAGAACTTTACCAAGCTAAAGTTGACACTCAATATGCCAGTAAAGAGAAACCTGAGCCAGCCAAAGTGACAAATATCGGCTTTAAAAAGGATACCTATGTTCCACGTGGAACAGTCGCGTTTGTTGGTGGCACAGTCATTACCATGGAAGATGATAACGTCATAGAAAAAGGCGTGGTTATTGTCAAAGATAATAAGATTGTCCTTGTCGGTGATGCGAGTACTCAACCCCCTAAAGACGCTCAAGTATTCGATATTTCAGGTAAAAGCATTATGCCAGGACTCTTCGATGCCCATGCACATGGCCCACAAGCAGACCATGAGATTATTCCACAGCAAAACTGGGCATTGTATTCAGGCCTATCTCTTGGGGTTACCGCTATTCATGACCCATCAAATGACACCACTGAAATTTTTGCAGCATCGGAACAACAAAAAGCCGGTAGCATAGTTGGGCCGCGGATATTCTCTACTGGCACGATATTGTATGGTGCCAATGTGCCTGGTTACACTTCCCATGTAGACTCCCTTGATGATGCAAAATTTCATTTAGAACGCCTCAAAAAAGTCGGCGCGTTTAGCGTTAAAAGTTATAACCAACCAAGGCGTAATCAGCGCCAACAAGTTATTGCTGCAGCTCGTGAATTAGGAATGATGGTCGTGCCAGAAGGCGGCAGTTTACTGCAGCATAATCTTTCAATGGTGGTCGATGGTCACACGACCCTAGAGCATTCATTGCCAGTCGGTGCTATTTATTCTGATATCAAACAACTGTGGAGCCAAACTAAGGTGAGTTATACCCCAACCTTAGTGGTCGCCTATGGAGGTATTTCGGGTGAAAACTATTGGTATGACAAGACTGATGTGTGGGCTCACCCAAGATTGTCGGCTTACGTGCCCGCTGATATTCTTCAAGCACGCTCTATGCGCAGACCTACGGCACCGGATGGTCACTACAATCATTTCAATGTGGCTAAAGTAGCCAATGAGCTTAATGATCTTGGTGTTAAAACCAACATAGGTGCTCATGGACAAAGAGAAGGTTTAGCCGCACATTGGGAAATGTGGATGTTTGCTCAAGGTGGTATGAGTAATCAAGATGTGCTTAAGACAGCGACTATTAACCCTGCAATAACTTTTGGTATGGGTCATCAATTAGGCTCAATCAAGGCTGGAAAGCTGGCTGACCTTATTGTTATCGATGGTAATCCGTTAACCGATATCCGAGTCACAGATAAAGTTGTCTATACCATGACCAATGGCCGTTTATTCAATGCTGAAACCATGAACGAACTTAATGGTAATAAGCTGAAGCGAAAAACCTTCTTCTTTGAAGAAAAAAATAAACTTTAATCCATTGTTTAATAGTAAATTATTGAGTCGTCACAAGCAGTATCTATACTTGTATATCATCAGCTATACAAGCTAGAACAAAAAAGGTGTTCCACGTGGAACACCTTTTTTATTACTCGATTTTTATAATCGATTTATTTTTTAACGCTGTTAAGTTAACGGTGAGATTGTGAGTTAATGGCGCAGAAACAATCTTGAGTATGATCGTTCACCATACCGACTGCTTGCATAAAGGCATAACATATCGTCGGACCAACAAAGTTAAAACCTAACTTCTTAAGCGCCTTAGACATAGCTTCAGACTCAGGGGTTTGTGCTGGCACATCTGCCATGGATGAGAAATTATTTAGCTTAGGTGCCCCACCCACAAAAGCCCATAGAAACTCAGAAAAATTAATGCCCTGCCGCTCTATGGCCAAGTACGCTTTAGCATTGCGAATAATAGAATTCACCTTAAGACGATTACGCACTATACCTACGTCTAACATTAATTCTTCAACTTTGGCATCATCAAATTCAGCGATTAACCTAGGGTCAAAGTTAGCAAATAGCCGCTCATAGTTTTGTTGTTTCTTTAGAATAGTGATCCAAGATAACCCCGCCTGTTGACCATCCAAACAGAGTTTGGCGAATAATTGCTGACTATCGTATTCAGGCCGCCCCCAGACATTGTCATGATATTCTTGATAGAGCGGGTCATCACTAACCCAAGCGCAACGATTAATTTGCATGATACGGTATCCATTGGCATTTTTAGTTATGCATTAAAAAATAACCTACATCTAGCCTGATCTACAAGGTATAATCAAAACCATTTTCTAGCCCAACAGCAGTAGACATTACGATGAAACATGACGTAAAGACATTCCAGGGATTCATCCTTACCCTGCAAGAATATTGGGCGCAACAAGGTTGCGCAATCGTTCAACCCTTGGACATGGAAGTTGGTGCTGGGACATTCCACCCACAAACCTTCTTACGTTCATTAGGCCCAGAGCCAATGAGCAGCGCCTATGTTCAGCCTTCACGCCGCCCAACTGATGGCCGTTATGGTGAAAACCCTAACCGACTACAGCATTATTATCAGTTCCAAGTGGTGCTTAAGCCATCGCCAGCTAATATCCAAGAGTTATATTTAGGCTCGTTGGAAGCGTTAGGTATAGACACTCAAGTCCATGATATTCGTTTCGTTGAAGACAACTGGGAATCGCCAACACTCGGCGCCTGGGGTCTAGGCTGGGAAGTCTGGCTAAACGGTATGGAAGTGACACAGTTCACTTACTTCCAACAAGTAGGCGGCATAGAATGTAACCCAGTTACTGGTGAGATCACCTACGGCCTTGAGCGTCTAGCCATGTACATTCAAGAAGTCGATAGCGTCTATGATTTAGTCTGGACTGATGGTCCTATGGGCCGCGTGACTTATGGTGATATTTTCCACCAGAATGAAGTTGAGCAGTCAACTTATAACTTCGAGCACGCCGATGTAGACTTTATGTTTACCTTGTTCGATCAGTGCGAAAAAATGTGTCAGCACTTATTAAGCCTAGAGAAGCCATTGCCGCTTCCTGCTTACGAGCAAGTTATGAAAGCCTCACATGCATTCAACTTACTCGATGCCCGCCACGCCATTTCAGTTACCGAACGTCAACGTTACATTCTTCGCGTTCGCACCATGTCTAAAGGTGTCGCTGAATCTTATTATCAAGCACGTGAAGCACTTGGCTTCCCTTTGTGTAAGTAGAGGTCATCCATGAAATTTGAAAACTTACTCATAGAAATTGGTACTGAAGAATTACCGCCTAAATCACTGCGCACTTTAGCTGAATCTTTTCTTGCTAACTTCAGTGATGAACTTGCCAAGGCAGATATCCCTTTTAGTACATCGACTTGGTATGCAGCGCCTCGCCGCCTAGCATTAAGCATCACAGGTCTAGCACTAGCTCAAGCCGATAAAGTGGTTGAAAAGCGCGGTCCAGCCGTGAGCTCTGCCTTCGATGGCGACGGTAACCCGACTAAAGCCGCCCAAGGTTGGGCGCGCGGAAACGGTATTACGGTAGAGCAAGCCGAGCGTTTAGTCACAGATAAAGGCGAATGGTTAGTTCATCAAGCCAAAGTCGTGGGTGTTCAGACTAACAGCCTGATTGCAGCTATGGCTCAACGTGCCTTAGATAAACTCCCTATCCCTAAGCCAATGCGCTGGGGCGCCAATAGCACCCAATTTATTCGTCCAGTACACACAGTGACCATGCTACTTGGCAGCGAATTAATTGCCGGAGAATTACTGGGCATTACGTCGGACCGTATTATTCGCGGTCATCGCTTTATGGGTCAGCCAAGCTTTCAACTGGATCACGCCGATAACTACTTAAGCGCCCTGAAAGAGCAAGGCAAAGTCATGGCTGATTACCAACTACGTAAAGCTATCATTAAAGCTGATGCAGAAGCTGCAGCCGCTAAGATTGGTGGTGTGGCTGATATTCAAGAAGACTTGCTCGAAGAAGTCGCCTCCTTAGTTGAATGGCCAATCGTGCTCACAGCAAGCTTTGAAGAAAAGTTTTTAAACGTGCCAGCTGAAGCCTTGGTTTACACCATGAAGGGCGATCAAAAATACTTCCCAGTGTTTGATAAGTCAGGAAAATTACTGCCTAACTTTATCTTCGTGACCAACATTGAATCAAAAGATCCACAGCAGATTATTTCAGGTAATGAGAAAGTCGTACGCCCTCGCTTAGCCGATGCTGAATTCTTCTTTAACACAGATAAAAAGCACAGCTTGGCATCACGCCTTAGCAGCTTAGAGACAGTGGTATTCCAGAAGCAATTAGGCACAGTAAAAGCACGTGTCGAGCGTATATCAGGGTTAGCTGGTTTTATCGCGACTGAGCTAAATAACAATAATGTCCCAAGTAGCAGTGTTGATGCCGCGCGCGCAGGGTTATTATCCAAAGCAGATTTAATGACCAATATGGTGATGGAGTTTACCGATACTCAGGGCACCATGGGCATGCATTATGCGCGCCTTGATGGTGAGACTGAAGCGGTAGCTATTGCCCTTGAAGAGCAGTACAAACCAAAGTTTTCTGGTGATACTGTGCCTACAGCGAGTGTCTCTTGTGCGGTCGCGTTAGCCGAAAAACTTGATACCTTAGTGGGTATTTTTGGTATTGGCCAAGCACCAAAAGGTGCAGCGGATCCATTCGCACTACGTCGCGCCGCCATTGGTATCTTACGCATTATTGTTGAGAACAAACTGCCGCTAGATTTGGTTGACCTTATCGCTAAGGCGCAAGCCCTTCATGGTGCGAGCCTAAGCAATAGCAATGCCGCTGAAGACGTACTTGAATTCTTGATGGCACGCTTCCGTAGCTGGTATCAAGATAAAGGCATTCAAGTGGATGTTATCTTGGCAGTATTGGCCCGTCGCCCTACGCGCCCTGCTGATTTTGACAGTCGCGTTAATGCGGTATCGCATTTCCGTGGTTTAGAAGCCTCTACCGCACTTGCTGCTGCTAACAAACGCGTTTCTAACATTTTGGCTAAGGTTGAGGGCGAATTGCCTGCTAACGTAACACTAAGCCTGCTAACTGAAACGGCTGAGAAAGCCTTAGCCAAGCAATTAGCAAGCTTGCAACCTAAGCTAGCGCCTTTGTTTGCAACAGGTGATTATCAGCAAGCACTGACTTTACTTGCCGAGCTTCGTGAAAGCGTCGATCAATTCTTCGAAGATGTGATGGTAATGGCAGATGATGAAGATCTAAAGAACAACCGTTTAGCTTTGTTAAACAACTTACGTGACCAGTTCTTACACGTTGCCGATATTTCACTGTTGCAATAAAATTGTTCCAGCAAAGCCTTTATAAACAGGGCGCTATAAAAGACGTGAATATTCACTAACAAAAATGGAGCCAATGGCTCCATTTTTATATCTGCTGTAAAGTCATACCCATTTTTATTGAAACATCGCCGACTTTGCCGTGTTTTAGTTATCAAAAAAGGAAAGCCTAGGCTTTCCTTTTTTATTTGTTGCTATGTTATTAGCGCAATGCTTAAACCTTCATTGTTAAATGTCGATTTTTATACATCTAGGTTGGCCACGTTCAAGGCGTTAGCCTCAATAAACTCACGACGAGGTTCTACATGATCGCCCATTAATGTGGTGAACAACTGGTCAGCGCCCACAGCATCTTCAATGGTGACGCGTAGCATCCGGCGAGTCTCAGGGTCCATTGTGGTTTCCCACAATTGCTCTGGGTTCATTTCACCCAATCCCTTATAACGTTGAATATAAAGACCACGTTTAGCTTCACCTATCATCCAATCTAACGCTTCAAGGAAGCTATCAACTTCTTTTACTTTCTCACCGCGTTGAACATAACCGCCCTCTTCAACCATTCCATCCAGTGCGACACCGAGTTTAGCGATGCGCTTGTAATCCAATGAATGGAAGAAGTCATAACCGAATAGGTATTCGGTATCAATACCATGCTTACGAATAACCATCTTCGGCAGGTAAACTTTACGCTCAATATCAAACTCAGTGACCATGTCGTAAATCACGCCATTGGTCTCTAATTCAATCAAGTCAGCAACAAAGGCTGCACACCAAGATTTCATTTGCGTTTCATCAGCCAACATAGCACCAGTCACTTCTGGATGATACAACATGCGGTTAAGCACTATGCTTGGATAACGCTTTTGAAGACGAGCGATAATAGCCTCAACTTCGCGGTACTGGGCAACTAAACGCTCTAGCGGCTCACCAGACATACCAGGTACGCCCTGAGATGGATAAATATGAGTACCATCTAACGCTTGAGTGGTTAAATACTCAGTCAAGGCAGGCTCATCTTTAAGGTACTGCTCTTGCTTACCTTTTTTCACCTTGAATAACGGTGGCTGAGCGATGTAAATAAAGCCGCGCTCGATAAGTTCAGGCATTTGACGGAAGAAGAAGGTCAACAGCAAGGTACGAATGTGCGAGCCGTCGACGTCAGCATCGGTCATGATGATGATGTTATGGTAGCGAGTCTTATCTGGATCGTATTCTTCACGGCCAATACCGCAACCTAATGCAGTGATAAGTGTTGCAACTTCTTGAGAAGATAACATCTTATCGAAACGAGCTTTCTCTACGTTGAGGATTTTACCTTTCAGTGGCAGAATCGCTTGGTTCTTACGGTTACGTCCCTGCTTGGCACTGCCACCAGCAGAGTCCCCTTCCACTATGTATATTTCAGAAAGACCCGGGTCTTTCTCTTGGCAATCTGCAAGTTTACCTGGTAAGCCACCTAAATCTAATGCGCCTTTACGACGAGTCATTTCACGGGCTTTACGGGCTGCTTCACGAGCTCGGGCGGCGTCAACAATTTTGCCAACAATCAGCTTAGCATCGGCAGGATTTTCCAATAGGTAGTCGTTTAACTGCTCCCCCATGGTTTGTTCAACGGCACTTTTCACTTCACTAGACACTAATTTGTCTTTGGTCTGCGAACTGAATTTAGGATCAGGCACTTTAACTGAGATAACCGCAGTCAAACCTTCGCGGGCATCATCACCTGTTGCGCTGGTTTTACCTTTCTTATTGAAACCTTCACGCTCCATATAAGTATTGAGGTTACGAGTTAATGCCCCTCTAAAGCCGGCTAAGTGAGTACCACCATCGCGCTGAGGAATATTGTTGGTGAAACAGTAAATGTTTTCTTGGTAGCCGTCATTCCACTGCATCGCCACTTCAACGGTAATACCGTCTTCACGTTCTTGAGAAAAATGGAATACGTCTTTGTTGACAGGGGTTTTATTGCGATTCAAATAGTGTACGAATGCGCTAATGCCGCCTTCGTATTTAAAGAATTCATCTTTGTTTTCGCGCTCATCAACTAGGCGGATACCCACGCCTGAGTTCAAGAAAGATAATTCACGAACACGCTTTGCTAGAATATCGAAATGGAACTCGACGTCAGTGAAGGTGTCGGTGCTTGGCCAAAAACGGATTTCTGTACCTGTTTTAACTGCATCACCAATTTCTGCAATTGGAGAATCTGGGACACCGTGAGTATAAAACTGCTCATAAATCTTACCAGCACGACGAATGGTTAACTGTAGTTTGTGTGACAATGCGTTAACCACTGACACACCAACACCGTGCAAACCACCAGAGACTTTATAAGAGTTGTCATCGAACTTACCGCCAGCATGAAGTACCGTCATGATAACTTCAGCAGCCGATACGCCTTCTTCCTCATGGATAGACACTGGAATACCGCGGCCATCATCTTGTACAGATACAGAACCATCTGTATGTATGGTGATAGTGATATCACTACAGTGACCGGCCAAGGCTTCATCGATAGAGTTATCGACTACTTCGAACACCATGTGGTGAAGACCCGTGCCATCATCAGTATCACCAATGTACATACCAGGTCTCTTGCGTACTGCATCAAGGCCTTTTAATACCTTAATACTCGAAGAATCGTAACTATTATCAGACATATTTCTCTCTCGTTATTATTCAATTACCGTAACTTGCCCTTGTTCCACATGAAACACCTTGCTGGGAGGGCTAGCTAACGAATCGACTATTGCCGCAGGTTCGATGGCAGTGACAAAAATTTGTGCGCCTGTCTCGGTTAACTGCTTGAGCAATAGCTGCCTATGCTGTGCATCCAATTCGGATGGCAAATCATCTACTAGGTAAATGCTTTGCTTATCTTGTTGCTGTTTCAGCAACTTTCCCTGTGCAATACGCAGTGCACAGACTAACAATTTTAACTGGCCACGGGACAAGGCGTCTTGAACGGGCAAGTTGCCGACACGCAGTCTTAAATCTGCTTTGTGCGGTCCACTCACTGTATGTCCTGTGGCTAAATCTCTAGAATACTGGCTTTCGAGTAACTGGGCTAAATCCGTTTTACTGTCCCATCCTCGTGTAAATGAAATGCTGATATTCACCTGAGGTAAAAACTCTTCGATTATACCCTTAAGTAGTTCATTTAACGAGTCTACATAATGATTTCGTATCTGAGTGACCTGTTCAGCATAACGCACCAACTCCTTATCCCAAAATAGAATATTTGCATAGGAAGAATTATTCCTAAGAAGCTGATTTCGTTGTTTTAATACTCGTTTCACATTGGTCCAAGCCAAGTGGAATTGCTCATCAGAGTGAAATGCCCCCCAATCAATAAACTGACGCCTGGCCTTAGGGCCTTCAAACAGTAGCGAAAAACTCTCAGGAGTGATCACTTGTATCGGCAATGTTTCGGCCAAAGTCGATAACCGTTTTACTCTATCCCCATCAATTTTGACTTCTATATCACCGTTTCTATGACGTCTTAAGCCGACTTTGCTCTCACCATTTTGATGACTGAGTAGCGCAAACAAGGTGAGTTTATCTTCATCATGGCGGATCACTCGTTGGGATAAATGACTGCGAAACGAGCGCCCCATGCCGAGGAAGAAAATGGCTTCTAATATGCTGGTTTTACCGCTGCCATTGTGACCATAAATGAGGTTCAAGCCTTCGCTTGGCAGTAGGTTAGCCTTGGTAATATTACGAAACGATTCTATGCTAATCCGCTGTAAACTCATGCAAACCTATATTTGGGACAATCAAGTGGGAAAACCAAGGAAAACGAGAGACAAAGAAGGTGCCAAGGCACCTTCTTAAATGGATACTGCAGTCAAATATTAGAGACGCATTGGCATTACCACGTACATGGAGTCTTCTTCCTTGTGGTTTTCTATCAAGGCGCTTGAATTGCCATCAATAAGCGTAATACGCACATCTTCACTGGCTAAGTTATTCAGTACATCTAGTAAATAACTGACGTTAAAGCCAATCTCAAGATTTTCAGAATCATATTCAACGTCTATGATTTCCTCGGCCTCTTCTTGTTCAGGGTTATTAGCAGTGATCCGCAATAAACCCGGCTCTAACTGAATACGTACACCGCGAAACTTCTCATTAGATAAAATAGACGCGCGGGTAAGGGCTTGTTTAAGTTGATGACGACCGGCAACGACCACCTTGTCACCGCCTTTTGGCAATACTCGGCGATAATCAGGGAAACGGCCATCCACCAGCTTGCTAGTGAACACAGCCGTGTCTGTCACAGCACGGATCGCACTTTCACCAATGGCAATACTGATATCTTTATCGTCGCTGTCTAGTAAGCGTGACATTTCAACCACCCCCTTACGGGGTACAATCACTTGCTTTTCAGGCAAGTCAGCGTCTATTTTTCTGTGGCTTAAGGCCAATCTGTGACCATCTGTAGCAATGGCTTTTAAAGTATTACCTTCGGTTTCAAACAATAAACCATTGAGGTAATAACGCACATCTTGGTTAGCCATAGAAAACTGGGTCGAATCAATAATTGACTTCAGCACGCCCTGCTTAATAGTAAATTCGATTTCTGCCTGAAAGGCTTCCACATTGGGATAATCTGATGCTGGTAGCGTCGCCAAGGTAAAGCGGCTGCGTCCCGAGCGCAATAACCAGCGGTTATCTTGCTGCTCAACGTGCAATTCGCTTTGTTCGGGTAATGATTTGACGATATCGAGTAATTTTTTAGCTGGAACCGTGGTATTGCCAGGGACTACATCACCATGAATAGCAGCCTGGCCAACTAGCTCAACTTCTAAATCTGTGCCGGTAAGACTGATAGAGTCTTGGCTAACCTTAACCAACAGGTTAGCTAAAATAGGCAAATTATGACGACGTTCGACAGCACCGGTAACCAATTGAAGTGGTTTTAATAGGGCGTCTCTATCGATAGAAAATCTCATTTGGTCTTAATTCCCTAAATTAAGAAGATAAGGTTCTAATTAAATTAGCATAATCTTCTTTAATGTCATGACTTTCTTCACGTAATTGTGCAATTTTACGACACGCGTGCAATACAGTTGTGTGATCGCGGCCACCAAAAGCATCACCAATTTCCGGCAAACTTTGGTTGGTAAGCTCTTTAGACAATGCCATTGCAACTTGTCTAGGCCTTGCCACGCTGCGTGAACGTCGCTTAGACAGCATATCAGCCATCTTGATCTTATAATACTCGGCGACTGTCTTTTGTATATTATCTATTGTGACTAATTTTTCTTGTAGCGCTAACAAATCTCTTAAGGCTTCACGCACAAAATCTATGGTGATGGGCCTGCCAGTAAAATTAGCGTTAGCGATAACCCTGTTTAATGCCCCTTCTAATTCGCGCACGTTAGAGCGCAAACGCTTGGCGACAAAAAAGGCCACTTCATCGGGAAGGTTAATACCGCTTTCTTGGGCTTTACGCATCAAGATCGCCACACGAGTTTCTAATTCTGGAGGCTCAATAGCCACTGTCAGTCCCCAACCAAAGCGAGACTTTAATCGATCTTCAACCCCATCGATCTCTTTTGGATAACGGTCAGAGGTTAAGATGATCTGATGATTACCTTCTAATAGTGCGTTAAAGGTATGGAAGAATTCTTCTTGGGATCTGTCTTTGTTAGCGAAGAATTGAATATCATCGATAAATAAAGCATCAACACTGCGATAATAACGCTTAAATTCTTCAATGGCATTATTTTGCAGCGCTTTAACCATATCCTGAACAAAGCGCTCAGAATGCATATAAACCACTTTGGCATTAGGATTGTTTTTAATGATGCCATTGCCGACAGCATGCAATAAGTGAGTCTTACCTAAGCCTGTGCCGCCATATAAGAATAATGGGTTATAAGCGCCGCCTGGATTTTCAGCCACTTGCATTGCCGCCGCTTTACCTAATTGGTTTGATTTACCTTCAACGAAGTTATCAAACTGATAAGTCGGATTAATGTTGCTGCGATGATTATCATTAACCATGGGCTCAGCTTGGATATTAAATGCCGTACCAACGCGAGCCTTAGTTTGGGTATAACCTGCAGTCGGTCTCGGGGTAGCTGGTGCTGGCTGCACGGTGCGCGCAGAAGGGCGACTACCAATATCAAAACGCAATTTGGGAGCATTACTACCCATCTGCTCAGTAAAGAACTGATTGATAATATTGATGTACTTATCCCTAACCCAATCAAGCACAAAGCGATTGGGTGCATAAAGCACTAAGGTATCGCCATCCATTTCAGCTTGTAACGGACGGATCCACATACTGAACTGCTGAGCCGATAACTCATCTTGTAGTCTTCCGATACATTGTTGCCAAAGTGAAACCGCCACTTAACTCTACCCCAAATTTTTTGCTAAAGGAGATGTATTCTATAGTGAGAAGTGTCAGATCGCTATCCTTTAAAACATAATTATCCCCAAGGAGATCATTAGGTGTGGATATCTGTGATCCAACGGGATCAAAACGGATCCACTTTTAAGGATCTATTTAGCAAATACACGCAATTGCTGCTTTATTATCGGATCAAGATCGATCTATAATGCCCCCGCTTTGATCTGCTCAGACGCGCTATAAACCACTAGATATTGTGTTGATGCACAGAGTTATCCACAAACTATTGTGTGTGGGAGCCCTTTTGCAATGAAACAGATTTAAAGTTTATCGGCAGAAAATTTTCATATAATGGCTTTCCTTATTGACGTTAGCCATTAAAGTGATTACAATTCGGCCTCTTTTTTGCCCTTACTACATTTAGTGGTAAGCCAATATTCACTTAACAAAGACGGATTGCCATCATGAGTAAACGTACTTTTCAACCTAGCAACCTGAAGCGCAAGCGTTCTCACGGCTTCCGCGCTCGTATGGCCACTGTAGGCGGCCGTAAGGTGCTTGCACGTCGTCGTGCGAAAGGTCGCGCTCGTTTATCTGCATAAGTAGATAACCAGGTGACTAGTTATACCTTTTCGCGGGAGTTACGTTTGTTAACTCCCGCGCAATTTAAAACTGTATTCTCCAATCCTATCAAAGCATCCTCTGCTGAAATCACTCTGCTTGCTATTCCTAATATTGAGCAACATCCACGCCTTGGGTTAACTGTCGCTAAACGTTTTGTTAAGCGTGCAAATCAGCGTAACCGAATTAAGCGTGTGATAAGAGAAAGTTTTCGTTTAAATCAACATGATATTCCAGCTTTGGATATTGTTGTATTAGTCAGAAATGGCGTGATGGAAATGGAAAATGCTGAACTTAATAAACTGATAGAAAAGTTATGGCGCAAGCTCAGTCGCCGCTACAATGGCTAGCTACCACGGTAATACGTGGCTATCAACTCTTCATCAGCCCTCTTTTGGGACCTAGATGCCGTTTCAATCCCACTTGCTCACACTATGCTATCGAAGCAATTAAATTGCACGGAACAGCGAAAGGTAGTTGGTTTGCATTGAAACGCATATTAAGATGTCACCCTTTACATCCCGGCGGAAGCGATCCCGTCCCTCCTAAAAATGACAGGTGTAATAAATAGGCTATGGAATCTCAACGCAATATATTGCTTATCGGTTTGTTGTTTGTCAGTTTTTTACTTTGGCAGCAGTGGCAAACAGATAATGCGCCGCAAGTAGCGGCTCCGCAAACACAAGTTCAATCTAATATTTCAGCTGAACCTAGCTCAGATGTACCAGAAGCCGATGGCAACCTGAGTGCACCTGTGGTGGCATCAACTAATCTTATCAATGTCACCACAGACCAACTGGTATTAAAAATTAATCCACTTGGCGGCGATATTGTTTATGCAGCATTAGTTAAGCATAAAACTGAAATTGATAAAAATGACCCTTTTATACTACTTGAGCAAAGCAGTGATTTTAACTATATCGCTCAAAGTGGTCTTATTGGCCGTGATGGTATTGATAGCAGCACTAAAGGCCGCGCTCAATTCACCACCACATCAAGTGATTTCACCTTAGACGATGGCCAAGACAGCCTAACAGTACCACTCACATTAGTGACTGATACTGGCGTTAGCTACACTAAGGTATTTACTTTTACTCGTGGTCAATTTGATGTTGGCGTCGATTACAAGGTAAACAACACTTCTGATAAGTCTTTGCAATTGCAAATGTACGGTCAAATCAAGCAAACCATCAAGCCTACCGAAGGTAGTATGATGATGCCGACTTACCGTGGTGCAGCTTTCTCTACTTCAGATGTACGTTACGAGAAGTATGACTTCGAAGACATGGCTGACAAAAACCTTGACCAATCAACCTTAGGTGGTTGGGCGGCAATGTTACAGCACTACTTCGTATCAGCCTGGATCCCACCTGCGACAGATGCTAATACCATTTTTTCTAGTGTGACTGCAGGTGGCTATGCCAACATAGGTTTCCGTGGTGCCATCTATGATGTTGCCCCAGGTAGCGAGCAGAGCATCAGTGCCCAGTTTTATGTCGGTCCGAAAGACCAAACAAGACTAAGTGCCATTTCAGAAACCTTAAATCTCGTTGTAGATTATGGCTTCCTTTGGTGGTTAGCTGTGCCTATTTACAAACTATTGATGTTCTTCCAGTCTCTAGTAACTAACTGGGGTATCGCTATTATTCTTATCACCTTAACAGTGCGTGGTTTGTTATATCCACTGACTAAGGCTCAGTACACTTCTATGGCTAAGATGCGAAATCTACAGCCTAAGCTGACTGAAATGAAAGAACGCTTTGGTGATGACCGTCAAAAGATGGGTCAAGCCATGATGGAGCTGTACAAAAAAGAAAAAGTTAACCCTATGGGTGGCTGCTTACCTATCTTGTTACAAATGCCTATCTTCATCGCCCTTTACTGGGTGTTGCTAGAGAGCTATGAGCTACGTCACGCCCCATTCATGTTATGGATCAATGACTTATCTGTACAAGATCCATATTACGTGCTGCCATTACTCATGGGTGCATCTATGTTCTTAATGCAAAAGATGCAACCAGTGGCACCAACCATGGATCCTATGCAAGTTAAGATGATGCAGTGGATGCCTGTTATCTTTACCGTGTTCTTCCTCTGGTTCCCAGCTGGACTAGTACTTTATTGGTTAGTGGGTAACATAGTTGCGATTACACAGCAGAAGATTATTTATGCAGGTCTTGAGAAAAAAGGCTTAAAATAAGCCCAAGCTCAGCAAATAATTTATTGTGTAATTAGATAAAAAGGCGGCTTAAAGGCCGCCTTTTCCTTTTAAAATTTTACCCTTTATATAGGTATCAGCGTGACAACAGACACTATTGTGGCACAAGCCACAGCTCCAGGCCGAGGCGGCGTAGGCATCATTCGTATTTCAGGTGATTTAGCCACTAATGTGGCCATGGCAGTGTTGGGTAAAGTGCCTAAAACTCGCTACGCCGATTATTGCGACTTCAAAGATGCCGATGACAGGGTCATAGATCAAGGCATAGCGTTATTCTTTAAAGGGCCTAATTCCTTCACAGGCGAAGACGTATTAGAGCTACAAGGCCATGGCGGGCAAATAGTGTTGGATATGCTGATCAAGCGTGTGATGCAAGTCAGCGGCGTGCGCATAGCCAAGCCCGGTGAATTCAGTGAACAAGCCTTCTTAAATGATAAATTGGATTTAACCCAAGCCGAAGCCATTGCCGACTTAATCGATGCCACCAGCGAGCAAGCCGCCAAGAGTGCCTTGCAATCCCTGCAAGGTGAGTTCTCAAAAGAAGTCCATGAGCTGGTTGAGCAAGTGACTAACTTGCGCTTATATGTTGAAGCCGCTATTGATTTTCCCGATGAAGAAGTGGATTTTTTATCTGATGGAAAAATTGCCAACTCCTTGTACCGCATTATCGAAAAGCTCGACACAGTACAAGACAGTGCTAAACAAGGCTCTATCATACGTGAAGGCATGAAAGTGGTTATTGCCGGGCGCCCTAATGCCGGTAAATCAAGCTTACTCAATGCCTTAGCAGGTAAAGAATCAGCCATAGTCACCGAAATAGCCGGCACCACCCGCGATGTCCTACGTGAGCACATACATTTAGACGGCATGCCACTACACATTATCGATACCGCAGGTTTACGCGACACTGAAGATACAGTAGAAAAAATTGGTATTGAGCGTGCTTGGGATGAAATAGCTACCGCAGACAGAGTCTTGTTTATGGTCGATGGCACCACGACTGAGGCTGTCGATCCCCACGATATTTGGCCTGACTTTATCGACCGCTTACCCGCAAGACTTGGGGTTACTGTTGTGCGTAACAAGGCAGATTTAACCGGTGAATCACTTAAGATGACTCAAGAGCCATCAGCGGGTGAGGAGCCATCAGCAAACGTGGAATCTTCAACCAACCAAGAGCAAGGCTTTGAGGTTTTCCGCATCTCTGCCAAGACTGGTTTAGGCGTTGAAGAATTAAAGCAGCACTTAAAATCCTTGATGGGTTACCAAAGCAATCTTGAAGGTGGTTTTATCGCTCGTCGCCGTCATTTAGAGGCCCTAGAATTAGCCGCCAGTCACTTACACCTGGGTAAAGAACAGTTAGAAGTGTATTTAGCAGGAGAACTGCTTGCTGAAGAACTACGCATGGCCCAAATGGCTTTATCGGAAATCACGGGTAAATTTACCTCCGATGATCTCTTGGGTAAGATTTTCAGCTCCTTCTGTATCGGTAAATAGTCTTAACCTTGATGCTTGCTAATAATGTTGTAGTGCTCGACTTTGAAACCACAGGCTTATTCCCAGAAATGGGCGACCGCGCCATTGAGATTGGTGCAGTCAAATTGGTTAATGGCCAAGTCGTCGACACCTTTCAAGCACTGATAAACCCAGGTCAGCGGGTAAACAGCTTTATTGAGCAATATACTGGTATTAGTAATCAAATGCTTAAAGATGCCCCAACATCAAAAGTGGTGATGGGGCAATTTGCTGAGTTTATCGATGGATTTAACTTAGTGGCCCATAATGCCAGCTTCGATAAAAAATTCTTAGATGCCGAGTTTTCAGCAAATAGGCTCAGTTATAACGGTCAGTTTGCTTGCTCTTTATTGTTATCACGACGCATAAGCCAAGAGGCTCCCAATCATAAACTCGCCACACTAGTTGAACACCACCAATTACCCAACGAAGGTGTATTTCACCGCGCCTTAGCCGATGCCACCATGACAGCTCAGCTGTGGTTACATCAGTTGAATCTATTGCAGCAACAGCTTCCCAGCCAACAAATCACCTTTGATATCATCAGTAACATAACCCATTTACCTAAAGCTAAAATAGTCAGCTTGTTGCAAGCATTAAGATAGACGCAAACGGTCTAAAGTTACCTGTATGAAAACGATTATCCTTGCTAAAAAAAGCAGCTATAGAATTTACGATAACAATTAGTTATATGTTTTAAATACTGTCATTTATTTCGCCGCCACCCTATTGCTATTTGTATGACTAACAGATTAAATTGCGCCGCTTTCTCCCCCTTATTATGGAGACTTAAACATGAGAGCTGTTGTTTGTAGTTTGTTAGTGATAGGTGCAATGAATCTGGCAGGTTGTGCAGCAACGCCAAATACCTTTGCCACAAAAATAAAAGCACAAGGCGAACAACATTTAGATCTATCTCAACAATGGGAACAAGGTCTTAAAGATGTTAATAACGCTAAAGCGCTGCTCACCAGTGGTCAAAAGCTGATTAGCGAAGGCAAGACAGAAATTTTTGAAGGTGAAAAACTCATAACAGAGGCCAGAGCCGAAGCTCAACGGCAACGTAATGTATTTATTGCTAAGGCAGGTAGCCTAAGTGGCGCTCAATCGGGTATTCATGCAACTAAACTCACTGAAATTCTCGAAGACATCGCCGATCTTTGGGAAGACGCTGACGAAAAATTCGTTGATGGCAAAGAACTTATTGAAGAAGGTAATACCAAGGTTGCTGAAGGTGAAAGCGCCTTGCAGCAAGGGCAAACTATGCTTGGAAATGGCCGCAGTAGAATGCAGCAAGCCGAGACTAAATACCAAGAGCGCACAGGCCAAGGCCTAGTAGAACAAATGCACATTGAAGAGCAATCACGTAACTTCTAATCTGCCATATAACTTAACCTCACACAGAGGATTCCAACCGATATTGGACCATACATACACCAATATCGGTTTTATTCTGCATACAAGTGAGTATCCAAAGCGGCTTAATTTAACCCCATCAAATTAATCATCAATTAGGTAAATTTTCAGCTAATTTGTCCACCAATAAGCGCACTTTAGGTGATAAATGGCGATTGTGGGGATACAGTGCCCAAATCCCTTCTTTAGATTGCTGAAAAGGCTCAAGTAATACTTTAAGTTTACCTTCAGCTAATGCTTGGCTGACATAATAATCAGGCAGTTGCACTATGCCAAGCCCCCGGATAGCTGCGTCCAGTAAACTAAAGCCGCTGCTACAACGTAAGCGACCCTGCACTTTAATGCTCTTAATCTTACCTTGCTCAATAAATTGCCACAGAGGCTGACTGCCTATCAGGCAATTATGTTGGTTTAATTCAGACAAACTATAGGGTGCACCATAAGCCTCAATATAACTTGGCGCCGCACACACATACTGACGACGGTTGCTCAGGCGTTTAGCCATCATGCTCGAATCTCCAAGCTGGCCCAGTCGAATCGCTAAATCAAAACCGCCATCGATAAGATCTAACCTTTGATTAGTCAGCTCACATTGCACTTCGACTTGTGGGTATTGGGCCATAAAAGCAATCACGATTGGCATAATGTGAGTTTCACCATAAGTGACTGGCGCTGTCATTTTTATTAAGCCTTGTGGGGTATCTTTAAGGCTCGATATAGCGCGCTCTGCATCGTCTAACCCATTGAGTACCTGACGACAATGTCGATAATACACAGTGCCTTCATCAGTTAAGGCTACCTTGCGAGTGGTGCGATAAAACAACTTGGTGCTTAAACGATCTTCTAACTGACTGACCTGACGGCTGACCTGTGCAGTAGATATGCTGAGCCTTTTTGCTGCCGCAGTAAAACTCTCAGCTTCAGCCACAGCGACAAATTCAGAAATGCCTTCCCACTGCAACATTGTTACATCCTCGTAAAGGTTATTTGTTAAATAAGCCAATTATCATCTGACTATAAAGAAATACAATAGATAAATCGACTAAGGGCTAAACTTAGTCAGCTCACATTTAACCCTCACCATTAGGACATAATTATGACTGCACAATTTATCAAGTCTAAAGCCGCTATCGCTTGGGGCCCAGGACAAGCATTATCCGTAGAAGAAGTGGATGTGATGTATCCAAAAGCCGGTGAAGTAATGGTAAAAATAATTGCCACTGGTGTGTGCCATACTGATGCATTTACTTTATCGGGTGATGATCCTGAAGGGGTATTCCCAGCGATTCTAGGCCATGAAGGTGGTGGTATCGTTCATATGATTGGTGAGGGTGTAACTAGCGTGCAAGTGGGTGACCATGTTATTCCGCTATACACAGCTGAATGCGGTAAATGTAAATTCTGCACCTCAGGTAAAACCAATTTATGTAGCGCGGTACGTGAAACCCAAGGTAAAGGCTTAATGCCAGATGGCACCACACGTTTTTATAAAGATGGCCAACCGATATTTCATTACATGGGTTGCTCGACCTTCTCTGAATACACAGTATTACCCGAAATTTCGTTGGCAAAAGTCAACCCAAGCGCTCCCCTTGAAGAAGTGTGCTTGCTCGGTTGTGGCGTAACCACAGGCATGGGCGCCGTACTTAAAACGGCAAAAGTTCAACAAGGTGATACCGTGGCAATATTCGGCCTTGGTGGCATAGGCTTATCTGCTGTTATTGGCGCAACTATGGCTGGAGCCAGCCGCATTATCGGTGTTGATTTAAACGAATCTAAGTTTGAATTGGCTAAAAAACTTGGCGCCACAGAGTGTATTAATCCTAAAGATTTCGACAAACCCATTCAAGAAGTCATTGTTGAAATGACCGATGGCGGTGTGGACTTCTCCTTTGAGTGCATAGGTAATGTTAACGTAATGCGCAGCGCCTTAGAATGTTGCCATAAAGGCTGGGGTGAGTCTGTGATCATAGGTGTAGCTGGCGCAGGGCAAGAAATATCTACCCGTCCTTTCCAGTTGGTGACAGGTAGAGTCTGGCGTGGCAGTGCCTTTGGCGGCGTAAAAGGACGCAGTGAATTACCCGGTATCGTTGAGCAATACCTAAATGGTGATTTTAAGCTGGATCACTTTATTACTCATACAATGGGCCTTGAGGATATAAATCAAGCTTTTGATTTAATGCATAAAGGCGAAAGCATTCGTACCGTTATCCATTTCGATAAATAATCTACTGCCGCCCTAGCTCAATGCTAGGGCATAAAGGACAAGTCATGACTCTGGATAATATCAGCAGTAATAAAAGTTTTTCTGGTTGGCACAAGCAGTATCGCCATCATTCTCACAGCTTAAATTGCGCTATGCGATTTGCCATTTTTTTACCGCCTCAAGCCATGAATGAAAAAGTACCAGTACTCTATTGGCTATCTGGGCTTACCTGCACCGATGAAAATTTTATGCAAAAAGCGGGAGCCCAAAGACTCGCGGCACAACTTGGTATAGCTATTGTAGCGCCTGATACCAGCCCTCGTGGCGATGATGTGCCCGATTGCCCAGATGCTACTTATGACTTTGGTTTAGGTGCAGGCTTTTACGTTAATGCTACCCAAGCGCCGTTTAACACTCATTACCAAATGTACGATTACATAGTCAATGAATTGCCAAGCTTGATTGAAGCCCATTTCCCAGTGAACAACAAACGCAGTATTGCAGGCCACTCCATGGGCGGTCACGGTGCATTAACCATTGCCTTAAAAAATCCAACTCGCTACCAAAGTGTGTCGGCATTTAGCCCTATTTGTAACCCCATTAACAGTCCATGGGGCATAAAAGCCTTTAGCGGTTACCTAGGTAAAGACAAGCAAAATTGGTTGAACTATGACAGCTGTGAATTAATGAAAAAAAGCCATCATTTTGTGCCTGCGCTGGTGGACCAAGGCGAAGATGATAGCTTCCTTAAAGAGCAGCTAAAGCCTGAAAATCTACAGGCAGTAGCTAAAAACATCAACTACCCACTGAAGTTAAGAATGCAGCCAGGCTACGATCATAGCTATTATTTTATCGCTAGTTTTATCGAAGACCACCTACATTTTCATGCTAAACACTTAAGTTAATTTCCCTCCTGTTTAAGGCGTGCAAAGTCATCCTTTGCCGCCGCAGCCAGCTTCTGCATTAATAACATCTATGTCGTAGTTCGAATGACCTGTGCGCAATTAAAAACTTAGTTCCAACTTACCCCATAATACTGATAAATAAAAAATCACCTTCCATAGGCCATAATAGCGGCGACTACAGGGTCAATATCACCAATCCCCACAGACATGAGAAAACCTCCATAGCTAATACCTTCATTAAGATGCTGACCTCTGATTAACAAGATAAGCATGTACAGTCTCGAGATAAAACAGTTAATTCAGCTGTAGTTTTAGCCCAATCCTGCAGTTTTTCGTCAAATACTAACCAAGCACTAACAAGGTAAATACTGATGAACTTGAATATACCCAATAGGAATTCGGGTAAACTAGGCCATTAATCATTAGTAACGGACGTTTATATGGCAAAAATAGCCTTAATAGTAGGCACTACATTAGGTGGAACTGAGTATGTAGCCGATGATATGGCAGCTCAATTGGTCGAATTAGGCCATCAGGCTGAGGTTTATATGCAGGCAGAATTGATGAAATTATCAGCAGAATCTCTATGGTTAATTGTCAGTTCAACCCATGGTGCAGGTGAATTACCAGACAATATTAAGCCATTTTATGAACAGTTAATGGCAAGTGATCGCGATCTTCGCGGCTTAAAATTTGCCTTATGTGCCATCGGTGACTCTAATTACGATACTTTTTGTCATGGCCCTGAAAAAATAATTGATCAATTAAAACGACTAGGAGGCGATCCCTTTGTGGATAAGATCCAAATAGATATTCAGTCCACTCCCGTACCTGAAGAGCCAGCATTGGCTTGGTTAGCTCAATGGCAACATCTACTCAACTAATCCAGAACTGTTAATTTAAATATAAATACCCACAATTCAAACTACTCTTATCCACAAATTGTTATTTTAAATAATAAGTTTGTGGATAAGCTATTATTTTTAGCGATCATAACTCTGTACTTTTATGAGTCCGATCTGCACAAAGATCCACCTTGTGGATAAGTCGCTATTCTATCCCCACCTTATATCGAGTTTGATCGCTAACTGATCACAGGATCGAGTTCTTGTTATCTTATGATTATAAAGGATTTTTAGGGTTACACACAGAAAAGTGCGATCCTAATAGTAAACATAATAAAGAGATCTATATAAAGATCTTAAGATCTATTAAGCAAAACCTCTGCGATCAAACCAGTGAAATAGATCATTCACGTTCAGCAAAGCAAGTGCTAAAATACCTCCCTTACTCAATTTAAAATTGAACGATACTGTTAAGAAATCTAAGGTCGCATAATGCATTTTCACGAAAGGTTTGATGTTATTGTTGTAGGTGGTGGTCATGCCGGAACTGAAGCGGCATTAGCATCTGCAAGAATGGGCTCTAAAACACTCTTGCTAACTCACAACATAGATACGCTAGGACAGATGTCTTGTAATCCAGCCATAGGTGGGATTGGTAAGGGCCATTTAGTCAAAGAAATCGATGCATTGGGTGGCGCCATGGCAATAGCCACGGATTACGCAGGTATTCAATTTAGAACCCTAAACTCCAGTAAAGGCCCAGCAGTGCGAGCTACTCGTGCCCAAGCGGATCGTGCCTTGTATCGTCAAAAGATCCAACAAATTCTACAAAACCAACCAAACTTACGTATTTTCCAACAAGCCGTTGATGACTTAGTTGTTGAGAATAATCAAGTGGTTGGTGTGGTAACCCAAATGGGATTGGCCTTTGAATCACCAGCTGTAGTGTTAACCACGGGCACATTTTTAAGCGGTAAAATTCATATTGGTATGCAAAATTACAGTGGCGGCCGAGCTGGAGATCCACCAGCAATTGCATTAGCCAACCGCTTACGTGAATTGCCAATTCGTGTCGGACGTTTAAAAACCGGTACCCCACCACGAATCGATGCCAACAGTATAGATTTCTCTCAAATGACTGAGCAAAAAGGTGATACACCTTTACCTGTAATGTCATTTATTGGCAATGTAGAGCAGCATCCGCGACAAATTTCTTGTCATATCACTCATACCAATGAAAAAACTCACGATATTATTCGTGGTGGATTGGACAGAAGCCCTATGTATTCAGGGGTTATAGAAGGCATTGGCCCAAGATATTGTCCATCAATTGAAGATAAGATCCATCGCTTCGCTGATAAGACTTCTCATCAAATATTTATCGAACCAGAAGGCTTAAGCACCAACGAAATTTACCCAAATGGTATTTCAACTAGCTTACCTTTCGATGTGCAATTGAACTTAGTACGTTCAATTAAAGGCATGGAAAATGCTGAGATTATTCGCCCAGGCTATGCCATAGAATACGATTATTTTGATCCAAGAGATCTAAAAAACTCGTTAGAGACCAAAACCATCAATGGTTTGTTCTTTGCAGGACAAATCAACGGCACCACAGGCTACGAAGAAGCAGGTGCGCAAGGTTTATTGGCTGGCATGAATGCTTCATTGCAAGTGCAAGGCAAAGAGACTTGGTGTCCACGTCGCGATCAAGCTTATTTAGGCGTGTTAGTTGACGACCTATCAACATTAGGCACTAAAGAACCCTACCGCATGTTTACTAGTCGCGCGGAATACCGTTTATTGCTGCGTGAAGATAATGCCGATCTACGTTTAACTGAAAAAGGCCGTGAGCTTGGTTTAGTTGATGATGAACGCTGGGCTAAATTCTCTGAAAAGCGTGAATCTATAGAGCTTGAATTGCAGCGTTTACGTGGCCAATGGATCCACCCCAACTCACCTTTACTTGGGGTATTAAATCCTGAATTAAATACCCCTATTTCTCGTGAAGCATCTTTTGAAGACTTATTACGTCGTCCTGAAATGGATTATAAGAAATTAATGTCGTTAGAAGGTTTTGGCCCAGGTCTTGAAGATCCTAGTGCTGCAGAGCAAGTGCAAATTCAAGTTAAATACTCAGGTTATATTCAGCGCCAGCAAGATGAAATCGACAAGGCTATTCGCCATGAAAACTCTCTGTTGCCGTTAGATCTTGATTATCAAGAAGTGCCTGGGCTTTCTAATGAAGTGATTGCAAAGTTAAATAATCACAAACCAGATACCATAGGCCAAGCGTCAAGGATCTCGGGTATAACTCCTGCGGCAATTTCAATTTTGTTGGTTCACCTTAAAAAACGCGGTTTACTTCGCAAAACAGCTTAAAAACGAGGCTAAGTAACCCTCAATTCACTAAGGGAAGTCATAGGGCTTCCCTTAGTGCTTTTACGGCTTCATAATAGCTAACGACTGTTAATTTTACTTTACGAGGCTTTGCCGTGTTATCTTCCCAACTCAGTGCTTATTTAGCTGAAATGAACCTATCGGCCACTGAGCAACAACAGCGCCAATTGATTGGTTTTGTTGAAATGCTAAATAAATGGAATAAGGCCTATAATCTCACCTCGGTTCGTTTACCTGAACAAATGTTAATTCGTCATGTGATGGACAGTTTGGCTGTTTCTCCTTATCTTAGCGGTAACAGGTTTATCGATGTTGGCACAGGTCCAGGTTTACCCGGGATCCCGCTTGCTATTATGAATCCTAATAAAGAATTTGTGTTGCTCGACAGTTTAGGCAAGCGGATCCGTTTTCAAAAACAAGTGCAATTTGAACTTAAAATTAACAATATCAGTTCGATAGAAAGCCGTGTGGAAGCTTTTGAGCCTGAAAATAAATTTGACGGTGTACTCAGCAGAGCCTTTGCATCTGTGCAAGATATGTTAACTTGGTGTCATCACCTTCCTCATAGCGAAGGGACATTCTATGCCTTAAAAGGGCAGTTAAACCCAGCTGAACTTGACGCTATTCCTGAAGGATTTGAGCTGGTAGAGACCATAGTGCTGCACGTGCCCCAATTAGATGAACAGCGTCATTTATTAAAGCTTAGAAAAAAGCGCAGTTGATTCATCAAGTAATTTAGATTTAATCTATTGATATATAGAATAATTTAATAACAATTAAACAAGACAGGATGACATTGTGGGTAAAATCATTGCCGTAGCTAACCAGAAAGGTGGAGTTGGAAAAACAACAACTTGTGTCAACCTAGCCGCGTCTTTGGCTGCAACCAAACGTAAAGTGTTGCTGATTGACTTAGATCCCCAGGGTAATGCCACCATGGGCAGCGGCATTGATAAATACGAGGTTGAACATACTGCCTACGACTTATTAGTGGAAGATAAACCTTTCGATGACATTGTCGTCAAAAATACTGTTGGTAAGTATGATCTTATTGCTGGTAACGGCGATGTAACAGCTGCAGAAATTAAGCTGATGGAATTTTACGCGCGTGAAGTTCGCTTGCGTAATGCTCTTGCGCCGATTAAAGATAATTACGATTATATTTTTATTGATTGTCCGCCATCATTAAACATGCTCACAGTAAATGCCATGTCGGCGGCTGACTCTGTACTTGTACCTATGCAGTGTGAATACTATGCCCTCGAAGGATTGACAGCACTGATAGATACCATTTCCAAATTAGCCGCTATGGTTAACCCTGGGTTAACCATAGAAGGCATTTTACGCACTATGTACGATCCCCGTAACCGCTTATCTAATGATGTCTCAGACCAACTGAAACAACATTTCGGCGACAAAGTGTATCGTACTGTTATTCCAAGAAATATCCGTTTAGCAGAAGCCCCTAGTTTTGGTGCCCCAGCAATGTATTACGATAAAACCAGTGCTGGGGCTAAAGCCTATTTAGCCCTTGCGGGTGAAATTATTCGCCGCGCAGAGCAAACCAACACTAAACAGGCGTAAGGAAGAATAATGACGTTAAAAAAACGCGGTTTAGGTAAAGGTTTAGATGCTTTACTTAGCCACAGTAATGCGGCCAGCCGTAAATCAGAACAACAAGAACAAGCAAACGCTGATCCTATTGATGGCAAACTTATTGAGCTAGATTTAGATTTATTGCAGCCAGGTAAATATCAGCCACGACGCGATATGTCGCCAGACGCTTTAGAAGAACTCGCTGAATCTATTCGCTCTCAAGGTGTAATTCAGCCGATTGTTGTGCGAAAAATAGGTAGTGGTCAATATGAGATTATTGCTGGTGAACGCCGTTGGCGTGCAGCACAATTAGCTCAGTTAGATAAAATTCCTTGTTTAGTTAAGCAAGTCGCCGATGAATCTGCAGTGGCTATCGCCCTGATTGAAAACATTCAGCGTGAAGATCTCAATGCCATGGAAGAGGCGGTTGCTCTTAATCGTTTATTAGAAGAGTTTGAATTAACTCACCAACAAGTGGCCGATGCTGTCGGTAAATCACGGGCAAGTGTGTCTAATCTATTGCGATTAAATAGCTTAAATGAACCTGTTAAACGTTTGTTGGAAAATGGCGATATTGACATGGGGCATGCCCGTGCTTTATTGGCGATTGAAGGTGATGAACAAACAGAACTTGCGCGTTTAGTTGCATCTAAAGACATGACTGTTCGCGAAACGGAACGTTTAGTCAATAAAGCCCTTTCACCGAGCAAAACTGTGGAATCTAAAGAAAAAGATCATGATGTTAGTCGTCTAGAGCAGAGCTTAGTTGAACGATTAGGTGCAAAGGTATCTATTAATCATAGCGCTAAAGGTACAGGTAAGATTGTTATCAATTATCAAAACTTAGGTGAACTTGACGGAATTCTTGCCAAAATAGGTTAGAAACCGTTTGTTTTATAAATAATCAACAACCTACTTAATGAGTGAAAATCTGTTATTTTTGGTTTTTAACACGATTTTCACTCAAATGTCGCACTTTTCCCCCTCTCAAAGTTGCATTGAAAGCTTGAAAAGGTATACTTTCGCAAGCTTTTTGTGCATGACTTTATTCGGATATTGAGTCCGGTCATCGAAACAAAAAGTATTAATGCGGAGAAGATCCATTGAGCAAAGTTTTAGCACATCGTGGCCGATTGTCAGCCTATAAGCTAGTGATGGCACAGGCGGTGGTGGCTGGATTTGTATCGATAGTCTTTTTCGCCGTGTGGGGAGTTCAGTTTGGCTGCTCTGCTTTGGCAGGTGGTTCAATTGCTGTACTCCCTAATTTTGTATTCGCAACCCTGGCCTTCTCTCATATGGGAGCAAGTTCATCGGCAAAAGTCGTTAAGACTTTTTACTGGGGGGAAGCGGTAAAGTTGCTGTTAACCATTGCGATGTTCTCACTGGCGTTTATCAAGCTAGAGGTGGTATTTATGCCGCTTTTTGTTTGCTACACACTGGCGTTAATCGTGCATTGGACGGCTCCTTTATACTTCAAGCAAAGTTAAGTGGGATGAATCATGGCTGCAACTGGTGACGCGTTAACACCGCAGGGCTATATCCAGCACCACCTTACTAACCTATCGGTTGGTGAAGGCTTTTGGACATGGCACATTGATTCGTTGCTCTTTTCGGTTGGTCTTGGCGTATTGTTCCTGTGGATTTTCCGCAGCGTTGGTAAGAAAGCGACTACCGGTGTTCCTGGTAAACTTCAGTGTTTTATCGAGATGATCGTTGAGTTCGTTGATGCTAGCGTGAAAGAAACTTTCCATGGCCGCAATCCTGTGATTGCACCTTTAGCTCTGACAATTTTCGTCTGGGTATTCATGATGAACTTCATGGATATGATCCCAGTAGATTGGTTACCTTCATTAGCAGCGCTTGCTGACGTAGAGTACCTAAAAGTTGTTCCGAGTACTGACGTTAACATTACCTTCAGCTTAGCTTTAGGTGTGTTTGTGCTGATTATTTACTACAGCATTAAAGTCAAAGGTGTGTCTGGTTTTGTGAAAGAACTGACGCTACAGCCCTTTAACCATTGGGCAATGATACCCGTCAACCTCTTGTTAGAATCTGTTACCTTGATTGCAAAACCAATTTCATTGGCATTGCGTCTGTTTGGTAACTTATACGCAGGTGAGTTGATCTTCATTCTTATTGCGCTTATGTATGGTGCTAACTGGGCTATTGCCACTCTAGGTATAGGTTTACAACTAGGTTGGTTAATTTTCCACATATTAGTTATCACGCTACAAGCATTTATTTTCATGATGTTAACCATTGTTTATTTAAGCATGGCTCATGAAGATCATTAAGAATTGCTGAAGAAATTTTTAAACTAAATTATCTAACTAACATAGATTTAGATACTGGAGATACAGATGGAAACGATTTTAGGCATGACAGCTATCGCTGTTGCTTTGCTGATTGGTATGGGTGCGTTAGGTACTGCAATCGGTTTCGGCTTACTAGGTGGCAAGTTCTTGGAAGGCGCTGCGCGTCAACCAGAGATGGCTCCTATGCTACAAGTTAAAATGTTCATCGTTGCTGGTCTTCTAGACGCTGTAACCATGATCGGTGTTGGTATTGCGTTATACATGCTATTTACCAACCCATTGGGTGCAATGCTATAACAAACGCTTCTGTCTTAACTATTAATAGGAGGCTGTTGTGAATTTCAACGCTACCCTAATCGGACAGTCGGTCGCCTTTTTAATCTTCGTGTGGTTCTGCATGAAGTTTGTATGGCCACCTTTGATGAATGCCATCGAAGAACGCCAAAAAAGGATTGCTGATGGATTGGCTGATGCCGATCGTGCAGTAAAAGACCTAGAGTTGGCTCGCTCAAAAGCGACTGATCAACTAAAAGAAGCCAAAGCGACGGCTAACGAAATTATTGAGCAAGCTAACAAGCGCAAAGCTCAAATCGTTGACGAAGCTAAAGCTGAAGCAGACGCTGAGCGTGCAAAAATTATCGCTCAGGGTAAAGCAGAAATTGAAGCCGAACGTAATCGCGTGAAAGAAGATCTGCGCAAGCAAGTTGCTACTCTTGCCATTCTTGGTGCAGAGAAGATTCTTGAGCGTTCGATTGATCCAGCCGCCCACAGTGACATAGTTAATAAACTTGTTGCTGAAATTTGATAAGGAGTTGAGTTATGGCTGAATTAACCACCATCGCTCGCCCTTACGCAAAGGCAGCTTTTGATTTTGCTATTGAAAATAATGCCGTTGATAGCTGGGCAGAAATGCTCAACTTTACCGCATTGGTAAGTGAAAACGAATCAATGAAGCCATTATTAGCTGGCGGTTTAGCCAGTGGCAAACTTGCAGCACTGTTTATCAGTGTGTGCGGTGAGCAAATTAATACGCAAGGTCAAAACCTGATAAAGGTAATGGCTGAAAACGGTCGCTTAGAGGTACTAACTGCTGTATCCGAGTTATTTACTGGATACCGCAACGAGTGGGCAAAAGAAGTTGAGGCCTCAGTGGTTTCAGCTATTGAGCTTAGCTCTGAGCAACAACAGCAAGTTAGTGTTTCTTTAGAGAAACGTCTCGCACGCAAAGTAAAGCTGAATTGCAGCACAGATGCCACGCTAATCGCGGGTATGATCATTAGAGCAGGCGACTTAGTCATAGATGGCTCAGTCAGCGGTCAGTTGGCCCGCCTCTCTGATAAGCTGCAATCGTAATTGGGAGTTTGAGCATGCAACTGAATTCCACTGAAATCAGCGATCTGATTAAACAGCGGATCGAGCAGTTCGAAGTCGTTAGTGAAGCTCGCAACGAAGGTACTATCGTTGCAGTAAGTGACGGCATCATCCGCATTAACGGCCTAGCCGATGTAATGCAAGGTGAAATGATCGAACTGCCTGGTAACCGTTATGCAATCGCGTTGAACTTAGAACGTGATAGCGTCGGTGCCGTAGTAATGGGCTCGTATGCCGGTTTGGCAGAGGGCGTAAAAGTTAAGACTACTGGTCGTATTCTGGAAGTTCCAGTTGGCCGTGGTCTGTTAGGTCGCGTACTTAACACTCTAGGTGAGCCTATTGATGGAAAAGGACCTGTCGACAACGACGGTTATTCTCCAATCGAAGTCATCGCCCCTGGTGTTATTGAGCGTCAATCAGTTGATGAGCCAGTGCAAACCGGTTATAAGACTGTTGACTCCATGATCCCTATCGGTCGTGGCCAACGCGAATTGGTAATTGGTGACCGTCAGACTGGTAAAACAGCACTGGCGATTGATGCCATTATCAATCAGAACAATTCAGATATTAAGTGTGTATACGTCGCTATTGGTCAGAAAGCTTCTACCATAGCAAACGTTGTACGCAAACTAGAAGAGCACGGCGCGTTGGCTAACACCATAGTTGTTGTTGCTACTGCTTCTGAAGCAGCTGCATTGCAGTATCTAGCACCATATTCTGGTTGTTCTATGGGTGAATACTTCCGTGATCGCGGTGAAGATGCACTAATAGTTTATGATGATTTGTCTAAGCAAGCAGTTGCTTACCGTCAAATATCATTGCTACTTAAGCGTCCACCAGGCCGTGAAGCTTACCCAGGCGATGTATTCTATCTACATTCTCGTTTACTTGAGCGTGCTTCACGCGTAAACGCGAACTATGTTGAAAAGTTTACCAAGGGTGCAGTAACAGGTAAAACCGGTTCGTTAACCGCATTGCCTATTATTGAAACTCAAGCGGGTGACGTATCTGCATTCGTACCGACCAACGTAATTTCTATTACAGATGGTCAGATCTTCCTTGAGACTGACTTGTTTAACTCAGGACTTCGTCCTGCTGTTAACCCTGGTATTTCTGTTTCTCGTGTTGGTGGTGCGGCTCAGACTAAGATCATCAAGAAACTGTCTGGTGGTATTCGTACTGCACTAGCACAGTATCGAGAGCTTGCTGCGTTCTCACAGTTTGCATCAGATCTTGACGATGCAACTCGTGCTCAATTAGAGCATGGTGAGCGTGTTACCGAACTTATGAAACAAAAGCAATATGCTCCAATGAGCGTAGCTGCGCAGGCTGTGGTTATTTACGCAGCTGAAAAAGGCTACCTTAAGAGTGTTGCGCTGAATAAGATCGGTCACTTCGAAGCCGCTCTGCTCTCGTTCATGAACAGCGAGCACGCTGCCCTGATGAATAACATCAACGCTACCGGCGATTACAATGCCGATATCGAAGGTGAAATCAAGGCTGGTCTCGACAAGTTCGTGGCGACCCAAACCTGGTAAACATTTGCGAGGTGTCTTAAGACACCTCAGGTCCAGATTGGAGAGTAGAGATGGCCGGCGCTAAAGAGATTAAAACCAAGATCGCGAGTGTTAAAAACACTCAAAAGATCACGTCCGCCATGGAAATGGTGGCAGCCAGCAAAATGCGCAGAGCGCAGGAACGCATGGCTGCAAGCCGTCCATACGCGGAAAGCATGCGTAAGGTAATCGGTCACGTAGCGCAAGGTTCTCTCGAGTTTAAACACCCCTATTTAGAGGTGAGAGAGGCTAAGCGGGTTGGTTACATTGTTGTAGCAACCGACCGTGGCCTTTGTGGTGGTCTAAACGTCAACCTTTTCAAAAAGGTGATTTTAGACGTGAAAAACTGGAAAGCCGAAGGTGCAGAAGTTGAATTTTGCCCCATTGGTGCGCGCAGCGTACAGTTTTTCAAAAGTTTTGGCGGTCAGGTATCTGCACACGCTTCAGGTTTAGGCGATGCTCCAAAGCTCGCTGACTTGATCGGTACAGTACGTGTAATGCTACAAGCTTACAACGAAGGCAAGCTGGATCGTTTGTATGTGGTATTTAACAAATTCGTTAATACCATGACACAAACTCCTGTGATCGAGCAGCTGCTACCTTTGCCGAAATCTGCAGACGATGTGAAGTCTCATCGCTGGGATTACATTTACGAACCGGATCCAAAAGACATTTTGGAAACATTATTGGTTCGTTATGTGGAATCTCAAGTGTATCAAGGCGTTGTTGAAAACCTTGCTTCTGAACAAGCTGCCCGTATGGTAGCGATGAAAGCGGCAACGGATAACGCTGGTGATATGATAGATGGCCTTCAGTTGGTCTATAACAAGGCCCGTCAGGCTGCGATTACGCAGGAACTGTCGGAAATTGTTTCAGGTGCCTCTGCAGTTTAGGTTAGGTAACGAATACAAGTTTTAGAGGATTAATCATGAGCACAGGTACTGTTGTCCAAGTGATTGGCGCGGTTGTGGACGTAGAGTTTCCACAAGATGCCGTACCTCAAATATATGACGCTCTTAAGATCACTGGCGAAGGCGCTTGTAAAGGCTTAGTGCTGGAAGTTCAGCAACAGCTTGGTGGTGGTGTAGTTCGTACCATCGCTATGGGCTCTTCTGATGGTTTGCGTCGTGGTCTTGAGGTTGTAAACACAGGTTCACCAATTTCTGTTCCGGTAGGGGCTGCGACCCTTGGCCGTATCATGAACGTATTGGGTGAGCCTATTGATGAGTGTGGCGAAATTGGTGAAGAAGAACGTTATGTTATTCACCGTGCCGCCCCCTCATATGAAGATCAATCTAGCTCTACTGAGCTTTTAGAAACTGGTATCAAGGTTATTGACCTTGTATGTCCGTTTGCTAAGGGTGGTAAAGTAGGTCTGTTTGGTGGTGCGGGTGTTGGTAAAACAGTTAACATGATGGAACTGATTAACAACATCGCTAAAGCCCACTCGGGTCTTTCTGTTTTCGCAGGTGTAGGTGAGCGTACTCGTGAGGGTAACGACTTCTACTACGAAATGAAAGATTCTGGTGTTCTCGATAAAGTGGCCATGGTTTATGGTCAGATGAACGAGCCACCGGGTAACCGTTTGCGTGTAGCACTGTCTGGTCTAACTATGGCAGAGAAGTTCCGTGACGAAGGTCGTGACGTACTGTTGTTTGTTGACAACATCTACCGTTATACCTTAGCCGGTACTGAAGTATCTGCATTGCTAGGTCGTATGCCTTCAGCAGTAGGTTATCAGCCAACATTGGCAGAAGAGATGGGCGTTCTTCAAGAACGTATCACTTCAACCAAGTCAGGTTCGATCACTTCTGTTCAAGCGGTATACGTACCTGCGGATGACTTAACAGATCCATCACCAGCAACAACCTTCGCTCACTTAGATGCGACTGTTGTACTATCACGTCAAATTGCTTCGCTAGGTATTTACCCAGCGGTTGACCCATTGGATTCGACTTCACGTCAGTTAGATCCACAGGTAGTAGGTCAAGAGCATTATGATGTTGCTAACGGTGTACAGACTGTATTACAGCGTTACAAAGAGCTGAAAGACATCATCGCTATTTTGGGTATGGACGAATTATCTGATGAAGATAAAACGGCTGTGGCACGCGCACGTAAAATCGAGCGTTTCTTGTCACAACCATTCCACGTAGCAGAAGTCTTCACAGGATCTCCAGGTAAGTACGTTTCTCTTAAAGACACCATCCGTGGCTTCAAGGGACTGCTAGAAGGTGAGTTCGATCACATTCCAGAGCAAGCGTTCTACATGGTTGGCTCAATCGACGAAGCTGTCGAAAAAGCGAACAAAAAGAAATAATTAAGTAATATACTTAGTTTCTTAAGGAGAACCTATGGCAGCCATGACAGTACAGCTTGATATTGTTAGTGCAGAAGGCGGTATATTCAGCGGTCGTGTGTCACATCTACAAGTGACCGGCTCTGAAGGTGAACTAGGCATTATGCATGGTCACGCCCCTCTGATTAGTAAAATTAAGCCTGGCATGGCGCGTGTTACCAAGCAAGACGGTAGCGAAGAAGTGTTTTATCTTTCAGGTGGTATCCTGGAAGTGCAGCCCTCTTCAGCCTCTGTCCTTGCTGATGTGGTATTGCGTGCCGATGACATTGATGAGAAAGCGGCAATCGAAGCTAAGAATCGCGCAGAGGCCCATATGGCTGATGCTGGTACTGACTTTGATTACCAAGCAGCACTGATTGAAATTGCTAAGGCAACCGCTCAATTACGTGTACTTGAGACCATCAAGAAGAACATTGCCAGATAAGGTTATTGTTGGAAAAAAGCGGTGTTTCTTAATTGAAACACCGCTTTTTTGTTTTTACAGCCTAAATAATAACTTATAACGGCATTTGTTTTACAATCTAGGCGTATGTTATTAGTATAACTATTAATTAACACTCAAAGGCTGTGGCTATCTCATTGAACAGTAAGTTTATCATCGGGCGTTATATCTATTGTACTCAAGAGAGGTTTCTCTACCTCGATGGTGAGTCAATAAACATTGAGCCAAAAATGGCTGACGTACTGGATTATTTGTTACTTAATACCGAACGTTATGTCCCTTTGCAAGAGCTGCATGATGAGGTATGGGTCGGGCGTATTGTCACGGATACTGCTGTAAGGCGAGTCGTCAGTCGTTTACGGGCCTTGATTGAAGCTGATCCTAGTCAACCTGAAATCATCAAATCCCTACCCAAACGGGGCTATCGACTTTTTTCTATGCCAGCATCCGCCGAATTTGCCAGTAAACATCTTGAAGCGAGTCCTGTTGAACCTCCATTTATTTCATCGCCATTTGAGCCAACTACTGTTCCCATCAACGACGTCGATACTGATGTTACTGAACAAGTTAAATCGTCTACAGTAGAAAAAATTGACGCTAAAGAAGCGATAAGCTTCCCTGCGGAAAAGAACAACTATAAGGGGTTAATGCTCATCATTGGCTTAGTATTACTGTGCTGTTTAGGTGCTTTTTATTTTCTAAAACAACCTAATAACTTAGAGCCTCATGTTGATAAGACTGAGTTTCAAGCAACCGAGCTAGTATTGAGTCATTTTGATACCTTACCACTTAATTCACGTTTACTGGCTATCTCGAAAAATGGCGAGTTGGCATTTTATGAGCAAAATCGTGAAGATGGCAGCTACGATTTATTTCTACATAAAATAAAGCAAGGCAAGCAGTGGAGCATAGCAAATAATTTAATTAGTGCGGGTTATGCAGACTTCGTTGAAAATGATACCGCCATCTTGTTCTCATTCAACTCGGGCACAGCAACCGAAGGTAGTCTGCAGTTATGGCATTTAAACGAAGTTAATCAAGTCAGTCGCCAGCGGCTGTTAATTTCAGATATTCAAGGTACAACTTCGATTATTTTGGGGGAACAACCCAATTCGGCATTTGTTTCTATAACTACCTTAGTAGATGAAAAAGCCAGGAGCGAGTATCAGTTTATTAGCTGGGATGAAGACACTCTAATCGAAAAAAAGCAAATTACTTCGACTTATAATGGTCAAAGCATGGATATTTATGGCTCGCTCTCAGCGGATTACCAATATTTAGCTTATTTGCGCAAAACCCGATTAGATCATGAGCAAGAAATTCAAATATTAGAACTCGCAACGGGAAAAATAACCAAAAGGATTCCTTGGCGACAGCAAACTCGAGCTTTGGTTTGGCAAGATGTAGAAACACTACTGGTATTAAACAAGCAAAACATTACCAGTATCAACATCGATACCGACAATAAAACTGAGTTATTTGTGCATCTCTATGGCTATTTTTGGCAAATGTACTTGCTGAACAATAAAATTTATATATATAAGAGAGAGCCGCAGACGCGTCGCTATACAGAATTGGCAATAGTCGATGGAGTTACTCATAATATACGGAGAGAACGACCTTCCAATTCTGTTTCCATTAACATTAGTAAATATAATAATCAAGAATGGTATGAGGTGACTAAGGAGGGCGATAAGTACTATTTAGTGCTAATTAATCTGGACAATCCTGAGCAAGGTAAGAGATTATTTTATTCAGAAGAGTATTTTATACTGATGGATCAGTCATTAAGCGGAAATATATTGCTTAAAGTGGGCGACAGAGTTGGTGTGCTAAAACCGAATGGTGAGATAGCGTTTATCAATAGCGAGCAGCAAATACTGGATGATGCGGTGTTCGACAGAGATGGGGTTAATATTATCTACAGTCAATCTAATGATAATTCATGGTCCATTAATTTATTCGATGTTAAATCAAAAAAATCTAAATTTATTCGCCAAGGCTATAAGGGCGCTCGTGTCTCTGATGAGTTATATGTTTTTTGGCGAGAAGATGGTGAACTATTTAAAGCAAAAAACCTCACGGGTGAACTACAGCCTTTATCAGTTAAAGCTAATCTGTTTTTTCCTCCTATTTGGGGGGTAGCTTATCCGGACCTTTATTGGCTTGACTTTTTTTTGGGGCAACTTGTGCTTTATAAATTTAATTTAGAAACTAATAGCAAGGAATTGGTTGAAACAGATTTTATTAATGGGCTTGAATTTAACATTAACAAAAATGGCGAGCAGCTTATCATTGATGGGTTTAGTGATGCAACCTCTGAGATTTATATCATTGATAGTAAAGAAAAAAACAAGAGTGGTAATGGTTTTGTTATGTAGAAATCATGTTTAAGTTGTTCTTTATGCTTATATTTATGGTTTAATTGCTAAGTATATAAAATAACAGCTTAACTTGAGGTTTTTATGAAAAAAATAATTTTCGCTCTACTACTTACACCATTGTTGTCTTTTTCTAGCTTAGCTACCGACACTCCTCCAACTAACACTTCCGGCACGGATAATACTCCTAACAGTGGTAGTGGTAGCTGCCAGAGTGTACCCACCTTATGTGAAAAACATTTATAACATGCAATACCTACTCAAGATTCAATCTCAAATCAATGAGTTGGGATCCCTTGGGCAAATAAGTGAGTTTTTAAGCGATTTAGGGCAAGACTTTAATTATTTGAGTTGTAGCTTGTTGCTTAGAAACAATCTTTTGGCCAGTAAAGCATTGGGTAGACAGTCTAAATCTCTTCAGAATTGCCTATATGGTAATTTTGATGGGGTTTGGGCTCAACTTCCTAAAGCGAATATTCCTCAGTGGGTGATATTATCTGGTGTTGCCTATCTTGCTTGTGCCTTCAATCAAGGCGCCGCGGTAATTTTAATTGAACCTAAGCAATTATTAACCGCTGAGCAAAAACAAGCGACAGCACTATTTTGGCAGTTATTGGCATCACCTCTGTCTGAATGTGTACAGCGCGTACTTGTGGGTGATGAATCTCCTTTTACTCAAGCTGAGATAGCCTGTATTCAGTGGACCGCCGACTGTAAAACTCCTCAAGAAATTAGTTTGTTGCTCACTATAAGCGAGCAAGACGTTAATGATCATATTCAACATAGCCTGCAAAAAACTGGTGTCAGTCATATTAGTCAATTAATCGGCTTTTGCCGTCAATGGGGCTTGTTAACTTATTAAGCCACCGCTACTCCTGCTCCTTTAACTCGTTGTTTACCAACGTCCTCAATTATTTTCCCTGTGCTAATTTCCCTGCACTAAAAAATGTACCGCCAGAGTAGCATTCATCGAACCAAGCAGTAAAAAGGTCTGCTATAACTGAATGTCACGAATGTCGATTTTAATGTGATTGCTATTATGGTTTTACAATAACAGTAATTAAATTATTGAAAATTAACTGTGTTATAGCCTTGTCACACCTATATCATTGCTTTGTAGTTACCTCTATTAAGTTTTTGGTTTTATATAAGCTTCCCGAGTTTGGATAGGATATAAAGCGATGAACTGCAATCAATCTAGTACACCTTCATTGGTTAACCATATGTCCAATGGGCTAATTGAGTTAATTAGCTTGGCTGAATTAGATGCCATTATGCTGACCATGCTAACACCAGGAATAAAAAGCCGAACGCAGGTTAATTGTCTTGGATTAACACAACAGAATGGTGCAGATAGCGAATATCTTAAAAGCTAACCCATTACTTTGAGATATTTTCTGTAGTAATTTTTAGTTGGTGAATATTGTTTTTCTCCCCCCCGAATAAGGGGGCAATTTGATTTTGATGTATTGTTCCTTGTTAGCGCAAATAGAACCTACGGATCCTAAGTCATTTTGCCCCCACCCCTCTGCAAAAATTCCTGCTCTTATTTCGCTTTTAGCTTTTTTTCCGTTAACATTGGCACCATTATTGAGCCTCGATTATTGAAGGAAGTCCCATGTCGTTAAATGTTGTGATCTTAGCTGCCGGAAAAGGCACTCGGATGCGCTCAGATTTGCCTAAGGTTTTGCATCCTATAGCCCATAAAAGCATGGTGCAGCATGTTATCGACACTGCGAATTCTTTGGGTAGCAAGGCGATTCAGCTGGTTTATGGTTATGGTGCGCAGATGCTTAAGACCCGTCTTGGCGAACAAGCGGTTAATTGGGTATTACAGGCTGAACAGCTGGGCACTGGCCATGCAGTAGCCCAAGCTAGCCCAAACATTAATGACGATGACACTGTGCTTATTCTCTATGGCGATGTGCCGCTTATTCAGCAATCAACGCTTAATGCTTTATTAGATGCTCGCACTCAAGGTGGTATGGCTATTTTAACCGTTGATTTGCCTAACCCTACTGGTTATGGCCGCATAGTGCGAGTTGACGGTAAAGTGGTGGGGATTATCGAGCAAAAAGATGCTAATGAAGAACAACTGCAAATAACTGAAGTGAATACCGGCATTATGGCGGTACCAGGTAAAGCTTTAAAGACTTGGTTAAGCCGCTTATCCAACAGCAATGCCCAGGGCGAATATTATTTAACTGATATTGTTGCCATGGCTCATGAAGATGGTGTCGCTATCGCTACAGCACAGCCACAATCGGCCATCGAAGTGGAAGGGGCTAACAATAGAGTGCAGCTTGCTCAGCTTGAACGCGCTTATCAGGCTCGCGCCGCTGAAAAATTAATGCTTGAAGGAGCTAATTTACGCGACCCTAACCGTATTGATATTCGTGGTGACGTGAGCGTTGGCATGGATGTGATGATAGATATCAATGTGATATTCGAAGGCAAGGTCGTGCTAGGCAATAACGTCACCATCGGTGCCGGTGCCATATTAATCGATTGCGAGATTGCCGATAACGCTGAAATCAAGCCTTACAGTATTATTGAAGGTGCCAAGCTTGGACAAGCCGCCAGCGCAGGGCCTTTCGCGCGCTTGCGTCCAGGGGCTGAACTTAAGCAAGATGCCCACGTTGGGAATTTTGTCGAAATTAAGAAAGCTGTTTTAGGGGTTGGCTCAAAGGCGGGTCATCTAGCTTATATAGGTGATGCCAAAATAGGCGCTGGTGTGAACATAGGTGCAGGCACTATTACTTGTAATTATGATGGTGTGAACAAGCATTTAACCGTGATTGAAGATGATGTCTTTGTTGGTAGTGACACTCAACTGGTTGCTCCTGTGACCATAAGTAAAGGTGCGACTCTAGGTGCAGGCTCTACTATTACTAAAGATGTGGCTGAAAATGAGTTAGTGATCACTCGCGTCAAGCAACGTCATATTCAAGGTTGGCAGCGACCAGTTAAAATAACTAAGTAATCTTCCACTTTCAAAACCTCAACAAAATATTGAATAAAAAGCCTCCAAATAGCATGGGGGCTTTTTTGTGCTTTTATTTCACCAAGCAGTAAAAAACACTGGATAAAGTTTCATTTGTCGCTAGAATATGTTTCGTTTCGAAACTTATATGAAAGACAATAGCCTAAATGACCAAACGTAACACTCAGCAGCGACGACATTCGATCATAAAGCTTGTGAATGACCAAGGCGAAGTCAGCGTTGATGAGTTGGCCAGCTTGTTTTCAACCTCAGAAGTGACCATACGTAAAGATTTGGCCAGTTTGGAAACCCATGGGTTACTGTTACGTCGTTACGGCGGTGCCGTGCCTGTGCCACAAGAAATGACCCAAATAGCCAGTGAAAAACTGTCATCGAATAAGCAAGCTATCGCCACTGAAGCGGCCAAGCTAATACGGGATCATAACCGTATTATTATCGATAGCGGCAGCACCACATCTGGCATAGTGCAGCAATTAAATGGTAAGCGCGGCTTAGTGGTGATGACCAACTCGCTACAGCTGGCTAATGCGATTCATGAACTCGAGCATGAGCCCACCTTATTGATGACCGGTGGCACTTGGGACCCACATTCGGAGTCCTTTCAAGGCCAAGTGGCCGAGCAAGTATTGCGCTCATATAATTTTGACCAGCTTTTTATTGGCGCAGACGGTATCGATCTCGCCCGTGGCACGACCACCTTTAATGAACTCACTGGCCTTAGCAAGGTGATGGCAGAAATGTCCCGTGAAGTGGTGGTGTTACTGGAGTCGACCAAGATAGGTCGTAAAATTCCCAATTTGGAACTGCCTTGGGGGGTTGTCGATGTATTAGTTACCGACGACAGAATATCTCCTGAAGCCATTAATACTATTACAGCTCAGGGCGTGAAGGTCATCCTTTCTGCCTATGTGAGCTAAATTAAACACAAGATCAGATAATCAAGGAAATTACTATGTGCGGAATCGTTGGCGCTGTTGCGCAAAGGGATGTAGCTGAAATTTTAGTCGAAGGCCTGCGCCGTTTAGAATATCGCGGTTATGACTCAGCTGGTGTTGCTGTTATTAATAATGGTGAGTTAAGCCGCACTCGACGTGTGGGTAAGGTGCAGGAATTAACTTCAGCTTTAGCTGACGCACCGTTAATGGGCGGAACAGGTATTGCTCATACTCGTTGGGCGACCCATGGTGAACCAAGTGAGCGTAATGCCCACCCTCATGTATCAGAAGGCGATATTGCCGTGGTGCATAACGGTATTATTGAAAACCACAATAAGCTACGCGACATGCTTAAGGGCCTTGGCTATACCTTCTCGTCAGACACTGACACCGAAGTGATTTGCCACTTAGTTCACCATGAACTAAAAACCGCGGCGACGCTAGTTGCTGCAGTACAAGCGACGGTAAAACAGCTTGAAGGCGCTTATGGCACAGTAGTTATCGATCGCCGTGACAGCGAGCGCATGGTTGTGGCGCGCTCAGGCAGTCCGTTAGTGATAGGTTTTGGCCTAGGTGAAAACTTTGTTGCTTCCGATCAGCTTGCTTTACTGCCAGTTACTCGTAACTTTGCCTTCCTAGAAGAAGGTGATGTTGCCGAAGTGACACGTCGCAGCGTGGCAATATTTGATCTTAACGGTAATCCTGTTGAGCGCGAAGTGAAAGAATCTGATGTCACCCATGATGCGGGCGACAAGGGCGAATATCGCCATTATATGCTTAAAGAAATTTACGAGCAGCCAATGGCGTTAGCGCGCACCATAGAGGGGCGCATCGCTAATAAGCAAGTGTTAGACACCGCCTTTGGTGACAATGCTGCCGAGTTCTTAAAAGACATCAAACACGTACAGATTATTGCCTGTGGTACTAGTTACCATGCGGGTATGGCGGCGCGTTACTGGTTAGAAGACTGGGCAGGGGTCTCTTGTAACGTGGAAATCGCCTCAGAGTTTCGCTATCGCAAGTCTCACCTATTCCCAAATAGCTTATTAGTGACGATTTCTCAGTCAGGTGAAACAGCCGATACCTTAGCCGCCATGCGCCTTGCAAAAGAAATGGGTTACAAGGCCACATTGACTATCTGTAATGCACCGGGCTCATCTTTAGTGCGTGAATCAGACATGGCTTACATGATGAAAGCTGGCGCCGAAATTGGTGTGGCATCAACCAAAGCCTTTACCGTGCAATTAGCGGGTCTATTGATGCTAACGGCGGTGATTGGTCGCCACAATGGCATGTCTGCGCAAATGCAGGCTGAGATCACTCAAAGCTTATTGTCTATGCCTGCCAAAGTAGAGCAAGCCTTAGGTTTAGATGATGCCATCGCCGAGCTTGCAGAAGACTTTGCTGACAAACACCACGCACTATTCTTAGGTCGCGGCGATCAATACCCCATTGCTATGGAAGGTGCGCTTAAGCTTAAGGAAATTTCTTATATTCACGCAGAAGCTTACGCCTCTGGCGAATTAAAGCACGGTCCATTGGCGCTAATCGATGCCGATATGCCTGTGATAGTGGTGGCCCCTAATAACGAATTATTAGAAAAACTTAAGTCAAACGTGGAAGAAGTCCGAGCTCGTGGCGGTTTGATGTATGTGTTCGCCGATAAAGACGCAGAGTTTAAGTCTGACGACACAATGAAAGTGATCCCAGTGCCACACTGCGATATTTTCATGGCACCGCTTATGTACACTATTCCGCTACAGTTATTGTCTTATCATGTTGCCTTAATCAAGGGCACAGACGTAGATCAACCACGTAACCTAGCAAAGTCAGTGACGGTTGAATAAAACATCGATTAATTTGTAATTGTCACAAAAAAAAGGCTTCTTCGGAAGCCTTTTTGTTTTCTGCTGTTTAGGTGTTAGATTGCTATAACCTTCTGATGATATGTTGTTTTTTATTACCTGAATCAAGATGTCGCGATAGTGGCGGCATTATGACGTCACCGACAGCCATATTTTGTAGGCATAATTTTCTCGAAGCAGGAGTTCGAAGTAGGGAACTCGAAGCAATGAACTTAAACAGGGCGAAAGGGATTTAGCATGATAGTGCGCAGACTTAGAGATAAAAAAAATTGGTCACAGGAGCTGTTAGCTACAATTGCAGGTTTAAGCCTGAGAACAATTCAACGAGTTGAGGCAGGGAATAATGCCAGCATGGAAACGCTTAAGTCACTTTCCGCTGTTTTTGACGTTGATATTTCAATATTAACAGAGGAAATTACCGTGATAGATAAAAATTCAGCAAGTTGGAAAGCAGAACCTTGGATAGTGAGGTTTTTTCTTTTAGACGTAAAAAGACGTACCCATATGGTCTATTTGGAATATGGGTGAGGGCGTTCGAAATTCTGTGTCAGGTTAAGTTTAAATTTCGAGCACGCTGTCTAAACGTCCTTCAAAATAAATCGCTAACTGAGATAGACAAAGGCTCCAATTGTGAATGGGCATTGTCCAT
>NZ_JACJDV010000018.1 GCF_014163735.1 Shewanella sp. SR44-3
CATTAACCATTAACCATTAACCATTAACAACTATAGGTGCCGCCCTAAAAACTTGCGCTTAACTCATGATGTTAAAGTTCATTCTAGGTTTGAACCAAGCCTTCACTTTAGCATCAAAGCTTACCCATACCTGCAATAACGCTAGGCTGATCAATATACTAAATATCATCCAATCTGGTAGCTTAAGTTGCAATAGTCCTAAATCCACCAGTGTTGGTCCAACAATCAAGTTGTCGGGATCATACAAGAGCACGGGTAACGCACTCACCAAAGCAAGCTGACTGATGGTATATAAGCGTAATAGATACAGGGCCGAGCGCTGGCGGCCAAACACGGCTAACACCATCAACAAGGTCAAGATGCAAAACAGCACCCCTTGCTTAGCAATCAAGCCGCTCACCGAAATCACAGTGAAAAATACCATCAAAGCAATCAGGCGTTTAGCCAATACAGGCTTTGGCTGGCTGGCCGCTTGTTGTTCAAGCGTGGACAGCTGAGCTGCAGTTGCTGTCGTCAGCGCTGCAGCCGTACTGTTTAAGTTGTTGTCAGCGCTGCTGGCCGAGTCGCTGTCTGTGGCACGGGGGGAGGTACTTTCTGGTTTCATTGCAGCTTCTCTTTGCTCGTGCTCAACATTGGGTAAGTCTTAGCAGGTTTTAGTGCTGTGGCTTAGCTCTAGGCGTTAAGCGCTCGTTGAATTCAAACGGTGGGATAACCACGCCTAAGTCATCTTGAACAGGGAACACGGCCACAAATAAGTCATCATCGCCCATGCCGGGTACCCAGCGCTCTTGAAACTCATCGAGTGGAATCGCCAGTGGCTCACAATCGCTCCACTCATCAACAGCCCATAAAGAGGCGGCTTCTTCAGATGACCACATAGGGATGCAATCTTCATCATCAGTGGTTAGCATTACGCAACCGTCTTGATCTTGAAGTGTCCACAGGTGTTTTTCAGTTTTGATTTGCTCAACCAAAAAGTCATATCTGGCTTCTGGAGTCATATTGACTTGCTCTGAAATCGATTTTTTTGCATTACTCATGGATACGTTCTCATTGTTTAAATAGTTAATACTAATAGAAATTTCTGTTATTTAGCGCTATAGCGGCCACCAAGTACCGCAGGCCTTGAAGCGCCGGTTACTGCAGGTAAATTAGCAGGTAAATTATGCTGGTGGCGCATAGCAAGCCAGGCAAAGGCTATGCCTTCGACCCATTTAGCATCGACCCCTAAGGCCGATGTTGTTTGCAGCTGATAGCCAGGTACAAGTAGTGCTAGGCGTTTCATTAGTGCACCATTTAAGGCACCGCCACCGCAGACAAATAACTGGCCGTTAGGGGATAGTTTGTTAATGTCATTGGCTATGCTGTGACAGGTTAAATCAAGCAAGGTCGATTGAATATCTGCAGCATCTAAATGACTAAAGTTTGCAAGTTGTTGCTCAAGCCAGGCTTGGTTAAATAATTCTCTGCCGGTACTTTTGGGGTAGTGCAGTGAAAAATAGGGATGTGACAGCATTTGAGTCAGTAGTGCTTGGTTGCTGTTACCAGACTCCGCCCACTGGCCGTCTTCATCGAAAGCTTGTTCAAGATTTTGTAAAATAAAGGCATCGATTAGAGTGTTGCCAGGACCAGTATCAAAACCGAGTACTTGTTCACTATTGCCAGGTAGAAAAGTCACATTAGCGATCCCGCCAATATTCAAAATGACCCGGATCTGATTTTTTTCGGCAAACACTTGTTGGTGAAAAGCTGGGACTAATGGTGCGCCTTGGCCACCTAAGGCAATGTCTTTACGGCGAAAATCAGCGATGACATCAATGCCAGTTTCAACGGCGATAGTATTTGGATCGCCAATTTGCAGGGTAAAACCCACTTCTAAGTTTGGCATGTGGCGCACAGTCTGTCCGTGGCTACCTATGGCGATTATTTGCTCTTTGGGTATGTTGGTTTTTTCAAGCAAGGCATTGACTGCATCGGCAAATAAGCTGCCAACGGTGCGGTCTAAGCGGCCAAGACGGTTAATTTCATCGGCGGCAGGATTACATAATCGCTGTAGTCCTTTGAGTAAATGACTTGGGATTGCTTGGGTGTGGCCAGCGATTAGCTGAGGTTTAGGCTGAGAAAAATCCACCAACACAGCATCAACGCCATCCATGCTGGTGCCAGACATAAGGCCAATAAAGTATTCAGGCTTGCTCATAGGGATGCTCAGTTGCTGGCAAGTTGCACTTGCTGATTTTTCTTAAGCTTAGCCATTAAATCTTGACTCAGCCTTTGGAATTTTTGTTTTTCGCTGCGGGCAATAGGCTCAGACTTGGGCAGGCTGACTGTTCTTGGATTGCGGTGTACGCCATTGACGATAAATTCATAATGCAAATGAGCACCGGTAACTCGGCCTGTACGCCCAAGAGTACCTATGATCTGCCCTTGTTTAACGCTATCGCCGCGGCTGACATTGCGTTTAGTTAAATGCAGATATTTAGTGGTATAGGTGCCATTGTGTCTAATAAACACATAGTTACCGTTAAACTGATTGTAACCCGCCTCGATAACTTTACCGCGCCCAGCAGCCTTGATAGGCGTACCAATGGCGGCGACATAATCCACCCCTCTATGGGCTTTGACTTGCCCTGTCACAGGGTGCAAGCGACGTGGATTAAAGTTAGAACTTACGTATTTGAAGTCAACTGGTGAGCGTAAGAAAGCTTTACGCAAGCTGTTGCCTGCTTCTGAATAATATTCACCATCAGAGTAACGCACCGCAGTATGCCGCTCACCTTGGTTAACAAATTCGGCCGCTAAAATATTGCCATTACGTAAAAACTCACCATCGGCAAACTCTTGCTCTACGATAAGGGTGAAATGATCGTTACGACGCAAATCTAAGGCAAAGTCCACATCCCAAGCGAAGATGTTAGCGAGTTGCATAATATGGTTAGCAGAAAGTCCAGCATCAGCTGCGGCATTCCAAAAGTTACTTTTGATTTTTGCGCTAACAAATTGGCTACGGATCTCAATTTTTTTGGTGTTAACTTTCTCAATATAACCTGAGTTATTTTTGCTTATCACTAAAGTTGAGACTTTATCGATTCGATAACTGACTTCTGAGAGTTCTCCCTCAGGGGTTTTAGTGATAGCTATTTCTTCACCAGGAATAATTTTTAATAGGTTTTTCTTTGCTAGCGGCAAGTTGGCGATATCGAAAACATCTTTGGCGCTTAACCCTGCGCGGCTAAATAGCCCACCTAAAGTGTCACCGTTGGCAACTTCATAATATTCGATATCTTTTTGTTCATCATTGGCCGCCCTAATTTGTTTCTTTTGAGCTTTTATTGCAGCTTGAGTGCTATCGAGTAATAAATCTTGATTGCTTAAAGTCTCGGTATCGGCTTCGATTGATTCAGATTGACTGTCTTCAAGAGCTAAAGGCGAGGGATTACTGCGGGCAAACAATAAATCATCTTCGGTGAAATCGATATTGGCTTTAGTATTGGTTGGTGTCTGTTTAGAGGCCAGCGCATCTTCCGATGGCAGCATCAGAATCACCAATGTAAATAGGCTTAACATAGTTAGCGCTAGTTGATGTGCTTTTGGCAGCAATTTAAATAAAGTTATAAGCTTTGCCATTGACCCTGATACCAATATTTCACGTTCATTATTATCCCCTTAGTGTACACACTTTCATTTGCCGTGGCTAACAAGTAACATAGACCTCTTTATTTTTTTGTATTCAAACCCACAGTTAGTCCATAAAACTTATTCAACATCTATGCCAGTAACTAATAGGCGACCAGAATAAGCGTGACTGAAACCATGGGAATGCCCTAGGAGTCGCAGTAAAGATGGCCGATTTAGCCCAAATATTAGCAGAGATTAAACGCGGTACCGACGAGATTTTGCTCGAAGCGGATCTGCTGGAAAAACTAAAGGAAGGCCGTCCTTTAAGGATAAAATTGGGCGCTGATCCAACCGCGCCTGATATCCACTTAGGTCATACTGTCATTTTGAATAAAATGCGCACATTCCAAGAGTTAGGCCATGAAGTGATCTTTTTAATTGGCGACTTTACCGGCATGGTTGGCGACCCAAGTGGTAAAAACAGCACCCGTCCTCCGCTAACGCGCGAGCAAGTGCTGGCTAACGCCGAAACCTATAAAGAGCAGGTCTACAAGATTTTAGACCCTGCTAAAACCCGCATCGAGTTTAACTCAAGTTGGCTTGAGCCTCTGGGCGCAGCGGGCATGATACGCTTAGCATCACAGCAAACTGTGGCGCGGATGATGGAACGTGATGATTTTAAGAAGCGTTATACTACTGGCCAGTCGATTGCTATCCATGAATTTATGTATCCACTACTGCAAGGTTATGATTCAGTAGCCTTAAAAGCCGATGTGGAATTGGGTGGCACGGATCAAAAGTTTAACTTACTTATGGGTCGTGAGCTGCAAAAAGCCGAAGGTCAGAAGCCGCAGACGGTTATCATGATGCCCTTGCTTGAAGGCCTAGACGGTGTCAAGAAAATGTCAAAATCTGCCCATAACTATATTGGAGTCAGTGAACCTGCTAACGAGATGTTCGGTAAGATAATGTCGATTTCAGACGATCTTATGTGGCGCTACCTTGAATTGTTGTCATTCCGTCCCTTAACCGAGCTTGCACAATTTAAGCTAGATGTCGAAAACGGCACTAATCCACGTGACATCAAGATTTTGTTGGCAAAAGAGATCATCGCCCGTTTTCATGATGAAGCACAGGCGCAATCTGCACACCAAGCCTTTATCGACCGCTTCCAAAAGGGCGCTATTCCTGATGATATCGAAGAAATCAGCCTAGAAGCAGGTGAAGGCTTAGGGGTGGCAAACTTACTTAAAGATGCAGGCCTTGTTAGCTCCACCTCAGAAGCCATGCGGATGATAAAGCAAGGCGCGGTGAAGATGGATGGCGAGAAACTTGAAGACAGCCGTCAGGCATTCGAAGCCGGCCTTGAAGCCGTATTCCAAGTGGGAAAACGTAAGTTTGCCAAAGTGACGCTTAAGTAATACCAACGCGACGCATAAGCTCACTTAAGTCATTGCTTGCAATAAAAACGGCGCCTGAATAGGCGCTATTTTTATGCGAGTTTTTGATCACTTAATTGTACATCCAGCCCAAGTGACATTAAGGTTCCTACTCGTGTTGTGAACACGACTGATACCAATGACCCAATCAGCATTTACTCACTTATGCCCCAAAGTTTGGTAGATGTACTGTAATTATCTTCAAGGTGAACTCGGCCATTGGACTAACGTTCCGAGTGATGCGGTCAACACGTCCCTGTGGGCTCGGTCGCTGCATCCCTGCTGCTCACGCACTCGAGCCATTTAGTCCAACACCCTCTCATTAGCATCAGTATTACCTTTCTGCTTTTATCAACAGGCATTAATTGAGCTACTCATTGTTAAATTTTGGCTTGAATTCAATCCCGTTTATGTCCAAAAACGTGTTAAATCTGCTCGCGGTGGATACTTATCGATCGCTAAAGTTAGGCTGGTCATTGTTAAGGTTAACAGGTACGCCAATGCTGAAAAGGTGAGCCATGAGTGTTTGCAAGACGACCGTCCATCCCATGGATGGGATGTTCGAGCATCCACGGATGGACTTGCTGCGTGTCGTAGAGCGACTGCCATGGCAAGCCTTAATGCTGGAGTTTCAGTGACCAGCTTTTCTAAGTTTCGCCATTTTGCACAAACTCTATATCGAATAGCTGTTTAAAGGTGTTTTGATTATGCTCGATAGGTGATTTCGGCCATTGGACTAACAACACGAGTGACGCCGTCAACACGTCCCTGTGGGCTCGGGCGCAGCATCCCTGCTGCTCACGCACTCGAGCCATTTAGTCCAACACCCTCCCATTAGCATCGGAGTTGCCATTTCGATCTACAATCAGCATGTTTCTGTATTTGCATCATGATTAAGTCCTAATACATTTTTGTCCAAACAATAACATCCTTATTAAAAAGCCAGTTCGGCGTCCTTGCCTCTCGTTTATAAGCACAATCACCAAAGGTGATTATTTACCGTTTGGATCAAAGTCGAAAATTAATAGTGCCAGCCATGTTTATGGAGCCTTAACCATCATCCCGATGGTCGCACGGTATTTTAATCGTCGTATTTCGACTCGGGCATCCTGCTTCGTTCTACCTCCTGCATCCATGCAGTCGTCGGCAACTTCGAGGGGAGTTGGTGCAGTCTTTGACTGTACTGTTAAAAGTGAACATAGGAATGGTTCTGGATTTTAAAAATTAGAAGGTTACATTCAAATTTATGAGGTGAGCCATGAGTGTTTGCGAGACGACCGTCTACTCCTTGTTTAGGAAACAGGACGTCGAAGCGAGCTACAGGGACGCTTTTGGCACGTGTGTCGATGAGTAAATTACATGGCCAGCCTGTACTCGCAACACTGGAGTTAAGTTATTTTGGTGTATAACAAACTTCTGTCCCAAAACGAGTTTGAGCTGATGCCTAGGTGGAGCTTACCGATAGCCAAAGGTAGATTTGCAAGCTTTAAGGCTAGATAGATACAACAAATACTTAAAAGGTGAACCATGACGCTACACCAAGAGAGAGGCGAGAAGACCGTCCATCCCATGGCCGCTATCTGGCATTACTTAACGCTTAAGATTACTGGGATTGCAGTTGATCTGACATGGTTTGATAGTCCATCAAATCCACTTGTTCTGTGAGCCTTTGGGTATTGGGATCGAACCTTAAAGTAGTAACGCCGGGGACGGCGATGTCGATGATTTTGCCGGGTTTGCCAAATTGCTCCCCTGGGCCGCGAAGGTGATAGTTGCCTATCATCACCACTAAGGGGCCGGTGTTAAACATGTGCTCAATATTGAAGTCGAACTCTAACACGCCCTCGTGAGAGCGCTGTAAGAAGGCGATGATACTGCGGGTGCCTATGTATTTTGTGTCGGCGGTTTTGTCATAAAATACACTGTCACGATTGTAAAAACGTCTTAAAGCTTGGTAGTCATGATCTGTCAGCGCCTTGATATAGCCCAGCGCCAATTGTTGTTCAATGGGTCTATCACCTACTTTGGCAGAGACGTGAAAACTGACTAAAAAAAGAATAAGACAGAATATTCGCACATTAGGCTCTCTTGGTTTTTAGGTCGAATGCAGGCAAAGATAAATGCCACCTAATCGCACTTAATCTTATGGTTAACGTGCTTAACATAGCAATGGCTAATGCAGCCATACTATCCATTCCCACTTGTAAGCTCAAGGTGTATCCGATGCCGCCTAAAATTGAGGCCGTGGCATAGATTTCTGTGCGCAGGATCATAGGCACTTGACGGCAAAGTAAGTCACGAATAATGCCGCCACCGACACCTGTTAACAGCCCCATGATGACCGCGACTATGCCTGATGTACCCAGTAACAAGGCTTTTTCGGCGCCAATAATGGTAAACAGGGCTAACCCTAAGGCATCGGCAATGGGTAAGCTCTTATTTGGCAGTCGGTGCGGCTTACGCACTAAGACTAAGAAGGCGGCTGTGGTGGCCAGAATAACCAGAATATAATTAGGGTCGCGGATCCAAAATACCGGCGTTGCCCCCAGCAATGCATCCCTGATGCTGCCGCCACCTATGGCGGTGACCGACGCAAGTACTAGCACCCCAAAGGCATCCATACGGTATTTCCCCGCCGCCATTGCGCCCGTTAGAGCAAACACAGCTGTACCGCAAAGATCGAAGAAGTAAATCCACTGGCTCATGCTATTTACTCAACTCTTTGAGGTGGATATTCAGCGCGTCAACAGAGATGCGAATTTCGACCACAGATAGCAGCAGTGAATACAGCAGTAGTAATAAACTAAAACCAAACACAATAGAGCCAAAGTGATTGAAACCTGCGTAAATTAAAATCATACACACCACACACAAGGCAAAGCTGATAACGCCTGCTTCTTGCATTTTTTTGATTAACGTAATGCGCTGCTTAAGGTTTTTGATTTGATCGCTATGCACAGGTTTAAGCTCGGGGCTTAGGCTACGAATAAGCGCCGCTAAAGCAAAAAAGCGATTGGTGTAAGCTAATAACAGCAATGAAATTGCCGGAAACAACAGCGCCGGTGTGGTCAGTGATATTTGTAAGTTATCCAGCAAGATGCAGCACCTAATTTAAGTTAAACAGGGAATATGCCCATGGGTTCACAGGGTTTTATAATGCGCATAATGATACTCGTTTTCAAAACAATTTACATGCTTTGTAGCCACCTTAATCCGCTCCAAATAAGTGGGATTAACAAGCTAAAGCTTATCCAAAAATGACTGGCACGGCGAGTTAATATAATCGCGAGATTAATATCTTGATAATTAGGCAGTTTTCCGCATTTTATCTTGTCGAGTTCGAGACGGTATTCGCCGCGGCCCAAGGGGATTTTTTGTGGGCCACCAAGTTCAACCTTAAGTAATTTAGCGCCAAGATAAAGGCTTGGGAACTCGTTCAAGGCGTGACGATATGTCGGCGGTGACAGTAGCGCATTAAATCCGACTTTACCTCCTTGAATGGCGAGCGAGAAATTCCATAGCCAGTTAGGCAGCCAAAAGATGACTCGATTGAGGCGATAAATAAAACGGCTAAAATGACGATTAGCAGGGAAATAGGGCGGCCAACTCAGCTCTAATTGTCTCAACATGCACGCTGCTAGCACCAAAGGCGCGCCGCCTATGGCAAAAAATAATATACAACTCACTGTGCCATAACTTGGGCGAGTTAATAGCTGGCTAATGCAGGCTTTGCTTAAACCCACTTCAGATAAGCCTTGAGTATCATGGCTGACCCAATCTTTGAGTAAGTTCTTAGCGGTTTGTTTATCCTGTTTTTTAAGTGCAGCGGTTATGTCCTCTGCTGTAGGTGTAAAACTTGTGGCGCTTAGGCAGACATACAAAACTAATAGTTCGAAAAACCAAGGGAAAGCCGCTATCACCAATAGAAAACTTATGATAGCCCAGAAAGGAAACATGAGTAATAAACTGGCTAAGGTGCCCGCGATTAGCTGTTGTACCTGGCTTCTGTTGCTATGATTGACTTTAGTGGCCAATTGCTTAGCCAGTAAATGCAGCGCTATAAATGGCTGATAGCCTTTGACTAAAGGGAATTTATGGGCAAGGAATAGCGCTGTAAACAGGATTAAGCTACTGAGAAAGAAGCCGGGATCGGCCTGTAGCAATTGTTGAATAAATGGGCTTTCCATCCAGTGTCCACCTATGAACTGAGTATAGAATCTCAATCATGCTAGATTGAGCTTAGCAGTTGCAAACTTAGGTAATCATAAGGCTCAGGATGAGCCTAAAGAATACCTAAGTGTTACTTCGCCGTTTAAAGTTCAACTAATAGTGCCAGTACCATCATGGCTGAGTGGTGACCAGCTTTAATGATGTAGGAATCAAAATCCACTGGAGAATCGTTATTGGCGTTATCAGATAAGGAGCGAATAACCACAAATGGCACGCTAAACTGATGACATACTTGAGCAATTGCAGCGCCTTCCATTTCACAAGCCGCCATAGTCGGGAAGTTTTTACGCATCACTTTAGTGCGCTCAGGATCGCAAATAAAGCTGTCGCCAGTGCAAATCAAACCTTCGATAGCCTGAACTTCACCTAAGGCTGAAACGGCTTTTTTGGCAGCTTCCACTAAGGCGGGATCTGGAATAAAGGCGGCTGGCTGCTGCGCCATCTGACCCATTTCATAGCCAAAAGCGGTCACGTCCACATCGTGATGACGCACTTCTGATGAAATCACAATATCGCCAATCTTTAAGCTATCGACAAAACCACCGGCTGAGCCTGTGTTGACGACTTGTGTTACAGCAAATTTCTCAATTAACAAGGTGGTGGCAATACTGGCAGCCACTTTACCTATGCCAGAGCGAGTCACAACCACCTCTTTGCCTGCTATTTGACCGCTGACAAATTCTATTCCGGCAATAACCGTATGAACCGGCGCCGTAATTGAATGAATTAAGTGAATAACCTCTGGCTCCATAGCGCCAATAATACCAATTTTCATCTCTAACCTTAACTGAATGACTGAAATCTACTGGGCGATAATATATCACGGGCAAGATAAATTAGTAAAAACCACAATGATTTATTGAGGGGATAGGATTTATTTTTTACCTGTAAAGGGCAGCCATAATAATCCTGTTAACCAAGCATTTTGTTTTACATCGGGATAATCGCTTAGTCCTATGTTAATTTTGTCATCGGCTTTGCTGGCGGCGCGGGCGTAAGTGCTAAATAGTCGGTCCCACCAAATAATGCTAAAACCAAAATTAGTGTTACTTTCGGCCATAATCTGGCTGTGATGAATACGGTGTAATGCTTGTGTCACCAGCAAATAGCGCGCCGCTTTTTCGATGCGCAGAGGTAGGCGTATATTGGCGTGATTAAAAATGGCAAAACCATTGAGTAGTATTTCAAACAGTACTACCGCTTCAGCGGGCACGCCGATCACGACAATGGCTAACGCCTTAATGCCTATGCTAATGATAATTTCCAAGGGGTGAAATCGCAGCGCGGTACTGCTATCGACATGGCGATCGGCATGGTGCACTTTGTGCAAGCGCCACAGTAACGGAATACGGTGAAAGAGTCTGTGTTGCCAGTAAATCAGCATATCCAATAGCAATATACTGATGCCGATATTGGCCCACAAGGGCAGGTCTATGGCAGGTAATAATCCCCATTGCATCTGGCTGGTATACACAGCAAACCCCGCGAGTCCTAATGGTAAAAGCAATCGCGCCATGACAGAGGCAATGATCAATAAACCAAAATTACCTAACCAGCGGGTTGCCATATTGGCCGTTTGCGGATTTTTGGCTAACCGTCTTGCAGGAAATAGTGACTCTAGGCCCATCATCAATGCCAAAATGGTCAAAAACACCCCCAGTCGAATAGCTGCGATTTCATCTATCATCTTGTTGGCTCCTCGAATGTACTTTCACTCTTGGCTTTTTCATTATTAGCCTTATTAACGCCTTGATGCTTTAGGGTCTGATAGCCGCCGTGTATACGGGTAAAAATAGTAATAGCCGCTAACAAAGCAAAGCTGTAGGCAAGCTGTGGAAAGTAAGCCGGCCACAAACAAAAGGCGACGAAAAAGGCGATGGTTTCTGTGCCTTCGGTTAAGCCATTTAAAAAGTAAAAGCTCTTATTGGCAAATTGTGGTCGAGGCAGATTTAACTTTTGGGCCGGTATGGCAAAGGCTAAAAAGCTCGAGCCTGTACCGATAAATACGGTTAGCAACACTGCTGCGGCCAGGGCGTTTTCATTCGGGTTGGCCAAGGCGAACCCGAGCACAATGGCGGCATAAAATAGAAAGTCGAGGCAAATATCTAGATAGCCACCGGCGTCGCTAGTGTGATTTTGATGGCGAGCAAGGGCGCCATCGAGCCCGTCGATAATTCGATTCAGTGCGATACAAAATAACGCGCCATACCAAAGCTCTAATGCCAATAAAGGCACGGCCAAGATGCCGAAACCGAAACCCACTAAGGTGAGCTGATCGGGTTGGACATTTTTTTTGTCGAGTAACAGCACAACTGGCGCTAACAGTGGCTTTATTATTGGGGTGATAAATCTATCTAGCATAAGGAATTATTCCAATTAATCTATCAGTTATCAGTTATCAGTTATCAGTTACCAGTGTCATTCATATTATCAAAGCGAAATAACCTCACCTTGGGCGGCATCGGCATCAGTTTGGTCGTGAGTCACCATAATGGCGGGTAGCTGATGCTCACGTATTTGATCAAAAACAAGTTGTCTGGTTTCTTGGCGCAATTGGCTATCGAGCTTGCTAAAGGGTTCATCTAATAATATGGCTTTGGGTTGACTCAGTAAAACCCGCAGCAATGCCACTCTGGCTTGCTGACCGCCAGATAAACTCTGTGGACTGCGTTGCTCTAACCCGCCAAGACCCACTTGGGCTAAGGCCTCACTAATTGCGGCTTGTCGCTGTGCTTTAGGGCTTGGCGGCATAGCAAAGCCGATGTTGCCTGCCACAGATAAATGCGGAAATAATAATGGGTCCTGGTAGAGCAAACCAATATGGCGTAAGTGACTGGCCGTTGTGGTGATATTTTGGCCGTTCAAATGCAATTGACCTTCAGCACTAAAGCCCGGGGGCAACATGCCTGTTAACCAATTTAATAACGTTGATTTTCCGCTGCCAGATGGCCCCATAATGGTTAATATTTCGCCGCCACGAATAGTCGCGCTTAATGATAATAAGCTTTGCTGCTGGCGACGTAAGATCAGCCCATCAATGGTGAGCATCGATGTTGCGGCGCTATTGTAACCCTTGGCAGAACTGGCGATTTTTTGCATTATTATCCTTGTTGCTGACGCTTAACTAATATTTCGGCAATCATTTTTGGTCATCTTTTTTGGCGATGATTTTTGACAATGATCTTTGGCAATAGCCAAGCCAGTAAAAAACCTAAAGCGGGCAGGATCATTTGCATTAGCGCATAGACGGCACTGATCCTGCGACTTGCACCATTGGCGAGCGAAACCGCTTCGGTGGTAATGGTGTTAATACGCCCACCACCAGTAAGCAAAGTGGGTAAGTATTGACTAAAGCTAATGGCTAAACCGAGTGCGCAAGCGATGAATATCGGCCCAATTAGCATGGGCAGTTTAATACGGAAAAAGATTTTAGCTTTGCTGGCACCAAGGCTTGCCGCCACAATGCTAAAGCGTGGGTCTAAACGGCGATAGCTACTGGCCAGGGATAAAAACACATAAGGCAATACAAATAACACATGGGCCAGTACCACATTAATAAAGGTATGTTGGCTGTTAATTTGCTCAAGTAACCAGACCAAACCAAATAAAAACGCGATGCTTGGAATAAGCAAAGGCAGATAAATTAACACACTGCCCAGCAGCGATAGGGATTTTCCGCTGTGCTGCTCCGCCTCTAGGGTGAGCAAGGTTAAGGTTATCGAAAGAGCGGTGGCATTGATGGCAATCAGCACCGTATCGATAAGCGGCTTGTGCATTTGTTGCAACGCACTTTGCCAGTGCAATATCACAAATTGTTGCGGCAAGGCATCAGGAAAATGCCAGAAACCAGCAAAAGACCACAACAGCATCCCCACTAATGATAATCCTATAAAAGTTAACAGTAAGGCGGTGATGACATGGGTAATTTTTTGGATGATGACGCCGTATTCGCGCTTACCATTGGTTAACATAGGGCTAGCGCACCTAATCACTAAGCGTTCGAACAACCACCAGCAGGCTAATACTAATAACGTCAGTTGAATTTGTAATATTGCCCCCGCAGACGCTTTAATGCGCAGACTTAAGTCTACGTCATGAAACCACTGCATAATTGCTACAGCCAATGTCGGTGGATTGTTAGGACCCAAAATTAAAGGGATTTCGACGCTGGCACTGGCGTAGGCCAATACTGCCAATATCGGCAAGCGTAAATGGGGATAAAGGCTGGGTAACACCACTTTGAAAAATGCCGTCATCGGGCAATAACCTAAGCTTAATGCCACTTTATGCTGGGCCCGTAATGTTTGCCCAAGGTCAGGCTGCGCTAATACCCCCAACGCCATCAGCAATAAAAAAGGCAGTTCTTTTAAGGTCAGCCCAAGAATAATACTCAGCCCCATCGCATCGTGTGGATATAGCCAATCGGGCGGCGCATCCCAGCCACTTAACCAAGGTGATACCAAGCGAGACAACATGCCCGACGGGGTAATGAGAAATCCAATCGCAATGGCCGCTGCAGCATGGGGGATAACCAGAATCGGTCCTAAAAGCCGTTGAATATAACCGAGCCACGGGCTGGTAAAGTAACTCGCTAGAATCAATATGGTGATGATAAAGGCCAACAAGGTACTCACCAAGCTGGTGGTGATACTCAATAACGCCATGTGGCCAATGCCCGGCGTTTGCCATAATTGCTGAAAACCATTCAGGCTAAAATGAGTTTGATCGAGTGCTGGGATCCAACCAAGCGCAGGCAGAATAACGCCAATTAACCCACCCAATACTGGGATCAGTAACAAAGCCATCATAATAAACGGGCTGAAACGAACAATAGCATTGAACAGCTTGGCTAGCATGATCACTCCATCACGCCATAGCGTTGTAACCAAAGCGCTGTAATCACTTTACTCCAACTTGGATCGGGCTCGCTTAATGCGGGGCTAATTGCTTGGTTAGCTATGGTGGCACTGGGATGTGACTGTTTAGGCGGGGCAAACCAAGTTTGCTGCTCGGCAGTCAGCTTAGAGAGTGCCAGCACGCTAGTGTCGCCCCATACATTGGCTTGCTGTTTGTGGGCTTGAGCTTGTGGGCTGAGTAAAAAGTTGACCACCAGTTTAGCGCCGTCCCGATGAGCGGCATTATAGGGAATAGCGATAAAATGAATATTGCTCAAACTGCCATCTTGCATGCGATAACTACGGCTGCTGCCCGGTAATTCGAAGCGTGCCACGGCCGCGGGAATGTCGGCGGCTGAAAAGGTAAATGCTAGGGCAAGTTCACCATCACCCATTAAACGACGCAGCGCCATGCCGCTGGACATAAAGTGGCGACCTTTGCGCCATAAATGCGGATGTAGCTCATCTAAATATTGCCACAATACCGGCAACAACAAGGCCTGGCTCTGCGTCGTAGCAGCTTGATAAAGTAGACTTTTAATTGCTTCAGGCTGTGAGCTATTCAAAACAATTAAGGCGTACTTTAAAAAGCTGGTGGCTAAAAAGTCAGGAGGCTTAGGGTAGGTAAATCGGCCCGGGTGTTGTTTGGCCCACAAGCTTAATTGTTGCAAGGTTTGCGGCGGAGATTGCGTCACTAAATTATCGTAATAAAACGTCAGTGCAGTTTTACCCCATGGCGCTTCCATCCCTTGTGTTGGCACACCAAAGTCGCGGGTCATCGCCGGATTGTTATCTGGATCCGTTAGGCTAAAATTGGGCAATTGCAGGGCCCAATGGGGTTCAAGCAGTTGATGCTTGGCCATGGCGGCAAAGTTTTCACCGTTAATCCACACTAAATCCACTTGACCTTGATGATTATTGTTAGCCGATTTTTCGGCTAACACACGGCTGACGGCTTCACTGGTATCGGTGAGTTTTACATGGTGTAAATTTATCTGATACTGCTGTTTAACTTGCTTCGCCGCCCACTGAATATAGCGATTTATTTGCGGATCGCCGCCCCAAGCATGAAAGTACACATCTTGATTAGCGCCTCGAAACTCAATCTCTGGCCATGAATCTTTATACTCAAGGAGGCCACTTTGACCTTGAACTATCGGCAGCATATGCTGCCCGTTGTTATCTAGGGAAACTGGAGTCAGGGCTGATGTGTGAGTGTCAGCCCCTAAGCCCATTGGACTAAATTGCAGGCTGAGCATGATTATTCCAGCTGACAACACTCGTATTACCATGCTCATCATGTGTTCATTTCCCATTATTAGCTATTTAGTTAGCCGCGGCGCCAAGTGTGGTATTTCTCTAACCATCGCAGCACAGTTTCCGGCGCATGGTTGCGCTTCCATGCACCCGCGGCGTACTTGTTGCCTTCGGCCCATGTTGGGTAACTGTGAATTGTGCCTAAAATCTTGTTGAGCCCTAAGCCGTGTTTCATTGCCAATACAAATTCAGCAATTAAATCGCCAGCGTGTTCTGATACGACAGTCACACCTAAGATTTTATCTTTGCCTCTTGGGGTGATGACTTTAATAAACCCTTCGGTGGCACTGTCGGTAATGGCGCGATCAAGCTCGGCAAAATCAAAGCGAGTGACCTCATAATCAATCCCTTGCTGCTGGGCTTCATATTCATTGATACCCACACGAGCCACTTCTGGATCGATAAAGGTGGTCCATGGAATGACGCGATAATCGACTTTAAACTTTTTCAAGTGACCAAACAGGCCGTTGACTGCCGCGTACCAGCCTTGATGTGCCGCTACGTGAGTAAATTGATAAGGCCCAACAATGTCACCTGCCGCATAGATATTTGGGTATAAGGTTTCTAAATATTCATTAGTTTGGATCGTACGGTTGGTTTCAATGCCAAGCTCTTCTAAGCCGTAACCGCTTAAGCGGGCGCTTCGACCGACGGCGCATAATAGCTGGTCGTACTCTAACGCTAACTCTTGCTCTTGATGCTTAACGATAAGGTATTTTTTACCGTCCCGCAGTTCGCAGCGCAGCGCTTGGTGTGAGGTTAAAATATTCACGCCACTTTTTTGCAAGGCTTGGGTGGCAAACTCAGACACTTCAAGATCTTCTTTGATCATGATGCGCTCAGCCATTTCAACTTGAGTCACTTGCGATCCTAAACGGGCAAAGCTTTGCGCCAGCTCTGAGCCAATTGGGCCGCCGCCTAGTACCACTAATTTTTGTGGCGCAGTGTCGAGTTTGGCAAATTCATCCCACAAGGTATCACTGGTGACATAACCGACGTCTTCTATGCCTGGTAACGGTGGCACAAACGGGCGAGCACCTGTGGCAATAACAATACTTCGGGCGGTTAAGCGGCGGGTACTGCCGTCTGGGTGGCTAATTTCAACTGTCCATGGGTCAACTAATTTTGCATAGCCTTTGACTACGTCGACACCTAAGTTGGTGTAACGCTCAACACTGTCGTGGGGAGCAATATCGGCCACCACTTGATGCACGCGCGCCATGACTTTTTTAAATGAAAATTCAGGTGTGCCGTCTTCTAAGCCGTAATGATGGGCGTTTCTTATTTGCTGGGCTATTTTAGCACTTTTAATGATGGCTTTACTTGGCACACAGCCATAGTTTAAGCAGTCGCCGCCCATTTCGCCGGCCTCAATTAAGGTGACCTTGGCTTTTACTGCGGCGGCAATATAGCTGGTGACAAGACCACCGGCACCTGCGCCAATGACTATCATGTTGCGATCAAATTTAGCTGGCTTAGTCCACTTGCTGTACACCCGATGTTTTTTGATCATGTTAACAATGGCTTTTGCAATAAGCGGGAATAAACCTAATAGTGCAAACGACAGGATAAGGTTAAACGATAAAATGTTCGATAAGCTGTCAATTTGCGCCAGCTGAGTACCGGCATTGACGTACACAAAAGTGCCTAAAAACATACCCAGTTGGCTTACCCAGTAAAAGGTCCAAGATTTAAAGGCGGTTACGCCCATCAGCATATTGATTAAAAAGAACGGGAATATTGGTACCAAACGTAGGGTAAATAAGTAAAAGCCGCCTTCTTTTTCAATGCCTGCATCAATAGCGGCTAAGCGCTCTGGAAAACGCTGTTTAATGGAGTCACGTAATAGATAACGCGACACTAAAAATGCCAGTGTTGCGCCGATACTCGAGGCAAACGAAGCGATAATTAATCCTTCAACTATGCCAAATAAGGCGCCCGATGCGATGGTGAGAATAGCGGCGCCGGGTAAGGACAAGGCGGTTACCGCGACATACAATAAAAAGAACCCGCCTATAACTAATAACGGTGATGCTTCACGTAATTGACTAAAGTCATTCATCGAGCCTTTTAGGCCAGCTAAGGTCAGTAATTGATGCAAGTCAAAGTGGAAAAACAAGCCCACTAATACTGCCGCAATCAGTAATAACACAATTTTTTTAAACATAATTTATCGCCTTAAAATGAATGCTGTAAGGTCAGGGTGGCGTTAAGGGGGAGTTCAGGGAAAACCAAGGTTGATCCGAAATAACCGCCTTCAAACACCGGGCGCCAGTTCTTTTGGTTTGTGACGTTATTGATGCCCAGCCTTAAGCTTGTTTGCTCGGTAAAGTCATAGCGAGTGTTAATGCTGAGCGTGTATTGATCGCGAATAGACACAGTCGCCAAATAGTCCAATGGGTAACTCTGGGTGAATAGACCGGAGAAACCCGCTTGCCATTGCTCAGTTATGGCAAATCCGCCATTTAATGTGAACGTTTGTTCAGGCAAGCCCTGTACACGGCGGTTCGACGGGGCAAATGAAGCGAAATTTGGTGCGCCAATACTAGTGCCTGCAATGATATCTGGACGTGAGTTATCAAAGGTGTCGCTAACTTGCAGCGTATCTTGGCTACTGGCTGAATCATCATAGCGAGCGTCTAAGTAGCTGTAGCCCGCGCTTAACCAAAAGGGATCAGCATCATAAAAAGCTTGGGCTTCAAAGCCCTTGGTGCGAATGCCGGTATTGCTGCCATCACGATTACGTAGGCTACGTGTTTGATCAAACACTGCAGCGTCAACATACCAAGCACTGCCCGCTGGCGAATATTTTATGCCTACTTCGGTTAAGGTGTTTTCGGTAGCAAAGTGTTGGCGACTAATTTGGTTGTTGGCACCTAACGTGGTGCCGCCAGCCATGCTGTTTGAAGTCGACTCGTTATAACTGGCGCTCGCATAGGTGGTGACATCACCTGTAACGCGGTAGCTCAAACTGATTTGGCCAGACTCAAGCATTTCACTTATTGAATCGCTGGCTGCAACTTGTCCTTGGGGGGCAAGGGCATCCCGGGCTTTGACATCATAAAAATCGGCTCGATAACCTAGGCTGGTGGCGAACTTATCTGTCCATTGGCTGTTATGTTGAATGGCTAAACCTGTTTGCCAACTGCTTGAGTCTGTGGTGTCTGACAATAAAAAGTCGCCGCTGCCATCGCCGTTGGTATCGTATTGGGCGCCGGGCGACACAAACACGCCTGGTCGAAGTTCAACTAATCGGCCCTGTTGCTGGGTGGTGAGCGGAATACGGCGGTTTTCAATGGGGCCGGATAAGTCGATAGGTAAGTCTGCCTCGGTAGTAAATTGGCTATAACCTAATACCTTGTTATAACGAATATCGGCGGCAGTAATGGTGCTTTGGCTATCATTCCACTGATAAGCAAGCTCAATGCGATTTTGCGCGGTATCTGCACCATCAATAATTTCCACAAAACTGTTTTGAGCGATTTCTTCACGTTCTAAATGCTGGTAATAGCTAATGTTTTTAAAGGTGGCTTTATCGCTTAGCTCGCGCACATAGGTGCTGTGCAGTAAAAAGGTTTGCGCGTTATTGATGTTGTCTGGATCTGTGAGTACTTGGCTGCGATCTATCTCAACTAACCCCGTTGGCGACACTATGGCATTGGCGCCGGCAATCGTGCTGCCATTTGGCTGAACGCCTTGGCCAGTCACGTATAAACCGTCATCGATTAATGCTTGGGTCGGGCGGTTAATGCCTGCGTTGTCGGTAAATTCAACATCATAATATTCAACATTAATGTCCCAGCTGCTGGCATCGTCTGGCAATAAGCGAAATGCGACAAAAATACTGTCGCTTTTAAAGCCTGAGTAATCATAAAAACTGCCATTATCGATATGTTCTGCACTTAAGCGTATGCCGCTTTGGCTAGCAGCTATGTCACTGCCGACATCGAGTTGAGCACGGTAATGATCCCAACTGCCGCCCGATAAGGTGAGCTGAGTGAATTGCTCGTCAGTTGGCGCGACTTTGGAATGCAAGTTAACAAAACCGCCATTACGTTGGCTGGTGCCCAGTAGCACTGGCGGCGCACCCTTTACCACATCAATTTGCTCGACAGCGTTAAACGACATAGGCACACCAAAGCCATTGTTGCCGGCTTGGCGACGCACACCGTCTTGGTATAGTTCGCCTAATTGACCTCGAATCGTCGGCAGGCTTGATGCGCCAAAGCCGCTGGCGGAATAACTGTTTGGACTGACTTTTTGAATGTCAGATAAGTCAGTGATATTAAGCTGTTCAATCATTTCACTGGTGATAGGCGTGACTGAGCGGGCAATGTCTTTGAGTTCAATACCATCACCAAAGGGGCCGTTGACCTTAGTGTTTTTAGGTGACATGCCTTTATCATTAATCGCTTTGCCCGACACTTGAATGACTTCGATAGATGAGGTGTCATCAGCTGCTAAAGTTAAGGATGAATACAGGGCTAAGCTAATGGCTAGCGCAGTAACGGAGCGATTGGGAGCGTAATAAATAGGCATAGTGTCTTCTGCAATAAGGCGATAGTGAAACAGACCCTGTGACTCTGTGGGTTATTTCAATGAAGTTATGCCTATTTGTGTTCGTTTATAACTTAATGGCATAAGAGAGCCTGCAACAGGGCATGAATTTACTCGGTCAATTGGCGGCTGATGAAATTTTCAGTAAAAAATCAGTGTAGCCTAATTGAGAAGGTCAGCAGATTTAACTTTTATTTTTATACTTTTAAGGAATTATGATGCAAACAGCACTGAGTGGTGATATCCAACGTAAACTGCAATGGTCGTTACTTTCTTTACGTTTAGGGGTGTTTTTGGTGATGCTAGTGTGGACCTTGGATAAGTTTGTGAATCCTGGTCACAGCATGAAAATTTTCGAGAAATTCTATGGCATTGGTGGTGTGAGTGAAGTCGCAGCATACATTATGGGTAGCTTGCAATTGTTATTGGTGTTTGCCTTTGTGCTTGGGATTAAAAAACGCATCACTTATGGGGTTATCTTTCTAATGCATGGTGGGTCAACGTTATCGGCGTTTAATCAGTATTTCGATGCATTCAACAACTTGCTATTCTTTGCCGCATGGCCAATGTGGGCCGCGTGCTTTGCCTTATACATGTTAAGAGATGCAGATACCAAGTTTACTGTGAAGTAACTTGTTAAGCGATTTTTTCATATAAAAGGCCGGCTAACTATTATATTTAGCCGGCCTTTTTATTGGGCGCTATGGATTATTTGGCGTAACGATTACGCATAACCATAACGCTAAATAACACCACTATCAGCATTTGTATGCTTAAGCCCTGCCATGTTGAGGCAATGCCAAGCCAGCTTACTGACACATCGATAGGGAAAGGGGTTAGATTGATGATTGCAGCTTCTTGCAAGGCGGAAATACCTTTGCCCGCCAGAATGAATGCCAGAAATAGCATAAAGTAAGCGCTCACGGCAAAAAAACGTGCTAAAGGCAATTTAACCGAGTAGCGCATCATGAGCCAAGCAATCACGGCTAAAATAGCCATACCTACTAGCAAACCGTAAACCAAATAACTGATTTGCTCATTGCTGCTGGCCGAGCCAATGGCTTGAGTTAGCAATGACTGATAGAACAAAATAGTTTCAAAGACTTCACGGTAAACTGAGATAAATGCAAGCCCAGTCAGGCCCCATAAGGTGCCAGCATTTAAATGACGGTCGACATTATTTTTTATGTAACTCTGCCATTTTGAACCTTGGGTTTTGCTGTGCATCCAATAGCCAACATAGAACAATACTAAAGCCGCCAGTAATGCCGCGCCGCCTTCCATTAATTCCCTTGAGGCGCCGCTGATGCTGATCAGATTATCTGCCGCCCACCAAGTCAATACGCCAGCAATGAGAGCAGATATCCAGCCAAAATGGACAAATTTAATCGCATCATGGCGCTCTGTCTTAATTAATACTGTCATCAGGGCGATGATAACCAGCAAGGCTTCTAATCCTTCCCGTAACAGAATAATGAGCGCCGCTGAAAACATGGCGTTATTTGATAACGACTGCCCAGTTAATACCGTATCGGCTTGGTCTAGTTGGGTGAGTATGCTGGCAAGCTCTTGATTGACTAGCGTGTCTTGTCCCGTGGTTTTTAGCAGGTTTCTAAAATTAAGCAGCTGCCCTTCAATTGATTTACGCAGTCCACTGTCGTGGGCATCTAGATTGTTTTCGATTAATTCAAAGCCATCTAAATAGGCACTGACGGCCAAGGTTTGTGCTTGTGTTAATTGGTCGTTTTGGTATGCCTTAACTGCAGCCTGCAAGTTTATGCGGGTCGTTGAAATCGGCGACAATGCAGCTTGAAACAATAAATGCGGTTGTGAGCGCAGTAAGGTTAACTGAGCGTCATCAATCTGGGCATTATGCTGCATCAACTGAGTAGGGTTGCTATTGACCCATTGTTGTAATTCAATGCTGTTATCTTTCTTGGTGTGAGCCGCTGTGGCTACTATAGGTTCCGCTGTTGATTCAAAAGCTAAGCTGCCCACATAGAAAGCTAATGACCAACGCTGCTGATCATTTAATTCACTGAACGCCCGCATGGCACTGCCGTCTAAACCATCGGATATGGCATCATATAAACCCAATAACGAGCGGTTTAATGCCCGTTCTTTATCGGTAAAGTTGGTCGGTTCCGGTGACATTGATTTGGCCAGTGGCCCATCGCCTTGGCCTAGAGTCCCATGACAGCTCGAGCAATTTTCGATAAACAGCTGCTTAACATTATTTGTCGCCAACAAGCGTGTGGGTAACACTAACGCAGGGGATTGGCTTAATACTTGTTTGCGAATTTTTTGGCTAAGTTTTTGGATCACTTCAAGGGAGGATTTTTGCTCAATGGCTTGCTGTAATTGCAATGCATCGGCCATGATCGAATCGGGCTCACCATTGGAGAGTAGTTTGATTTTTTCAATTATGATGCTGGAAAATTGCTGCATCTCAGCAAATTCATCGGCATTAGTTACCTGCCCCTGAGTGATGGCTTCAGCATAATCAACACCAATATATTCAGCTAATTGCAGTATTTGCCGTGTCTGCTTAAGTACTTCTTGGTTTGCAGGCAATGGCCCTTGAGCCAATAGGTTTGCTGAAAATAGTGTGCTAAGGCTGAGTAACATCAGTTTCGTAGAGACAGATGTCGATGCAGTGTTTAAAAGTGAACTTAAAAAATGCAAGAAAGTATTCAAGGTATAACCTTAATAGTGTAAAGAAGAGGTGATCCTGCAAGACAGAATGCCGCAAATGATAATCGTTGTCATTTTACTTTTTTACCTATGGTATATCAATCATTGTGGGGCAGAGATTGAATGATGCAGCTGCAAAGTCCAACTTATCTTATGCTGACAGAATGCAATTCGATGAGTTTAATGACTTTAGGGCAGTCACCGTTGCCTGGTAGCTGGCGTTGGCAGTAAGCATAATGGCCGTTTGCCAAATAGGCGATAGATGTAGCGATCAATGAGACGATAAAGCCCGTCCCTAATGGGGCGTAGGATGATGCTTAAATATGCCAAATAGGGCCAAAATCCAGTTAATTGAGCGCAGATCTTGAGGGCTGCATCACTTCGCAGGTAATAACGACCGCGGTCAATGAGCACAAAGCTCCCCGTTTGAGCACATGCCTTAGCCTCATGATAAAAGTTGCTGGTTCATTATCAAATATATTTTGACAATGTTTCTGCTATTACCCTGTGTAAACTTGAGTGTCATAGGGCTATTATTTCGCTATCGAATGCCAAGTGATTAAGTTCACATTCAGAGGAAAGATAGCATGACTCAGTTAACCATAGTTGCCAACATTATCGCCAAAGCCAATAAAGTCGAATTAGTTAAAGCTGAACTCGTTAAGCTTATCGAAACGACTCGTAAAGAAACGGGTTGTGTTAACTACGACTTACATCAAGATAATGCCAACCCAGCGCATTTTATGTTTTATGAAAACTGGCAAACCCGTGAATTATGGCAGGTCCATATGGGCAATCAACATTTGAAAGATTATATGGCAGCGACCGATGGCGCTGTTGATGTGTTCACCTTAAATGAAATGACCTTAGTTGGCTAATCTCGGGCTAAAATTGACCCGATAGCCTTGCTTTACCTTGAATCGAATAGCCTTGAATTATATTAACCTAGCTAAATGGAGCTTCACATGACCCACCCAATTATTGCTGATTTAGAAAAGCGTTATACCACCAAAAAATACGATCCAAGTCAGCGTGTATCCCAAGAAGATCTGGCTGTGATCTGTGAAGCCATGCGCTTGTCTGCGTCATCGATTAACTCACAACCGTGGAAGTTTATTGTTATTGAAAGTGATGCCGCTAAGCAGCGCATGCATGACACTTTTGCTAACAAGTTTCAGTTTAACCAGCCACACATTAAAGCCTGCTCTCATGTGATCCTATTTGCCCATAACCCTAAATATAGCCGCGAAGATTACGCTAAAGTGATAGATAAGGGCATAGAAGATCGTCGCACTAAGCCTGAAGATCGCGAAAATGCTTTCGGTGGTTTTGCATTTGTAGATTTAAATACTGATGAGCAAGGTAACAACGCCAATTGGACTCGCTCACAGGTATACTTAGCCTTGGGCAATACCATGCACACAGTTGCCCGTTTAGGCATAGATTCAACCCCGATGGAAGGCGTTGACAGTGAAATGATTTCTGATATTTTTGCTGAAGAATTAGGTGGTTATGAATGTGCGGTTGCATTAGTTATCGGTTATCACCACAGCGATGAAGATTATAATGCCAAGTTGCCAAAATCACGCTTAGCAACGAAAGAGGTTATCCAAATACTGTAAAGCTCATCTAAGAAAATTTAGATTAAATAAAGGGCAAGCGCTAGCAATAGCGTTTGCCCTTTTTGCTGTTTTAATTTTATCAATCATGGGTTTCTCCATTTTTTAAGCTAAAAGCGTTGCTCGCCTCTGAATCAGTGATTATAGTGATAAAGTATATAAATCAGTTTGTTAATAATGCTTTCAATGGGCATCCTTGCTTGATCTCAAGTATTGAGGTGAACATGCAGTAGAAATCAGTATCCTAAATGGTTGTACTTAAAGTGGAGTATATAGATGTATCAAAATAAGCAGGCGATCGCATTGGGTACGTTAGTTTTTTTAATTCTTTTTGGGTTTGCTTCAATCATTTTTGCTTTTTGGGCTTGGCCCCAGTACAACGTCTACAAGATGGAACTTAACGGCCAGGCTTCACTGAAAGAAGCCCAATGGTCAAAGCAAATTCTTATCGAAGAAGCCAAAGCGAGAGAGCAAGCGGCGTTGATGCAAGCCAAAGCCAGAGTCACTCTTGCAGAAGCTGAAGGTAGAGCAAAGATAGTACAAGCTAAGGCTGAAGGTGTTGCTGATATTGAGCGCGCCAAAGCGGCAGCTGAAGCAAACAAAATCATTGGTGAGTCACTTAAAGATAATGAAGCCTACCTTAGATATATCTGGATAAAGGGGCTCCAAGAAGGCAATGGCGAGCGTATTTATATTCCAACAGAAGCTGGACTGCCTATTCTTGAGGCAGGCAAAGCCGGTAAAAAAAATAAGAGTTGATTGTTAGGATGTATTGAAGTTGTGTAATCAAGCTTGGATGCACAGTGCTGAGCGCTGTGCATTCAAATATCTAGCAGGGTTAGCGCGGCTTTTTAATGCAGGCGAAAATGGCATTGCCAGAGTGGCCATTCCAAGGGACTAATTTGTCATAGTCATGCTCAAAAATGTGCACTTCAAAATAGGGTGCCAACAGTTGCTGCATACGCGTAAAGTTTACTGCCACCATGGGGTGTTGGTCTTGCCAAGATTGAGTATGGCTGCCATCACGCTTATCTATGCTCAAGTTAAGCGCTTGCTTGTCACCTTCACCGCTGTAATACCAACCAGATTGAAACTCAAAATATTGGTTATCCTTCACTAGGCTATGACTCACCTGCAAACGGTTGTCTATGCTGTCTTTATCGACACTGTTAAAGCAAAACATACCGCCAACCGCCAATGCCGCGTGAATACTGGCAAGGCAAGTGTTGAGCTTAGCTATGCCATCATTGTAATGAATCGAATACAAAAAACAGCTGATTAAATCCACTGGGGTTGCTAGGCTGAATTCACTCATGTCACCTTGGCTAAAGTGCGCCTCGGGGCAGCGACTCTGAGCAATGTCTAGCATTGGCTGGTTGATGTCTAAGCCACTGCATTGGTAGCCCAAATCGATGAAATGACGCACATGGGGACCCGTGCCGCAGGCTAAGTCCAAATATTGGTTATTGCCATTACCAAAGATCTGATGCAGGCGTTTTACATAGGCGCTTTGGGCTTGGTAATCGATATCGGCGCACATCAAGTCGTAGTAACAAGACAGGTCAGTGTAGAGCGCGTTGACATGAGAAACCGTGAGATCTGGATCATTGGCAGGCACGGCTAAAGCCGTGGCATCTAGTGCTAAGGCATCGAGAGAGAAAGCATCTAAAGGTGTGGCGACTAATGACATAACGACCTAATAAAAAAATAGCTGAGATTTTGACCGGCGCGGAGTATATAGCGAGTCAGCTCTGATGCCTAATTAAGTTTTCAGCATCGAAAAAAAAAGCCAGACCAAGTTGACCTTGAGTCTGGCTGTTACTTTAGTTCGCGAGCTAACCAGAGTGTTAGCTACAAGCGGCTATTTGCACTTCATCCTTTTGCAGCGCTGCTTGCTCGCCAAGGTAAGTCAATATCCCAAGTGCAGCGTCGCGGCCTTCGGCAATGGCGGTCACTACAAGATCAGAGCCCCGCACCATATCGCCGCCGGCAAACACTTTAGGGTTAGTGGTTTGAAAGGCAATATCATCTTGTTTGCAGGCTTTGACTAGACCCCATTCGTTGGTGTCTATGCCAAAATCCTTAAACCAAGGAGCAGGGCTTGCTTGAAAACCAAAGGCGATAATAATGGCATCGGCTTTAAGGATTTTCTCACTGCCAGGAATAATCTCGGCGCTTTGGCGACCACTGGTGTCAGTAGCGCCCATTTGGGTTTCAACGCATTCAATGCCCACAACCACAGCGTTCTTAGTGTGGATCGCCACAGGCTGTTGGTTAAATAAGAATTCAACTCCTTCCTCTTTGGCGTTTTGCACTTCACGGCGAGAACCTGGCATATTGGCTTCATCGCGGCGGTAGACGCAGCTGACCTTTGCCGCCCCTTGCCGCACTGCGGTGCGCACGCAATCCATGGCGGTATCACCACCGCCCAGCACCACCACATTCTTGCCCGCAAGATCTATGTAAGGCGTATCGGCGCATTGGCTGCCCATCAGCTGATGAGTGTTGCCGATAAGGTAGGGCAGGGCTTGAATAACGCCTTTGGCATCTTCATTGGCAAGCCTTGCTTTCATGGCAGTGTAAGTGCCCATACCAAGAAAAACTGCATCGTATTCATCAAGCAGGCTTTGAAAGCTTACGTCTTTGCCGACCGTGGTATTAAGCTTAAATTCGATGCCCATGCCTTCAAGCACAGTGCGGCGGGTGGCCAGTACGGATTTATCCAGCTTAAAGGAGGGAATACCGTAAGTGAGCAAGCCGCCAATTTGTGGGTACTTGTCATAAACCACAGCTTTGACGCCATTGCGGGCTAAGACATCGGCGCAGCCAAGGCCTGCAGGCCCCGCACCGATAATCGCCACTCGCTCAGTCCTGCCCTTCGGAGCATGGCTTAAGTCTGGGCGCCAACCTTGGGCGAGAGCGGCATCTGTGATGTATTTTTCGATATTGCCTATGGTGACGGCGCCAAATTCATCATTCAGAGTACAAGCACCTTCACACAATCTGTCTTGAGGACAAACTCGGCCACAAATTTCTGGCAAGGTATTGGTTTCGTGCATCAAGGTGGCCGCTTCCATTACCCGGCCTTCCTCGGCAAGCTTGAGCCAGTTAGGAATGTAATTGTGCAGCGGGCATTTCCACTCACAATAAGGATTGCCGCAATCGAGGCAGCGATCCGCTTGTGCTTTTACCTCTGGGGCTGAAAACTCTTGGTAAATCTCAATAAACTGGGTTTTACGCAGTGGCGTATCATGCTTTTTAGGGTCGTGGCGACCCACTTGGATAAATTGAAAATCATTACTCATGCTATTACCCCACTTTCACGGCAAGTTCGGGACTTTTTTGCTCTATGTTGAGCAAGTCGTTCACGGCAATATTCTTGGGCTTGATAAGCACAAAGCAATCTAACCAGTTATTGAAATCGCTTAAAATCATTTTGGCGTGCTCACTGCCAGTTTCGCTGACATGGCTCTCGATTAAGCGTTTCAGGTGTTGCTGCATAATGGGCGAGTCGAGCTTGTGGGTATCCACTAATTCTGTGTTGACGCGGCGATTAAAGCGGCCAAATTGGTCGAACACATAGGCAAAGCCGCCCGTCATACCTGCGCCAAAGTTAACCCCAGTTTTACCTAGCACTAACACTATGCCGCCTGTCATGTATTCACAGCCGTTATCACCCACCCCTTCCACCACGGCAATGGCGCCTGAGTTTCGCACCGCAAAACGCTCGCCCGCTTGGCCTGCAGCATAAAGTTTGCCGCCAGTGGCACCATAGAGGCAAGTGTTACCAATAATGGCGCTGCGCTCACTTTGAAATGGGCTGCCAAGTGGTGGGTGAATGACAATCTTGCCGCCAGACATGCCTTTACCGACATAATCGTTGGCATCACCGCACAGGCTTAAATCAAGCCCCGGGCTATTCCATACCCCAAAACTTTGGCCCGCACTGCCAGTAAAGTTCAGAGCTATGGGCGCCAGCGCCCCTTTGGCACCGTGCATTTTGGCAATATGACCAGATAATGCTGCGCCCACTGAGCGGTCGGTATTGTTTATGCTGTACTGACCGCTAAAGGCGCTAGACTCATCCACGGCTTGGCGGCATTGTCCCAGCAAGGTTTGGTTCAGCTTACCTTTATCTTCTGGCGGATTGAGTTCTTGCCAGGTGAGCGCCGTACTGGTGGGCAATTTAGGCTTGAACAGAATAGGGCTAAGATCAAGGCCGCGCTGTTTATCGGTTTGACCTTCAAGCGCTACTAGCCAATCGCTGCGGCCCACTAGCTCGTCAAATTGACTCACCCCAAGCACAGACATCCACTCACGGACTTCTTGTGCCACAAACTCAAAATAGGTCATCACTCGCTCTGGTAAGCCGTGATAATGCTTATCGCGCAGGTTTTTGTCTTGGGTGGCAACGCCGGTGGCACAGTTGTTCAGATGACAAATACGCAGGTACTTACACCCGAGCGCTATCATGGGCACAGTGCCAAAACCGAAGCTCTCGGCCCCAAGCAGCGCAGCCTTGATAACATCTGTGCCGGTTTTTAGGCCGCCGTCGACTTGTAGGCGAATTTTATGCCTAAGGCCATTGGTGACTAAGGATTGATGCACCTCAGCAAGGCCAAGCTCCCAAGGAGAGCCTGCATACTTAACCGAGGTGATAGGGCTTGCCCCAGTACCGCCATCATAGCCCGAGATAGTTATCATATCCGCGTAGGCTTTAGCTACACCGGTGGCGATAGTGCCGACACCAGGTTCTGACACTAATTTAACTGAAATCAGTGCTTTAGGGTTTATTTGTTTTAAATCGAAAATCAGCTGGGCTAAATCTTCGATAGAATAAATATCGTGATGCGGCGGCGGTGAGATTAAAGTGACGCCAGGGCGTGCATGACGCAGAGCGGCAATCTCAACACTGACTTTGTGCCCAGGCAGTTGCCCGCCTTCGCCGGGTTTAGCCCCCTGGGCGACTTTAATTTGCAGTACTTCGGCATTGACTAAATAATTAGCCGTAACCCCAAAGCGGCCGGAGGCCACTTGCTTAATGGCGGAGTTGCGCTCGCTGTTGAAACGCTTGGCATCCTCACCGCCTTCACCAGAATTTGAGCGGCCGCCTAAACGGTTCATCGCAACCGCTAAGGCTTCGTGAGCTTCTGGGCTAAGGGCGCCAATACTCATGGCGGCGCTGTCAAAGCGTGAGTAGAGTTTATCGGCAGCTTCCACTTTGTTGATATCGATGGCGTTTTGCTGGGTCGTGATGCCAATTAAGTCTCTTAAGGTCGCGACGGGGCGGTTATCGACCAATTTAGCGAAGCTTTTGTACTTGGCGTAATCTTTATCTTTAAGGGAGGCTTGCAGTGTATTGACCACATCTGGATTAAAGCTGTGGTACTCGCCGCCTTCGACGTACTTTAACAACCCACCTTGGGGCAGCGGCAAGTGCGGCCGATTCGCACTGGTATGCAATAAGCGTTGGTCGGCTTCAATGCCCTCAAAACTGACCCCTTCAATACGGCTTATCACTCCATTAAAGCACAGCTTAATTACATCACTTGCAAGGCCGATGGCCTCAAATTGTTGGCTACAGCGGTAGGAGCCCACAGTGCTAATGCCCATTTTAGACATGATTTTACGCAAGCCTTTTTCGATGCCATAACGGTAGTTAAGCATCAAAATATCCGTGTCGGTGACGCCACGGGTACTAGCAAGGGCTGATATTGATTCATACACCAAGTAGGGGTAAATCGCAGTCGCGCCAAAACCTAACAGCACAGCAAAGTGGTGAGGGTCTCTTGCTGATGCGGTTTCAACTATGATGTTGGTATCGCAGCGAAGGCTTTGATCTACAAGCCGTTGCTGTATTGCACCCACGGCCATGGCTGCCGGTATGGTAAGGGTTTTCTCACCTATGGCTCTGTCTGACAGCACCAATAAGGTGGTGCCGCTGCGCGCCAAGCGCTCGGCTTGATCCACTATGGTGCGGATGGCTTGCTCTAGACCGATCTCTTGGCCGTAGTTAAGATCAACTCTATCGGCGCGGTAGTTTTTGCTGTCTAAATGCCATAACTGATCGATATCACTGAATAATAAAATCGGTGAGTTAAACATCACTCGATAGGCATTGCCTGTGGTTTCGTTAAACAGGTTTTGCTCACGGCCAACACAAGTGGCCAGTGACATGACATGTTTTTCCCGCAGCGGATCAATCGGTGGATTGGTCACTTGAGCAAATTTTTGCCTGAAATAATCGTACAGAGAGCGTGATTTTTTCGACAATACCGCCATAGGGGTATCATCACCCATGGAGCCAATGGCTTCTTCGCCTTGGCTTGCCAGCACCCAAATCACTTGTTCTAACTCTTCGCGAGTGAAGCCAAATTGCTGTTGGTATTTAAGCAAGGTTTTGGCAGAAAAATCACTGTTGCCTTTTTTGTTGGTGTCCACGTTTTCGGCGGGGATCAAGGTTTGGCTGTTTTTGGCCATCCACTCTTTGTAGGGGTGGCGGCGCTTTAAGTCATCATCGATTTCAAATGACTGGTACAGACGGCCATTTAAGGTGTCTAGCACTAACAATTCACCCGGACCGACGCGACCTTTTTCGATGACTTCATCGGCGGCGTAATCCCAAATGCCCACTTCTGAGGCCAAGGTCAAGATGCGGTCCTTGGTTATCACATAGCGCGATGGGCGCAGGCCGTTTCTGTCCACGGCGCAGGCGGCATGGCGGCCGTTGGTCATCACTATGCCCGCAGGGCCATCCCAAGGCTCCATGTGCATAGAGTTAAAGTCGTAGAAGGCTTTTAGCTCATCGTCCATCTCAGGATTGGACTGCCATGCTGGTGGAATAAGCAGGCGCATGGCGCGGTACAAATCCATGCCGCCACTTAATAACATTTCTAGCATGTTATCCAGTGATGATGAATCTGAGCCTGTTTCATTAACAAAAGGCGCCGCTTGTTGTAAGTCAGGCAGCAAAGGCGAGTTAAATTTATAGGCGCGGGCGCGGGCCCACTGACGGTTACCTGTGATGGTATTGATTTCACCATTGTGAGCTAAGAAGCGAAACGGCTGGGCTAAGGGCCACTTAGGTGAGGTGTTGGTTGAAAAACGCTGGTGGAACAAGCAAATGGCGCTTTTAAGGCGAATGTCAGCCAAGTCGGTATAAAACGATGGCAGATCAGCCGGCATCATCAGGCCTTTGTAAACGATGACTTGGCCAGAAAGGCTGGCGACATAGAAATCATCATCATTAACAATTTGCTGCTCTAAACGGCGGCGTGCCATATAAAGGCGGCGCTCTAAGTCTTTTTCACGCCAACCGGCAGGCGAGTTGATCAACACTTGGTAAATTTGCGGCAAGCTGTTGCGGCCAATCTCACCCAAGACAGAAGGGTCAATAGGGACTTTACGCCAGCCTGCAACGCTTAAGGTTTCACGCTGTAATTCTTTTTCTAATATTTGCTTAGCGTGTTCTGCAAGGGTTTCATCTTGGCTTAAAAACAGCATGCCAACCGCAAATTTACGGCTAAGGTGCCAATCATTCTCTGCAGCTATGGCTTCAAAAAAGGCACTGGGCATCTGCATCAATAGACCACAACCGTCTCCGGTACGGCCATCGGAGGCAATACCACCACGGTGCTTCATCCTGTCTAGGCCGTGGATCGCTGTACGTACTATTCTGTGGCTGGCTTCACCATCCATTTGCGCTATAAGCCCAAAGCCACAATTATCTCGCTCAAAACTGGGGTGATACAAACTCATACGGGGCTCCCTGATCTTTACTGGTTACGGCTCGGTAGATATGTGTGAGGGATATCCCATAGATATGCATCCGAATCAACCAAATTAGCCTGAGAATGAATAAAGGTCAAACCATAAAATCAGGGGGGATATGTGATTTAGGTATCATTTTGTTTAAAAACTTACAATCTTTACGTTAACGTAAGCTGATTAAGTGGCGCTATAAGCTTATGAATAAAAAGAATTTCAAATTTCAACCAATGACTCGGTTAACTTTAGCTTAACATTTTTGAGTTTGAACTCTATTATTTGTACACGTAAAATTCATTTAGTTGAGTCAATATTTCATTACCCATTATTAGTGACTAAGTATTCACTTTGGTTTTTGTTGCTATGAAGCCAATCGTCATAAACTTCAGTTTCATTTTTAACGACGATGGCTTTGTTTGTTGTGAAAGAAGATTGGTATGAAATGTATCCAGGGTTGCTGGTTTTATGAGCTCAAGTAAAGCTGGTGAAAGTGAATTGTTGCTCGAATGTTGTTTTTCGATTTAATTTGGCTTCAAGGGATTTCAAGAGTTGCATAGCCGAGTTTACTGGGTATTATGTTGCTAATTTTATTTTATCCTGAATCATTAGAGGTGCACAAATGACGGCGCAATTAGAAACAATATTGGATCTAAATACCCTTGATCAATACTGTAGTGCAATTGGTGCGGCGACGTTACTTAAAAGCGTGGTCTTGTTTGAGCAGTTGATGCCTGAATATGTAGGCAGTCTAGTGAAAGCAGGTGAGGCGAACGACAAAGACACCTTGTGTGCCGAAGCGCACAAATTTAAAGGTGCTGCAGGTTCGGTCGGATTAAAACGTATTCAGCAATTTGCCCAGCTATTACAGCACGGCGAAGAAGCTGGTTGGGATGCAGGTCACAAGACGTGGCTTTCGGCAATTGTCGAGCATGCCAGTGCAGATCTACAACAGCTTAAATCATTCCTTGAAGCTAAAGTGTAATTTCAGGGAACATCGCAGAACTTAATTTAAACACACTTGGTAATTCAAATGTATTTTTTGTAACCTTTTGAATTTTAAGGTGATACCCCATTAAGTCGGCTGTATAAAAAAGTTGTTAACGCCCTCATTGGTGATGCTATGAGGGCGTTTTTTTATTGCCTGAGCTACCGGTCTAGGAACTTGCTATCTGCCAATTGTTAATTCATTATATGAATTAGTTTATTAGACATCAATCGAAGACCTGAAACGACTATGAAAAGCCTTCCCAGCCTAAAGAATTTATATTATTTGGTGAACCTTCATCAAGAGCAGCATTTTAATCGTGCCGCTAAAGTCTGCTTTGTCAGTCAATCCACGCTATCTAGCGGTATTCAAAATCTTGAAGAGCAGTTGGGTTATCAGTTGATTGAGCGGGATCATAAGTCGTTTATGTTTACTGCCATAGGTGAAGAAGTTGTCGAGCGGGCGAGGGCGATTCTGACCGATGTGGATGATTTAGTCGAGCTGGTCAAAAACCAAGGTGAGCCGATGACCGGAGAAATCCGCCTAGGTTGCATTCCCACCATAGCGCCATTCCTGTTAAGCCCGGTCGTGAAGGGCTGCCAAAGTTTATACCCTAAGTTGACCTTGCTATTAAAAGAGGACACCACAGAGCGTTTGCTCGATGCCCTTGCAAAAGGAGAGCTAGATTTATTGATTTTAGCCTTGCCTGCCGATGTCAGTGGTTTTCACAGCATGAAGGTCGGTGTCGACCCTTTTAAAATGGTAGCTCATGAGAGTTTATCTAGTGTTATTCCCTTGCCCGTTGATTATAAAACCTTACCCGATGAGAGTATTTTTTTGCTGCAAAATGAGCATTGCATTACCGGCCATGCTATCAGCGCCTGCCAGTTGGCCGACACAACTAAGATAAACCCCTTCGCCGCCACCAGCTTGCATACCTTAGTGCAGATGGTGAACAGCAAGTTAGGCACTACTTTCTTGCCGCAGATGGCTATAGACGCAGGAATATTAAAAGATACCGAATTGACCGTCATGACGCCCCCTGGCGAAGCGCCCTATCGCGACATCGGCTTAGTGTGGCGCCAAACCAGCAGCAGATTAACCACCTTTAGAACCTTAGGCTTAATGCTAGAGAAACTGCTCACGCGGCCGTAGTGGTATTGGGTGTTATTAGGATATTTCACAAGTTTGGGTAGAAATGAGTCGGACTTAGCGCTGAACTTGCCTGAAAAAATCAGTTGCTGAAGGCTTGAAACCTGTCACTGAAATTTCTGTATACAGGCTCGCCATGGCATTCGCTCTACGACACGCAGCAAGTCCATCCGTGGATGCTCGAACATCCCGTCCATGGGATGGACGGTCTTCTCGCGAACACTCATGGTTCGCCTTTTCAGCATTTATGTAACTAGTTGACTTAAAAGACTACACTCAAAATTTAACAATGGGTGCCACCGTTAAATTCTCCACTTTGTTCTGGTCTAATTCCATCAAACTTCAATTTCGATTATAGTTTTCTGCCTTTTCAATGAGCTTAACCCCCTTATCCAAAAAATTTTTTATCAGCAAATTAAGGCAGCCTTTTAATCTGGAGGCTGGCATTGAAACGACTTTTGATGCGAGGTGTTCTTTAAGTTGACGGACAAACTCAAACTCATCTTGTAAGTATTCATGAATATTACTAATTGTGTATCTACTTTCGATAAACTGGCCGAACTCTATAATGTCTCTCAACGTCCAATGATCGAATGCTTGGCAGGCTTCTTTTGCATCAAACAGGTGTAAAAAGGGTTTCATATCATAATTCTGGGAAATTTCACTACTAGCTGTAGACCAGCAATCTAGAAATTGTTTTTTAAGCTCGCTCTGCTTAATATCAATAAATAACCTATCATTTGAGGGCTTAGCAAGACGATAAAGTGCGTCTACTTTGGGGTGCATATCCTGAAAAAACACAGAGTGATAGTGAAGCGGGGATTCTGGCTTAAGAGCTTTTGGGTCATCAAGCATATCTTTAGCTCTTTTATACTCATCGTTAACATTTCCTTGTATGTACTCATTTTCAACAAGAAAAAAGTAAGCATTAAGTACTCTAAACCAATCGTAAAAGTGCTTAGGTTCTACTGTGCTGTCAAACAGGAAATTTTTCGTTTCCTCCACAGCTGCATCAAATTGCTCATCAATTAGGTCATAAAAATTAAAAGATTTGATTCTATCAAGGAGTTTACCTTGTATTGGGAGGTTAAAATCTTTGGCTAGCTCTACTGGCATCGGAGTTATATTAAGGCAATAACTGATCAAGGCTGGTGTAACATCGTCTGTAGAAGCTGAAATACAGTGACGAATGTTTTTCAAACGTAAACAAGCCAACCTCTCCTCTGGACTCTCTACTGCATTTTTAGGTGTATCTTCTGAATCAAACACTTTGTCCCTGTCAGATGAATGCCTTGTTGACTCCTGACAAATCTCGTCAAAACTAGCTCCATACTCATAATGAGCATAAGTGATTGCAAACACTTGCTTTATAACATTTGAAAGTGCAACTTTTTTATCAACGTCATGAAGTATTTCTATCTGAGCTTTAATAGGCACAAATCGCTGCATGGCTCGAAGTACGATTCGATAATTAGATATTTTTAGTCTAGAAATAACTTCTTTAGCTGAAGCTGAAATTGCATCATCCAAATGCCTGCCATATTTTTCTCTAATAACATCAACAATTTCGTCTGGTGAAGAGGTTAGTATAACCTTATTGTTGAAGGTTTTTTCGAGAATAGACTTGTCTTCAATATGCTCCTCATTAGTTAAAACTAGCATGGCAACATTGATATTATTTTCGACCAGATTTAAACATTCACCCAGTACCTCTGAAGCGAGTGTTTTACTTGAGACTCGCTCCAAGTCATCGATGACGAAAGCACTATTACTTATCTTAGAGAGCAGTTTATGCTTAATTGGCTGAGCAAGAGAATTTGCAAGTGCTAGTGTAGCGCCTTTATCTCCGAATCCTTTTGCTACATTGCCAATAACATTTTTAATCATTGAAGAGTTGTTAATGGAGTGTTTGCTATTGAAGTAACTTAATGACACCAACTTATCTCTAAAGTCATCTAAACTAGACACCCCGTATAAAGAGATATAATGAGCTTGGTCATATTTATTCATCAACTCAGGCACTACTTTATTCTTCGCGAGATGTGTTTTACCACACCCCCACTTGCCACTTAAAAGCAGTATAGACGGAAAGCTATCATCATTTAGATTATCAATGATTTGTTGCGTCGTATTTTTAGACATATAGAAATAGCTCATTTAAAGATATTTAATAGCAGAGTACATCATCTTGCTTAAATGACGGTAGCCCCAAAAGCTCCAAAAAATGGGGCAAGCATAACTTCTAGACTATGCAAAACCCTTTCACATTAGCTTTTCTATAGCCAGAGCTTTATTCACCCTATTTAGCTTTTGAACTGCGAAACTCATATTTGGGCAAAAGTGCCAGCACTTAATCATCATGCATATATACAAACATGCTGATTTTTTATCTAAATGGCAACTCTGATGCTAATGAGAGGGTGTTGGACTAAATGGTTCGAGTCTATCTCTTGAATGAGGCAGCAGGCATGCTGCGCCCGAGCCCACAGGGACCCTTTTTACCGTTAAACTTTTTACAGTGAGAGGCGGCGTCACTCGGGAGGTTAAGATCACCTTGCTATTTATCTCTATATTTATCTCTATATTTATCCCTGAATTCCAAACGCACAATGGAGCCAAATCGTGTCAACACTTAATCATCCTGCACTTACCGAAATAGGCCGATTTTAAAACTAAACGATAACACTGTAGCGAATTGGAGGGGGGGCTTAATCTTTCTTAATTTTGGGAGCTAATCTTTAGCGCTTAGCGCGGCGGCAAAAACGTCGATGGGGTATTGTTTACCCTTGAGTTGAATTGGGCCTAAGGGGGTGATTTGGTATTTTTTGTACTTATTCTTAAGCTTGCAAGCCACATCGCCTGACAACAGTATGCGCTGTCCTAGTGGGTTACATTGATCTTGCAGCCTAGCTAAGGTGTTGACCACATCGCTGAAATAGCTGATTTCTTGTTTATGCACGCCGACGACTGCTGCGACCACTTGTCCGCCATGTATTGCGGCTTTGAATTTAGGCACAAAACCGTATTTTTTTTCAAAGTATGCCCGCTGCCAATTAAGCTGTTCGCAGAATTCAAAATAAATATTCAAGCAGCGCTCACGCTTTAAGCCTTCTTTAAGTGGCCAGTGAATTAATACTGCATCACCCATATAACGGTAAATCTCTGCATCGTTCTTGTTGACGGTTTCTGCTAGTAGACTAAAGCTGTCTTGGATCAAACGACTAAATTTAACATCGCCCAAGGTCTCCGCATGGGCCGTAGATGACACCATGTCGATGAATAAAAATAATCTTTCTTCATATCTAGGCCTATGGTATTTGCCTAGGCCAATATTGACTAAGACTCTGGGCCCAACCAATAAGGCCACTTGTTCGATAAATGCCAATCCGACACGGACTATCACTAAGTAGACCACCACAGCTTGAAAAGAGGTGTTCTTGATGATTTCACTATTTAGCATATTTCTTAGGGTGACCATTTGATGCTCAGTAGCCCACATGTCTAAAAATTGAGTCATTAACGCCAATGTTAGCGCCCCGAGGAATAAAAAGGCACCTTTAAACACTACAGAAAATAGATAAGGTAAACGGCTAATGTTACTGATGTCGGCGAGTAAGTTGGAAATCCAGTGCAAGCTACCAAACACAGTACCGAGGAAGATGGCGAGGGTGACTAAGTCAGCGTTGCTTTTGGCCCAAAGGGGCAATTCTGGCAGTTGGCTGTAGCGAAAAAAAACAAAAGATGCCATGGCAAGGCACCAAGCAAAAATGGCAAAAAGTAAGCTTTTTATCTGACGGCTGGCTTTCACTTTTGATTTGCTATCCAAGTTGATGTGTTTAAAAGAGGCTGTAGTGTATAGAAAAGCGCTTCACTGTGTTACCGCTAAATGTGATCTAAATCAACTTAAGCTCAAGTTTTTAAACCTAAAGACTGATTAATCTTGAGTAGAGGCCAGTGGCTAACTAAAAGCTTGGGTCAAAATTCCTTGAGTGAAGGCAATTTTAAGATAAAACCCTCTCGGGTTAGATAATCCCATGGTGCCATCGACGGCTATGCTCTGAGTCAGTGCTTGGCTATTGGCTGCCTTTGGTCTTAGTTGTAACACTTCTCCGTGGCGCGCTGTGATGCTGTCGACTTTACCTAGAGCAATAAGCTCCATAATTTCTTCCCAGTCTTGCTTTAGTAGTGCTTGCTGCTCTGTGCTTGGTTGCCAAAGTACTGGAGTGCCAATACGCCGCTGGGCAATGGGGATGCTACGATGCCCTTCAACAGGGATCCACAGTACTTGCTGCAATTTATGGCACACCAAACTTGTCTCCCAAGTATGGCCTTGGATATTTGATAGCGGCGCGACACAAACATAAGTTGTTTCAAGGGGTTTGCCGCTTGGCGCTATGGGAATGGTTTTAAGCTCTACCCCAAGGTGAAGAAAATCTTGCTCAGGTTTGGAACCTGCCATGGCGCCTAGTTCAGTTTCGATAAGTTGCCCGACCCAACCTTTGTCACGCTTTAAGTTTTCAGGTACGCGAAGGTTCAGCTCTTGGGCGATATCACCTAAGGTGACTCCGGCCATATTATGGGCGCGTGCCATGAGTTCTTGAAGGTTTTTAGGTTCTTGAGGGAGTATCAATGTCGCGCCTATCTTTGGTCTTGAGTTAGCCAGTAGAATTTTACCTTAAATTATCCACTAAACCTATTAGATGCAAAGTGAGTGAAAAATGTACTGCGATTTGGTTGGGATAGATATTTTAAAAAGCTAACAGGTTAACTGATTGAATTATAGTTATTTTAATTGGTTTGGTTTAGTTTATCTCAATCTTGTCCCAAGTTACTCTCCTTTTGCCCTTATATTTCACACATAGTTATCCACAGTTTAGATGGACAACTTTATAATACCGGCTCCCTAACCGATGAAAACCACCAAGTCAACGAAGAAATTAACGAATAAATAGTTATTTCTATAATAAAGGACTTGTTATTTGTGTATAACTTATCTGATCAGATAGTCATTTACTAACAGATTTAGGTGCGCACAAAAAGTAATCAATTTTGTTTTTATATGATATCTAATCGAGTGTGTTTTTATTATTTCATTGTTTTTAAATGATTATTTGTTTGGTTTGTTTATTTTTTACAAGCTTGGGTTTTGTTGTTTTTTTCAGCTTATAAATGGTTTACTGGAGTTTCGAACAGAGATATCCACAGAAAATGTGGATAATCCCTCGGTTCACTTCTTCCGTCTGTTGATAAATATCCTTGTTAGTTAAAATTATCCAATGCTGATCGTTAAATAGAGGTTTGCCCACTGGCGAGCTTTGTGAAACAATCAGATGATTAATATTAGTGAATTTGGAGTCCATGTGATTGATAGCGACGGCTTTCGCGCAAATGTGGGCATTATAATCTGTAACCAATTTGGCCAAGTCATGTGGGCTAGGCGTTTTGGACAACATTCTTGGCAATTCCCCCAAGGTGGACTCGATGACGGTGAATCGGCTGAACAAGCCATGTATCGAGAACTCTATGAAGAAGTGGGGCTAAGACCTGAGCAAGTGAACATTCTCACCTCGACGCGTTCTTGGTTAAGGTATCGTTTACCTAAACGCTTAGTACGTCAAGACAGTAAGCCTGTGTGCATAGGTCAGAAACAGAAATGGTTTCTGCTGCAGCTTAATGGTAATGATAACAGCATCAATTTAAACTCATCTGGTCATCCAGAATTCGATGATTGGCGCTGGGTTAGTTATTGGTATCCAGTGCGTCAAGTGGTGTCCTTTAAGCGCGATGTGTATCGTAAGGTAATGAAAGAGTTCGCCTTAACCACGTTGGCATTTCAAGTTAATGACACTGGCCGTAAACGCAATAGGTCAAAATATTAATTCATCTATATAAGACGGAGGCAGCTTAAGTGTTAAAAACATTAAGGGATATAACCCAAGCTGTCGCCGCTGCTACGAGTCTAAAAACGGCCTTGAGTCTGTTGGTATCGCAAACGCGCTTAGCCATGTCGACTCAGTGCTGCTCGATTTATCTGGTGGAATACCAGCCTAAGCCTAATAGCGCAGAACAAGTTCCCGCTGAATCATCCTCTTTATACCCCAGCGTTACACCGCATCACGGCAAGTCTCATGAGCCTGTGTTGGTGCTATCTGCTACTGAAGGCCTAGCATTAGAGGCTGTGGGCAGAGTAAGTATGCCTATAACCCAAGGTTTGGTAGGGCTAGCTGCCGAACGTGAAGAGGCTATCAATCTTGCTGATGCTAGATTACACCCAAGGTTTAAACTGTTTCCCGAAGTCGAAGAGGAAGAGTATCGCGCCTTTTTAGCTGTGCCTATTATTTATCAGCAGCAAGTGCTGGGCGTTATTGTGGTACAGCAAGCCGACTTACGGCAATTTGATGAAGGCGAAGAAGCTTTTCTGATGACCTTGGCGGCTCAATTAGCCGTGGTACTTCGCGGACTTAAGAATAAGGCTGAGGTGACCAATGTGCAGCAGCAAGTGGTGTTTAAAGGCACCATGGCTTCAAGTGGGATTGCCATTGCTCATGCTTATGTACTTGGCGGAGCAATACCGTTAGAACAACCTCAACTTCGCTGCCAAGACCCAGTGGTTGAATCCCTGCGCCTTAATAGCGCAATTTTGCGTTGCCGAGATTCTATTCGCTCCTTATCGCAGAAATTTGAGCGCGAGCAAGCCGATGAAGTCTCGTCAATTTTCTCTGCACTATTGTCATTACTCGATAACGAAAGTCTCGCTGGCGAATACCTCAAAGAAGTCTCCCAAGGCTGGCAAGCTGAAGCTGCGGTAAGCCGAGTATCGATAAATTATATTCAACAGTTTATGGCCATGGCAGATCCTTACCTTAAGGAGCGGGCCAACGATATCCGTGAATTAGGTCAGCGAATACTTAGGCTATTAATTGAACCCGGCCGCTTGGCCCTAGAGCCAGACAAACCCGTTATCTTAGTGGCTAAAGAGATAGATGCCACCTTGCTTGCAGAATTCCCCAGACAAAAACTTGCAGGCATAGTTACAGAGCTTGGTGGGGTGAACGCCCATGCCGCTATCTTGGCGCGGGCATTAGGTGTGCCAGCCATGATTGGGGTGGAACAAGTGCTTGGTACTGATATTGACTCTCAGTTATTAGTGCTTAATGCCACGCGTGGTCAACTCTTGGTGGCGCCGTCTGTGGCTATCATCAATGAATATCACAACCTAATTTCCATCGACAAAGCTAAGCAAAAACAGTTCCAAGATGAATTATCTAAGCCGTGTGAAACCCTTGATGGTTATAAAATCCAGCTATTTTTAAACGCAGGGCTTTTGAGCGGCTTAGCCGATGATGTGGTGCAGGGTGCCGATGGTATCGGGCTTTATCGCACCGAAATACTGTTTATGCTGCATCAGAGATTCCCCAGCGAGCAAGAGCAAATAAAGGTTTATCGTCAAGTGCTAGAGGCTGCGGGAACAAGGCCTGTGGTGATGCGAACCTTAGATGTGGGCGGCGATAAACCGCTGCCTTACTTTCCCATTAATGAAGATAACCCGTTTCTTGGTTGGCGCGGTATTCGGTTGTCTTTGGATCACCCTGAGCTGCTATTGATGCAATTAAGAGCCATGATCCAAGCTGGGGGAGCGAGCCTACAGCTACAGATCTTATTGCCTATGGTGAGTAATCTTGATGAGATCGATCAAACCATTGGTTATTTAGAGCAAGCGTATCAAGAGCTTAAAAATGAGTGCGAGGCTCAAATCCTTAAGCCTAAAATAGGCATAATGCTTGAAGTCCCAGCGCTGTTATATCAGCTCGATGATGTGGCAGCTAGGGTCGATTTTGTGTCTGTTGGCAGTAATGATTTAACGCAATACTTGCTGGCAGTGGACAGAAATAACCCCAATGTCAGCGGGTTATTTGACAGTTACCACCCAGGAATATTACGCGCACTTAAGCATGCAGTAGATAATTGCCAGCGCCTTGAGCTTGATATCAGTATTTGCGGCGAGTTAGCGGGTGAGCCATTAGGGGCATTACTGCTAATAGCCATGGGGTATGACAAACTCAGTATGAACTATGCAAGCCTTGGTAAAATTAATTACCTTTTAAGGCGGGTGCAACGTGGTGCACTACAACAAATACTAGAGAGTGTCTTGAAGCTGTCTAGCGGTCAGCAAGTTCGTGCACAACTGTTGGCATTTTTAACTCAACATGAGTTAGCTTGGCTGCTTGATTAAGAGAATAACCCTAAAAGAGGCCGGTGAACTCAGATGTTAAGTGTATTTGCTATTTGTTTAGCCCTTGGGGCTGTTGTGGGCTTTTTAGCTGGATTACTTGGTATTGGTGGCGGATTGATCATAGTGCCTGCGCTATTGTATTTATTGCCTTGGGTTGGCATAGATAGCCTGCAGCTGACCCATGTTGCCATCGCCACGTCTTTAGCCTCGATTATTTTAACTTCAATGTCTGCGGCCAGCGCTCATCATAAAAGAGCGAATATTCCTTGGCCGATATTTAAAACCATTATGCCGGGAATTATTTTTGGGGCGCTGATGGCTGGGTTTATTTCTGAGCAAATATCGTCAGCGGCCTTACAGCAAGCGTTTGCAATATTCGTTATCTTAATGGCGCTGCAAATGGCGTATCCGTTCAAGCCCAAAGCAGGGCGAGACTTACCTAATGGCTGGGTCTTATTTGGTTTAAGTGTGGTGATAGCACTGCTGGCGGGCATGATGGGTATTGGCGGTGGTGTGTTGATGGTACCTATGTTGAGCTACTTTGGTTTATCTATGCGTCAGGGAGTAGGTTTATCTTCTGCGACAGGGTTTCTTATCGCTCTAAGTGGCTCATTGGGATATGTAGTTGCTGGTTTTGATGGCACAGATTTACCGGATTATTCTTTAGGTTATATTTATTTACCTGCACTGCTGGGGATAGTGATGACCTCAATGTTGATCGCGCCTTTGGGTGTAAAAGCAGCAAGCGTCTGGCCGACACCTGTGCTTAAGAAGCTGTTCGCGTTACTATTAGTGTTAGTAGGATTCAAACTTATCAGCGCAGGCTAACGTTTAAACGCAGGTTAGGGTGAGTTACGGTAAATAGCGATTGCATAGGATGTTCGATAGCTATTTTTGAAAATCACTTTTATAAGCACTTATATTCAGTACAGAGTTTAGTTATAGGGCGAAGCAATGAAGCAATATCTAACATTAATGGAACATATTCTAGCCAATGGCGCGGTAAAAACCGATAGAACAGGAACCGGCACTCGTTCAGTTTTTGGCTATCAGATGCGCTTTGATTTGAATCAAGGATTCCCCTTAGTTACCACGAAAAAATGCCACTTACGTTCGATTATTCATGAATTATTGTGGTTCTTACAGGGGGATACCAATGTGGCATACCTCCATGAGCACAATGTAAGTATTTGGGATGAATGGGCCGATGACAATGGCAATCTTGGCCCTGTTTATGGTGCTCAGTGGCGTAGCTGGCCTACTCAGTCAGGTAAGGCTGTGGATCAAATTAGCCAGATCATAGAGCAAATTAAAACTCAGCCAGATTCAAGACGACTTATTGTTTCAGCTTGGAACGTAGGTGAGCTGGATAAGATGGCCTTAGCGCCCTGTCATGCTTTGTTTCAGTTTTACGTGGCCGATGGTAAGTTGTCTTGCCAGCTGTACCAGCGTAGCTGTGATGTGTTCCTTGGTTTACCTTTTAATATCGCAAGTTATGCGCTTTTGACTATGATGGTTGCCCAGCAATGCGACCTTGCCCTAGGGGATTTTGTTTGGACCGGTGGTGATACTCATTTGTACTCTAACCATATGGAGCAAACTCAGTTACAGCTGACCCGCGAGCCTCACGAACTACCTACAATGAATATTTTGCGTAAACCTGATTCTATTTTTGACTATCAAATTGAAGATTTTGAATTGGTCAATTACCAGCCGCATCCACACATTAAAGCTCCAGTTGCTATCTAGCCGCTTATCTTTGTACTGTTAACGTGACGTTTTATCGGTATTTTCGATGAATTGTCACGTTACTTACGATTATCTTTAGTTGTTACCATAGACTAGACTCAAATGATTATTTATTTGAGGTGATTTATGGAACATAAAATCAAAGCGTTTTTTAGCCAAGAATCCAGCGGCGGCATACTTCTTATGCTTGCGGTAGCATTGGCGATGATCTTAGCTAACTCTCCCTTAGCCGTTTTATACCAAGGCTTTCTCGATACCCCTGTTCAAGTTAGATTTGGCCAGCTAGACATTAATAAGCCGTTACTGCTGTGGGTTAATGATGGTTTGATGGCATTATTCTTCTTGCTTATCGGTTTAGAAGTTAAGCGCGAATTGGTCGAAGGGGCCTTATCCAGTGTGTCTAAGGCATCCTTGCCCACCTTTGCAGCCATTGGCGGGATGTTATTTCCAGCTTTGGTATACCTTGGTTTTAATTTAGGTAATGAAGCGACCCAAAATGGTTGGGCCATTCCCGCCGCTACAGATATTGCCTTTGCCTTAGGGGTATTAGCATTACTGGGCAAGCGTGTGCCGGTAGCCCTCAAGGTCTTTCTTTTGGCGCTTGCCATCATAGATGATATCGGCGTTATCGTTATTATTGCCTTGTTTTATAGCTCAGATTTATCTGTAATGAGCCTTGTTATCGCCGCAATCGCCATTGCCAGTATGGTCATATTAAACCTTAAAGGAGTACGTACCTTAACGCCTTATGCGCTGCTCGGTTTGCTGCTGTGGATAGCTGTGCTTAAGTCTGGAGTCCATGCAACGCTAGCTGGAGTGGTGCTTGCCTTCTGCATTCCGTTAAAGGTAAAGCCAGGTGAAGAGTCACCGTCGCGTTATTTAGAACATAGCTTGCACCCTTGGAGCACTTTTATGATATTGCCTCTGTTCGCGTTTGCTAATGCGGGACTGTCTTTAGAAGGGATGAGCTTTGCCTCGCTCGCAGAGCCTGCATCTTTAGGGGTGATGCTCGGGTTGTTACTAGGTAAACCTATGGGAGTGTTGCTGTTTAGCTATCTTGCAGTAAGGCTTAAGTGGGCAAGCTTGCCTAAAGGGATTAATTGGTTGCAAATATCAGCAATTGCTGTGTTATGTGGGGTCGGTTTTACCATGTCGATTTTTATTACCTCTCTGGCTTTTGAGCACTCAGCGGTTGAGGTGGGTAACTATGCAAGGCTAGGTACTTTGGTGGGGTCGATGTTATCTGCAACCATAGCGTATTTTTGGCTATCAAAAGTATTACCAATAATTAAGGAGAAATAGCATGACATTTAAACTTATAGGCATGGTTTTATTATTACTTTCATCCACAGGGCTTGGCGCTCAAGAACTGCCTTTTTGTCAAAAAGGGGCAAATACGCCTGAATGCCAACATTATATTGCTGGTGTGGTGGATGGTGCTCTACTTTATGCACCTAAAGTCGGTGTAATAACCTTAGGAACTGAAGATTTTGAGGCTAGAGCACTTAAATTCCGCGCTGGAAATCGCTATAAAAAAGCTCAGTTAGCGCATTGTAGCCACAGCACGGATGAGGCCTCTGTCATTGCTGCTGCAGTGGAGGAGCAACTAGCGTTAAATACTATTACAAACCTCGAAGAGCTGAAATTGTTTTTAGATACTGTGCTCAAGTGTAATGTGAACTAACGATATTCAGAGGGCTTTGAGTGACAATGCAACACATTAATTACAATCATCTTTATTATTTTTGGATGGTAAAGAAAAAAGGCAGTGTGACCAAAGCCGCCGAAGCCCTTTGTCTTGCACCCCACACGATTTCGGGACAGATAAAAGCCTTGGAGGCACGATTTAATGGTAGTTTATTTAATCGTGTTGGGCGAGGCCTTGAATCAACAGAGCTTGGAGAGTTGGTGTTTCGCTACGCCGACAAGATGTTCGATTTAAGCTATGAAATGCTCGATATTTTGAATTATCAAAAAGACACCGCCATGCTGTTTGAGGTGGGGATTGCCGATGTTTTGTCTAAGACGTTGGCGAGTCGAGTCTTGTTATCGGCATTGCCGAGTGATGGTGCGATGAATTTAGCCTGTATCGAGTCGACCCATGAGAGTTTAATGGCACGGCTAAGGGAGCATAAATTAGATGTTATTTTGTCTGATTGCGCTGGAGACTCGATTAAATACCCTGAAATACTGTCGAAAAAGTTGGGTGAGTGCAGTATCAGTTTCTATGCGGCTAAGGAATTAAACGCTGAGTTTCCGGCTTGCCTTGAAGAACAAGGCTTATTGCTACCCAGTAAAAACACCTCATTGGGGCAGCAATTACACCGCTGGTTTGCAGAGCAAAATTTAAGCGTGCGTATTGCTGGTGAGTTTGATGATGCTGCTATGATGAAGGCTTTTGGTTTGTTCAACAAAGGGATATTTGTTGCGCCATCGATTTATCGCCATGATATACTTTCTCAAGGCATGGTGCTGCTCGGGGAAGCTGCGGATATTAAAGAGGAATATCATCTTATATTTGCAGAACGAATGATACAGCATCCGGGCGTAAAACGCCTGTTAGCCACAGATTTTAGCGACTTATTTAATGGGGTAGCACAACTGCATCAGCAAATTTAATTGTGCTGTGATTGTCATGTTAAGTTTATTCAGCTGACGTAAATGTTGGCTGATTTTTTAGGAGAGTTGCATTGGAATTGATGAATATCGCTAGAGTTCGCTGGGCTTGTCGTCGGGGCATGCTTGAACTTGATGTGTTGTTTCAACCGTTTGTCGAAGCCCATTATCAAGATTTATGCGAGCAAGATAAATTAGATTTCATTCGGTTATTAACCTGTGAAGATCCTGAGTTATTTGCATGGTTTATGGGCCATGAGCCATGTCCTGATCCTGCTTTGGCACAAATCGTCATTAAAGTTCGCGGCCGTGCTGCGCCGTGAACAGCGCATCAGCATAGCCGCACTCGCACTATAATTAACTGAGATGCACTATTCATTTTCCTTCAAAAGCTCCAGGCTACAACAAGGTTCCTTGCTGGGATTTGCGGGACTTTGTTTAGCCAGTTTATGGTGTTGGCCAAGGGTTGACAGCTCGGTATATCTTGGGATTAACATCCTTACTGGGCTAGTTATGCTTAGTGTGTTTGCCTACCAAGCCTATGCGTTATCTCAATGGGGCTGGGAGCTGCGTTTAAATAGCCGTGGAGAAGGTGAGCTTAAACGTATTTTAGCGGTTGATTCACAATCCTTTATTCAAGATAAGCCTGCAATTGTCACCCCCATTATGTGCGTGCTATTCCTAACCCTGGCATCAGACTCTGTTAACAGTGAAAATACGCCAAAATCCCGCACTCTTATGATATTTGTAGATATGCTGAACGACACAGATTACCGTCATCTGTGTCGTCTTTTGTCGCAGCCTTTTAATTCCAATGCTTAATAAAAAAGCCTCAAGCCTTAATCTTTACTCAATAATAAATCAACGATCTGGTTCGAGTACTGTGGGTTGAGAGTTTTCAATAAGTTCAGGGTAATCAATATTATAATGTAAACCGCGACTTTCTTTACGGGCCATAGCGCAGCGAATGATAAGCTCTGCAACTTGGACCAAATTACGCAGCTCCAACAAGTTATTGCTGACTCTGAAATTGCTGTAGTACTCTTGAATTTCCTGCTGCAACATAGCGCAGCGGCGTAACGCCCGCTCTAAGCGTTTGTCTGTTCGGACAATGCCGACGTAATCCCACATAAATAAGCGTAATTCATGCCAGTTATGGGCGATGACCACTTCTTCATCTGAATTACAGACTTTGCTTTCATCCCAGAGGGGGAGCTCTCCAGGCATAGGTATTTTAGCTAATTGACTTTCGATATCTTGGGCGGCGGCCCTTGCAAACACTAAGCATTCCAGCAGTGAATTACTGGCTAGGCGGTTGGCGCCATGAAGTCCTGTATAGGCCACTTCACCAATAGCATACAGACCGTTTAAATCTGTTTGACCGTGTAAATCAGTCATCACGCCGCCACAGGTATAATGGGCAGCTGGCACTACTGGAATAGGATCTGAGGTGATATCTATGCCAAATTCTAAACAGCGACTATAGATGGTGGGGAAGTGTTTGATGATGAAATCTTTTGGTTTATGGCTAATGTCTAAATAGACGCAATCGGCACCTAAACGCTTCATCTCAAAATCTATCGCCCGTGCGACTATGTCCCTTGGGGCTAATTCGGCTCTTTCATCAAATTCTGGCATAAAGCGGCTGCCATCTGGACGGCGTAAATATGCGCCTTCGCCTCGCAGCGCTTCAGTGAGCAAAAAATTACGCGCATCGGCGTGATACAGGCAAGTGGGGTGAAACTGGTTAAATTCCATGTTGGCAACTCGGCAGCCAGCGCGCCAAGCCATGGCAATACCATCGCCACTGGCAATATCTGGATTTGAGGTGTACTGATACACTTTAGAGCAGCCACCGGTAGCTAATGCGATAAATCGCGCTTTAACAGTTTCTACGTGCTCTTGGTCTCGATTCCATACATAAGCCCCTAAGACTCGATTACCTGAACGCTGTAATTTACGGCTGGTGATCAAATCGATGGCGTTGTAGCGCTCTAATATCTGAATGTTTGGATGATCTATCGCCCTTTGCTGTAAGGTGGTTTGCACAGCCTTGCCTGTAGCATCAGCGGCATGGAGGATCCGCCTGTGGCTGTGACCGCCTTCACGAGTAAGGTGATAAGGGGCTTTACTGCTATCGCCATCTGGAGTTTCTTCTTTATCAAACTCAACCCCAGAGTGGATTAGCCACTCCATGGCATTCTTGGCGTTTTCGGCGGTAAAGGTTACCACTTGTTCATCACATAGACCTGCGCCAGCGATTAAGGTGTCACTGACATGGGAGCCTATGGTGTCTGTTTCATCAAACACTGAAGCGATGCCACCCTGGGCATACATGGTTGAACCTTCGGAGAGTGGGCCTTTAGATAAGAGTATTACCTTAGATTTTTCAGCAAGATGCAATGCAAGTGTTAAGCCTGCAGCACCGCTTCCTATGACTAATATGTCAGATTGGTGTTCAACTGCTTGTTTCATCAGGTATCATGACGTGGCAAATGTGTCCCTCAATGGTAAAACAAATATAAAATATTGGGTACAGCTGCAAAGTGATAAATAGTGATTAATCATCAATAAATGAACTTTTTTTAATCCCAAGCCGAACTTTTCCTATGAGCGTCAGTCTACATAGTGTGAATTGAATTCGAGCGACTGAGAAATCAGCAATTAGATTTAGGAGTAGTCGGCTCGGATGAGTGGACAAATAAGTGATCAACAATTAGTTGAGCGTGTACAGCAAGGTGATAAAAACGCCTTCAATCTGTTAGTGCAAAAGTACCAGAGTAAAGTGATGAGTTTGATTTCCCGTTATATACGCAATCAAGCTGATGTGTCCGATGTTGCTCAAGAAGCGTTTATTAAAGCTTACCGTGCTTTGCCAAATTTCAGAGGTGAAAGTGCCTTTTATACTTGGTTGTACCGAATAGCCGTCAATTCTGCAAAGAATCATCTGGTCGCCCAAAGCCGTAAGTCTCCGGCCAATAGTGTGGATGTAGAAGATGCAGAATATTATGAAGGTAATGACGCATTAAAAGAGTTTGCGACCCCAGAGCGGTTGGTCTTGTCAGAGGAAATCAATAAAGTGATTTTTGAGACGTTAGAAGGCTTACCAGAAGAACTTAGAATGGCAATTTCATTACGAGAGCTCGATGGTATGAGTTATGAAGAGATTGCTAACGTGATGGAGTGTCCAGTAGGCACGGTGCGTTCTAGGATTTTCAGGGCTCGTGAAGCCATAGATAAAATGCTTCAACCTTTGTTGGAAAATTAATAGCCTTAATTTAATGGGTGAAAAATGATTAAATCAGGTCAAGAATGGGTGTCAGCAGCAGCAGATGGCGAAGTCGATACACAGACTATCGCTGAGTTAGCAGCAGATAAAGCCTCACATGGTAAGTGGAAAAACTACCATATGATAGGTGATGCCATGCGCGGCGAGTTGCCCAAAACTTTTGATTTGGACTTGTCGGCCAGCATAGCTGCAGCTATTGAGCTAGAGCCTGCGATCCTTGCGCCTCAGACTTCTCAAATCAAAGCACAGCAGACTGAAACGCCAAATCAAGCCATTAAACCTGCAAATAATGTCAGTAATTTAGTGCCATTATTTAAACAGCTGGGTCAATATGCGATTGCTGCATCGGTTGCATTAGTTGCGGTTGTTGGTGTGCAGAACTATAACCAACAGCAGGACGCTCAGGCACCTATGTCAGTGTTAACCACTCGACCTTTAGTGGGCAGTGTTTCTCCAGTGAGCCTGCAAACTGGTGGCCAGCAATCGAATGCTCAAGGCGTGAGTAATGAGCAAATGGTAGAGCAGCGCCGCCGTATCAATGCTTATATTCAAGATCATATGTTACAGCAGAGGTTGAATCCTGGTGTAATATCAGCTGATAATAGTCAGCAAGAATCAAGTCAATAATCAACTCTAGGCTAATGTCCATAACGAGTTAACACTAGTGATAGGTTCGATTAAACTAAGGCTCTGCATGGCAGGGCCTCTTTGTAAATTTGAGGAGTTAGCTTGCGTCTAGTCCTGTTAGCACTGTTGGTATTGGCTGTTCCCTGTGCTGCCGAAGAAGAGTTGTCCGCCAAAGCATGGCTTGAAACCATGAGCCAAGCCCTCAAAGAAAAAGAATTCAAATCCTCCATTATTCATGTGCAATCGGATCATATTCGGCCCCTTGTCTATTTACATGGCAAAGTTGAAGGCGAAGAAATTGCGTTTCTTGAGTACTTAAATGGCCCGCCAAAAAATGCGGTACGAGTTGGTAAAACTGTGACTTTTATTGAGCACGATCAGCCCGCATATAGTGTCAAGGCAAGTCGTATTCAAGGTGTTTGGCCATCGGCATTTGCTGGTGACATAGCATTATTAGAAGAAGGCTATCAGTTTGTGCTTGGTGGCCGAAGTCGGATTGCTGGCCGTCCCGGTCAAATGGTAAGAATTATTCCTACAGATAATGACAGATACGCCACCCAAGTCTGGATAGACATGAGTACTTATCTGCCACTGCGTTATGACATTCTCAATAAAGAGAAACAGTTACTAGAACAAGTGATGGTGATAGAGTTAATTGAACTTAAAGAGCCGGCACATATTTTAGTTGAAGCGAAAAAGCAACCGTGGCCCGCGGTGGTTGAGCAAGCTAAGCGCCCAGATGGTCATACATGGACCTTCTCTTGGTTGCCCAAGGGCTTTATTGTTGCCGTACGTGATAACCACAGGCTTATAGGTAGCCACGAACCGGTCGAATACTTAGCCTTAACCGATGGCTTAGCCAATATTTCAGTGTATGTTTCAAAGCCAGGTGAGCAGCCCTTACCTGAGGAGTTAATGACTCGTAACGGGTTATCTATGGTGGTTGAGAAACTGGCAGAACATGAAGTGGTCGCTGTTGGTAAAGTGCCTCATGAGACCTTAAAGCGTATTGCAAAAGGTTTAGTATTAAAGTGAACTTAAAATGAGCCATTCAGTAAATCAGCAGAATACTCAGGATGCGGACAACTTACTCGAAGAAGTTGGCCGCATTGTTGCTTATGATGATAAAGGCTGGGTTCGAGTTGAAGTCGAATTAAAAAGTGCCTGCAATCATTGTAGTAATAGTGATAGCTGCGGCACGTCAGCTGTCGCAAAAGCGTTTTCGGTGAAAACTCAGCAATTTTCATTGCCCTGTGATACTCAATACCCCATAGGTGATTTGGTTAAGTTGGGTTTACCCGCGAGCGTATTATTAAAAGCTGCAGCCTTAGTGTATTTATTACCACTAAGTGGCTTATTTTTGGGTGCTGTACTTGGGCAAATACTGAGTCAAAATGTCGTTAGTACCAGCAGTGACCTGCCTGCGATAGCATGTGGTGCCATCGGTGCTTTTTCCGCATGGGTATTAGGTAGGCGCTATGCTCATCAATTAGAGCAAGGTGCCCAACCTGTAATCATCGCGCATTTAGGTCGTGAAATTGGCATGAAAATTAGCGCCGAAACAAGCAATAACTAAAGCCTATAAACTGGCCTCTATATTCACCTTCATGGGCAAATGTCGAATCTGATTGGTATTGCCCCCCTAATCAGGTACAATTTGCCACCTCGTTTTTCTCCTTTTTAGTATTAATCACAGCAGCATAATGAAACACATTAGAAACTTCTCGATTATTGCCCATATTGACCATGGGAAATCCACCCTATCAGATCGCCTTATTCAAGTGTGTGGAGGTCTTAGTGACCGTGAAATGGCTGCACAGGTTCTTGATTCTATGGATCTTGAACGTGAACGTGGCATTACTATTAAAGCCCAGAGTGTGACGCTTGATTATCACGCCAAAGACGGCAATACATACCAACTAAACTTTATTGACACCCCAGGGCACGTCGACTTCTCATACGAAGTGTCGCGTTCACTAGCCGCTTGTGAAGGTGCGCTTTTGGTGGTTGATGCGGGGCAAGGGGTTGAAGCCCAGACATTAGCCAACTGTTATACCGCATTAGAAATGAACTTGGACGTAGTGCCAGTTCTCAATAAAATCGATTTACCTCAAGCTGAACCTGAGCGCGTCGCACTAGAAATTGAAGACATTGTTGGCATTGAAGCCATCAATGCCGTGCGCTGCTCTGCCAAAACCGGTATCGGCGTTGAAGATGTGTTAGAAGAAATCGTCGCTAAAATTCCACCACCTGTGGGGGATGAGACTGCACCTTTACAAGCCCTTATCATCGATTCTTGGTTCGATGCATACTTAGGTGTAGTGTCTTTAGTGCGTATTAAGCATGGCGTGCTTAAAAAAGGCGATAAGTTTAAAGTGATGTCTACAGGGCAGAACTATAACGCCGATCGCGTGGGTATTTTTACCCCGAAAGAAAAAGACAAATTAGAGCTACGTGCCGGTGAAGTGGGTTATGTGATTTCTGGTATTAAAGAAATTCACGGCGCGCCCGTGGGCGATACCTTGACTCATGCTAAACATGGCGCTGATAAGCCGTTACCTGGATTCAAAAAGGTTAAACCTCAGGTTTATGCTGGTGTATTCCCAATTTCTACCGATGAATATGAAAACTTCCGTGATGCACTTAATAAATTAAGTCTCAACGATGCGTCATTATTCTTCGAGCCTGAAACCTCAAGCGCGTTAGGTTTTGGTTTCCGTATCGGTTACTTAGGTCTACTCCACATGGAGATCGTTCAAGAGCGTCTAGAACGTGAATACAACCTTGATTTGATTACCACAGCACCAACAGTTGTCTATGAAGTGGTAATGACTAATGGGGATATCGTTTACGTCGATAATCCATCAGACTTACCTGCACTAAATAATATTGATGAAATTCATGAGCCTATCGTAGAGGCTAATATTTTAGTGCCAAAAGAATACCTAGGTAACGTGATTACCTTATGTATTGAAAAGCGCGGTTCGCAAACTAATATGGTATACCACGGCAACCAAGTGGCAGTGACTTATCACTTGCCAATGGCCGAAGTGGTTATGGACTTTTTCGATCGACTTAAGTCGACAAGTCGTGGCTATGCGTCATTAGAATATAACTTTATTCGATTCGATCCCGCTGACATGGTGCGCTTAGACATCTTGATCAATGGCGACAGAGTTGATGCGTTAGCTATGATTATTCACCGCAGTAATATTCGTCACCGTGGTTTAGCCTTAGTTGAAAAAATGAAAGAGCTTATTCCAAGACAGATGTTCGATATTGCTATTCAGGCCGCCGTAGGCAGTCAGATCATCGCCCGTTCTACCATTAAAGCGCTGCGTAAAGACGTAACGGCTAAATGTTATGGCGGCGACGTTTCTCGTAAGAAGAAACTGTTGAATAAGCAGAAAGAAGGTAAGAAGCGCATGAAGCAGGTTGGTAATGTGGAAGTTCCACAGGAAGCCTTCTTAGCTGTATTGAAGCTTAACGATTAATTGATGGCACGGGTATGCAGTTAACAAGCTTATCCGTGATAGAGATTGAACGTCATGTTATACCTAACGCCGCACTTTGCGGCGTTATCTTTGACAGCGATTAACGTAACAGCAGTAAAACTGCAATGGCTATACTTTGTAACAGTTTAGCGCTGTGAAGTTGTGTGAAAAAACGATACTTTTCGTCATGTTAGCCCATAAAGGATTAACACTGGATATGGCGCTAAGAGCTTACTTTATCTTAGTTATCATTTATTAAAGGCAGGAGTTTAATCAGTAATGGCAGCTTATTTTTCCCTTATTTTAGTGCTCATCACTTTAACCACTGGCATCATTTGGTTAATCGATGCCAGCATGTTTGCCCCTAAGCGCCGCGAAAAGTTGGCCCTATTGCAAACCAGTAATGCCGAGCTAACCGATGAGGCTATCGATAAGATTATTCGTGAACCCGCCTTGGTTGAGACGGCTCACTCGGTGTTTCCTGTTATTGCTTTTGTGCTTATACTGCGCTCATTTATTTATGAGCCATTTCAAATTCCATCAGGCTCTATGATGCCAACTTTATTAGTCGGCGACTTTATCTTAGTTGAGAAGTTCAGCTATGGGCTTAGGGATCCGGTATGGCGCTCTAAACTGGTTGAAACTGGCCAGCCTGAACGTGGTGATGTATTTGTGTTTAAGTATCCACAAGAGCCAAAAATGGATTACATCAAGCGAGTGATTGGTTTGCCAGGCGATAAAGTCATCTATAAAAATAAAGGTATTATTATAGAGCCAGCCTGTAACGGTCAGTCAGTTTGCCCAGAGCCTATGATTATCGACATGTTGGAAGTTAATCGGGGTCAATTTAATCAAGCGGGAGTGGCGTTAACTCGCCTAACTGAGCAGCTCGATGGCGTTGAACACGATGTACTTATTAACCCATCAAAGCCAGATTACAGTGCCCATTTTTATCCGCAGCCAGGGCTTAATCGTGGTGAGTTTTTAGTGCCACAAGGCATGTATTTCGCCATGGGCGATAACCGCGACAACAGCACCGATAGCCGCTTTTGGGGCTTTGTTCCTGAAGAAAATTTAGTGGGTAAAGCGGTTGCCATTTGGATTAGTTTTGAATTTGATCGTAGCCCGAGTTCTTGGTTGCCCACTTGGGTGCCAACTGGGGTGCGTTTTGACAGAGTAGGTGGGATTCAGTAATGGAACCGGTAAAGAATTTAGCGCGTTTAAGCCGTGTGTTAGGTTATGAATTCACTAATCAAGAGTTATTAGTACAAGCGTTAACGCATCGAAGTGCTGCCAATAAGCACAATGAAAGATTAGAGTTTTTAGGCGACTCTATTCTTTCTATTGTGATTTCAGATGCTTTATACCATCAGTTTCCTAAGGCAACTGAAGGGGATTTAAGCCGCATGCGCGCCACCTTGGTTAAGGGTGAAACTTTAACCTTGATTGCTAAAGAATTTAAACTTGGTGATTACTTATTTTTGGGCCCAGGCGAGCTTAAAAGTGGTGGCTTTAGACGTGAATCTATCCTTGCGGATGCGGTAGAGGCCATTATTGGCGCCGTTTACTTAGATGCCAACATTCAAGCGTGTGAGAAGCTATTATTGACTTGGTATAAGCACCGTCTTGCTGAGATAAAACCAGGGATTAACCAGAAAGATCCTAAAACGATTTTACAAGAATACCTGCAAGGCTTTAAAAAACCTTTGCCAGATTATCAAGTCGTACAAGTAGATGGTGAAGCGCATGATCAGACGTTTACCGTTGAATGTAGCATCCAAGGTTTAGATGAAGTGGTCACAGGTGTGGGCAGTTCGAGAAGAAAAGCTGAGCAGCTTGCTGCGGCTCAGATATTGGAGTTAATTAAGAAATGACCAAAAAAACAGACTTGCCAGCAAGCGAGGCTCAGCAGCCGAGCTTAGACGAACTCTTGGCAAGGATGAACCAAGCAGCCCCTAAAGCCAAATCACAATTCGAAGTGACCTATTGTGGCATGGTGGCGATTGTTGGCCGCCCGAACGTGGGTAAATCAACGTTGCTGAATAAGCTGTTGGGTCAAAAAGTGAGTATCACGTCTAAGAAGCCTCAGACCACACGTCACCGCATCATGGGGATTCATACCGATGGTCCTAGTCAGGTTGTCTTCATCGATACACCTGGTTTGCATATTGATGAGCAACGCGCCATTAACCGCTTGATGAACCGCGCAGCCGCCAGCTCTCTTGCCGATGTGTCTATGGTTATTTTCGTTGTCGATGGTATGAACTGGACCCCAGATGATGAAATGGTGCTAAAGAAGATTGGTTACAGCGACCAAGTACGCAAAGTGGTGCTGGCAATTAACAAGGTGGATAACATCAAGGATAAGGAAGCGCTATTCCCTTATCTTAATGAGATAGCAAAGAAGTTTAACTTCGATGAAATTTTGCCGATTTCAGCGACTAAGGGCACCAATATCCAGCGTATTTTGGATATGGCCCGTGAAAGTTTGCCAGCAGGTGATTTCTACTTCCCAGAAGATTATGTCACCGATCGCTCGCAGCGTTTTATGGCCTCAGAAATCGTCCGTGAAAAATTGATGCGTTTCTTAGGTGATGAACTGCCTTATGATTGCACGGTTGAAATCGAACAGTTTAAGATGATGGAAAACGGCGTTTATCAGATTAACGCGCTTATTTTGGTTGAGCGTGAAGGTCAAAAACGCATGGTCATAGGCAATAAGGGTGAGCGCATTCGCACTATTGCAACCCAAGCTCGCTTGGACATGGAAACCCTATTCGATAACAAGGTGTTTCTTGAAGTCTGGGTGAAAGTGAAATCGGGTTGGGCCGATGATGAACGTGCCTTACGTAGCCTTGGCTATGGCGAAGATTAATGCTTGTTCTATTAAAAAGGCTGCATTTGCAGCCTTTTTTTGCTTTTTAAATAAGGGATAAGCATGCAGCGCGCTTATATCTTACACCACCGTCGTTATCGTGAATCTAGCGTTATTCTCAATATGCTGGTTGATGGTGTTGGTCGAGTCGATGCCATGACCCGCCTTGGTAATGGTAAGCGATCCATCAAAAGCATAGTTCAGCCATTTCAGCCGTTACTGGTGCAATTTAGCAGTCAAAGCGAACACAAATCTCAGGGGCTGAGCTACATTAAGCAGCTTGAAGCCGCGGCTCCTGCGATGCCATTAACTGGGGACAGTTTGTACTCAGGTTTTTATCTTAATGAACTATTGGTGCGCCTGCTTTCTGTGGAGCATCAAGGCGAAAGCTTGTTTGTTGAGTATCATCGCGCCTTAATGGCGCTTGCTGGTGAGTTCAACTCCGCGACCTTGCGCTATTTTGAGTTAGCATTATTAAAAGAATTAGGGGCGCTGCCATCCTTAGCCGTGGATGTGCAGGGAGACTTGCTACTTGCTAGCAGTCATTACCGTTTCCTTGCCGATGAAGGTTTTTTACCTGTATTGCAATCCGCGGCAGGAGCATTTAATCACAGTAAAGGCATACTGGCTGGAGAGATGCTTATTGCCCTCAATCAAGGTCAGTTAACCGAGTCTCAGCTTAATCAAGCCAAGGGCCTGATGCGTTACTTATTAACCCCATTACTTGGCAATAAACCGTTATTAAGTCGGCAGTTATTTGTTAGTCATAAAGGTAAATAGTCGTTTTCGCTTGTGCTTCGCAGTACAATGCCTGCAATTTTATCGCCCTTCGGCAGTTTAGGAGTACACCATGAGTGGAATTTTATTAGGTATTAACATAGATCATATTGCCACTTTACGTCAGGCGAGAGGCACTAGTTACCCCGATCCTGTCCACGCTGCAGCAGTTGCTGAACACGCAGGCGCCGATGGTATCACCATACATTTACGTGAAGACAGACGCCACATTATCGACCGTGATGTGTACTTATTGGCTAAAACGCTAAAAACGCGGATGAACTTCGAGTTTGCCGTCACAGAAGAAATGATTGCCATCGCTTGCGAGGTAAAACCCGCTTACGCCTGCCTAGTGCCTGAAAAGCGTGAAGAGCTAACCACAGAAGGTGGCTTAGATGTGGCAGGGCAAATGGACAAGATAACTTCAGCCGTTAGCCGTCTTACAGCGCAAGGCATCAAGGTATCACTATTTATTGATGCCGACCAAACCCAGATTGATGCAGCGGTTGCAACAGGCGCCCCTTATATCGAAATTCACACCGGCTGTTATGCCGACGCGACCACTGATAGCGAGCAGGCCATCGAGCTTGAGCGTATCACTAAGATGGCAAAGTACGCCCACAGTAAAGGCTTAGTGGTTAATGCAGGTCACGGGCTTCATTATCATAACGTTAAAGCCATAGCGGCCATTCCAGAGCTTTATGAGCTAAACATAGGACATGCGGTGATCGCAAGGGCCGCCATCGATGGGTTAGAAACAGCGGTGCGTGACATGAAGCGCTTGATGCTCGAAGGCCGCAGGGGCGAATAATGGCCATAATCGGCATAGGCACAGACATTGTTGAAATCGAGCGCATTCGCGAGCAGCAGTTACGCCTTGGAGATAAGCTAGCCAAGCGAGTATTAACTTTGGATGAGCTGGCGATTTACTCAGGCGTTAAGATGCCAGAACGTTACCTCGCTAAGCGTTTCGCTGCGAAAGAAGCTGCCGCCAAAGCCCTAGGCACAGGCATTGGCCGCGGAGTCTCTTTTCAGCATATCCACATCAGTAATGATGAAAATGGTGCGCCTTTAGTGAGTTTTACCGATGGCGCCGCATTGCGATTAGCTCAGCTAGGTGGCACTAAAGGGCATATCTCCATTGCCGATGAAAAGCATTACGCTACCGCCACCGTGATTTTAGAGTCATAGAGCTGGCAAGATTATGCGTGTATAAGCAAGCCACTGCTTAACCATTCACTAAAGGGTGCCATGAGGCGCCCTTTTTTATGTAAACATAAAGTGATCATTTTCTTTAACTTATAGATAGGGTAAGTTAATCCAATAAAAATAACTAAAAACTGTAAAAACGGTAAAACAACAAGGACTCAAGATGAAATCAGCAGTGGAGCAACTGGCGACTTATAAGAGCGTGCATTTAAACCCTAAGAACATTCGCACTCACTTTATCGGTGTGCCTATGATCATCTGGTCCGCATTTTTGATGCTAGGCACCTTAAGGTTCGCGTGGCAAGACTATCAAATCAGTGCAGCTATGGTGCTCACCTTAGTGGTGCTGGCCTATTACATGGCGCTACACATGCGTTTGGCCTTAGGTTTAGTGCTATTCATCCTGCCAGTGCTTTATACCTCTGAATTGGTTGTCCATAGTGAGCACCCGTTCATCATCGCCATTAGTTTGTTTGTTATCGGTTGGGTGATTCAATTTGTGGGGCATAAATATGAACAAGCCAAGCCCGCCTTTATGGATGATTTGAACCAGTTATTGATAGGGCCATTTTTTTTGATGGCAGAAGTATATTTTATGATGGGTTGGGAGCGAGAGCTTGAAGAGGCCATCACCCCAATCGCCATAGCAAAACGCCGCGCGTTAGAAGATAAACGCCGCGCTAATGCAAAGCGCTAACTGAATCGATTAACTTGAGATCTTAAGGGTAGAGTTTTTTTTAACAGGCCATATCTAGTGATTTATACGCTGAAAACAGCGCAATGCATTAATACTAACAAGTACTATTTTATAAAGGTTCAGGATGAAAATTGATACCGCATCACAAGATGATTATTTAGCATTAATTGAAATTTGGGAGAAATCAGTTCGAACTACTCATGACTTTTTACCCGAAGAAAATATAAAAACGCTGAAACCTCTTATTCTCGAACACTACTTCGATGCTGTTGATTTAAGAGTGGCTAAAACTGATAAAGAAGATATTGTCGGTTTTATTGGTGTGGCAGACCACAATATTGAAATGTTATTTATTTCACCAGAATATCGTAATTGCGGCATTGGCTCGTTGCTGCTAAAAAATGCAATTCAATTTCAAGGCGCAACTAAAGTCGATGTCAATGAACAAAATCCTGATGCAACTGGTTTTTATCAGCATTTAGGTTTTGACGTTATAGGGCGCTCTGCACTCGATGGACAAGGTAATCCTTTTCCACTGTTGCACATGGTGTTAGGTGAAATGTAACGAATAAAGATAGCCGCATTCGGGAACGCTGGTAGGACTCGTTTACCGATCCCAGTTAGCTCCCGTTTGCGACGTTAGGGACAAAAATATCTCTGGTGCTAACAAGATGGTATTTGAAACATCATGCACCGCCCCTAGCGAAGTCACTAAGACGGTTGGTGAAATGCACTTTAATGGCAAAACCAGCACTGCTAAGTTGGAAATGACCAGCGCTAGTGCTGAAGAGTCAATAAACATCAAGTCTACACTTGTTGGCAATGGGAAATATATTGGCGCTTGCGATAAAGGGGGAGCAATGATTGTAGAGGTTGTTCCTTATCGTCTTGAGTGGCGAAAGGATTTTGAGATTGAAAAAGAGGTTCTGATTAAATATCTTGGCGGGCACATCTCTGAAATCCACCATATTGGCAGTACCTCAGTTATTGGACTTGCTGCAAAACCTATAATTGACATCATTCTTGAAGTTCCTAGTCTCATTAAACTTGATAGCGAGCTAAATGTTTTTCAGGTTTTGGGTTACGAAGCCATGGGTGAGTTCGGTATTAGAGGTCGGAGATATTATCGAAAAGGTGGCGGCAATAGAACTCACCAGATCCATGCATTTGAAGTTGGTGACGCCAATATAGATAGACATATCGCTTTTCGAGACTACTTGGCTGCGCACCCTGCCGTAAGGTTAGAGTATCAGGATCTCAAGATCCAGTTAGCTAAGGAATGCGAGAATGATATTGACCAATATTGCACTGGTAAAGATAGTTTTGTTAAGCACCATGAAGCAAAAGCACTACAGTGGGTTGCAAAAGTTTAACGTTGATAGCCATTGTTAACTCGCGATAAGTAACAAAGGTGATCTTGGTCATTGGACTCATTGTTCGCGTGGTGCCGTATGTTTATTGGTAAAAACTCCCTATGGGCTCGGCGCAGCATCCCTGATGCCTAACTCAATAGAGTAACTCGAACCATTTAGTCGCACACCCTCCCATTAGCATCAGAGTTAACATTTAGATAAAAAATCAGCATGTGCATCATGGTTAAGTTCTGACACGTTTTTGTCCAAAAAAGTGTTTTTGAATAAACTCAATTGGTGATCACGGCCATTGGGCTAACGTCCCGAGTGACGCCGTGAACATATCCCTATGGGCTCGGGCGCAGCGTAAGCGTCTGGGCAACTACACCTATCTTTTAAAATTCCATGGTAACAGGCTGTCTATATCCGGTGCTGGTTGGCACAGTTCATTAAGGCAAGCCATGATGTAATCAAATGGGACTAAGCCATT
>NZ_JACJDV010000019.1 GCF_014163735.1 Shewanella sp. SR44-3
GTAAACCGAGCCACTGTGCCGCTGTTCTGTATGTTTTCATCACCTGCTCCAAATTTATCATTGAGCAGGTATTTTCAAATAGTCAGATCAATGATGCGAGGTGTGGTTCGCTAGACGGTTACCGTTATTAAATGACTTTGTTCATATAAACTAAAAAGGCCAGCAATCAGCTGGCCTAGTGTTATTTACAGTTATCAGCAGTTATATACTGTTGGTTATTGTCATTTAATGTATCTCACAAGATTAAAGCGCATTAGTGAAAATTTGACAAATTTCCTCATGAGTTGCTTGTTTTGGATTGGTAAAACCACAGGCATCTTTAAGGGCGTTATCGGCTAAGGTTGGGATATCTGCCGCTTTCACGCCAAGCAAGGTTAAATTTGCTGGAATATCCACCGCCACAGATAACGACTTAATTGCAGTGATAGCGGCTTTTGCACCTTGCTCATCTGTCATGGCGCTAACATCAATTCCCATGGCTTTGGCGACATCTTTTAATCTTGGCGCCGCAACTTGAGCATTGTACTGCTGCACATGGGGCAATAATAATGCATTACATACTCCATGAGGCAGGTCGTAAAAACCGCCTAATTGATGAGCCATCGCATGCACGTAACCTAGGCTTGCGTTGTTAAATGCCATACCAGCTAAAAATTGCGCATAGGCCATTTGCTCGCGGGCTTGAATGTTCTTACCATCAGTAACCGCAAGAGCCAAGTTAGCATGAATAAGTTCGATAGCTTTGATGGCACAGGCATCTGTAATGGGCGTTGCGGCAATTGACACATAAGCTTCAATGGCATGTGTTAGCGCATCCATGCCGGTCGCCGCTGTGAGTTGAGCAGGTTTTTCAAGCATCAACTCAGGGTCATTTACTGACAATACTGGAGTGGTGTTTTTATCAACAATGGCCATTTTAATGTGGCGGCTTTCGTCTGTAATAATACAAAAACGCGTCATTTCACTGGCTGTGCCAGCGGTGGTGTTAATTGCGACTAGAGGAAGCTGCGGCTTAGCTGAAACATCTACTCCTTCATAATCTTTAATGCTACCGCCATTGGTGGCAACTAGCGCGATACCTTTAGCGCAGTCATGGGGAGAGCCGCCGCCAAGAGAAATAATAAAATCACACTGATTATTTTTTAAAATGCTTAGGCCCGCTTCCACATTGGCTGTCGTTGGGTTGGGTTGCACCCCATCAAACAAGAATACTTTGATGTCATTCTCAACCAACTTGGTCGCCACTTTTTCAACCAAACCTATGCTAACTAATGGTTTGTCAGTCACGATTAACGCACGTTTAAAGCCTAGGGCTTTGATATCTGCAATGGCATCATCTACGCCGCCTTGACCTAAAATGTTAACACTTGGAATAAAAAATTTAGTCGCCATGGGAACCTCTGAATATTAATAAATTGCTTGATATTAATGTAGCAACTCCGAATAAGGCTTGATGTGACCCAATTCAAAAATCCCCTATAAAGCCTAAATAGTGCTTAAGATTAACTACGATAGTGTCGTATCGATCCCATTTTTGTTATAGGGACTCGGTTTAGGCCAGATTGAAACTAAGCTTCACACTGATGTTGAGTGGTGAGCCATTCTGTTGCCGAGATCTTAATGGTAGGAAACATTTTTAGTCTTGATAAATTTAACTTAAATACAAACTGTTAACTATACTCAAGTGGCCCGCATCTTCGTGGGTTTAAGTATTAATATTTACCCCATCCGCGCCATGTTCTAAAGATCATGAGCCGAACGATGAGATCTATGAACGTATCACTTTATGTGTTGCAGATATGCATCATAAGATCCATCACAGATAATGATATTAATGATGAATGTGACCGTAAGCAGGGACTATGTTTTATGGATAAAGTGCTCTTTTTTTCAGTGCTGGAGCAAACTGCTTGTGTGATGGCCTTGGCTTACCTATTTTGCCTTTTGCCTCGCAATGAACAACAGCAGCACGTATTAATTTATAAAGTCTTAATTGGTGCTATCACAGCCATTGCAAGTATCTTATTGATAGAGCATTGCATTATTAACGGTATTTATTTACCACAGCAGCACTCCTTTATTGACCTTGATGCCATGGCTTTCATCGAAGCTAGATATTCCTCTGACAGTACAGCAATAACAAGACAAATAAATCCGCTTGCCTTTGGTGCCTTGGCATCAATTATGTGCTTAGTCGGCTTGTATTTCAGCTGGCTGCCATTAGCCGTGTCGTTTATACCACTGGCGGTTTATGGCATTTATTTCACTGATTTACCTATGGGGATGTTTTTCCTTGTGTTGTTCTCTAGCAGTGCGTTAGGACTAATAATGCATAGTTACAAGACTGATATCCTGGGTGATATCAAAGCGCTTCACCTTTATGGATTAGGCCTTAGCGTGCAGTTTATTGCGTTAATATTGATTTACCTGCTTTCAGCTGAACTTGAGCTGACTATTTGGCTTAATTTTGCGTTTATTTGCATCATGACATACCCCTTAGCGACGCTGGCAGCAGGGCATTTATTGTCGAAGCAGATATTTTATGAACGAGACAGACAAGCAAAGCTTCAGGATGATTTTCTTTTTAAAAATCAACTTGATATTGGTAATATCGGCATAGCTATTACCTCTAAGTCTGCTTTTTGGCTTAAGGTAAACCCGTATATATGTAAGATGTTTCAATACACAGAAAAAGAACTGATGCAGCTTACTTGGAAAGATTTAACTTATCCTGATGATTTAGATAAAGATCTTAAGTATTTCAATCGCATGATCAAGGGCGAAATTAGTGAGTATGAAATAGATAAACGCTTTGTCGCCAAAGATGGCTCGATTATTTACACACATTTATCTGTGGCATGTCGGCATTATCATGATGATACTTCGCTTATCATTGCCGGTTTTTTGGATATTACTCAGCTTAAGCGTGCGGAGAATGCCTTAAGAAGCTCAAAAGAGCAGCTAGATTTAGTATTAGACAGCAGTGATTTAGGTATTTGGGATTGGGACATTAAGCGTAATACAGTGGCTAGCAACTTACGCAGTGCTCAAATTTTAGGTTGTGGATTAGCAAAGCTAAACAGTACCCCAAGCTTATGGATTAATGCCATTTTTAAAGAGGATAGGAAAAACTTATTAACATCGCTTTTGGAGATCCGTAAAGGGAAATACGTTAACCATAGGATCGAATATAGGCTGCATACCTTGGATGGCAATGTGCGCTGGATTTTAGATATGGGCAAAGTGGTTGATATGGATGAGCAAGGCATGCCATTGAGAATGTGTGGTACTCACACTGACATCACTGAGCTTAAACGCTCCCAAGAAACGTTGGGGATAGCTGCGTCTGTATTTCATCATTCCAGTGAGGCGATGAGCGTCTTTGACCGTCAAGGCGTTATTATCAATAGTAACCCAGCTTTTAATGAGATCACTGGCTTTAGTCAAGATGAAATCAGAGGTCAGCATTTATCTTTACTGCAAAGTGACATTCAATTTAAGCACTCTTACCACAAAATTTTTCCGAGCCTATCCCAAAAAGGACATTGGCAAGGAGAATTGATCTTAAAGCGTAAAAATGGTCAAGAATATACCGCTTGGCTCACCATTAACGCTATCTCTGAGTCAGTGGCTGAAGAAGGCTTAAGCGTAGCCTTGTTTTCTGATATTTCAGATAAAAAGCAAGCAGAGGAGCTGATTTGGTTGCAAGCCAATTATGATACTTTATCCGGATTGCCAAATCGGCGTATGCTGTTAGAACACCTTAAAGTTCAAATCGCAACGAGTGCACGAGATAATTTACATTTTGCATTGTTGTTTTTAGATCTCGATTTTTTCAAAGAAATTAACGATACATTAGGTCATGACGTTGGTGATTTACTGCTTATAAAAGCAGCTGAGCGGATCAAAAATTGTACTCGAGATTCTGATTTGGTTGCGCGCCTTGGTGGTGATGAGTTCACTGTGGTACTCAATAACTTTAATGATCAAAAAGGCATAGAAAGAGTTGCTAATAAAATTTTGAAACAGCTTTCTGAGCCGTTCATTCTCGGCAGTGAAACTGCCTACATCAGTTGTAGCATTGGTATTACCTTGTACCCTGATGATGCAACTACCATTGAAGCGTTGCTAAAAAATGCTGATCAGGCCATGTATTCGGCTAAAGCCCATGGCCGCAATCGCTTTCACTATTTTACCCCGCAAATGCAAGAAATTGCGCTATGGCGAATGAAGTTGATTCAAGATCTTAAAATAGCCATTAAATTAGGGCAGTTTGAGCTCTATTACCAACCTATTATCGACTTCTCTACAGGGGACATGGTCAAGGCTGAAGCACTTATTCGCTGGCATCACCCCCAATTAGGTTTTGTATCACCCGCAGATTTTATTCCCATTGCCGAAGACACGGGCATGATTATCGAAATAGGTAACTGGGTATTTAATCAAGCTTGTCAACAAGCGGCATTATGGCAAGATCGCTACGGTAGGGAACTGCAAATAAGTATCAATAAGTCACCAGTTCAGTTCCGTGATGAGCATACTCATGTTAAACATTGGGAAGGGATCTTAGCGGCATTAAACCTTAGCCCATCTTGCATTTGCGTAGAGATCACTGAAGGCTTATTACTGGAAGCTGAAACTACAGTGGAAGCTAAATTGTTGGCTTACCGTGATGGCGGCATCCAAGTGTCGCTAGATGATTTTGGCACTGGGTATTCATCCCTGTCTTACCTTAAGAAATTTGATATTGATTATCTTAAAATCGATCGTTCCTTTGTCAGCAATCTAGAGGAGGACGATAACGATTTAAGCCTGTGTGAAGCCATCATAGTCATGGCCCATAAATTGGGGATAAAAGTTATCGCCGAAGGCATAGAAACTGAGTTGCAACGAAGTATGCTTGAGCTTGCGGGGTGTGATTATGGTCAAGGATATTTGTTTTCTAAGCCGCTTAAAGCCGAAGACTTTGAGAAATCCTATTTCAAGTTTAAATCTCAATTGGCTCCTAAGAAGAGTACAGCTTAATCTGCTTATAGCAACCAGTTCATTAATACTATGGGGATTATGATAGCTAACCTCTGCTCAGGATAATCAATGCATAATTTGATCGCATAAATTCTTCTAGGGGTTACAATACGGTCTAATTATTGTCAGTTTTGAGTTCCTATGCCTTTTAATGCTCTGGGTTTGTCTGCCCAACTTCAAGATGCCGTCAAAGAATGTGGTTATGAAGCCACCACTCCAGTTCAAGACGCTGTTATTCCTGTCGCACTTCTCGGGCAAGATGTCTTAGCCAGCGCGGAAACAGGCACAGGTAAAACGGCCGCTTTCGCATTGCCTATTTTGATGAATCTATCTCAAGCTGATATTGAAACATTAACGCCAGAGCAAAGACTCAGAGCGCTGGTGATGACGCCCACTCGTGAGCTTGCGATTCAAATCGAGCAAAATTTCATTAACTACAGTCGCCATCTCGAACTTAACAGTTTGGCTGTCTATGGCGGTGCGAGTATTAATCCACAGCGTAAAGCCTTAGCCCAAGGGGTTGATGTGCTGGTGGCAACGCCAGGGCGACTATTTGATATTATCGGCCAGCATGAGCTGGACTTATCCCATGTGACGCATTTGGTGATAGACGAAGCCGATCGCATGTTAGATTTAGGTTTTGTGAAAGATATCGAAAAGGTGCAGCGCCTAGTGTCAAGGCAGCGCCAGACCATGATGTTTTCGGCCACTTTCTCCGATGAAGTTCAAGTGCTTGCACAAAAAATGCTAAACGAGCCGGCGATTTTTCACCTTGCCAGCAGCACGACGGCAAGCACGGTAAGCCAAGAGGTCTACCTAGTAGATAAAAGACGTAAAGCAGAATTACTTTCAGAGCTTATTGGCCGTAATAACTGGCAACAAGTGATGGTGTTTACCAGCACTAAAGAAACCGCCGAGCATTTATTATCTGAGCTCAAGCTTGATGGTCTTAAGGCCGCAGTGTTTCATGGTGATAAGTCTCAAGGTGCACGCAATAAAGCCTTAGAAGATTTTAAGCAAGGTCAGCTAAGGATCCTTATCGCTACCGATCTTGCAGCCAGAGGTTTAGACATTCAGGCATTGCCGTTAGTGATTAACTTTGAACTGCCACCAGAGCCTGAAGATTATGTCCACCGTGTTGGTCGTACTGGACGAGCTGGTATGGCAGGTCACGCTATTTCTTTTGTGAGTCTTAACGAGCAGCAATTACTCACAGATGTAGAGGCCCAAGTAGGGCTCACGCTTGAGAGTAAGGTGTTACCCGGTTATGAAGAAGGTGCGCCGCTACCAGCACGCTATCGCGACCTTGCTGAGGCTAAGCCTAAGAAAGCCTTTAAGCATAAGCGTCCTAAACCTAGCTTGAACAAAGCGCCAACTCGTCATGGCAAGTACGCTAAAGCTAAAAAGTAATCTAACCTGCATCGATAGTGATGATCTGAATTTGGGATTAGCTATCGATGCAAAATATTAGGTGGTTGTCGTCCATGATTATTAAACCTGTTAATACCAATGTCATCACGGGTTTTTTAGGGGTAGGCAAAACCTCATTAATTAAGCAACTACTTGCCACCAAGCCTGCTGATGAAACCTGGGCAATCCTCATTAATGAGTTCGGTGAGATTGGGCTTGATGGCCAACTACTTAGCCAAGGTAAGCAGGCCAGTAAACTTGTGATAAAAGAAGTCGCTGGTGGCTGTTTATGCTGCGCCGGCGGTTTGCCCATTCAGGTGGCGATTAATCAATTGCTCGCTAAAGCCAAACCAGACCGGCTTATCATTGAACCCACAGGACTTGGACACACAGATCAAATCCTCAAATTATTAGCCTCAGAGCATTACCAGCAAGTTATCCGCCTTAATAGCTGCTTATGCTTAGTCGATGCACGCAAATTGGCTAAGCTTGAGTATCGCAGTCACCCGCTATTCATTAAGCAGTTGCAGTGCGCCGATGTGATATTAGCCAGCAAATCTGTCAGTTACAGCCCTGATGATTGGATAGCCCTGCAAGACTTCTTAGCTCAAATTGGCTGTGCTGAGCGTCCGCTGATTAAAGATGAGGCGTTAACTGAAGACTCTCTTTCCCTGCACTCAAATGAGTTATTAGCAAGGGTCATTCACGCGTTACAAAGGCTGACAACAATCAGGCATCAGCGTAAACCTCAGCCCAAGAGTGGACTTAGCTTGGTGACCAAGCCTGCGGTTCATTTGGGACTATTTGATGCCGAAGAACCCTTGAGTGCAGAACTTATTTTTAATCCGCTAGGCTTTTGTAAAAAGCAGCAAGATAATGGCGAATACATAAGCTGTGGCTGGGTGTTTGAGCCTAGGCAAGTTTTTGATTTTGACAAACTATTATCGCTTATCCATGGGCTTAAATTACAGTTTATTCGCTTAAAAGCTGTGATGATAACCCTTGATGGTATTGCCTGCTTTAATCTCATCGATGGCGAGCTCAGCATTCAAGAACAAGACGATGCACTGGACTCACGGCTTGAAATTATTGCAGTGAGTGACAGCAATAATACTCCCTTAAGCCCAGCTCGACTTAGTCAAGCCAGTCTTAGCCAAGTTCATCAGGGGCAAGTCGGCACTTCAATACAACAAAGCCAAGCAGCCATAGAAGCATTACAGACTTCACTGCTCAGCTGTCGTGCTTAAAAACGCTTAGTAGCCTCCCCAAATGGCAGCGACGGTACCTGCAATTAGGGCATAAGCTAATGCAACAGGCATGGTTTTTCGAATAATATCTGCTTCTTTACCCGCCATACCGACCACAGTTGCTGCGGCAACTACATTCATGACGCACATCATATTGCCTGCATTTGAGCCTATGCCCTGTAGCGCGAGGGCAAGTGTCGGGCTCATACCGATACGCTCGGCTACCGAATACTGCAGGCTTGCGAACATCATATTGGAAAAGGTTGCTGATCCAGATAAAAACGCGCCAAAAATGCCCACTATCGGCGAGAACCAAGCCCAAACGCTGCCCATGGTTTGTGCCAATAAATCTGCTAATGCTATGGGCATAGACTGCAAGCTTGCGTGATTCGCCCCTGAGTTTAAAAATATTTTCACCATGGGCACACTGGCCCCTAAGGCAATTAACGTCGGTAGCATGGCAGTCAAAGAATCTGTCACTGCCACCTTAATTGCCTTGGCTTTCATGGAGAACAACACAAAACTCATTAAACACACTAATACGAAAAAAGCTCCCGGTGCATATAAAATAGCAAAGCTAGTGCCAAGTTCTGTGCCTAATATACCTTGCCAACTGATGGTAAAACTTGAAAGCCAGGATTTAAGTGGCATTAAAGTACGTGACAAGACCAAAAGTAGCGCCATGACAATGTAAGGCGACCAAGCGGCGAGTTGTGAAATAGATTGCGTATTGGATTGTGATTGCAAAGCGACTGGCTGCGCTTCCGGTGCAGGTGGCTCTATTTGGGCTGATGGCGACTGAGACACAGATGGGCTTGTCATTACTTTAGGGGATGAGTTCTCAGTGTCGATAGCAAAATCATGCCAAGATGTTTGCGGTAACAACCAGCTCTTTTTAGCCACAGGAATGACTAAAGCCATACCTATAAGCGCGCCAATCACTGAGGGGAACTCAGGCCCTGCTAAGTAATTAATCCCCCAAGCCGGCACAGTAAAGGCAAAACCTGAAAACAGGGCAAATTTCCAAATGCTGAGTCCTTCTTTAAAGCTGCGGTTAGCGCCAAAAAATCCAGTTAATAAACACGATAATAGTAAAGGCATTAAGCTGCCGGTAACCAGATCTATGCTGATGATATGCATGGCGATGTATTGGCCATAATCGGCAAAGCTGCCGCCATGTAAGCTGATTTGCTCCGCAGCCATATTGCCATCAACGCCAGAGAGTCCTTGCTCCATACCAAATAATATTGGCAAACCAATAGCGCCAAACGAAACAGACGTTGAATCTGCGATAAGGGCGACCACGGCGGCAGCAATAGGCGGGACGCCTAATAGCACCAGCAATGGGGCGCCAATGGCTGCGGGGGTGCCAAATCCAGCTGAGCCTTCGATAAAGGAGCCAAATAACCAGCAAATAATAATAACTTGCACCCGGGCATCGCTACTTATTTGAGTAAAACCTGAGCGTATGATATCCATGGCTCCTGAGTGTTTTAAGGTATTAAGTAAAAATACTGCCCCAAAAATGATGCTTAATGGAGTGAGTGCTGCAAGTAAGCCTTCGACCACTGAAGCCCCTAGTATTAGGCCGTCCATGTGCCAAATAAAGTAGGCGGCCAGAGCCGTCATTAGCATAGAGAGTGGCATGGCTTTGGCGGCAGAAAGACGCATGAACACTAAAAACACCAGTACGCTTATGACTGGAGTTAGGCTGGCGAGTATTTGAAAAAAGGACATTTACAACTCAAGTTGATTAACATGTTACAAATGTTAATCAATTGCCTGAAGAATACAATCTTTGAGACCCGTTAGGCTGAGATTTACTACAAAAAAACTTGAGCTGATGTTAAATTGAGCGATTATCGCGGTACTTAAGCTGACTTTATGGCGACCAGACTCATAGTCACAGTTTTAATAACAAGCTGCAGTTAAAATAATTTACTGCCCCAGCCTAATTTGTTTCTCAATACATGAAAATAGTTATGCCCTTTGGGGTGAATGAGCATTAATCGTTGCTCGCTGCGGCGAATGATGATTTCATCACCGGGCAGCACGGATAAATGCACATGGCCATCACAGCTGACTTCCAGATTCTCACCATTATCTGGTGAGACAACTAGCTTTATAGTGCTGCAGGCATCAACCACAATTGGTCGACAAGACAGGGTATGAGGAAACATGGGGACAAGGATAAGTGCTTGTAAATTTGGCGTTAAAATGGCGCCTCCGGCAGATAGTGAATAGGCAGTTGAGCCCGTTGGGGTTGACACTATCATGCCATCAGCGCGTTGGCTGTACATGAATTGCTCATCGATATAGACCTCAAATTGGATCATATGAGCAATTTTACCAGGATGTAGCACAGCTTCATTGACTGCAGTATTACTGGCTTTTAGCATGCCGTGACGGTGTACTTCAGCTTCCAGTAAAAATCTGTGTTCAGTTTCAAACTCGCCGCTGAGCACTTGGGCTAACTGAGTTTCAAAATCATCCGGTGGTAAATCAGTTAAAAAGCCTAAATTGCCACGGTTAACTCCGATAACAGCCACATCATAGCGGGCCAATACTCTGGCAGCACCGAGCATGTTGCCATCACCGCCGACGACTATGGCTAAATCGCAGCGTTCGCCTATTTCCACCAAATCCACAGCCTGAAATTCAATTTCTAGCTCAGCTGAAACTCGCTCTTCAACCAGCACACTGTAACCTTGTGCCGTTAACCACAAGTGTAATTTTTCAATGGTTTGATTGGTGCCTTGATGATGAGGCTTGCCGATCAGGCCAATTGTCTGAAATATTTTGCTCATATTAGGAGTTGTTCTGGCTCTAGGCCTTGAAACGTCAGAATTGATCCCCATAATATGCCCATAGCATTCAGAAACAAAGCATTTTTAGCTGGAGTGAAAATGACCACAGAGCCAACAAACCAAGATCAAGCCCCAATCGATGAAGCCGTAGTCCAAGATGTTATTCAAGACGAGGCAAGTTTAATGGATGAGCTAACCCAGGCAAATTTCCGCGTTGAAGAGTTAGAGCAGCTATTAGCTGAATCTCAAGCTGCATTAGCTGAGCGTAAAGATGTTGAGATGCGCGCCGCTGCAGAAACTCAAAATATCCGTACTCGCGCCGCTAAAGATGTGGAGCAAGCACGCAAGTTTGCTTTAGAGAAATTTGCTAACGAGTTGCTGCCTGTTATCGACAACATGGAGCGTGCGCTACAAGGCACTAACCCTGAAGATGAAGCCACTAAGGCCATTTATGAAGGCGTTGAGCTGACAATGAAAGGTTTCTTAACTTCGGTTGAGAAGTTTGGCGTTAAACAAGTTAATCCTGAAGGTGATGCCTTTAACCCTGAGCATCATCAAGCTATAGGCATGCAGCCAAGCCCAGATTTTCCTGCCAACACGGTAATGATGGTAATGCAAAAGGGTTACCTGTTAAATGATCGCCTATTGCGTCCAGCCATGGTGATGGTGTCTCAAGGCGGGCCAAGCGTCGATATCGAAGCGTAAACTCAAGAACGACTGCTAACTAGCGCGTCGTGACAATATCGGTTTCGGCAATAAAAAAGGACTGAATTTTCAGTCCTTTTTTGTGTCTTCATTTCGGCAAATTAGCCGCAGAAGGTATTAACTCAGATACGCTTGGATCTGTGCGAGAATACCTTTGGCATCTAACCTGAGTTCAGCGATGATTTCATCCGGCGCGCCGTGTTTAATAAATTCATCCGGCAAACCAATTTGCAGCACAGGTTTACAGATTTTAAGCTTATGCAAGGCTTCGATGACTCCAGAGCCTGCACCGCCCATAATGGCATTTTCTTCTACTGTGACAATCACATCATGCTCAAGCGCCAAAGTATGCAATAAATCCACATCCAAAGGTTTGATAAAACGCATGTCGGCGACGCTGGCATCGAGTCGCTCGGCAACCTCTAAGGCAGACGCTAAGGTGGTGCCAAAGTTTAAGATGGCAATTTTCTTACCTTGGCGGCAGATTCGGCCTTTACCTATAGGAAGGGCGCTCATCTGTTCAATTTGCTCCGCTCCAGTGGCAGAGCCTCTAGGGTAGCGCACCGCAGTCGGACCATCTTGATAGCAATAGCCAGTGTAGAGCATCTGACGGCATTCATTTTCATCCGCTGGCGCCATGATGACTAAATTGGGAATGCAGCGCATAAAGCTTAAATCAAACGCCCCTTGATGAGTGGCGCCATCCGCGCCGACAATACCGCCGCGATCGATGGCAAATAGCACAGGTAGACGCTGCAGCGCTACATCGTGAATGAGTTGATCGTAACCCCTTTGCAAGAACGTGGAGTAAATGGCTACGACGCTTTTAAAACCTTCACAGGCAAAGCCAGCTGCTAAAGTAACCGCATGTTGCTCTGCGATGGCGGCATCGAAATATTGCTCAGGAAAACGCTGAGAAAATTCCACCATACCAGAGCCTTCACGCATGGCTGGGGTGATGGCAAGCAGCTTGTCATCTTGGACGGCAACGTCACATAACCATTTACCAAATACCTGAGAAAAGGTCGGTAAGCCTGGCTTAGTTGTGGGCTTTTTAAACTGATCTGGGTCAAATTTTGGCACAGCATGCCAGCCGATAGGATCTTTTTCAGCAGGCTCATAACCGCGACCTTTCTTGGTCATGATATGCAGGATTTGCGGGCCTTTAAGGTTGCGCATATTGCGCATCGTTTCCACTAAGGCATCCACATCATGGCCATCGATTGGGCCAATATAGTTAAATCCTAGTTCTTCAAACAAGGTGCCAGGGACAACCATGCCCTTAAGGTGCTCTTCGGTACGCTTGGCCATTTCTTTAATGGCTGGCATGCCTTTTAAGACTTTTTTACTGCCCTCACGGATGGTGGTATAGAACCTACCTGACATCAATTGGGCTAAATGGTTGTTCAGTGCGCCAACATTTTCTGAAATCGACATCTCATTGTCATTAAGTACCACTAACATGTCTTTATGTAGATCACCGGCATGATTCATGGCTTCAAATACCATGCCGCCAGTCATGGCGCCATCACCAATAACCGCCACCACTTTACGGCCAGCGGCTTCTTTTTCAGCTGCGATAGCCATACCAAGGGCTGCACTGACTGAAGTTCCAGAATGGCCGACACTGAAAGTGTCATATTCACTTTCTTCACGCCATGGAAAAGGATGCAGACCATTTTTTTGTCTTATGGTGTGCATTCTATCCCGTCTGCCAGTCATGATTTTATGGGGGTAAGCCTGGTGGCCCACGTCCCAAATTAAACGATCAAAAGGGGTGTTGTAGACATAGTGTAATGCGACAGTGAGTTCCACGGTTCCTAGGCCAGAGGCAAAGTGGCCACTTGAATTACCCACGGACTGGAGTAAAAATTGGCGTAATTCAGTCGAGACTTGAGAAAGCATATTTTGTGGCAGCTTTCTTAGGTCTTCTGGCGTATTGGCTTTGGCCAATACTGGAAATTTAGATGTGTTGAAACTCATGGCAGGTATGTTAGCTCTTTTATAATCTTCGCGTAATTATGTATCTGGCGAAGTCTGCAATTAACTGGGTATTGTAAGGCAATTCTTCCAGCGCTGATAGTGCCTGTTGGACAAGTTGTGCTGCTTGATCTTGCGCTGCCGCCAAACCTAATAATTTAGGGAAGGTACTTTTATTGGCTTGCTCATCGCTGCCTTGAGGCTTACCTAGCTCTTGGGTTGATACTGTGACATCTAAAATATCATCTTGCACTTGAAACGCTAGCCCCAGTGCCTGGGAAAACTTCACCAGTTGAACACGTTCTGTAGCGCTGGCATTGGCTAAAATAATGGCCAATTCTACTGCGCAGCTGATTAATGCACCGGTTTTTTTGTTATGCAATTGAGTCAACTGAGCAAGGCTAATTGCTTTATCTGTTGCTGCTAAATCTATGGCTTGCCCACCACACATACCTTGGTATCCTGCGGCTTTGGCTAACACTTTTACCATTTGCAATTGTTGCTCAGGGCTGGTGTTTACTTGCTCATCAGTGATGAGTTCAAAGGCTAAAGATTGTAATGCGTCACCAGCAAGAATAGCCTGTGCTTCATTAAATGCGATATGAACAGTCGGTTTACCGCGTCTTAACTCATCATCATCCATGGCGGGTAAATCGTCATGAATAAGGGAGTAGGCATGAATACACTCAATAGCTGCGGCGGCATTATCAAGTCTTTCAAGGGAGACGCTGAGCATTTGACCTAGGCTATACACTAAAAACGGCCTAATACGTTTACCACCCATTAAAGCGCCGTAGGTCATGGCGGCTTTTAATTCTGGTGCACTGTCATCAAGCTCTTCAAGTTTGCGTTTAAGGACCTTGTCGACTCTTTGCTGATATAGTTCAATGGCTTGGGCTAACACTTAATCACCTTCAACATTAAACTGGCTGAGATTTGTGTCGCTTTCATTAAGCAAGATAGACACTTTTTGCTGAGCCTGTTCAAGTTTAGCCTGACTCTGACGCACCAGATTAATGCCACGTTCAAATTGTTTTAATGCGTCATCAAGGGACACGTCACCTTGTTCAAGTTGGGTTACTATTTGTTCAAGTTCGCCAAGCGATGCTTCGAAGCTGAGATTTTCAGGTTTTTTAGCCACGGAATTATCCTCTCTTTTATCGGGTGACAAGGTATATCAGGGCGGCTCACGGGTCAAATGGAGTCGGATTATATTTATGCAATAGTGGCTACAATTGAAGAAAATTGTTGAGAAAAATAAAATCGAACTAAACTTGCTTTAGCTTTGACCGATAACAAAGAGTTCAGACTTAAAAATTCGTCACAAAAATGAAGTATTTCAGAGAGTAAAATGATGAAATACTGGGCGTCATTAATAACTAAGGTTACACTGTTAGTTCAACGCTGTGTTGTCGTTAAGCTGTGCATTGAAGTAGATTAGCAGTATAAGCCAATATAACTGCCATTATAGATAAGCTGAGTTTATTGAGATTTTATGGTGAGTTCGGTCGATTTACATAGCGCATTTTGAGATGTTCAGGATGCAGTACATAGAGACTGCGGTTGAGGAGTAATTGTGGATTTAGGAACACTAATAGGCATTATCGGTGCCTTTGGATTCATTATCGGCGCTATGGCTACCAGTGGTGGCGTTGGCTTATTTATCGACGTTGCCTCGGTACTTATCGTTGTTGCAGGCTCAATTTTTGTGGTGATGATGAAGTTTAACCTTTCACAATTTCTGGGGGCAGTGGGGATCGGTCTTAAAGCGTTTATGTTTAAAATCGATAAACCAGAAGAGCTTATCGAGCAGTCAGTAAACATGGCTGATGCAGCTAGAAAAGGCGGCTTTCTTGCTCTGGAGGAAGCGCAAATTACCAATAGTTTTATGCAAAAAGCGGTTGATATGCTGGTGGATGGTCACGATGGTGACGTAGTACGCGCGGCATTAGAAAAAGATATCTCTCTCACTGAAGAACGCCACAAAATAGGCATTAGTATTTTTAGAGCCTTTGGCGATGTAGCCCCCGCGATGGGCATGATTGGTACCCTTGTGGGCTTGGTGGCCATGTTATCAAACATGGATGACCCTAAATCAATCGGACCTTCAATGGCGGTAGCTTTATTGACAACCCTTTATGGGGCTATGATTGCGAACATGATAGCCATTCCTATGGCTGATAAATTGGCACTGCGCATGGCGGAAGAAATGCGCAACCGTAACTTGATTATGGATGCGGTATTGGCGATTCAAGATGGCCAAAACCCTAGGGTTATTGAAGGTTTCTTAAAGAACTATATTTCTGAGAAAAAACGTAAAGTAGATACAACGGACGGGGAGTAACTATGGCTAAGGCCAAGTGCGAATGCCCACCTCCCGGCGCGCCGATGTGGTTGGCGACTTTCGCTGATCTTATGTCGCTATTGATGTGCTTCTTCGTGTTGCTGTTATCCTTTGCTGAAATGGATGTGATGAAATTTAAGCAAATCGCAGGTTCGATGAAATACGCCTTCGGGGTGCAGAATAAAGTTGAAGTAAAAGATATCCCTAAGGGGACGTCTGTTATTGCCCTTGAGTTCAGGCCTGGACGCCCAGATCCTACTCCTATTGAAATCATTAACCAGCAAACCAATGAGATGACTCAACAGACGATTGAGTATCAAGCGGGTGAAGATGACAGCGCCGGTGGGGTGCAAAAGCAGCAAGGTGAGCAGCGCGGTGGTGAAGCATCGGCAACAGCTCAAGAAACTGCTGAGGCGAAAAAGTCTGAATCGTCTTCATCTCAAGAAAATATTAATGAGCAAGTTAAGAAAATGGCCGAAAATCTTAACGAAGAAATCGTTGATGGTGCCATTGAAATTGAATCCTTGGGGCAGCAAATTATTATTCGCATCCGCGAGAAGGGATCATTTGCATCAGGCTCAGGGTTCTTGCAGCCTAGGTTTAAGCCTGTTATCCGCGCGATTGGCAGCTTACTTAAAGATGTCCCAGGGGTGATTACTGTCGCTGGGCATACTGATGGCATGCACATCAGTAATGAGCTTTATAGTTCTAACTGGGATTTATCTAGTGCTCGCGCCGTGGCGGTAGCCCACGAATTTATGCGGGTTCCAGGTTTTGATGAAACTCGAATGAAAGTGGTGGGTATGGCGTCAAATGATCAATTAGTGGCTAATGACTCTAATGAAAACCGTAGCCGAAATCGCCGAGTGGAAATTACTATTGAGCAAGGTAAACCGCTCCAATCGGATAGTGAAATTATCGCCAATCCGAATACTCAGCCTGGCACAGAGGAAAATTAATTTCTGTTTGAACCCAGTGTTATGTTGGGTTAGTCCTTAAGGGTATAAATTAAAAGCCGCGTTTGTCGCGGTTTTTTTATGGGCGTTTTTCTTTGGTAAAAGCCCCGACTTTGCTATAATCCGCGCCATATTAGTCTGGGGTGATATTTCCAGATGTTTGTTGCTGTTAAATTCGTTGTTTTTCAATTGCTTGCCTGTTGTGTTGGCGTTGTCAGTTGAGATGGAATTGTAATGGCGTAAAATTTTAGTCTGCGGAAGTCCAATGAAGTTTATCGTAAAGTTATACCCAGAAATCATGATGAAGAGTAAGTCGGTACGCTCGCGTTTTACAAAAATGCTTGAGACCAACATACGCAATGTCCTTAAAAAAGTTGATGAAGATGCCAAAGTGCAGCGTCAATGGGACAGGATCATGGTTAGAGTACCTAAAGATAAACCTGAATTGGTGGATACTTTCGCTGAGCGTTTAGGCTGCATTCCGGGTATTGCTCACGTGGTGCAAGTTAACGAATACAGCTTTGATTCAGTTGATCACATTTACCAGCAAGTATTGCCGTTATATCGTGACCAGCTAGCGGGTAAAACCTTCTGCGTGCGCGTTAAGCGTAGCGGTACTCATGACTTTAAATCTATCGAAGTTGAGCGTTATGTTGGTGGCGGCTTAAATCAAAACACCGATGCTGTTGGGGTTAAGCTTAAAAATCCAGATTTAACCATCAACCTTGAAATCGACCATGAGAAACTCTACATGGTGGTGCGTCGCATCGAAGGCCTAGGCGGCTTTCCAATGGCAACTCAAGAGGATGTGCTATCACTTATTTCAGGTGGATTTGATTCTGGTGTATCTAGCTTCCAGTTTATTAAAAAAGGTGCCCGCACCCATTATTGCTTCTTTAACCTTGGCGGCGCTCAGCATGAAATTGGCGTTAAGCAGGTGGCGTATCACTTGTGGAAAACCTATGGCGAGTCTCACAAGGTCAAGTTTATCTCTGTGCCTTTTGAAGGTGTAGTAGAAGAAATTCTTGAACGTATCGACAATGGCCAAATGGGGGTGATTCTAAAGCGAGTGATGATGCGCGCTGCGACCTTGCTGGCGGATAAATACGGCATTCAAGCATTGGTTACAGGTGAGAGCCTAGGTCAGGTATCGAGCCAGACATTGACTAATTTAAACGTGATTGATAGATGCACAGATTTGTTAATCTTGCGTCCTTTAATCGCCATGGACAAGCAAGATATCATCAATCAAAGCCGCATTATCGGCACTGAAGATTTTGCTAAATCTATTCCTGAATATTGCGGTGTGATTTCTCAAAAGCCAACGGTGAAAGCGGTATTGGCCAAGATTGAAGCTGAAGAGCTTAAATTCTCAGAAAACTTAATTGAAAATATTGTTGCCCAAGCTAAAGTGATTGATATTAAAGATATCGCCATCGAAATGGATAACCAAATTGCCACAGCCGAAGCCGAAACGGTTGTCGCTGTAGACTCACAAGAAGTGGTTATCGATATTCGTGCTCAGGAAGAAGAAGAGAAAAAACCACTGATTATTCCGGGCCAAGAAGTGAAGAAAATTCCATTCTTTAAGTTATCGACTCAGTTTGCTGATTTAGATAAGTCGATAACCTATTTATTGTATTGTGAGCGCGGCGTGATGAGTAAACTTCAGGCGCTTTATTTGATTGAGCAAGGTTACACCAACGTGAAAGTGTATCGCCCTTAATTGCTGACTGCAGATGATTGAATAAAAAACCGCATTTATGCGGTTTTTTTATGTCTGTCTTGAGGCAATAGCTGCTTTACAAATTAGTCTAGATAGGGATAATCATTAGAAAAACTTATGACAACAGTCACAAGCACAATACCTATCACAATAATAATGATAAGCGAGTTCCCATGTCGAGACGACTGCCGCCCCTTAACGCTGTAAAAGCGTTTGAAGCCGCTGCGCGCCACTTAAGCTTTACCCGCGCCGCAGAAGATCTTTTTGTTACTCAAGCAGCCGTAAGTCATCAAATTAAAGCTTTAGAAGATTACCTAGGGTTAAAGCTGTTTCGCCGTAAAAATCGCTCTTTACTATTAACGGAAGAGGGTCAGAGCTATTTCCTTGATATTAAAGATATATTTACCCAGTTGAGTGAGTCTACCGATAGATTGCTAGCCCGCAGCGCTATCGGCTCTTTAACTGTCAGCATGTCACCGAGCTTTGCTATTCAATGGTTGGTGCCACGATTGGCCAAATTCAGTGAGAAAAACCCTGATATTGATGTGCGCATTAAGGCGGTGGACAGTGATACTGGCTCACTTACCGATGATGTGGATGTGGCGATTTACTATGGACAGGGCAATTGGCCGAATTTAAAAGCCGATAAACTCCGTAATGAAGTCTTGATCCCCGTGTGTTCTCCTTCACTGCTTAATGGCAGCAAACCACTTGAGAAACCCAGCGATCTTAAATATCACACCTTACTGCATGATTCTAACCGTCAAGATTGGCAGGCCTGGTTTAGGCAATGCGAAGTCACGGACATTAATGTGAATCAAGGGCCTATTTTTAGCCACTCGTCATTAGTGTTGCAAGCGGCGGCGCATGGGCAAGGTGTTGCCTTAGGTTACAGCGTATTAGCACGACCGGACATCAAAGCGGGGCGACTTATCTGCCCCTTTCCTGATGTCTTAGTCAGTAAAGATGCTTATTTTCTGGTGTGTCAGCAGGCCCATGCTGAACTGGGTAAAATCGCCGCTTTTAGGGCGTGGATGTTAGACATGTTCGCCGAAGAGTCGAGAAGTGAATTACTCACGCCTTAATCTCCTGAATGATCACTTTTTTGATGTTGCCAATAGCAGATGAAGGATAGATAAATGAGCGAGATAACATCGCCTGAAGCCAGTGCTTTAGCCATTGATTATGTTGTAGAGGGCAGCATCAGTGACAGACTGGTGATTTTTGCCCATGGCGCTGGGGCGAATATGCACTCAAACTTTATGCAGCAGATGAGCCACGACTTAGTTAATGCCGGCTGCCAAGTATTACGATTTAACTTTTTATACATGCAGGCCAATATGCAAGATGGCAAGCGCAGGCCCCCTGATAGAGCCGCTAAATTATTGGCACATTTTGAGTCAGTGCTCGAGTGGGTTGAAGATAAAATCACCCAAGGGGAATTAGCACCTAAGCATATCTATCTAATGGGTAAATCCATGGGCGGGCGCATGGCGGCGACGCTGATGTCCGATAATGTGTCTTCGGCATCTACTTGTACTCGGGCGCGAAATTTAACTATTGATGGCATTATTTGTCTAGGTTATCCATTTATTCCCGTCAGTGGCGGCGAGCCACGCCTTGATGCCATTAACAATTGCCAAGTGCCAGTGTTAGTCATTCAAGGTGAGCGGGATAAATTTGGTACTCAAGTGCAAATACCGACCTGGGCATTGTCCGAGGGTATTCGCTGGCATTGGCTTGTGGATGGCGATCACAGCTTTGTGCCACGTAAAGCCTCAGGTGTCACCCTTGAGCACAATATGGCTCAAGCGCTACAAGCAAGCTTAGGGTTTATGGATCAGCTTAAGCACCTTTCATCATAGTGATAAATTAGACTAATAAAGAAGAGTTGCAACATCAGGGCTGATTAAGGAATACCATGAATCGAACTTGGCTTATGCTTGGCAGTGTTAGCGCATTTACCGCAGTGCTATTGGGGGCTTTCGCCGCCCACGGCTTAAAAAAACTTATCTCAGTAGATATGATAAGCATTTTTAGTACTGGGGTGGATTATCAGTTTTACCACAGCTTTGGGCTGTTTATTTGTGCCATCTATGCCAAAGAATGCCTGCAGCCAAAAGCACTGGATTACTTAAGTGCGGCCGCAGGATTGTTTATGGCAGGTATTGTACTTTTTAGTGGCTCGCTTTATCTCTATGCACTCACAATGCAGAAATGGCTAGGGCCAGTAACCCCCCTTGGCGGAGGGTGTTTCTTGTTGGGTTGGGCTTGTCTTGGCTTATGTTTTTGGCGCAATAAAAACAATAGTGAAATTTAAGGCCGTCAACGCAGCATAAAGTAGGTTAAAACCGCCGTGAGGGAGTGCCAATGGCCCACGGCTTCAGTGTTGCATCAATTCAAAAGGTGGTCGACATTCAGCCATCGATGCACCTTGAATTGAAGCGCCCTAGGTGCTCTGAAACTCGTATCTTGAGGTTACTTGGGTATATAATGCAGCCAAGAAAAAATCTTGGCCGCTTGGGCCATCTGATGAGTTAAGGTTGTGATGAAAAACCTCTTTTTATTTTGCCGCGCAGGTTATGAAAAAGAATGTGCCGCAGAAATTCAGCAGCGTGCTGCAGAAATGAATGTTGGTGGTTTTGTAAAAACCAGTAACAATGATGCTTATGTTATTTATCAATGTTTTGAAGAGGATGGCGCAGATACGTTAGCAAAAATGCTGCCGTTGAAAAGCTTGATTTTCACAAGACAAATGTTTGCTGCCGGTGAGTTACACAGTGATTTACCTGAGCAAGACAGAGTCGGGCCGATAGTGGCAGGCTTACTTGAAGCAGACGTAACGAACTGCGGTGAACTCAGAGTTGAAACTCCTGATACCAATGAAGCGAAAGAACTGTCAGCGTTTTGCCGCAAGTTTACTGTGCCATTGCGTCAAGGCATGAAAAAAGCGGGCTTGTTGCTTGGTAAAGAAAACGGTCGCCGGCCAATCATCCATGTGTGTTTTATTGGCCCAGGTAAAGCCTATGTGGGTTATTCATTGAGCAATAATAGCTCGCCTCATTTTATGGGGATCCCACGTTTACGCATGGCTGCGGATGCGCCGAGTCGCTCAAGCCTAAAACTCGACGAAGCCTTTGGGGTGTTTTTAACCAAAGAAGAGCAAGAAATGCGTTGCCGCAGTGGCTTAAATGCTGTCGACTTAGGCGCTTGTCCTGGTGGCTGGACTTATCAATTAGTGCGCCGCGGTATGATGGTGGCCGCAGTTGATAATGGCCCTATGGATGAAAAATTAATGGAAACTGGCCAAGTAAAACATTACCGCGCCGATGGTTTCCGTTTTGAACCGCCACGCAAAAACATCTATTGGCTAGTCTGTGACATGGTTGAGAAGCCATCTCGTGTGGCTGAGTTAATGGAAGCATGGGCGATAAATGGCTGGTTTAAAGAAGCCATTTTCAACCTTAAATTGCCAATGAAGAGTCGCTATAAAGAAGTTCGGGTGATTTTAGATACCATGGGCGAAATCTTTAAAGAGAATGAAATCGACTACCGCCTTCAGTGTAAACACCTTTATCACGATAGAGATGAAGTCACGGTTCATTTATGGATTTTCCCTGAAAAAGGGGTCAGCTACGCCGAAATGGGCTAGCCAGTCATCATTTTTGAAACGACTCAGATCTAAATAAAAGCCTTATCATTTGATAGGGCTTTTTAGTGTTCGCGCTTAATCAGTTTGTACTAAGTTAGCTTATTAGACTAAACGATCTAATACTGCTTGAGTGAAGTCTGTGGTGCCATGTGTACCGCCTAAATCGCGAGTTGTACGGTCACCTTCTTCAATCACAGCTGATACTGCGCTGCGGATCATTTCCGCTTTATCGGCCATGCCCAAATACTCAAGCATTTGAATAGACGCTAGAATAACCGATGTTGGGTTAGCTAAGTTTTTACCTGCGATGTCTGGCGCACTGCCATGTACGGCTTCAAAAATCGCTGCATCACGCCCAATATTAGCCCCAGGAGCCATGCCTAAGCCGCCCACAAGGCCTGCACATAAATCAGACAAGATGTCACCAAATAAGTTGGTGGTTACTATCACGTCGAAGTTCTCAGGGTTCATCACAAGCTTCATGCAAGTGGCGTCAACGATCATTTCTTCGGTGGTGATATCTGGGTAGCGAAGGCTCACTTCACGGGCCACTTTCAAGAATAAACCAGAGGTTGACTTCATGATGTTAGCTTTGTGAACTATGGTCACTTTCTTGCGGTTTTCTTTACGAGCTAACTCATAAGCGAAAGTCGTGATCTGCTCTGCACCTTGACGGGTGATGATGCTGGTCGCTTCTGCAGTTTCACCATCTTCAGACACTTTCTGACCTAGGCCTGAATACATGCCTTCGGTGTTTTCACGTACTGTGATGATGTCGATATTTTCATAGCGAGCTTGGGTGCCTTTAAATGACAACACAGGGCGCACGTTGGCGTATAAACCAAACTTTTTCCGTAAGCTTACGTTGATTGAAGTAAAGCCTTCACCGACAGGCGTAGTTAACGGGCCTTTTAGGGTGATGCGGTTTTTTTCAATCAAATCTAAGGTACGTTGTGGTACTAGCTCACCGTGCTTTTCTAAGGCGACAAGACCCGCATCAGCAAACTCATATTCGAAGTTACAGCCTGCTTTATCGAGGACTTTTAATGCTGAATCTATGATGCTTGGACCAATCCCATCACCTGGGATCACGGTTATTGTACGCTTTGACATGATTTGTCCTTCCACAATGTGGTTACTACGATTATCAGCCCCAAAAGCTTAGGCTTGCAGGGCGCTTAAATAATGTTACTTAGCCGAGTATTTTAACTAATTTGGATATTGATAGACAGAAATTAGTGAGAGTTGTCACGTTTTTTTGTGCAATTTGACCTATTTCACTGCTGGAGTGGATTAAGACGTGTATTCCCTTTTTGACCTTAAGGGCGTTCGAGTGTAATTTGCACTGCTAAGTGCAAAAAAATAATAAGGAAATCCATTGAGTCCCTATCCCAGTTTTACGCCGCTTTGGCCAAAATTACTCATCTTAGGTTTGTTATGCTCTCCAAGTGTCTTAGCCCAGCAGGAGACTGCCAAAGGGTCCATGCATCAAGCTGAAAAAGCTGATACTAGGCCGCTGACTTTAGATGACATCATGCATTATCAAACCCTGCAATTACCTAAATTGTCTGATAGTGGTCAAGTCTTGGCCGTGGAAGCTAAGCCCGACAGAGGCGATAGTCAGGTCTTGGTTAAATGGTTAGATAAAGCAGAAGGATTAAAGGTTAATGGCAGCAAGCCGCAGGTGAGCGCCGATGGCCGTTTTGTACTGATAAGCCAAGGTCCAAGCTTACTTGAGCGTGAAACCTTAAAAAAAGATAAGTTAGCTACCCGCGCTGTATTGCTAAACAGTGAAACAGGCATAGAGCAGGCGTTTGATGATGTAAAGCAAACCTTGTTTAGCCCTCAGGGTGATTACGCCTTGATTTGGTTTGAAGAAGATAAAACAGAATCAGATGATAAAGCCGCTCTTGATGTGAAAACCGCTGCTGGCGAGAAAGTAGGGCCTCAATCGAATGTTAAGCCTAAAGCCAAGGCAGGCAAAGTATCAAAAGCTGACAAAGAGTTACCACAAAGCGAGCTGCTGATTATTCGTTTAAAGGACAATGTTCAGCAGAGGTTTAGCCAAGTCAGTGCATTTTCTATGCCTGAAGATGCCAAAGGGGTATTGATTGCTCATCAAGCTATGTTAGCCGCGACAGAGGGCGGTGCAGATGCGGTCGGCGCTAGTGACGCTATGAGCCGCGATGCTAAGGTGCAAGAGTTACTGTTAGTTGATTTCAGAACCTTTGAAACAAGGTCTTTATTTAGCAGTAAAAACCACAATTTTGGCGCGCTGGCACTCACAGATGATCTTAGTTTTGCCGCCTTCACTTTAGGAGAGAGTCATCAACTCAAGTCGGTACGTGAATATCAGCTTCATAGCATTGATCTTGCAAACGGTAAAAGCACTCAAGCTCCCATCACTAAAAATTGGCTTTACAATCAGCATTCAAGTTTAGTCTTCTCTAACGATAACCAGCGCTTATTTGTTGGTAGAGTGCCAAGCATTAAAGCGTTAGCCCAAAGGCCAACGCTTGATAGTCAAGAAAAGTTATTCGATAAAGCCCTGATCCAAGGTAAAAGTCAGCTTAATGTTTGGCACGGGGATGACCCAAAGATTAAACCCCACGAAATCCATGATTATGCCAAATCACTGAAAAAAACTTACCTCGCAGTATGGCATATGGGCAGTAACCATTTACGTCAAATCGCCACTGAGCAGTTACCTGATGTAAAAGCGGGTCAGCAGAGCCGTTATTTACTGGCAAGTTCTGATTTGCCTTATCAAAAGATGATCACTTGGGCGGGGTTTTTTCGTGACTGGTCAGTGGTTGAGCTTAATAGCGGTAAAGCCACTCAAATATTGCTGCAGCATCCAAGCGACTCTCCAGTGAGTCTATCCCCAGATGGCAAACAAGTGGTGTATTACAAACAAGGCCAAATTTGGCTGTATAGCCTAGTCAGCGGTCGGCACATTAATTTATCCGCTAATATAACCAGCCCTTTTAGCGATGAAGATCATGATTATCCATCAGCGGCACCTGGGTATGGGTTTGGTCCTTGGCTTGAAGATAGCTCAGCTGTGTTAGTTTATGATAAATATGATGTTTGGCAATTTAGTAGCCAAGGCTCCAAGGCCATTAATCTAACTGCGGGACAAGGCCGCAAGCAGCAATTACAACTTAGGGTTCATGGGTTAGTTCGCAATAAAGCTGAGCCTACCGTGGTGAATAAAGGTGAGTCATTACTGCTTAAAGGTTACAACGAGCGCACTAAAGCTGATGGCTTTTATCAGCTTAATGTTGGGCAAGAAGGTCTTAATACTTTAGTGGAGAGCGCGCATAAGATTAACGTCTTGGCCCGCAGTAAAGCCTCTGAAACCTTTATCTTTAGTAAAGAAAGCTACGATCTGTATCCTGATCTTTATAGTGCAGAAATAACAGCACCAAGTGCAGCCACTCAGCAGACGTTTTTTGGCAAGCAGCAAGCTGGGTTTGCGTGGGGGAAAGCTGAATTAGTGCAATGGACTAACGATTCAGGTAGCCGCTCAGATGGGGTGTTAATTAAGCCAAGTGACTATCAACAAGGTAAAGCTTATCCAGTACTGGTGTATTTTTACCGTTTTATGAGTGACAGACTGCATGATTATCCCGATATGGCCATCAACCATAGGCCTAACTTTGCTTGGTATGCTGACAATGGCTATGCAATTTTCTTACCCGATATTCGCTTTGAAGAGCAGTATCCCGGTCAATCATCAGTGAAAGCGTTAACCTCTGGGGTGCAGCATCTTATCGATATCGGTATTGCCAAAGCGGATGCCATAGGGCTTCAAGGTCATTCATGGGGCGGCTATCAAACGGCGTTTGCTGTGACGCAAACACCATTGTTTAAAGCAGCAGTCGCTGGGGCACCAGTGTCTAACATGACCAGTGCTTACAGTGGTATTCGCCATGGCAGTGGTCTCGCTAGGCAATTTCAGTACGAAACTGGGCAAAGCCGCATGGGTCAAAGTCTGCTGGATATCCCTATGCGTTATATGGAAAACTCACCGGTATTTTATGTTAACCGAGTGCAGACTCCCTTGATGATCATGTTTGGTGATAAGGATGATGCTGTGCCTTGGGAGCAAGGGGTTGAGTTGTATTTAGCTATGCGCCGCGCTGGCAAAGACGTGGTGTTTTTACAATATGAAGATGAGCCACACCACTTGAAAAAGTATCCTAACAAACTCGATTACAGCATCAAGATGATGCAGTATTTTGATCATTACCTTAAAGGAATACCCGCACCAAAGTGGCTTGATCAAGGTGAAGCCTATCAAGAATTCCGTGACTAGTTAACCTCAGCTCGGGATAATAAATGCATATCAAACAGCTCTTTGCACCGCTAACTGTGTTGAATTCACTTGCAATAGACTAGCTATTGACGCGCAAATTCGCCTTGTTTTCAGCGCAAAGTTCAAGTTTGAATGTAAGATATTGAATTTTTGATAATTCACTATCGTTTATCCATCTCTTAACCCGAGTTGAGGTTAGTTAATGTGATGGGTATAAAACATCAATGAGCTGGACTTAAACAAAAATAAAAAGCCCATTAACAGAGGGTTAATGGGCTTTTTTATTAGCGTCATATCAATGAACTCTAGTTGACACTACTGGGCTTAAATTACTTTGGTTTACAACTGCTATTTGCGATGAGGGCGCTAAGCCGTTGCATTAATGCTCTGAGGCGACTTTTACTGCGGCTAAGCTAACATTAGCATTGAGATATTGCTGATAAGTATCAGGTCCCCAAGCGATGAGTTTTTCATCGTCAAACAACAAGGGGGTGCATTCTTCCTTGGTGGTAATACCATCGCCTTTAATATGATGAGTGCGGTAATACATGATTTGCAGCGCTGTACCTGTAACGGTTTTAGCCTCTACAAAATCAGCTTCACCCATAAGTGTCACAATTTCATCTAGGCTTTGGCCCAACTTGATGTGGCTGAGCTGTTGCAAATTAAAGGCTTGTCTATCATCCCAATCTTTTTCACCGGGAAGTGGGTCGTAGCTGCTAAACATCACAGCAACAAATACTAAATAGGCAGAGAATCCGCCTAATAACACTAAGGTTAGCAGGGAGGGTTTGTTTTTCTTCGTCATGTTTCTGGGCCATTCCTGTTCTTGGCAATAGGGCTAGTTTAGCGAAAATTTAACTATTTTTTAACCCTAAATTGTTTCAAATTAATTTCTAATGGCATGTGCCGTTGCAGCTGCCCCAGTTTGTAGCTGACTCTGGCCATTTCTCGTCCTTCGGCAAGCTTTTGTGCTTGCTTAGCGCCCAAATTATCCAATGAGTTATAAATATTGGCTAAGGTTCTGAACTTATTGAGTAAATCGGCAGCTGACTTTGGGCCAATACCTGCAATTCCTGGAATTTTATTGCCGCTGTCGCCCGCAAGAGCGATAAAGTCTAAAAATTGGTATTGTTCGATAGCGAGTTTTTTCTCATGCTCACTAATGTCGAAGAATGTCTGCTTGAAATGATCCCAAATGGTTATCTTATTTTGTAGCAGCTGGCTGAAGCCTTTGTCTGTGGAGACAATTATCGCCGCGCCGCCGTTTTCTACCAGCTTAGTGGCAAGGGTTGCGATAACATCGTCGGCTTCTGAGGCGGCTTCTAATGAATTAATCCCCGCCTCACTGAGCCCTTTGCGGATCTCAACCAAGCCCTTGCTTAACGCCTCAGGCATGGGCTTGCGACCTTTTTTGTAATCACTATAGAGTTTCTTACGCCACGACTCTTCATCGCCATCCCAAACCACGATGACGTGGGAGGGTTGATGAATCTTGAGCATTTTTGTGCAAGCGAGCAGTGTTCTTTGTTGGACACTGCTAATGTCATTCTCGTCTGGTAACACCGCGTGAATGCGGCGCACCAAATTGAGTCCGTCTATGATAAGTAATGTATTCATGTTCAGGCTTGGTTAATGGGTTAATAAAAAGTGAAAACACCCTGTATAGCTACTTAATAATCTGATAGCAAGGGACATAATCGCTGCCAGGAAGTTTCATCCGCTGCTGCTTCACGAAGGCGCCGAGGAGTTTATCCATCATTTCCATTAAGTGAGGGTCTCCCTTGATTTGAAAGGGCCCAAGCTGTTTGATGAGTTTGATGGTTTCACTTTTGACATTACCTGCCACTATCCCAGAAAAAGCCTTGCGTAAATTGGCGGCAAGTTCGGCTTTATTTTGCTGAAAGTACAAGCTTAAGTTTGCCATGACCTCATGGGTTGGCTCAAAAGGTAATTGAAACTCGGGTTCGATTTTTAATGACCATTGGTATTGATAGGCATCGCCACAGGCTTTACGGTAACTTTTCACTTCTGCCATGCCTTGTTTCATAATTTGAGCGACTTTAACTGGGTCATCCACAATAATTTGATATTTGCTTTGAGCCTCTTCACCTAAGGTTGCACCGACAAAGGCATCAATCTCGGCAAAGTAGTCAGCACTTTCGGCAGGGCCGGTAAGCACTAGAGGAAAGGGGATGTCGGTGTTGGCTTGATTGAGTAAAATCCCTAGGAAATACAATAACTCTTCAGCAGTACCTGCACCGCCTGGGAAAATCACAATCCCGTGGCCAAGGCGTACAAAAGCCTCTAAGCGTTTTTCAATGTCCGGGAGGATCACTAGCTCATTAACGATCTGATTCGGTGGCTCGGCGGCGATAATACTGGGCTCGGTTAGGCCGATATAGCGGGCATTGATTGCTCTTTGCTTCGCATGACCAATGGCGGCGCCTTTCATCGGCCCTTCCATGGCACCAGGACCGCAGCCAGTACAAATATCTAGATCTCGCAGGCCCAGCTGGTAACCCACTTCACGGGTATATTGGTACTCTATTTCATTAATGCTGTGACCGCCCCAGCAAACGATGACATTGGGATCTTTCATTGGTGAAATGGCGCGGGCATTTCGCAGAATGTCAAACACTACGTTGGTGATGTGGCTGGCATTGGTAAGGTTGATGTGTTTGAGATTTTCGTATTTGTTACTGATGTAAATGATGTCACGCAGCACTGAAAATAAATGTTCTTGAATGCCGGCTATGATCTGTCCATCGACAAAGGCTTGCTCCGGTGGATTGATAAGCTCAATTTTTACGCCACGTTCACGCTGCAGTACATTGATATTAAAAGTGTCGTATTGAGAAAATAAATCTTCAGCGTTATCGCTTTTAAGGCCTGAGGCTAGCACGGCTAAAGAACAGCTGCGATAAAGCTGGTAGAGATCACTCTTGGCGCCTTGCTTAAGGCGGTCGACTTCCAATTGCGACAGTTGGTCTAGACTTCCACGGGGACTGATTCTTACGATCATCGGCAACTCCTTAGCATAAACAGAGTTGCATTATAGGTAAGTAATCACACCTTGATGTGCTAGATATCTATGATGACTCTGTCTCGGCCATTATTTTTGGCTTTATAGAGGGAGGCATCGGCACGCTCAAATGTTTCAGCGATCAGTTCATTTTCTAGAACTTGCGCGGCCCCTATAGACAATGTAACTGTAATTCTCTGATTTTTAAACTTAAACGGAATGTTTTTTATTTTTTCACGCACTCGATTCAATAATTGAGAGATATGTAGCTCAGTGACATCAGGCAGTAACAGCACAAATTCTTCACCACCGTAGCGGGCGACAAATTCACTTTCACGTAGGGAGTTCTTCAGTGCCATGGCAATGACTTGCAGGGTTTTATCTCCTGTACTGTGGCCGAAGTTGTCATTGATCGATTTAAAATGATCTATGTCTATCATGGCTATCCACAGCGGAGTATTAAAGCGTTTATGCTGACGGTATTCTTGCTCCATTTTATCTTCAAGTGCGGCGCGGTTGGCCAATTGAGTTAAGGGATCAAGCAAGTTGAGTTTTTGGTGCTCAAATAACTGTTCTTTGTAGCTATTAGCTTCGTTGGTGATATTGGCAAGCTCTTTACGCATGGCCTCGATGGATTTACGCAGTACAGTTTGCTCGCGCTCTTCAAGAGATTCTTTTCGAGACAAGGCATCCCGCAATGAACTGAGCTGTACTGTCAGTTGAGTTTTAAGTTCAGTGAGATCTGAGGTTTCAATGAGAATACCATCGGCATTATCAACTCTGAGGTATATCTCTTGATTTAGCTGGGCCTTTATTTGCTGGCTGCGCTGATTATGATTATGAGTGTGACTCACCACATCTCTGACAACAGATAGCGCATCGTTGAGGGCGTATAAAAAATCTTCAGAGGCAGTCTTCTCTCTGGCGATATTATCCAGTAGTAGGCAGAGCACTGTTTGGTAAGACTCAAGTAAGGTGCTAAGGCTTATGTCGCTGAGGAGCACTTCTTTGAGCACTAAGACTTGGTCTCTTTGCTCTTTTCTAAATTCAACTTCTGAAATCTTTTGTGCAAGTTCTTTGGCTAACTGAACATGCTGAGGCAAAATTTGGTAATTGTCAGCGCCGCTAAGGTTTTCGGCTAGCATTGACTCATAAAATCCAATCAGTTGCTCAACTTTAGGGATATAGTCCCAAATGGTGTGAAAAGGTTTGTCTAAATCTTGTTTGGCGTAACCGATTTCTTTTTTGAGTTTATCTGGTGCTGAGCTGACACGCTGAATTTGCCTAATCACGCGGATAAGACTTTGTCGGCTATCTTCAAGCTTTACTTTTGTGTGGTTATAGCTGTTTTTTAGTAGCCTTTCGATATCCATCAACTCAGGCAAGGCATCATCAATCTGTTCGAAATTATTCAAATTATGGCGCAGCTTGGCGAGTTTATTGTCCAACTCTAAATGTTGGCCTTTACAGGCGAGGCTTAAGTGGTTAATGAATTGGACTAAGGTTTTGAGTTTGCTGTTTCTATCATCGGTGATTTCAGCTAATGCAGATTTAGTGGATAGCAGTTTTTGCTTTAACAAGGTAATTTGAGATACCGGAGTGGTTACATCTTGCATTTTAATGCTTTCCTACATGACTCACTGGCTTAAGGACAATCCAATGTCCAGCATCAGATGAAAGTCGTATAATATAACATTTCATTAGAGCTGAGAATCCAGTAATTTGAACTATGTTATTCACATCATTAAAAATGACATTGCATGTTGATTTTTTGAGCGCTGCACTCTAGCTAGTGTTTTGGCCAATTTATCTCATTGGTTGGATAATTACTGTCGACGCGGATCATGCCTCTGAGTGTGGCTTGAGTCAGATTCAAGTAGAGAGGTTTAAAGAAGGTTGCCGCAGGGGCAAAATTTAAGGCTCGTAAACTTAAATAACTGTCTTTCTTTCCTACGCTCAATGCCGCAGCAAGGGCAAATTGAGCGGTTTCAAATTCTACTTCTGGGCTTATATGAACATCGGGATTGGGATGAAGTGGTAAATTCACATGACCTAAACTATAGCTATTGTCATAACAAGGCACAGTATTAAAGCTTAAATTGTTACGTTGATTTAGAGCTAACTCTGTGAGACAACTCTTTAATTTTTCAGCTATTTCAATAACATTAGTGTTAGTGTCGAAATAAAACCCCAACAAACCACTATGGATAATATACACGCTGGCATTCATTTGAGATTCGAAGTATTCAATATACATTTGCATTAGGCTATTTGCTTGAGATTGACCTAGGAATAATTCACAGTTGGCTAAAGATTCAATACGAGCTAGTACTAAAGTTTGTTGTGTCTGAGAGTTATGCTGCTGTTCGAGCCCTTTGTGGTTCTGTGCCAAGTGTTTAATCAGCCCTTGATAACCCTTAAGTTGAGTCGTGGGCTCTAAGGCCAGGCTATGTCGTTGTAGCTTAACCTTGTGCCTTAAATTGCGATTGTATCGATACAGGGAATAGAGTAGTGGTAATAATAGTGCGATGGCGATAATAAGCGCAAAAACTCCCATATGAGAGTTTTGTTTTTGTTGAATAAATTCACTGTTCTTGGCTTGTAATAAGTTGAGTTCAAATTTAAGTTTTTGCTCAGTTAAGCTTAAGTTTTCCATATCATTTTGCAAAGGCTGCTTACTGTTTTTATTTAGCTCTAATAGCGTCTTAAGCACGTTAATGGTGGATGGTAAATCACCTAATGCGCCATAAGCTTGCGTTAGATAATCTAATGCTTCAATTTGCTCTTCAGCTAAGTTTTTATTTTTAGCGATAGTGAGTGCTGCATTGGCGTGTAAAACTGCATTCTGCCAGTCTTTTTCTTCAACGGTTAATTGAGCAAACAGCAGCTCATTGTAAACAAGGTAATGTAAGGTTTTTTTCTGTTTAAATAAATCATTAGCCATTTGCAGGTATTTTACCGCTGCAGTCTGATTACCTAAGTGTTTATAAGCTTCACCAATATTATGGAAATTTAGCGCCTCACCGATGGAGTTACCTGCTTTTTCATCCACTTGCTGGGCATTGAAATAGTAGTCAATGGCTTTATTCCATTCTTCTTGAGCTGCATAGGTCATTGCAATAACAGTTAACGCTTGTGAAACATAGGGCTTTTGGTCTAATTTTTGAAAGCTGCTGGCGGCAGCATGGGCATGCTTTAGGGCGTCATCCCATTGCTCAAGATCGCGATATGTTCGGGCGAGCTGGTACTGAGCATGGGCTTTTATGCCTGGATAATTCAAACGATTCGCTATAGTGAAAGCTTCGCTATAATGCTGTAAAGATTTGGCTAACTCTTTTTGTTTATTGTAATAAAGACCCAGAGCCGATTCCGTCTGAGCGATAAAATAGTCATTTCTTAATTGATAGGCGATAGCACGGTAGCGGTTGAGGTGCGACAGGGCAGGTACTTCTTGCAGTAGCATATAGTGTAATTCACTGAGGTGCTCATGCAGGGTGTATTTAAATAATATCGAGGCCATATCTTGCTCGTCGGCAATTTTTGCCAAAGCCTGATTATAAATATTTACGGAATTTGTAAAGTCTTGTTTATCTCGAGCCATCAATCTTGCTTTGAGCATTAATACCACAGACTCCTCTAAAGGTGTGCTGGCAATGGACTCAAGTTGAGTTATCAGTAAGGTCGCATCGGCAATTTTGGTATTACTCTTTAGGCTTCTCTCAAGGTTTAAACGCGCTAAGACTTCCAATGTGCGGTGTAATTGTGCGGGTTCAAACCCAAGTTCGTCTGCCAAGACCTTAAATTCCATGGGGCCATTAAATACCAGAGGTGAACCACTGGCTTTATAGAGCTCTTGATATAATTGATTGGGCTGCTCACGAAAGTTGATTTCGAGTTCTTCATTGTTTTGAATTAACGCAAACACAGGGCTACTGAAAAGGGCAAGTAATGCCAGCATGATGAAGGGGGATGCGCTTGCTAAGAGTCGATTAAATGTCATTTGTAAGTTTTTGTTAGTTAAGTGTTAGATAATGGCTGGAGCTTGTTATACTCGCCACAAAAAAAGAAAGCAAATTTACCAGAAGGAAATTAGAGTGACATTATCCACTTTCGCTAAGTCTTGCCTTTATTCAAGCCTATCGATGAGCGCCTTGTTTGGCATGGCGCACGCCGATGTTCATTACAAGATTGATTTACGTACACCTGAGCACCATAGCGCCAATGTCGAAGTACAGTTTCCTCAAACTGACAGCCAGACACTTAAGGTTAATCTCCCCATGTGGCGTACTGGCAAATATCAAATGTTGCCCCTTGCCGATGGGATCCGAAACTTTACTGCACTCGATGATGAAGGTAAGGCGCTAAAATGGCAACGATTAGCCAGTGGCGAATGGCAGGTTAAGTTAGAAAAACCAGGCCCTGTGACGGTAAGTTATCAACTTTATGCCAACGATTTAGGCTTAAGAGTCCGAGACATTAATGCCTCCCACGCCTTTTTAGACGCCAGTGGGGTATTTATGTATAGCCCGAGCTCTCAAGCACAAGCTATTAGCGTGAGTTTGCAGGTACCAAAAGGCTGGGAAAGTTACTCTGGGATGAAGAAAGGGCCATCGCCCCATAAGCAAGTGCACGTATTTAATGCAGATAACTATCACGTGTTGGTGGATTCCCCCATTGAGACTGGGATCAATACTAGTTATGACTTTAATGCTGATGGCCGCGAATATCAGGCGGTGTTCTGGGGCGAAGGTAATTATGACAGCCAAAAAATCGTTGCAGATTTGACAAAAATCAGTGCACAGGCCCATACCATCTGGTCAGGTTTTCCTTTTGAGCGCTATGTATACATGATCCACGCCACCAGCGGTGAGAAGGGCGCAACCGAGCACCTTAACTCTACCGTGATTCAATTACCGCGATTTAACTTTCGTGAACGAGAAGATTACCTGCGTTTTATTAGCACAGCGTCCCATGAATTTATTCACACTTGGAATGTTAAAGCTTATAGACCACAAGGCTTAGTGCCTTACGATTATCAAGCCGAAAACCTTACCAGCCTATTGTGGATAGCGGAAGGCTCAACCAGCTACTTTCAAAATCAGTTTCTGCTAAGTGCAGGCATTATGACTGCTAAAGAGTTTTTGCAAGACTTGGCAAAACGCATTGATGCAAACCTTAACAACCCAGGTAAAGAGTTGCAGTCAGTGGCTGAAGCAAGCCTTGGGCAGTGGACCAGCACTGGCGGTGATTATGCCATGAATCACAGCGTAAACATTTACTCTGAAGGCTACTTTGCTTCACTCTCACTAGACTTTAGCCTGCTTGAAGACAGTGGGCTTAAACATAGCTATCGTGATGTACACCGCAAGCTTTATGAAGATTTTAGACTGCCTAAGGCTTATGGCGTTAATGATGTTAAAGCCATTTTAACCTCACTTAGCGGTAAAGATTATCAACAGTGGTGGCACAAACACGTCGATAGTCCGGTGAGTTTAGATTTCGATACTTTGTTAAATAAAGCTGGCCTTAAATTGCAGTACGGTAAAAAGCCTAAAACCACAGTAGATGCCGGCATGAGTTTAACAGGTGTTCACGGTGATTTGACGTTAGCCCATGTGCGTAAAGGTGGTCCAGCGTGGAATGCGGGATTAACGTCAGGGGATGAAATTATTGCCATCAATGGCTTAAAAGTCACCAGTGAAGGCTTTAACAAGCGCCTTGAAGATTTTAAATCAGGGGATGTGCTGCGCATCAGCGTATTTAAACAGCAGCAGTTACAGCAGGTTAAACTGACTTTAGCCGAGCAGCCTAAAGGGGATGTGATGCTTGTGAGCGTAGCTAACCCCAGCGCAGCACAACAAGCCTTCTATAAGGCTTGGCTTGGGATGGATTGGCCTTTTGATGAAAAAGGTGAGTTACTCAGTAATGATGACGCTGCAGAGTAATATTGACCTTAACCTCGAAGCGCTGCTACGACTGTGAGTGGAGTAAAGCCATCTTAGGGTGGCTTTACTTTTTTCTACGGATCTTTTCAGGGCTTGAGTTCATTTGAATTGGGCCCGTTTACCTCATGTAATATAAGTGTCATCTATTGGTAATAGACTTGTCACGCTAGCCAATGATACTGAGCTGGTTAATTCAACCTAAGTACGCTTTTTAAATCTGGAGCACAAGAATGAAATTGAAACAGCTTGTTAGCGCAATGACCTTAACTGCAGTCAGTGTATTCTCTGCAGCTTCTATGGCATCAATTGATAGCGCCTTACCAACTTATGAGAAAACCAGCGGTGTGTCAGGTAATTTATCTTCAGTAGGTTCTGACACCTTAGCAAACATGATGACCTTATGGGCAGAAGAATTTAAGCACATTTATCCTAATGTAAATATTCAAATTCAAGCCGCGGGTTCTTCAACTGCGCCGCCAGCGTTAACCGAAGGGACTTCTCAGTTTGGACCAATGAGCCGTAAAATGAAGCCAAATGAAGTTGAAGCGTTTGAAAAGCATTATGGCTATCAACCTACAGCTATTCGTGTTGCTATTGATGCTTTGGCTGTGTTTGTTCATAAAGATAATCCAATAAAAGGGTTAAGCATCGCTGAAATTGATAGCATTTTCTCTTCGACTAATAAGTGTGGTGGCGATGAAGCCAATCGTTGGGGGCAACTAGGGTTAGACGGTAACTGGAAAGATAAAGACATTCAGCTATATGGTCGTAATTCAGTGTCAGGCACTTATGGTTACTTTAAAGAAAAAGCCCTTTGTAAAGGTGACTTTAGAGCTAACGTCAATGAGCAGCCAGGGTCTGCTTCAGTAGTGCAATCTGTGTCGCAATCACTTAATGCTATTGGTTATTCTGGCATTGGTTACAAGACTGCTGGCGTACGTGCATTAGCAATATCTAAAAAAGGTGGTGAGCTAATCGCGGCCACTCCTGAGAATGCGGCTAGCGGTACTTATCCACTATCACGTTATTTATACGTGTATATCAATAAGCACCCCAATAAAGAGTTATCACCAATGGATCGTGAATTCATCCGTTACGTGTTATCTAAGCAAGGTCAGCAAGTGGTTGAGAAAGATGGTTATGTACCATTACCACGCAGCGTAGTGGCCAAAGATTTAGAAAAAGCAGGGATCCGCCTGTAACAACAACTCTTATTTGATGAAAGGCCTCTTCGGAGGCCTTTTTTGTATTTCAATATAGTAAAAACACCAACGAATAGATAAAAAAAAGCAACCTGATTAAGGTTGCTACGGTTGCAAAAGCAATTCGTGTGATAGTGAAACACCTATCTAAAAGGGAGGATGATGAACAAAAATGTGTAAAACAAATTTGGTACATAATATGAGACTCAAGATGCCGAGATAAGTTCATTAAAAATGTGATTTATTTTTTTGATTGTAGTTTGCGTTGACTTAAGTTGGTTATCGGCACTGAAAAACAGTCAAAAAAAAGCAACCTGATTAAGGTTGCTACGTTTGCAAAAGCAATTCGTGTGATAGTGAAATACCTATCTAAAAGGGAGATGATGAACAAAAATGTGTAAAACAAATTTGGTACATAATATGAGACTCAAGAGGGAGGGATAAGTTCATTACAGTAGCGATTAAATTGCATATATTTTAAATATTAATTAGCAAGATTTTAGTTCATTGATTTTATTTGTCATTTTAAATTCGCGAGATATTTCGTTGATGAGACATTGATAGGATTAACCTGATTTCTGGTTTGGTTTGAGAGTGTTTTTTGGGCATAAAAAAAGGCAATCAATGGATTGCCTATCGATCTACGTTGAGATCAAGGGGACCGCGCTAGAAGTCCCAGGGAGATGATGAAGAAAGTGAAAAATGACTTTCAATAAATTGGAGTCTTCTAGAGGGTAAAAGTTCATTTTCAAGAAGAAATAATCTGTCAATTATTACATTTTATTATCAAGTGATCACTTAAGTCATTGCGAGTAAAGGGGTTATAGTTTTTTTTAGAGGGCGTTCGAAATTCTGTGTCAGGTTAAGTTTAAATTTCGAGCACGCTGTCTAAACGTCCTTCAAAATAAATCGCTAACTGAGATAGACAAAGGCTCCAATTGTGAATGGGCATTGGTAGTGTTCATAATTCTCCCTATTACACTTGTTTTGCGCATCTTACTTAGCTCAATAGTGCAGCTATTTTGGGCGCCAAGCTTTCAGGCTTAGTTGTCGGCGCAAAACGTTCGAGCACATTGCCATTGCCATCTACCAGAAATTTGGTGAAATTCCATTTGATGGCTTCTGTGCCTAATAACCCCTTGGCTGAATGCTTTAAGTACTGATACAAAGGGGCGGCATCGGCACCATTAACATCAACTTTGCTAAACAATGGAAAGGTGACACCAAAGTTCAATTCACAGAACTGGCTTATTTTGGCTTCATTTTCTTTCTCTTGGGCACCAAACTGATTACAAGGGAAACCAAGCACTGTAAATCCTTTAGCCGAATACGCCTGATAAAGTTCTTCCAATGCTTTGTATTGCGGAGTAAAACCACATTGGCTAGCGGTATTAACAATTAACAGCACTTTGCCTTTAAAGTTGCCCATGCTTAACGGATTGCCTTGGATGTCTGTCACGGTGAAATCATAGATAGAATTTTGCATTTCAAGCTCCAAAAAATAGGTTGCACCGACTATAGTCAAAACTGATGTTTTTCACAATTAAATTGTGCACAACTTTTTATATGTATTTGCTTATAAATACAAAAATCAATATAGTTTGTCCATATTTAGATAGGCAAAAGGGGCTGTTGCGTGAACGAAATTGAGACCGAAGTTGAAAATGGTGCTCAAACTCAGGCTGAAGTAAGTCTTGTTGTTCAACAACTTACAGAGGCTGAAGGTGAAGCTCAAGCCGAAGTATTTAGCGACATTCTTGATGAAGCCGAACCAGGTACAATATCATTATTATTAGAATCGTTACCGCTAGATGAGCGTTACGATCGTTGGCTACAGATAGCCATAGAAGAAAGGGCTGAAGTATTAAGCCTGATGCGTGCCGATCCACGTTTGGGGATCTTGAAAAAGATGCCTAGTGAAGAGATTGATCTGTTATTTAGTCAGTTAAGTCCTGAAGACTTAATTGATTGGAGTGATTCATTACCCGATAGCATGATAGACAGAGCGCTCGCCCAGATGGGTGAGCGTCAACGTCGTCACTTTGAGCTTTATAATCAATATACGGAAAATGAAATTGGTCGTTATGCCGATCATCAAATGCTAGTGCTTAGCCACTTATCTTCGGTAGCACAAGGGCAACGATTTTTTAGACGTATCGATTTAGATTGTAACGATCATCTTTTCTTAGTGGATGAAGAAGATAAGTATTTAGGGACAGTTAGGCGCCATGATCTATTTAAACAAGATCCTGATACTCTGCTTGAGTCATTAATTTGGGAAGATGGCCGCTCTATTGCTGCCGATTCATCCTTGATTGAGGCCGCAGAAGCTGTAGAGCACAGCCGCGAGCTTGAATTCCCTGTGGTCGATAGCGAAGGTATATTGATAGGGCGGGTGACACTGCGCACAGCAACGGCCTTAGTGCGTGAACATTACGAAGCTCAGTTGATGGCAACTGCGGGTATGGATGAAGACGACGATCTCTTCGCGCCCATTATGATAGGCGCAAGGCGCCGTGCCGTGTGGTTAGGCATAAATTTACTCACAGCGTTTTTAGCTTCAGCGACCATAGGTTTATTTGAAAATGTACTTTCAGAAGTGGTGGCCTTGGCGGTATTAATGCCTATTGTGGCTTCTATGGGCGGTATCGCTGGTAGCCAGTCGTTGACCTTGATGATCCGCGGCATGGCTATGGGGCAGATTTCGGCTGGTAACGTAATGTCACTTCTGAAAAACGAACTGGGTATTGGTGCAGTTAACGGAGTGCTGTGGGCTATTACTGTAGGTATTGTTGCTGGCTGGTGGTTTGATGACAGGACTATGGGGCTGATCATAGGCTCAGCTATCTTAATTAATATGGCTGTGGCAGCTTTAGCTGGTGTAACTATTCCCATGATATTACAGAAGTTTAATCAAGATGCGGCATTGTCTGGTTCAGTTATTTTAACGACTGTCACGGATGTTGTAGGCTTCTTTACCTTCTTGGGCTTAGCAACGATTTTGTATCTCTAAGCATGCTTATCGAGCAGAAGATAAATGTTAAAGGATCGCATTGCGGTCCTTTTTTATGGATTTTTGAAACAAAAAAGCAAGTTGCGAGCAACTTGCTTTTATAAATTTGATTCAGCTAAAACCAGGTGTTATTTCCACTTAGCGGGAGTGAAATCCATGATGGCATTGTCATCAACAAAGCGGCGCTTGTTATCGCGGCGGCGTTGTTTAACACGTTTAGTTTTTTGCTTTTCTTTGATGGTGTCGCTCCATGGCGTTTCATCGTCATCAAATTCGAATGTGTGAGACATGATCTAAGTCCTGATATAGCACCAATTCTCTTAACCTGTGGCTCTCTATAGCGGGTCAACTCTTGAGTTAGCGGCATAACATTTCAAGTCTTGAATAACACTATTTTGAAATGCCTGCTTGGCTATCAACGAATTTACCTGTGCTAATGTTGAGCATTGAGTTAATGCCATTGGCATAACAATACCTTTGTTGGTACTACTACATTTTTACCGAATGATAAGTCTAATCGAAAGCGAAATTTTTCTTCATTGTTGGTGAATTATTTTGATTGAAGTGAGCTGATACTGCTGCGCTGTCACTTGCTGTAGCAGATATTCTAGATAATTTATAAGATAAGGCTGTTGTTTCGATGATTTATACTTTGTTGGTAGCTAAGTAAATAGTGCCTTAACTGGATTTCCCAGGGCGTAGCTGGGTAAATAGCGCTTGAATTTTGGCATTCAAGTGCGCTGTAGGCTGGCCTTGTAATCTTAGAGGGGTATTGCTCAGAGGATATGGGCAACAGACTAATGGGCTGCTTTAGGATCCCAAGGGTCAATGCTTGGCGCTGAATTTCAACGGCAAACTCGAACCAAGAGCACACTCCCATGTCGCTCCAATGGTAAATAGATGACAAGGTCTTCATTTGGCACAGAGCCCAAATGAACTGAGCTAAGCCAACGACGTAGGTTGGACTTCCGCGCTGATCTGCAACGATTTTAAGCTCATCTTTGGTCTGCATTAAATTAAGCATTGTTGTGACAAAGTGTGGACCTTGCCCGCCATAGAGCCAAGAGGTGCGTACTATGCACGAATTGGGATTATGCAAACTAAGTACCCCTCGCTCTCCTTCAAGCTTTGAATGACCATAATGATTAGTGGGGCTCGGGGTATCGCTGCACAAGTAAGGGCTATTTTTCCTACCATCGAAGACATAATCACTGGAAAGATGAATGAGCCTAGCTGCTTGCTGTTTAGCGAGTAGAGCAAGCTGAGCAACGGCAGCGCCATTAATATCAGAGGCGAGTGTCGTTGCTTGTTCGGCTAATTCAACCTGAGTAAAGCCCGCAGTATTAATGATAATGCTAGGGTTTATGGTACGTAGCACTTGCATTAATAACGCCTTGTTAGTGATATCTAACTCCTGCTTGCCTAAAGCAATAATCTTGAGATGAGCGGGTTTCGTGTATAACAGAGCTTGAGCAAGTTGCCCTTTAGCGCCAAGGATTAATACTGTGGGTGATGTTTTTACAGCGCTCATTTGATTTTCTGCATCATTGGGGATGAGGGGGCTGTTTGACTGAAAAACTGTGGATTATCTTTAATCGATAAAATGGGTTCTCCCTTAAGAGGCCAATCTATAGCTAACTGTGGGTCGTTCCAGGCGATAACCTGTTCATCATCACTTTGGTAGTAATCACTGCATTTATAGACGATATCAGCGATGTCAGAGAGCACATAAAAGCCGTGAGCAAATCCTGGCGGGATCCACATTTGCAAGCGGTTTTCAGCAGAGATAATATGGCCAACCCAATGACCCAAAGTCGCTGATTGTGGCCTGATATCTACAGCGACATCAAAGATTTCCCCATGGGAAACTCGCACTAATTTACCTTGGGGCTGCTTGCTTTGGAAATGAAGCCCCCGAAGAACATGGCGTTGAGAGCGAGAGACATTATCTTGCACTAATTGAGTGGGCATCATGCCATTAGCAGTAAGGCATGCATCAAACTCATTTTGCCTGAAGGTTTCCATAAAAAAACCACGCTCATCACAGTGAAGCGTGGGTTTAAAGAGTAAAACTTCAGGAATAGCAGTTGGTTGGCAATTCATGTGTTAGCAGGGCTGTCTAAGATGATGAATAGACAAATTATACCTGAAGCGGTTCCTTGAGTCCTGCTGGGATTAGCGCTTTCGCTGTTAGCTATTTTACTGAAATATTAAAGAAGCTTTTTATCTCATCAATTTGCGCCATCGCATCGCTATAACCTAGATTGATAAGGGCGCTGGTGTAGCTTTTTTCAAAAAGTAGATAAGACACAATACTGGAGTCTGATTCCCTTTCAAGCCCTAAAAGCCTTAGCAAGGTTCTGATCGCATAAGGCATATCCTGATAAAACCGTGAGGCAATCAGGCTTAAATCTTCACTGGGTTTAATCACTAATGTCTCGATTGGCCGTAAACTCAGGTCCCGTCGATTCTCTTCTGGGATCAAGCTCAAGGTGGTATTGATGCGCTTTAGCCGTTCTAAGTCACTGTTTAAAGTGTCAGAAAAGATAGTATCCAGCAAGTGACCGGCTATGGTGGCTGTTTTGGGATGGTATTTTAACTCATTATTATTGGCTTTATGGGGGCTGTCTAAGTTAATTACAAAAATTTTATCAGCGCCTAAGTGAATAGGACTGGAAAGCGGTGATAATTGATGCACTGAACCATCACCAAAATAGGCTTGATTAAGTTTTATTGATGGAAACACCATAGGAATGGCGGCGCTTGCCAATAAATGCTCAGTGTTAAGTCTTGATCTTAACCCCGCTCTGCGTGCTCTATGCCAGTCATCAAGACTGTCTTTAGCTTGAAAAAAACTGTAAGAGCGAGAGTCGTTATAGCAAGAGGCGTCAACACTAATTGCTGTTAACGCATTATTAGCAATATTCCTATCAATTCTTTTAAAATCAATTAATTCATTAAGAAGATGCCGAAGTGGATTATTGTCTAGTAAGCTGCCTGCATCGGTGTTAACTCTGCCATCTTGTAAGCCTTTAATGGCCATTTTGCCCAAATGAGCCAACACACCGCCCACGGAAGATTTATAGACTTTTGGGGTTTCAAAATTACGCCATACCCACTCAAGTTTACGTACCCCAAGATGAAAGCAAGATGCATGGGTGGCAAGGGAGGTTGCATTAATCGCCCCAGCAGATGTGCCGCTGATAATCTTAAACGGTACGCCATGGTTGCGTGGATAAAACTGAGCTAAGGCTTTGAGTACCCCAATTTGGTATGCAGCGCGAGAGCCACCACCACCTAGGACGAGCGCTATAGAATCTGACAATGAAAATCCTCACTTCATGGCGTCTTGTATAACACGTGTAGCATTGGCGCAATCATTTAGGAGTTATTAACCTGATTTTTGCTGCGCGCTTTATGCATAACGGTTTGTAATTTTTATCTGACGACACTGTTGATGTTTTTATCTGTGTTACTTGGATAATAAGCTATATTTTCAATATCAAACAATATTATTGGTAAAGATAAATGCCATCAACAATTAATTCTATAGGCTAGAATGATTTACAGGCAGAGCCTAGACCTTGTTTTGGCATTTGGGTAGCGTAAGGAACACTGAGTGGCATTATTTAAAAAATCATCAGCAACTGAGCCTAAAAAAGATGGCAAGACCAATGGCTGCAACCAGTATTGGAAAGTCGTTATTATCGACGATGAACCCGGTATTCATGATGTCACCAAGTTCGCCTTGAGCCATTTTTCACTTGAGGGAAAAACGCTTAAGTTTTATTCCTGCTACAGCGCCGCAGAAGGTTTTGCCTTGATGCGTGATGAGCCCGATATTGCTCTTGCATTTGTCGATGTGGTGATGGAAAACGACCAAGCAGGCTTAGATTTAGTTCATAAAATCCGTAATGAATTGAATAATCATAGTACTAGGATCATTTTGCGTACCGGTCAACCGGGGAGTGCGCCTGAAGAGCAAGTGATCCGTGAATATGACATTAACGATTATAAAGCTAAAACAGAGCTCACCGCCGCTAAACTAAAGTCCTGCGTTTACACTTCGCTGCGCTCTTACCGAGATATTAAAATCATTGAGCAAAGTCAGAAGGGCATGGAGCGAGTGATTTCGGCATCAAGTTCTGTATTACAAAGCAGCACCTTACATAACTTCGGCAGCGCAGTGTTAGAGCAGACCTTGCAGTTGTTGAATTTAGACACTTCAGCACTGTATTTAACCAGTTATCATCAAGATTTGTATCTTGATACTCAAATGACCTTATTGGCCGCTACGGGTGATATGGTCAGTTATCAAGAAATTGAAAATGTAGAGTCACTGCCTGGTGATGTAAAAGAATACATTATTGAAGCCATAGCCCTTAAAACATCGATACTGAATGACAATATTTATGTAGGCTTTTATCAATTTGGTAAAGACGTTACCAGTATTTTATATCTTGAACACAATACTGCATTAACGCCGTTACAGGTGCGTATTTTAGAGCTGTTTGCCGCCAATGTGAGTATTACCTTTGAGAATTTAGCAGGCAAAGAGAATGTGCAGCAGACCCAAAAAGAGCTGATTTTAATTATTGGTGACGCCATAGAGCAGCGCAGCAAAGAGACAGGTGCACACGTACGCCGCGTAGCGATTATGAGTGAAATGTTTGCCGAGCATTTGCAGCTGGCAGAAAGCTTTATTGAGACCATTCGCTATGCTGCTCCTTTGCATGATGTAGGCAAAATTGGGATCCCTGAGAGCATTTTACATAAGCCGGGTAAGCTCGATGAGGTTGAGTGGGAAATCATGAAAACTCATGCCGAAAAAGGCTATAAATTGCTAGCAGAGTCCAATCGTATTATCGCAAAAATGGGCGCCAGAATTGCCTATACTCACCATGAGCGTTGGGATGGTACCGGCTATCCAAGAGGCTTAGTGGGCGATGAAACCCCGATAGAGGGGCGGATTATGGCCATAGTTGACGTGGTCGATGCCTTACTATCAAAGCGCTGCTACAAAGCAGCTTGGCCTGTGGAAAAAGTAAAGGATTACATCATAGAGCAGTCGGGTAAGCAGTTTGATCCTAAGCTCTGTATTGCATGTTTAGCATTAATGGACAGATTTGCGGCAATCCAAAGGGATTTGCCCGATGAAAAATCGGCTGAGTGATATTTTCATGAATAAAGAATTAAAAAATCTATTGTTTGAGATCAGTAAGTCACCCGTGATCGATGACGGTGAATTAGGTTCATCATCTGAGCTTATCATTAATTATATCCATAAAGGTTTGCAGGTGAGCCGTGTGGGGATCTGGTTATTGAACGAGGATAAGCAGCTACTTAAGAGTTATTTACTCAAAGAAGAACATAATATTATCAGCAACATATCCTTTGAACGCTCTGTTTTCCCTGTGTTTTTCAGCGCCTTGGATAAGGAACGTAATTTAGTTATTCACCGGGATGAAGCGGATTACATCAATTCAGAGTTTTTAGACTCCTACTTAATTCCCAATGATATTATCACCATTTTAGCAAGCCCTATTCGTCACCATGGCGAGATGGTCGGAGTATTGATTTGTGAGCGAAAAGGTTCACTAAAGCCCTGGGTCCATGATGATGAGGTGTTTGTGAGTGCACTTGCAGACTGTTTTGGCCGTGCGATGGGGGCCAAAGAGACCCTTACATTCCAGCAGAAACTGGCTCAGGTCAATATCGATCTTGAAGGTCAAGTTGCTCAGCGTACCCAAGCGTTAAATGAAGCTTTAGGTCACTTAAAGGCTACCCAATCGACATTAGTCGAAAGCGAGAAAATGGCGGCGCTGGGTAATTTAGTTGCAGGGGTTTCTCATGAAGTGAATACTCCTCTTGGTATCGCGGTAACATCAGTAAGTCATTGTATTGATGAGCTTAACTTGATTAACAAACGCTTTAAAGATAATGAATTGGCAGAGGAAGATTTTGTGTCTTTTCTAGATACACTTTCAGATGGTTTACATTTGATTGATCGTAACCTCTCAAGGGCTGCAGAATTAGTGCATAATTTTAAGCGTACCGCAGCTGACCAACTCACTTTGGAAAAAGAGCGTTTTAATTTATCCCAATATTTAGGTCAAATTTCAAGTCCCTTAAGGCCGCTGACTCGTAAGCATAATATTCAATTAGATATACAAATCAGTGAAGATATTTTTGTGGAGTCCTACCCCGGCGCCATAGCGCAGATTTTCACTAATCTGGTGTCCAATTGTTTTCGCCATGCGTATCCCGAAGATTTTAGTGGTAACAAGCAAATTGTTCTTGGGGCAGAGCGTTGCGCTGATGAGATAAAAATGTTTTATAAGGATAATGGCAAGGGATTAACTCCAGAAGTAAAAGAGAAAATATTTGAGCCCTTTTTTACCACAGCAAGAAACGCCGGAGGCACTGGGCTTGGTATGTCAATAGTGTTTAACTTAGTCACTCAAACCTTAGGCGGGCGGTTAGCGCTTAACTCTGATGTTGGTAAAGGCTTAGAAATTGATATATTTATTAAAGCGACAGAATAACGTTTTCAGTAAGAATGATGATTGTGACATTAGAAATGACATTAAAAAGATATTAAAAAGCCGCTTAACTTTGAGCATGACTCGATAGGTTAAGCGGCTTTTATGTTAATGGCTGAACAAACGTTGACCAGCCTTTATCGCAGTATTAGTCTGTAGCTTTTAGCCTACTGCTTTTAATGACGATTTAAGAAAATCGACAATTTGATCTAACGGAATATCTTGTTTCTCACCTGTGCGGCGGTTTTTATATTCAAATACGCCAGCATCAATATTGCGATCGCCAATGACGACTACATGGGGTAAGCCAATGAGTTCCATATCGGCAAACATTACGCCTGGGCGCTCTTTACGGTCATCGAGTAACACTTCGATGCCGGCGTCATTTAAGTCTTGATAAAGCTTTTCTGCAATGTCAGCCACGCGATGAGATTTGTGCATGTTCATCGGTAATATGCCCACAGTGAATGGTGCTAAAGCTTCAGGGAGCATTATGCCTCTATCATCATGGTTTTGCTCTATCGCTGCCGCAACTATACGGCTAACGCCGACACCATAACAACCCATTAACATCACTTGTGACTTGCCGTTCTCATCCAATACCGTAGCATTCATGGCTTCTGAGTAATTAGTGCCAAGCTGGAATATATGACCGACTTCAATACCGCGAGCCATAGCATAAGTCCCTAAACCATCAGGGGTGGCTTCGCCTTCGACAACATTACGGATGTCTGCAGCCGTTGCCAGCGGTAAGTCACGCTCCCAGTTGATACCAACAAAATGTTTATCATCTTGGTTAGCACCGGCGGCAAAGTCGCTCATAACGCTAACGCTATGGTCAATAAACACGGGAATGTTCAAGCCAACAGGGCCGATTGAACCTGGACCTGCACCAATGGCTGCACGTATTTGGGCATCAGATGCAAACTCAAGCGGTGAGGCCACTAAGTCAATCTTGTCAGCTTTAACTTCGTTAAGCTCGTGGTCGCCGCGAATAACTAAAGCGATCAGTGGCTGCTCTTCAGTCGACCCTTTAACGATTAGGGTCTTAACCGTGCTAGTGATGGCTAAATTGAACTGTTCAACTAACTCAGCGATAGTCTTAGCATTAGGGGTGTCGATAGTGCTCATCACTTGAGATGGCGCTAGGCGAGTCTGAGTCGGTATAGCGGCTTCTGCTTTCTCAATGTTGGCGGCATAATCGCTACCGGTTGAGTAGGCAATTAAGTCTTCACCGCTGTTAGCAAGCACGTGGAATTCGTGAGAAAGACTGCCACCGATTGAGCCTGTGTCAGCAAGTACGGGACGGAATGCCAGTCCCATACGAGTGAAAATATTGTTATAGGCCGTGAACATTGCCTGATAAGTCTCATCCATGGTGCCTTGGTCTAAATGGAACGAGTAGGCATCTTTCATTAAGAATTCACGGGCACGCATTACGCCAAAACGTGGGCGCACTTCATCGCGAAACTTAGTTTGGATTTGATACAGGCTTAAAGGCAGCTGCTTATATGAGCTGACTTCTTTACGCACAAGATCTGTGATCACTTCTTCATGGGTTGGGCCAAGAACAAAATCACGATTGTGTCTGTCTTGGAAGCGCAGCAGTTCAGGACCAAATTTTTCCCAGCGACCGGTTTCAACCCATAAGTCAGCCGGTTGAACTAGGGGCATCAGAATTTCAATGGCGCCAGCCTTGTTCATTTCTTCACGCACTATGGCCTCAACTTTACGTAATACACGTAAGCCAGAGGGCAACCAGCTGTAAAGACCTGAAGCGTTACGACGGATCATACCCGCGCGCAGCATTAACTGATGACTTATCACCTCTGCATTTGCAGGTGTTTCTTTTAGTGTTGAAAGCAGGTACTTGCTAACTCGCATTCCCGATGTCCAATTAGTAGCTATGAATGAGCGTCATTTTAGCAGCTAGTAGGCTGATGTCACCTGATAATTAAAGGGATTGCACACAAACTTGGGAAGGGGTGATGGGGGGTTATGTTTTATCGCGTCTGTCACCAATGATTCGGGCAGGATTGCCGGCAACGATGGCAAAGTCGGCCACATCTTTAGTGACAATCGCCCCCATGCCAATCACGGCGTGATGGCCTATTGTCACGCCATCGACTATGCCAGCTTGGGCACCAATCCACACATCTTCACCTATGACAATTCCCTTAGAGGAAACCGCTTGTTGATAGATGGGCGCATCCATGGCCATGCCGTGATTGAAGGCGTAAATGGTGACATTATTAGCAATACGGGTTTTATTGCCAATAATAATGCCTGCACGGCCACCATCGAGACTGCAACCGTGATTGATCGCGACTTCATCCCCAAGAGTAATAGGACCATGAATAAAGACATCGGCAGCAATCATGCACAAGTTACCGATATGGATGTCGCGTCCGGGCTCTGCAAACAGTTTGGCTTCTGGGGCGATAAAGCATCGCTCGCCTATGTGAATCGTTTCCAGCTGTTTAAGTCTTGCTTGCACTTTATCTTGCCAAGGCTTAGCCCATACTAAATGTTTTTCTTTTAAGGAAAAGTACAGCCAAGGCATCCATGACAGTCGCTGTTTGTGTTGGCTTTGATAATCCAGCGCCTCCATTAAGCCTCCTTGAGCTTTGCAAAATTTGCAGACTTAAGCTCTATAACTTCAATGTTGGCGTCAACAAGGTGCCAGAAAATGTCTAAATCATAGAGAGCGACTTGGTATAATTTTCTGTCTAGCTTAGCTTTTTTGTAAGCAGGGCGTGGATCTTGGGATAGCACCCCTTGGATGAGTTGTTTAAGATCGCCATACTGAGTTTGGGAGCCATAATAATCGACTTGTGTGGCTGCTAAGGATGAAAAACTCACATCAATGAGCTCTGGTGCCTCTTGGGCAATGCCGCCACTGGCATCAATAATGGCATCAGAGAAGGGGATATAGGGCTTAATATCAATGATAGGGGTGCCGTCGAGTAAATCCATGCCGGATATTTCTAAGCACACTTTGCCTTTGCGCTGTACCACGCCATGAAGGCGCACCACAGATTGACCTATACCATTGGGTCTGAAGGTTGAGCGAGTGGCAAACACCCCGAGCTTTTCATTGCCGCCTAAACGTGGCGGCCTGACCGTGGTTTTCCAGCCTTGGCTTAAGTTTTCATGAAAACAAAATAACAGCCAAAGATGTGAGTATTGTTCTATGCCACGTACCGCATCTAGGTGATTAACGTCAGAGGTTAATTCAATATAACCTCTGGCATCGACCAACCCCGGTTGCCTTGGAATACCAAATTTTTGCTTATAAGGACTGCGGCAAATCGCAATAGCATTAATGGTATTGCTAAATATTGACTCTTGGGTTGCAGTTTTAGCGTTACTTGGCACTGAATTAATATCCGACATAAGCTTAAATTGGGTATCCAAATACTGTTATTGCTGATTTATTTTAATTGCTTGCGCCACACATAAGGCGCGGCTTACGCAATCTTGTTCTGCAATTTCAATAAGCTGACAACGTTGAATTATGATGCCGTTAGCGCCTAGATCGGCGGCGGCACGCCTTGCTAGGGTTTTAGCTTCGATAATTGAGGCTGGAGCATCGGTTGCCTTAAATTGACAGGTTTCACCACTGACTAATGTTAAGCGTTTAAAAGGAGCATTGGGTAAAGTTTTTCCATCAAATACCGCAACTTGGCTGGGCTTAAAATAATCGTCAATGGCCTTAGGGTCTAAGTTACTTTTAAATGCATAGTCGCCTGCACAGGCAGTGAGTAACAAAGAAACCGCTGCGCAACTTAAATTGCGTATAGAGAATAAAGACATAAACCTAACCTAAAAATGAGGAGTGAGACGTTAGTTTAACCTGTCTTAAAAGTCTGAGAAAGTTTTAGTGATATGAGAGGCTGAAATAAAAAGCCTGCATAAATGCAGGCTTTAAAGTCAAATGTGCGTAGCGCCACTAAAATGGTGGCTAGAAAACTTATTCCATGCCTGGGATTAAGAAGTTTTCCATTTTTTTGCCTTGTTCTAGCTGAGTTTTAAATACTGTCGGCATACGACCTTGGCCTGTCCACTGGATCAGTTCGCCATCAACTGTTATCTGGTATTTAGCTGGACGTGGCGCACGCTTTTTAGCGGGGGCTTTAGTGATTGCAACATCGCCCAAGTCATTAATCGATAAACCATTGTTTTCGATTTGCGCTAAAATTTCAGCAATTTTAGCATTACGTTCAGCATTAGCTGCCGTTTCTGCTTGTTCTTCTGCTTCACGTTCAATAATGACTTTCTCTAGCTTAACGGCTAAATCACGTAAGTCAGTTAGGGCTAGTTCTTTCACTGCAGCTTTAAAACGGCGTCCGTGAGTTAGAATACTTAAAAAATCGCTCATGTCTGTGTTCATCCTAATCTGAAGGTAATGGGTCTTGTTGGCATTATAGTCGCTAATTTAGCTCAAGGACGTTAACTGTTTGCTTAAGCTAATAAGTAATATCGTCAAAGTATCTCACGAAATCAGCTAATCAACTTAGTTTTACTTCAACATGAATATTTATCAAATTAGGCACGAGAACCATGAGTTAAGAAGTAAATATTTATCTTAAGGCTAAATGTCGGATGAAAGTCAACCTTGTTATTAACCTAAATTATAGATAAAAACATATCTTATGGTGTTTAATGTGTATCTCAAATTTCTTGAGGAGAGTGCCTAACTCTAATCTTCATATTCTAAGTGTTAGCTTAAATTTTCATGAGCTCTATAAATAGTAATGAGAATTACAAGCGAATATGCCACGGCTAAACTTAATGATAGAAACTAATATATTTATAATCAAACCAAATTACATCTTAATTAGGAATTAAATAAAAATAATTACCCAAAAGTTATAAAAAAGGACAATTAATATAATTTTCATCACACTTTTGGGTGACTTTTGTGAATGCAAGGCTTAAAAAATGCAAACGCTTGTTTAACATTGGTTGACGTTAACGTCAACAGGACGTAAAGTTGGCCTGTCTCGCATTGGGTCCACCAATGCTCAATCCACATACATTGAAGGTGTAGAAGGAAGCCCTATGAAAGTATTGGTGCCAGTAAAACGCGTAGTCGATGCCAATGTGAAAGTCAGGGTTAAAGCTGACAACACAAATGTTGATACGGCCAATTTGAAAATGGCCTTAAACCCTTTCTGTGAAATTGCTGTCGAAGAAGCGGTTCGCCTTAAAGAAGCAGGTAGTGCTACTGAGGTTGTTGTTGTCAGTATCGGTACTAAAGCCGTACAAGAACAGCTAAGGACGGCGATGGCTCTTGGGGCTGACAGAGCCATTCACATTGAAACTGACGAAGAGTTAGTCCCGTTATCTATTGCAAAACTGCTTCTTGCTATCCAGCAAAAAGAGCAAGCAGGGTTAGTGATTTTTGGTAAGCAATCTATTGATGGTGATAATAACCAAACCGGACAAATGCTAGCTGCCCTTGCAGGTATGCCACAGGCAACCTTTGCTTCTGAATTGAAAATCGACGCTAATAACGCCACTGTTACTCGTGAAGTTGATGGTGGTTTACAGACCTTGACCATGCCATTACCTGCGGTAGTGACGGTCGATTTACGCTTAAATGAGCCACGCTATGCTTCTTTACCTAATATTATGAAGGCAAAGCGCAAGCCGCTGGATGTGATTACGATGGCCGATTTAGGTGTGAGCTTAAAAGAACACCAGAAAGTGCTTAAAGTGACACCGCCGTCTGAGCGTAAAGCCGGGATCATGGTTGCCTCTGTAGAAGAGTTGATCGAGAAATTAAAAACTGAAGCGAAGGTGATTTAACATGGCCATTCTAGTCCTAGCTGAACATGATAATACTCATTTAAAATTAGACACTGCCAAAGTTGTCAGTGCGGCCAAAGCAATAGGCACTGAAATTCACCTTTTGGTAGCAGGCTTTGAATGTGCTGAAGTGGTTACCTTTGCTAAAGCCTTAGATGGCGTTAGTAAGGTATTGGTCGCTGATGCAGCGGTTTACCAAGCGCAACTGGCTGAAAACCTGGCGGCTTTAGTGTTAACCTTGGCTGATGATTACGAGCATATTCTCAGCGCAGCTTCAAGTGTGGGTAAAGATACTTTGCCACGGATTGCGGCGTTATTGGATGTTTCACAAATCTCTGAAGTTGTTGCTGTCGTAAGTAATGATACTTTTGTGCGTCCAATCTACGCGGGTAACGCATTAGCCACAGTGCAGAGTTTAGATAGCAAGAAAGTGATGACAGTGCGCTCCAGTGCATTTGATGTCGCCGCATCTAGCGGTAATGCTGACGTAGTAACTTTAACTCAGGTGATTGAAGCTAAAACGGCTTTTGTATCACAGGAGCTCACCGTCTCGGCGCGTCCTGAGCTCGGCAGCGCTGGCATTATTGTTTCTGGTGGTCGCGGTATGGGCAGTAGTGAGAACTTTGCTCTACTTGAGACCTTAGCCGATAAGTTAGGCGCGGCTGTTGGCGCTTCACGTGCAGCTGTAGATGCAGGCTTTGTGCCTAACGATTTACAGGTCGGGCAGACAGGTAAAATTGTTGCCCCAGATCTATATATCGCTGTGGGTATTTCTGGCGCTATTCAGCATCTTGCGGGTATGAAAGACTCCAAAGTGATTGTTGCAATCAATAAAGATCCAGAAGCGCCAATCTTCCAAGTGGCAGATTATGGCTTAGAAGCTGATTTATTCGAGGCTGTTCCTGCACTGAGTAACTTGCTTTAATTTGTGAACTAAATCACACTAAGCGGCTGTGAGTTAGCATACTCACAGCCGCTTATGTTTATATGTGCCCGCGTTGAGTTAACTCAATGCACCCTTAGAGGTAGAGGTGCGCTAATTATAAGTAGTGATCAGTAGGGTGATGCCTAAGATCGTTCACGAAAGGAGTTAGTGCCGAAGTAGTGGGATCCATCTTGGTCAACTGCTGGTGTTGCTGTTGAATAAGCACAATACTGCCATGGTGTTTTTTATCAGGAAGATAGAAAATTTATACCGTGGAGCGCTACTGATAGGACAGGTGTTTAATGTTGTTCCTGCCACCGGTTCAGTTGCCTCCATACGTTTGTATTAAAGAAAATTACAATGAACCTAATAACTTACTCCGATTCGGCGCTTTCTTTACTGCCGCCTTTAGTAGCCATCATCTTGGCTATTTTAACTCGTCATGTACTTTTATCTCTTGGTCTTGGGATCTTGGCTGGTGCCTTACTGCTTAATGATTTTGCTCTGCTTGCAAGTGGTGAATTTGTCGCACAAAGCGTCAGCGGCTTAGTGTGGAGTGATGGCGCACTCAACAGCTGGAATTTATATATCATAGGTTTCTTGATTGTGCTTGGTATGATCACCGCCTTGATAACCGTCAGCGGCTCAGCACGAGCATTTGCAGAGTGGGCGAGGCTACGCATTCGCAGTAAGCGTGATGCAAAACTGCTGACAATATTTTTAGGCTGTGTCGTATTTATTGACGATTATTTTAATAGTTTAGTGGTTGGCGCCATTTCACGTCCCATTACAGACAGATACCATGTGTCGCGAGCCAAACTTGCCTATATTTTGGATTCTACGGCAGCGCCTGTGTGTGTGTTATCGCCGATTTCTAGCTGGGGAGCATACATTATAGCCCTTATCGGCGGCATTTTAACGGCTCATGGTTTTGCAGGCTCTGGGCATTTAAGCTTGTTTGTGCAGATGATCCCGATGAATTTCTACGCCATTTTTGCTTTGTTGCTGCTGCTGTGTGTGACTATGTTTGGCTTGGATGTTGGTCCAATGCGTAAACATGAGATGAATGCTAAAAAAGGCGAGCTGTTTGATGAATCTAAAGGCACGCCTCCAGGCGCGAGTGCTGATTTACCTGAAGCTGATACTGGCAGCGTATTAGGTTTATTCTTACCCATTTTAATGTTGGTCCTAGGGACTTGTTATTTTATGGTTGCAAGTGGCGCCAGCGCGCTTGAAGCTGCCAATCTAGAATTTAGTTTATTGGGTGCCTTTGAGAAAACCGATGTTAGCTCATCGCTATTTTTTGGTGCACTCATTGGTTTTGCTGTGACGTTAATATTAAGCCTAGTGCAGAAAATAGAGCTTAAGATGATTGTTACTGGCTTGACCTTAGGCGCACGCTCTATGTTGCCAGCCATTTATATTTTATTGTTTGCTTGGACTATTGCCGCCGTTATTGGGCAACTAGAAACCGGTAAATACATGGCAAGCCTAGCCACAAGTGGCGATATTCCATTTGCACTGTTACCTGCGGTGTTATTTATTCTAGCGGGGATAACGGCATTCTCAACCGGCACAAGTTGGGGCACGTTCGGTATTATGTTACCGATTGCAGCTGATATGGCCATGGGCAGTGACAGCACTATGATGTTGCCTATGTTATCAGCAGTCTTGGCTGGCGCTGTGTTTGGCGATCATTGTTCGCCGATTTCAGATACCACTATTTTATCTTCAACGGGTGCGAGTTGCCATCATATCGACCATGTGGTGACTCAACTGCCTTATGCGCTTATTGCAGCCATGATAAGCCTTATTGGTTACTTGGTTTTAGGCTTCAGTCAGTCATTGCTTTATAGTCTAGCGGCGGCAAGCGGGCTATTTGTAATAAGTGTATTTATTCTCAAAATAAAAGCTAATCGCTATTTCTGATCTGAAATAGACGTGATTAACAATGCCGTCAACCTAAAAGTTACGGCATTTTTATTATGGATATAGGTATAATCATCCCCATAGTGGCTGTTTTCACCTCATTAAAGGACATGTATTTTGGCGCAACTTTATTTTTATTATTCAGCGATGAATGCGGGTAAGTCGACTTCATTATTACAATCATCATATAACTACCGCGAGCGCGGAATGAATACCTTAGTGATGACAGCATCGATTGATAACCGCTACGGCATAGGCAAGGTTGCGTCTAGAATAGGGTTGCAAACTGAAGCCCAAGTGTTTGGTGAAGGCGATAACTTAATTGAATTAGTTGAGTCAACTCACCTGAAAACTAAACTGCATTGCGTATTAGTCGATGAAAGCCAGTTTTTAAGTAAAGAGCAAGTGAGACAATTAACCCATGTAGTGGATAATTTGGATATTCCAGTGTTGTGTTATGGCCTTCGCAGTGACTTTCAAGGTGAATTATTTACCGGCAGCCAGTATTTATTAGCTTGGGCTGACAAGTTAGTTGAGCTTAAAACCATCTGCCATTGTGGCCGCAAGGCGAATATGGTGGTACGTCTTGATGGCGAAGGCAAACCAATGCGAGAAGGTGAGCAAGTTGCCATTGGCGGCAATGAGAGTTACGAATCAGTGTGCCGTAAGCATTTTCGTGAGTTTTTGTGGGATTGTTAGTCTGTGGGATTAATATCTAATTAGATTAATCGCCTGCAAGATTAAGAATTAACAATAAAAAACAGCTTCAATTGAAGCTGTTTTTTATTGTGGCTTACACAAAGCAGGTTGTGATTTACTGGAGTAACTCACAACTTAAATGTGCTACTTAGAAATATTGATCATTAAACTGTGTTATTTGAGTGCTTGAGGCCTCTATTTGCAGCCTTAGACTTTTAGCTTGGCTACCCCAATAGCTCATAAAGAAGCTTGCAGTTTGCAGTTTAGCTTGATAAAAATCTGCATCTTCTGGCTCAGCTGCTAACGCTGTTATCGCAGTGTCAGCCATTCGGGTCCACATCCAAGCAAGGGTGGTTATCCCCAACAGTTTCATATAGGGCATAGACGCTGCTCCTAGGCTATCTGGCGATGTGTTGGCAAGGCTTACGATATGAGCCGTGGCTTTTTCAAGTTCAGTGGCGGCACTCATTAAACCTGTAATATAAGGGGTAAGTTGAGGTTTATCTTGGCGACGCTGAACAAAATCTTTCACCAAACCTTGCCATAAGCCTAAGGCTTGGCCTTTATCACTTAAGAGTTTTCTGCCCACCAAATCCAGCGCCTGTACTCCATTAGTGCCTTCGTAGATCATTGCAATGCGGATGTCTCTGACAAATTGCTCCATGCCCCATTCATTAATGTAACCGTGGCCGCCAAACACTTGTTGTGCATCGACGCAGGCATTAAACCCTTCTTGGGTCACAAACCCCTTTACTATGGGGGTAAATAAAGCTGCCAATGCCGAAGCTTGTTTAGCTTTAACCGGGTCGTTATGGCGCTCGGCTTCATCGAGCCATAAAGCTTGCTGGCCCATAAGCGCGCGTGCACCTTCATTAAATGATTTTTGCGACAATAACATACGGCGAATGTCGCCATGGACCAAAATGCTATCAGCGGCTTGCTGTGGCTGTTTAGCACCGCTTAGTGCCCGACCTTGAATACGATCTTTAGCATAGGCGAGGGCATTTTGATAGGCAATATCTGATACACCAAGCCCCTGGATACCTACCCCAAGCCGTGCTTGATTCATCATGGTAAACATAGCCTTAAGCCCTTGATGAGCATCGCCAATCAGTTCACCAATCGCACCATCAAAGTGCATGACACAGGTTGAATTACCGTGGATCCCCATCTTATGTTCAAGACCTGTGGCACTGAGGCTATTAAGTGCCCCTAAACTGCCATCGGCATTCACTAGATATTTAGGCACTGCGAACAAAGAAATGCCTTTAACGCCAGCAGGGGCATCGGGCAAGCGTGCCAACACTAGATGAACAATGTTGTCGGCAAGGTCGTGATCGCCTGAGGAGATGAATATTTTTTCGCCGCTGATGGAAAATGTTGTTTCACTCACAGGAACGGCTTTGGTTCGCAGTAAGGCCAAGTCGGTTCCAGCATGGGATTCCGTTAAGTTCATGGTGCCAGTCCATTCCCCACTGACAAGCTTTGGCAAGTATTTCTGCTTTAAGGCTTCATTCCCGTGGGCATGAATGGCGCTGTAGGCACCATGAGTTAAGCCAGGATACATGGCAAATGCCATATTGGTAGCCGTTTTCATTTCGGTGGCAAAGGTACCAACCACTTCGGGCAGTCCTTGACCACCAAATTCAGGTGTGCAGGTTAAGGTTGCCCAGCCGTTATCGACATACTGGCGATAGGCTGAGATAAATCCTTCTGGAGTGGTGACTTTGCCATCTTTAAGACTGCAACCTTGCAAGTCGCCACTTGCATTAATTGGCAGCATAACATCAGTGGCAAAATCGGCAACACCTTGTAAGATAGCGTCAATAAGCTCAGGGTCAAAATCATCGAAGCCTTTCAACTCATCTTGCTGATAAATATTGAGTAGTTCAGAAAGAATGAATTGATAATCTCTAAGTGGCGCTTGATAGATAGGCATAGTTCGGTTCCTTGGATTAAGAGTTCCTTGTTGTTTGCCATTAATCTAGCGAATGTTGAGCAAAAACTCAGCATTTATTTTTTAAAACGTTTGTTTAGGATCACATAAATACCGAACAATATGGTTATTTAACCTCATCTCTTAACCCGATTTGAGGTTAAATAAGAATATTCAGATTAGAATGTGGCAAAATAGTGAGCTAAATGAAAGGCATAAAAAAACCACCTTGCGGTGGTTAATTTGGTATCCCATAGGGGATTCGAACCCCTGTTACCGCCGTGAAAGGGCGGTGTCCTAGGCCTCTAGACGAATGGGACACTAGTCATGCTTTATACTCTGCACTGAGAGTGAATACTCGTTAATGTCTGTAGGCTAAACATCAACGCTATTTTAGATTTTCAAACGTTATCGAAAATATTTCGAATCACGTTCAACCATCAAAAATATGGTATCCCATAGGGGATTCGAACCCCTGTTACCGCCGTGAAAGGGCGGTGTCCTAGGCCTCTAGACGAATGGGACACAGTTGATACGTTATACTCTGTATCGAGTGAATACTCATTGATGTCTGTAGGCTAAACATCAGTGCTAATTACCTATATCAAGCGCTAAAACCCTAAGGATTTGGCCCCTGTTACCGCCGACTCTTTATAAACTAAAGTGGGCGATGTCCTATGCTCTATTTCTAGACGAATGGGACACAGTTGATACCTTATACTCTGTATCGAGTGAATACTCATTGATGTCTGTAGGCACTTTTGGTAACCAAGAATATCAATGCTATTTAGATCATTAAACGCTTTTTTCGAAAACAATTGCTTCGAATCATGTTCAACCATCTTAAAAAAGTGGTATCCCATAGGGGATTCGAACCCCTGTTACCGCCGTGAAAGGGCGGTGTCCTAGGCCTCTAGACGAATGGGACACAGTTGATACCTTATACTCTGTATCGAGTGAATACTCATAGATGTCTGTAGGCTAAACATCAGTGCTAATTACCTATATCAAGCGCTAAAATCCTAAGGATTCAAACCCCTGTTACCGCCGACTCTTTATAAACCAAAGTGGGCGGTGTCCTATGTTCTATGTTCTATTTCTAGACGAATGGGACACAGTTGATACGTTATACTCTGTATCGAGTGAATACTCATTGATGTCTGTAGCCACTCTTGGTAACCAAGAATATCAATGTTAATTTGCTTTATTTAGCAAACTTGGTGGAGCTACACGGGATCGAACCGTGGACCTCTTCACTGCCAGCGAAGCGCTCTCCCAGCTGAGCTATAGCCCCGAATATAAAATCTCGGTTGATACCAAAACTTAAAAAAGTGGTATCCCATAGGGGATTCGAACCCCTGTTACCGCCGTGAAAGGGCGGTGTCCTAGGCCTCTAGACGAATGGGACACAGTTGATACGTTATACTCTGTATCGAGTGAATACTCATAGATGCCTGTAGGCTAAACATCAATGCTAATTGCTACATAATGAATAACAAGGATTCGACCCCTGTTACCGCCGACTCTTTATAAACCAGAGTGGGCGGTGTCCTATATTCTATTTCTAGACGAATGGGACACAGTTGATACGTTATACTCTGTATCGAGTGAATACTCATTGATATCTGTAGGCACTCTTGTTAACCAAGAATATCAATGCTTTCATCTAATAAAGATGCTTAAGTAAGTGGTGGAGCTACACGGGATCGAACCGTGGACCTCTTCACTGCCAGCGAAGCGCTCTCCCAGCTGAGCTATAACCCCGACTTACTTAATCTGCTTTTGGATACGCCACCAGAATTACTGACCACGTGTCTCAACTGCGAGGCGCATTCTATGCAGCATACCCAAAAGTGTCAACTCGTTTTTTAGGAATTTATTCTATCTGCTACAAAATCAATCGCTTTGGATATTCTTTGCTCAGATCTATCTTTTCCAATTAAAAATAAGGTTAAATCTAGCGCAGGTGACTGGCCTGCGCCTGTCACAGCAACACGCAGTGGCATACCCACTTTACCCATTCCAACCTCAAGTTCAGTGGCGGTATCTTCAATTGCTTGATGAATTGCACTGACAGACCATTCAGTTAAAGCTGCTAATTTAGCCTTTATTAAGGTTAATGGCTCAAGGGCCACACCGCGCAAATGCTTTTTAGCTTGAGCTTCATCAAAGTCAGTGAAGTCTTCAAAGAAGTAACGGCTTGATTCAGCCAATTCTTTTAATGTCTTGGCGCGCTCTGAAAGTGCAGTAACAATTTGCGCTAATGCAGGGCCATTCGTCGTGTCAATTTTTTGATCTTCCATATGCCAAGCTAAGTGACTTGCGACATATTCAGGATCAAGGGTTTTAATATAGTGCTGATTCAACCAAATCAGTTTATCGGTATTAAACGCAGAGGCCGCTTTGTTGATATCATCCAGCTTAAAGTACTGCTTCATTTCTTCCATTGAGAAGATTTCTTGGTCGCCATGAGACCAGCCCAAACGCACTAAATAGTTCAACAGGGCTTCGGGTAAATATCCGTCATCACGATATTGCATTACACCAACAGCACCATGGCGTTTAGATAGCTTAGCGCCATCATCACCTAAAATCATCGACACATGAGCATATTCAGGAATTGGTGCCCCGAGTGCTTTAAGGATGTTGATTTGACGCGGAGTATTGTTGATGTGATCTTCCCCGCGCACAACGCTGGTGATACCCATATCCCAATCATCAACAACGACACAGAAGTTGTAGGTTGGCACACCATCGGTACGTTGAATAATTAAATCGTCCAACATGTCATTAGAAATTTCGATACGGCCGCGGACATGGTCATCAAAAATAACGCTGCCTTCAGTTGGATTTTTAAAACGGATAACGAATGGCTCGTCAGTGTCTCTTGCTGCTAAGTTGCGGCAACAACCGTCATACTTTTGTTGTAAACCCGCAGCAGCTTGCTCTTCACGCATAGCTTCAATGCGTTCACGTGAACAATAACATTTATAGACAGTGCCTTTCTCTAGCATCTGAGCAATAATTTCGTGGTAACGATCAAAACGTTTGGTCTGGTAATAAGGACCTTCATCCCAAGTCAAACCTAACCAGTTCATGCCATCAAGAATGGCATCACAAGCAGCTTGTGTTGAGCGTTCTATATCCGTGTCTTCTATACGAAGCACAAATTCACCGTTATTAGCACGAGCTTCAAGCCATGAGTAAAGTGCTGTACGGGCACCACCAACGTGAAGAAAGCCAGTTGGGCTTGGGGCAAAGCGCGTTTTAGTTATCGCAGGAGTTGTCATAATCGGACACTAACCTATTTAAAAACGTCTTGAAGAAGACAAATATAAAATGTGGCGCTTATTCTAACAGTCAAACATCCTAGTGGAAATGTTTCTCATATAAACAATCTCAGTAAAATGCACGATAAGCCCAAAGGCTTAAATAGCAGGGCTAAATGATGAAACTAACGATGCAGTGGAAGTTTATAGCGTGAAATAACGCTATTTTATGCTTACAAGCCATTAAAGTGAGTTTTAGTTTGTTTAACAAAACAACAAATAGCGTAAATTTGCTGCGGACAAATATTTTTTCGTCGAAAAGCGTTGACAGGTTTTACTCGCCCCCTATAATACGGCCCCACACAGCATGAGGTCGCTTAGCTCAGCTGGGAGAGCACCTCCCTTACAAGGAGGGGGTCACTGGTTCGAGCCCAGTAGCGACCACCATAGCTTCATTGATGAAGTTATTTTTATG
>NZ_JACJDV010000001.1 GCF_014163735.1 Shewanella sp. SR44-3
CCCATGCTGTAAAGGGTTAAAAAGCACACTTGATATCGCAGCTTATGGGTGAGGCTAATGACGATAGACACTTCAGCGGGGGTGAGGATATCGGGCAGATGGTTGACTTGCGGCGGCTTGACGATGTTGAGCCACTGCCAAGATTGGTTGAGCACATGGCGATAGAAGAATTGCAGACCATTACGGTCGAGTTTTACCGTACTCCATGAGTGAGAAGCGATTAAATCGGCAAAATAGCGCTTCAAATCAGCGGTTGTGAGTTTCGCCAAAGTAGGTAATCCAACCGATTAAGCTTGTCGGGGCAGCAGTCGAAGTAGGCTGAGATACGCCTGACGGCCCGACTGTAAGCATCGATGGTAGCAGGGCGCTTGCCTTGCAGGGTGAGGTGTACTTAACTGAGCTTGAGCGCTTAAGCGGTCGTTATTTTGAAGAAATGACTAATGGTCAAGCTTTAGCGTTTAGTGAAGATAATTCTGGAGTATTGCATCAAGGTACTGGTGTGCAAAACTTCGTGTTTAATCGGTTGGATTACCTACTTTGGCGAAACCTATTAGATGGAAAATCTGTCGGCGACATCACTAAAGAGGATCTAAAAGAGCACTTTACAAGCTTTCAATTTGCATTCAGAACCTCTGTTGAGCATTACTTTCCACAAACCGATCCATCTGGTGCAAGAAAAATGAAGGATGTCGATCGCTTTGGCAATCTGTGTCTAATTTCGCCAAGCAGTAACTCAAGACTTAGTAATTATTCTCCGCAAGATAAGAAGAAGTTCTATCGAGAAAACAATCGCGCTGAGAGTTTAAAGCAAGCGATTATGATGAATTATCCTGAGTGGGGCCCTGTTGGGCAAGGATTAAAAAATATCGAAAAACACGAATCGCTCATGTTAGAGGTTTTGACAGACAGCAAAGCATGAGTAGGCTGAGGTATTTAATTAGTTTCAGAGAGTTTATATCAACTGGGTAACAACAGGCAGGAAATGGATTTACAACTGACGATACAAACTTCCGTTCTAGGATTTGACTATGACATAGAAGTGAATAGCTGGCAGCAAAAACTACAAGCCTATCGAGTATTCGGTACTAAGCCTAAAGAACGGTTAGAAGGAGGGCTGGGATTAGGGCTAAACCTCATAACCCAGTTTTCATCAAGCGATGAATGGTTAGCTCAGATCCCTAAACAATATTTAGCCGTTACAAAGATTTTTCCTGAACATGAATATCAGCTGTTGTGGCTTGCAGCTAATAGTGAGCAAGCGGCTCAATTGTTATTAATGCGACCATTGTTGTTGGTACTTATTTGTGAGCAATACCCGATTGATAATGACAAAACGTTAGCGTTAAGTCATCTTGGGCAGCGCGACATTCTCAATGAACTCGGCTACGACAACGCAAAAGTAACACTTAAATTTATCGACAAGTTGACACTAAAATTCGAGCGAGATGTAGAGTTAAAGTTTTTGAAAAAGCTGTTAGACAAAACCTTGTGTCGCTACAAAGTTTTTAAACATCACCCAACAATAAACTATGTGACCATAAGTCTGGATAACCGATACCCATTTTTGACCTGCACAAAATTAGGCCATGCGATAGCAAATAATAAAAACCTCAAAAGAGGGCCTTTGCGTGCATGTCTAGCCGATACAATAGCACTTGGATTAGCACTTGGTATGAATGAGGTTGCAAAACGAATTGGACAGCTTTCGTCACTGAATGAACTTGAAAGGTTACATCAACAATGGATAGATTTCCGTAATGATGCTAGGCAGGTAGCATCTAGACCAGTTGATGCTGATACGCCATACCCACAACTTATCCCTAGTGAGTCGAACATTTTTGCCATAGAAAATTATGATGATCTTATTAATGAAGGGATTAGCCAAAAACATTGTATCGCTGTTTATCACAATCGGATTATCGCAGGACATTATTGTGCATTCACAATGGAGCACCCACAAAGAGTGACCATAGGGGTGAAAATAAATAAGCGAATAGGCATGTTTGAATTGGATCAAATCTCCGGGATACGTAATTCAATCGCAACAAATGAAACTCGAGAGATGGTCTATACGTGGTTTGAGAGAGTAAAGAAAACCTATAAGCAAAGATTTAACCCTGAGTCTGAACTAAAGGCTTAAAAAATTACGAAATGGATCTGGCATTACAAAGTCTGTTTGCATTTGTAGGCTTTGTTAAAGGAATACCACACTTCAGTTATCAATATCACCAACTGAGAAAAACATACACAGGATTTGAAAAAGTCAGGTGGTAAAAATAACACCAAAAAGCGCTCTGAATAGAACATTGCACCAAAGTTGTGCGCTTAAATCGTTTTTTTCAATTTAACTATCTGATTATTAATACTAAAAAGCAAGATCCATGAAGTGAGACAAAACTCATTTGGTATGAGAAACCACACAATAGGATGTTCTTTAATAAGGCGCTGAAACTCTATTTAACATAATATACATTGTGCGCATAGATGTAAGTATCTGCTTTTTTACTCTGGTTAGGTGTTGACCAAGCGATGCGCACATTCAAGGTTATGTTCAATGGCGGCTTTGTTTTTTGGGCTTTACGCTGAGTGATTATTCAATCCCCGCAAGATGATCCAGTGGTTTTTCGAAGGCACTCTGGTGACGTTCGCTTTGGTTGGTGTGTAGGTATTGTGATGTGGTGTCTATGCTTTCGTGGCCGGCGTCGGCTTGTACGTGTGATAACGGCCTACGGTTCAAGTTGATGTCGTGGGTTATTCCGGTGTGACGAATATTATGGGCGGTCATTTTTCTCATGGCACTGGCGTCATGCTCTAAACCCTGATCAAAGGCGGCTTGTGCGGCTAATTGAATAAGCATGTCTATTTGCTCACGGATTTGGCGGATCCCAAGATTGGCATTGACAATACCTGTGTCACGGCCATGGCCAGCGGCGCGATGCCTGATGAATATCGGCTGGTTTTCATCGGCGCTAGGATAATCTGTTAAGCCTAAGAAACGTCGATAATCAATCAAGGCTGTCAGCAAAGCTTTGGATATGGCGATATTGCGCGATTTGCCGCTTTTAGATATCGGCACATGAAAATACCAAATGCCAGTTTGTCTGTCTTGCTTAAACTGGCTCATTACCGGCGAATAGCCTGCACGGGCGCTGACTTCAGATATACGCAGGTAACAGCCATACAGTAAATAGAGTAAAAACAGGCTGCGTTGATGTGTTTGCGGCTCTTTCTCAGCTAAGTTTTTGGCTGTGCTAATCACATAAGACCACTGCAGTTCGGTAAATGCTTGGTTATTATCGTCTTCATTAATGGTGTATTTACGGGCAATGGCAAAACGGCTGTGATTGAGCCATAACTGCGCGGGATTGCGCTCGCTGTATTCTTCACTGATTAAATAGCCATAAAAGGAAGATAAAATGGCGAGTTTTGTTTTCAATGCATTGTCACTTAAGCGGTACGGCTGGCATTCCCCTAAGTGTTTTTTTCCGACAAAAGGACGCCATTTCGGGTTTGGAAAGCGATCGCTGCCGTCACTGTCTTGGTTACTTTTATCAACACAAAACTGCGGCACATTAAAATAGCCTATTAAGGCTAATGGTGGGTTTTGGCAATAATCCACGTAGCGGCTCATGTCTTTACGGCTGACATTCACTGGTGATAAGCACGCCACATCAAAACACCAATGCAGGAATGTGGTGAGTTCACTGCGATAGGCTTTATAGTTGTTTTCACTGCCTTTTTGCTCAAATAACCAGTCAGAAGCGTGTTCGACGACTAGCCCAGCATCACTCACTGCGCTCAAGCTTATACGGGTAATATACTGATTAACAATAGGATTACCTTGAATGATAAAGGCTGCGGCATCAAATAGTGGCATAACGGGAGGGGTAATTGGCGGTATAGTCATAGATACGCTAACTCATTAATAGAATTAAACTTTAAAGCTATTATAGGCTAAAATCCTCAATGCCGATAACGGTATTTATCGGCATCACATTAACACTAAAATGAGTGATTAGGCTTAGCCCTAGAATTATTCATAAAAAATGACTCACGATTAAAAACATTGCATCTTTAACCTTCGCGAGTATAAATTAACTCGGCTTCGCTGCTCTGCTCCTTGGGTTGAATGGTGCCTTGGCAATCCATGCCAAGACAGCTTTGTGAGCTATTTCTCCCCGTTTTACAGGCCGCTTGAGTACACACGGCTCGCTTATCACAACACCACAGGCACAATTGCCATAATCGCTGTTTTGTCTGCTTATCTAGGCATTGTAGATCCGCGGCGCACAAGTGCCCTGCTTTTATCAGACTTGCTAACTTTTCAACTGAAATAGCCAGGTTCATCTTGTCCATTATTCTCTTCCTTCTATCCACACCTGCTCACTAGACTCATGCTGCCCTCTCTCAAAGAAATGCTCATCTTATTTTAGCGTTAAAGAGATGGGCTCAAATGAGCCGAGGCTAGATTAACTTTCGTTAATGAACATGATAGCAGTCAATATCGATAATGAGAATAGTTACCAATTAGATTTGCATCGTTTTGAACAATAAGCACTGCCCTTTTCTCTATCACCTTTGTGCTGATAACAGGCACTTTTAATAAGGTACTTTCTTATGCGAAGAATACAGGTCCATAGTGAGTCTATTACAAGAGTTCTCGTGTAAAGGACTCACACAGTTAGCGGTGCAAAAAACGGCTTAATATGCATTTATTATCCCGAGCTTAGGCTAAATATGCCTAAACACTGAAGAAATCTGTCTTGATTGTAAAATATTCACCTACACTTTTATTCATTATCTTTTTACTCCTTGTCATTCCTCGCGCCATTCACCACTTGAGGTATCGAATGCTGTTTACCAATGGAAAAACTAAACCGTCAGTTCAATTAAAAGATCAACAAAATCAGGCAGCAGCGACAGCAAAACAGCCTAATTGGAAGTTACTAATCGTAGATGATGAACCTGATGTCCATGCGGTGACTAAATTGGCCTTATCTCGGTTTAAATTAGATGAGCGTGCCCTGACTTTTGTTAGTGCTTTTAGTGCAAAAGAAGCCAAAGAAATATTAACTAAGGACAATGATATTGCTGTGGCTTTTGTGGATGTGGTGATGGAACATGATCATGCGGGATTAGAGCTGGTTAAGTGGATCCGTGAAGAACTTGGCAATAACACCATTCGTCTTATATTACGTACCGGCCAACCTGGGCAAGCGCCGGAAGAATATGTGATTGTGAATTATGATATTAACGATTACAAAGCCAAGGCTGAGCTGGATTCACGTAAATTAATGACCAGCGTCTACTCTTCCCTACGCTCCTACCGTGACATTATAGAGATTGAGCATGCCCGTGAGCTGCAAGTGCTGCATCGTAAAGGTTTAGAGCGGGTGCTAAAAGCCACCTCTGGCCTGTTTGAGCTGCGCACCCTGCATAAATTTGCCGATGGGTTATTGAATCAAGTGGCCAGCTTGTTAAATCTTAAATCTGAAACCTTATTACTCAGTTATAACGCCATCGATGCCATGAGTGGTCATTTAGCGCCCTCTAAAATAGAAGTGCTGGCAGGCACTGGACATTTTCATCTGTGTAAAAATCAGGATGTACCATTAACTGTGCTGGCACTGCTTAATCGCGCTATCGAAAATAAAAGCTGCCTTTACCACGAGGACTGCTTTGTGGGGTATTTCCCCACCAAAAATCATCAGGCGGTGAATTTACTTTATATGGAAGGCTTGGGCAGTATCAGTGATTTAGATAAGCAGCTTATTGATATTTTTGCTATTAACGTCGCTGTGGCTTTTGAAAATTTACTCCTAAGCCAAGAAGTTGAAGACACTCAGTCCGAGCTTATCTTACGCTTAGGTGACGTGGTTGAAAGCCGCTCTAAAGAAGCGGCTCATCATGTGGTGCGCATGGCAGAATATTGCTATGAATTAGCGTTAATGATGGGCTTAGATGAGGCAGAGGCTGATTTACTTAAGCGCGCTGCACCTATGCATGACATAGGAAAAATTGCCATTCCCGATGCTGTGCTGCTTAAACCTGGCAAGCTTGATAATGATGAGTGGCAAATAATGCGCCAGCACCCTGTTATCGGGCACCAAATTTTAGCCAGCTCTAAGCGGCCGATATTAAAGGCCGCAGCGACCATAAGTTTGCAGCACCATGAAAAGTTTGACGGCTCAGGTTACCCTGCGGGCATTAAAGGGCAAGATATTGATATTTTTGCACGTATCGTAGCTATTGCCGATGTGTTTGATGCTTTGACTCATAAGCGTTGTTATAAAGAAGCTTGGCCATTGCCTGATGTACTTGCTGAAATGCAGCGCGGCAGTGGCACTCATTTTGACCCTCACATTTTACAGGTGTTTATTGACAATGTTGACACCTTTGTCACGATTAAAGGCCGCTGGCAAGACAGCGCTGAACTCTAGAGAAGGGAGTTAGTGGATAAGACCAAAGCCGCCACGCTTGTTAGGTAAGCGCGGCGGCATTGTTGCATCTAGCAAGTTTTTTGGCGCAATAGTTTTTTAGCTCAACAGCATCCAGCATAACTGAATTAACCTGCACTATCTCGCGCATTAATCATCGCGCACTATCATTGAGTCATGTTAAGCGGACCGTTACAGTGCTGTTTTATCGAGCCGTGGGCTAATTGGCGCTGTCGGCCAGAAAATCAATGTAGCCCGATTTAGTGCTACCTTGAACATTCACGCTGACAAACAGTCGCCACACCATGTAATGACTGCTGCACGAACCGTAGATGAAATCACCTTGATACTCAGAGTCTGAAATACGCTTCATGATAATCGGAATAATCCCCATAAACATGTCACGCCCTTCAAGGCGCAAGCTAACATCACTGATGGCAGCGGCGCCTGTGGCAACTGAACTTGTGAGTTTGATTGAAAGTGGTGTCTCACTGGGTGCATGTTCTGGGGTTAAGGCCAAGTCTAAAGTTAAGTCGGCAAAGCGCAATTGGCACTGACCTTGACTAAACTGGCAAAGTGTCAGATCCACACTAGACTCTTGCAGTGCGTCTGTCTGCTTTGCGGCTAAATCTCCCGCCGCAGTTGCCGTTTTCGGCTCGTCAATTGCGTGGGTGTCTTTAGCTGTAGAGTCAGGCTGGCAACCTTGTAATATATTGATTATTAGTAATAAAGCAATTGCTGAATTTCTGCCTATCATAGAATTTCACCTTGTAAACGCATTTTGTAGCATTATGTTTGAGAGATTGATCCAGATCAACTTTCAGCTTGGGTTGTGAGTATCTTTTTTGATGTAGCTCAAGTATCATTGCGTTACCTCATGATAGAGTCATCATCGTGAGGTAACACCTTGACAAAAAGTAATAAAAAGCGTCGCAAGACGCGTCATTTTTTAACCTATTGTCACCCAAACAGGTAAAGTTTCACTTTACTATAATTAGAAAAAGTAATAAGCCGTGGAAGCATTATGATGAACCATTCCCAGTCTACAGGCGCTGATTACAATTACACTGTCGTCCGTCAATTTGCCTTAACCACAGTTTTGTGGGGCATTGTTGGTATGGCCGTAGGTGTATTGATTGCGGCCCAGTTAATCTGGCCTCAGCTGAACTTCGAAACCCCTTGGTTAACCTTTAGTCGCTTGCGACCATTACATACCAATGCGGTTATTTTCGCGTTCGGCACTTCAGCCCTTTTTGCAACATCTTACTATGTCGTACAACGCACTTGCCAAACCGTTTTGTTTGCACCTAAATTAGCTGCATTCACTTTCTGGGGCTGGCAAGCGATTATTATCTCTGCTGCAATTTCCTTACCTATGGGTTTCACTCAAGGTAAAGAATACGCTGAGCTTGAATGGCCGATTGATATCGCCATCACGCTTGTGTGGGTCAGCTATGCCATTGTGTTCTTCGGCACTATCATCAAACGGTCCACCTCGCACATTTATGTGGCGAACTGGTTCTTTGGTGGTTTTATCATTACGGTTGCCGTATTGCACATAGTTAACTCTATGGCAGTTCCAGTGAGCATGACTAAGTCTTACTCCCTCTACTCTGGCGCGGTTGATGCCATGGTGCAGTGGTGGTACGGCCATAACGCGGTTGGTTTCTTACTGACAGCGGGCTTCTTGGGTATGATGTACTACTTCGTGCCTAAGCAAGCGGGTCGTCCTGTGTACTCTTATCGCTTATCAATCGTCCATTTTTGGGCCTTGATTGCACTGTACATTTGGGCCGGTCCTCACCACTTACATTACACTGCCCTGCCAGACTGGACTCAGTCTCTTGGTATGGTGATGTCGTTAATCCTATTCGCACCTTCTTGGGGCGGTATGATCAACGGTATCATGACCTTATCAGGCGCATGGCATAAGCTACGTACCGATCCTGTGTTGCGTTTCCTTGTTGTTTCATTGTCTTTCTACGGTATGTCTACCTTCGAAGGCCCAATGATGGCAATCAAGACAGTTAACGCTTTATCTCACTACACGGATTGGACTATTGGTCACGTACACTCAGGCGCGCTAGGCTGGGTTGCTATGGTATCAATCGGCTCTTTGTACCACTTAATTCCTGTGTTATTTGGCCACGGCCGCATGTACAGTTCGAATTTAGTGAACGTGCATTTCTGGTTAGCGACAATCGGCACTGTGCTTTATATCGTCTCTATGTGGATATCGGGTGTGATGCAAGGCCTGATGTGGCGCGCTGTGAATGCTGACGGTACTTTGACTTATAGCTTTGTTGAAAGCTTAGAAGCCTCTTATCCGTTCTACTTCGTGCGCTTCCTTGGTGGTGTGTTCTTCTTAACTGGTATGTTCTTGATGGCTTATAACGTGATTAAAACCGTTAGAGCGCCAAAAGAGTCACTACCTGCAATCGCTGAAGCAGCATAAGGAGCCAATCGATGAAATTTAATCATGAAATGATTGAGAAGAATATTGGTCTTATGGCCATATTCACTGTCATCGCCATTAGTTTTGGTGGTTTAGTGCAGATTACTCCGCTGCTGTTTCAAAAAGACACCACCCAGCCAATCGAAGGGCAAATTCCTTACACAGCCCTGCAGATTGAAGGTCGCGACATCTATGTTCGTGAAGGTTGCTATAACTGTCACAGCCAGATGATCCGTCCTTTGCGTGCAGAAACTGAGCGTTATGGTCATTATTCTGTTGCTGGTGAGTCCGTATGGGATCACCCGTTCCAGTGGGGCTCTAAGCGTACAGGTCCTGATTTAGCCCGTGTGGGTGGCCGTTACAGCGACAAATGGCATGAGGTTCACTTAGCAGATCCTCGCGCCGTTGTGCCACAGTCAAACATGCCTGCCTTCCCTTGGTTATTGGAAAATACCTTAGATGGCGAGCTGACTGGCGCTAAGATGGACATCTTACGTAAACTCCACCCAACTCATAATCTGTATACAGATGAAGAGATTGCAGGTGCACAAAAAGCAGTTGAAGGTAAAACAGAGATGCAAGCATTGATTGCTTACCTTCAATCTTTGGGTCATGCACTTAAATAAGGAGGCAATATATGGATTACGGAACCTTGCAAGGCATTTTAACCATCATTGTAATGGTCACCTTCGTCGGTATATTTGCTTGGGCTTATAGCTCGCGTCGTCAGAAACAATTTGATGAAGCGGCTAACCTGGTGTTTTCAGATGATGAAAAACCTCAGGAATCGAAGGACTCAGGAGAGCAAAAACAATGAGTAACTTCTGGAATATTTGGATCACTGTTTTATCCTTGTTTGTGATTTTCGCCTGTTTTGTGTTGTTACGTATCTGTTCAAAGAACAATACTGGCATCAAAGAAGGCGAGTCCATGGGACATACATTCGATGGTATTGAAGAGCTGAACAATCCACTGCCAAAGTGGTGGTCGTACATGTTCTACATCACTATCGTATTTGGTTTGATTTACTTGGCTATGTATCCAGGTTTAGGTAGCTACAAAGGCCTGTTTGGCTGGACCAGCTCAAACCAAAGCGTGCGTTCGATTGAAGAATCCAAAGCCGCTGTTATTGCAGCTAAAGAAGCAGGTGTATTGTCTCAATACGACCGTGAAGTAGAACAGGCTGACGCTAAATATGGTCCTATCTTCAAAGCTTATGCTGAAACACCACTGGAAGAGTTAGTTAAGAATGAAGAAGCCCTTAAAGTGGGTGGACGTTTATTCTTACAAAACTGTGCCCAGTGTCACGGCTCAGATGCGCGCGGCAGTAAAGGTTTCCCTAACTTAACTGACAGCGATTGGTTATATGGCGGCGAACTGGCCACCATTAAAACCACTATTATGAATGGTCGTAACGGTATGATGCCACCTAAAGGTGGTTTACCTATCGATGACAGCGAACTGGATGCATTAGCCGAATACTTGGTTAAGCTTTCTGGACGTGAACATGATGAAGCTAAAGCCGCTCAAGGCCAAGGTTCATTCATGAAGGGCTGTTTTGCCTGTCACGGTATGGATGGTACTGGTAACAAGTTCATGGGTGCACCTAACTTAGCCGATAACACTTGGTTATACGGTGGCAGTAAAGGCATCATCATGGAATCGATTAAGAATGGCCGCGCCGGTGTTATGCCAGCATGGAAAAACATTCTTGGCGAAGAGAAAGTCCACGTTATTACTGCCTATGTTTATAGTTTATCAAACAAGTAGTGGTTAACGATTGAATTAAAGGCCTCGACTTCGGGGCCTTTTTTTTAAGATGATTATTTAGTGCAATCACGTTAATATTAACCACCGTTTTACCCCTTTTATTTTGGAATCAAAGATGTCGACTCCCCCCCCTTGGTATAAGCAGTTTTGGCCTTGGTTTATTATTATCCTGCCACTGTGTGCTGTCGTAGCCAGTTTCTCTACCCTGTATATCGCCATCAAAAATTCAGACGCCTTAGTTAAAGACGATTATTACAAAGATGGTAAAGCCATCAATATGGACTTACGTAAAATTAAACAAGCCAAAAACTTAGGTATTCGCTTTTTAATAACCAAAGAAGGCAATACCTTAGTCTTGAGCCAAGAAGGCGGACCCGCTTACACAGCGGCGTTAAACTTTGAGTTGTTTCACCCGACGATGGAAGAGAAAGATTTTAAAATCCTCGCCACAACGGATGCCAACTACCATTACCGTATTGAGCTACCCAATGCCATTCTAGGTACCTGGGAAGTACGCTTAGAAAGCTTTGATAATCAATGGCGCATTCAGCAGCGAGTCAGCTTCTCAGATCAAACAGAATACTGGCTGCAATAATCATGAACAGCTGCTTTCATTGCGCTGAAACCTTCACTCAGCCGCCCTACTTTACCCAAATCAATGGCACAGAGCAGCCCATGTGTTGCCCTGGATGCCAGGCCGTTTCGCAGGCGATTATGGATGCGGGGCTGATGAGTTACTACCAATATCGCAGTGAACCTGGCATGAAGCAAGCAGGCTTAGTGCCTGAGCAGCTGTCTCATTTTAGTGCCTATGATTTACCCGAAGTGCAGCAAGATTTTGTTCATCAGCAAGATGCGTTAAGTTCAACCTCAATCACGATTGAAGGCATGAGCTGCGCAGCTTGCGCTTGGTTAATTGAGCATAGATTGACCCCTATAGAAGGGGTCGCTAAGGTGCTGGTGAACTCCACGACTCAAAGGGCAATGATTAGTTGGGATAATAGCCAAATTAAGCTCAGTGAAATCTTAAGCCAAATTAGCCAAATTGGTTACCAAGCCGCGCCTTATCAGCAAGATGAGCAAGAAAAACAGCATCACAAAGACAGCCGGACTTTTTTGCTTCGCCTAGGACTTGCAGGGTTTGCCACCATGCAAGTGATGATGTTTGCGCTGGCGCTCTACACTGGTTACTTTAGCGATCTTGACGATGAAATACGTGACTATTTTCGCTGGGTCAGCATGATTTTTGCAGCTCCAGTGGTGCTTTACTCGGCCCAGCCTTTCTATTTCAGTGCCCTTCGTAGCCTGCTTAGCGGCAAACTTAATATGGACGTGTCGGTATCCATCGCCATCGGCGGCGCTTTTACCGCCAGTTGCATCGCGACCCTCAATGGCACAGGTGAAGTGTATTTTGAATCTGTGTCCATGTTTACCTTCTTTCTATTATTAGGGCGCTATTTTGAGCAAAATGCCCGCCGCCGCGCCAGTATCAGTAGCAATAATCTGCATAAATTAGTTCCGTTAACAGCTTTACGCCTTGATGGTAGCCAACAGACTGAAATTCCAGCTAAAAGCTTACGTTTAGGCGACATTATTTTGGTGCGCCCAGGGGATGCCTTCGCCGCTGATGGCGTGGTGATTGATGGCCATTCAAGTGCCAATGAAGCCATGCTTACTGGTGAGCAAATGCCGGTAGATAAAAACTTAGATTGCCCAGTGTTTGCAGGCACCCTTAATGTTGAGCAACCCTTGAAGGTTAAAGTGACCGCCCTTGGACAAGATCAATTGGTGGCGGAGATCATTCGACTGCAGGAAATCGCCGCCGCCAACAAACCGGCCATCGCCTTTATGGTTGATAGATTAGCCCGTTATTTCTCCGCCACCATTTTGACCACAGCGTTAATCACTTATTTAGTCTGGCTGCAATTCTCTCCCGATGATGCATTTTGGGTGACATTGTCTGTCCTTGTGGCCACCTGCCCCTGCGCTTTAGCATTAGCAACCCCAACGGCGGTCACCTGTGCCACGGCCATTTTTACCCGCTTAGGTATTATTACCCGTAAAGCTGGAGTATTTGAAAAGCTCGCCAGCGTAGAACAAGTGGTTTTCGATAAAACCGGCACCTTAACTCGGGGCGTTATCGCCCTAGGCGAAGTGAGCGTATTTGATGCTGCCTCAGACACATCCAACTTCGATCCTCAAACGCCAATATCTAAAAAAACAGCGGAAAAAGCCACCACAAAAACAGCGACCGAAGTGCTTGCCATCGCCGCCGCATTAGAAGCAGGTTCCTTACATCCAATTGCCCTAGCTTTTACTGGGCATCTTGATGCCAATATTAGCGCCTCTAAGCTTACCCACCATGTGGCCCAAGGCATCGAAGGCACAATTAACCATAAGGTGTACCGTATTGGTCACCTAAGTTTTGCATTGGTTAATGCAAACTCATCAGCACGCACTGACGCCCACGCCTTCAGAACTCAAATAAATACCTCTACTGAGCCCTGCGTTTGGTTAAGCGAAAATGGCAATATTATCGCCAGCATTCAAATACAGGACCAAGTGCGCAGCGATGCCAAGCAGGCCATCGATGAATTGAAAAAGGCAGGTGTTGACGTCAGTATCGCCAGCGGCGACAGCGTGAGTCATGTCAACGCTTTAGGCAATGCTTTGGGCATTAGCCAAGTGTATGCAGAGCAAAAGCCCCAAGATAAACTGACCTTGATTAACCAATTGCAGCTCAGCAAGAATACCGCCATGTTTGGTGATGGCATTAATGATGCGCCGGTGCTGGCGGGAGCTTATTTGTCGGTCGCCATGGGCAGTGGCAGTGCGATTGCTAAAAACAGTGCCGATCTGATTTTACTTGGAGATCACCTATCGCGCTTTAACGATGCCATGAAGGTGGCTAAAAAAACCAACACCATTATTAAGCAAAATTTAATTTGGGCCTTTGGGTATAATTTATTGATTTTACCCTTAGCTGTAACTGGCCATGTGCCACCTTATATCGCCGCCCTTGGCATGTCATTAAGCTCCATTTTGGTCGTCAGCAACAGTCTGCGACTCCTTAGGATAAATTTATGAGCATCATTTATGTGTTGATCCCAATCGCTATGTTATTTGTGGCGATTGCGGTGGCTGTGTTCTTTTGGGCGGTAAAATCGGAGCAGTTTGATGATTTAGACCGCCAAAGTGTGTCTATTTTATTTGATGACGATCTAAATAACGCCGCTAAAACAATGCCTCAGGCTAAAACTCATCAAGTTGACGTAAATCATACTGACATAAATCATACTGCATCCAGCACTCAGCCCAACACTTTGCCCAGCAAGAATAGCAAAGAGCCTCGTCTTGATTGAATTTAGCTTATTTGGCGCCTTTTTAGTGGGGCTTATGGGGGCTGCACACTGCTTTGGTATGTGTGGCGGTTTAGTGGGACTGTTTTCAAACTCAATCCCCGCAGCCCCAGGACGTAACTTACTTGGCCATCAATTGGGGTTTTTATTCAGCTATAACCTGGGAAGAATAACCAGCTACGCGTTTGCTGGCGCACTCGTGGGTGGCAGTAGCGCCATGTTAGGAAAGCTATTTGCTATTGACGATTACCTTATTGTACTGCGGGTATTGGCTGGTGTGATGATGATCTTAACCGGGCTTTATATTGCTAAGATATGGTTTGTTATCGCTAAAATTGAGCGCCTTGGTAAGTATTTATGGCGTTATATCTCCCCACTGACCCAGCGCTTTCGTGCCATTAAGCGTAAACGTGAAGCCCTGATGGCGGGGATGATTTGGGGCTGGCTGCCCTGCGGTTTAGTTTACAGCACCTTGACTTGGGCTGTAGCGGCAGGCAATGCGCTAGAGGGCGCACTTATTATGCTGTGCTTTGGCCTTGGTACTTTACCTGCGCTGTTGTCGGCTGGGTTTGCAGCTAATGCACTGGCTAATTTTGTGCAAAAGAAAGCGGTGCGCTTAGCCAGTGGCGGCTTACTGATTTTGTTTGGAATACAAACACTTTATATTGCCGTTATGCAGCTTAGCTAGCATGTCGGTGGTATTCGTTTTACTATGGTAGATAATCATTAATCGAGCATGGATATGATAGTGACGTCAAAAAAACCAGCCCGCCCAGCCACAACAGGCTGCGCTATACACTGTAACGATTGCAGCATGTCTGAGCTATGTATCCCGTTTACCCTCAACGCCAATGAGCTTGAGGAACTGGATAACATCATAGAGCGTAAAAAGCCGGTTCAAAAAGGCGATAAATTGTTTAAGTCCGGAGATGGACTTAAATCCTTGTACGCTATCCGCTCTGGCACCATCAAGAGTTACACCATTACAGAGCAAGGCGATGAACAGATCACTGGCTTTCATTTAGCCGGCGATGTAATAGGCTTTGATGCCATTCATAAAGAGGCGCACCAAAGCTTTGCTGAAGCCTTAGAAACCTCGATGATATGCGAAATCCCTTTTGATACCTTAGACAGTCTCTCTGGCAGTATGCCTAAGCTGAGACAACAGATCATGCGCTTAATGAGCAGTGAAATAATGAGCGATCAAGAAATGATTTTGCTGTTATCAAAGAAAAATGCTGAAGAGCGTCTCGCTGCCTTTATTGCCAAATTAGCCAATCGTTTTGCCAATCGCGGCTTCTCCCCTAATGAGTTCAGGCTCACCATGACTCGCGGCGACATAGGTAATTACCTTGGCTTAACCGTTGAAACCATCAGCCGTTTGCTGGGACGCTTTCAAAAAGCGGATATGATTGCTGTCAACGGCAAGTACATCACCATAGTCAACCACCAAGCACTCAATGAATTGGCAGGTCATACACAGAGCCAGAGCTAGTTGTCTTGTGTTTGGCATGAGTAAAAAGCCGCATTAATATTAGCTAGACTCAATTTTAGCAAAGCTTGATATAGTTCACGGTATTTTATATAAAATCAGTAATACTAACAGTATATTAACACCTAGGAGGATTTATGACGGAATATAAAAAGATTTTAGTGGTAATTAACCCAACTGTAGATCATCAGGCAGGTCTCGCACGTGCTGTTGAGCTCGCCACCAAGAGCAATGCCAGTATTACCGCTTTTTTATCTATCTATGATTTCTCCTACGAGATGACCTCAATTTTATCCAGCCAAGAACGTGAAGCCATGCGCCAAGGCGTTATCGATCAGCGCAGTGCTTGGTTAGAGACGGCCATCACTCAGTTTAGCAATTCAGGCATTGCCATCGACACTAAAGTCATTTGGCACAACCGCCCCTTTGAAAGTGTGATCAATTGCGCCCTCGAAGGCGAGTACGACCTTATTGTTAAAAGTACCCATGAGCACGATAAACTTAAAGCGGTGATTTTCACCCCAACCGATTGGCATTTAATGCGTAAAGCGCCAATGCCAGTGCTAATGGTTAAAGAGCATGATTGGCCAGTGGCAGGGAAAATTTTATGTGCCTTAAATGTGTCATCAGAAGACACTGAGCACCAAACCCTTAACGGTAAAATTATTGAGCACGCTAAAGACTTAGCCGCTAAATTTTCTGCAGAAGTTCATTTGGTCAATGGCTACCCTGGTACGCCTGTTAATTTAGCCATTGAGCTGCCTGATTTTGACGCTGCGGCCTACAACAACACCATACGCATGCAGCACCAGTCTAGGGTTGAATGTTTAGCCCAAGCCTATGATATTTCTTTTGACCGTTGTCATGTTGAAGAAGGCTTACCCGAGGATGTTATCCCTGAAGTTGCCGAGCGCATCGACGCCGAGCTGGTTATTTTAGGCACTGTCGGCCGCACTGGATTCTCAGCAGCCTTGATTGGTAACACCGCCGAACACGTGATTGACAGTATTCGCTGTGACTTATTAGCCATAAAGCCTGAAGGTTATGTGTCACCATTAGCCGAGTAAAGCGCGCTTTCCCTTTACGGAGCCGCTGATTACTGGAATAATATGCGCCCTGAAATAGATGGTTACTGGGCGCATTTTTTATGTCTGACATAGTGGTAGATGATTTTTCCAATAAGCAGGCGTCTCGCCTCAATAAATTAAGTAAACGCTTGCACAGTGAAGTGGGTAAAGCGATTGCCGATTACAACATGATTGAAGATGGCGATCGCATCATGTGCTGCCTCAGTGGTGGTAAAGACAGCTACGCCATGCTGGATATTCTGCTTAGTTTACAAAAAAAAGCCCCTATCTCATTTGAAATTGTGGCAGTCAACTTAGACCAAAAGCAACCCGGTTTTCCTGAGCATATCCTGCCAGCCTATTTAGATAAAGTAGGCGTTGCTTACCATATTCTTGAAAAAGACACTTACTCCATCGTTAAAGATAAGATCCCTGAAGGCAAGACCACTTGCTCTTTGTGCTCTCGCCTACGACGCGGCACCTTATACGGCTTTGCCCAGCGCATCGGCGCCACAAAAATTGCCTTAGGTCATCACAGGGATGACATCATAGAAACCTTGTTCTTGAACATGTTTTTTGCGGGAAAAATGAAAGCTATGCCGCCTAAGTTATTATCTGATGATGGTGCTAATATGGTGATCCGACCGCTAGCTTACAGCCGCGAAAAAGACATCGCCGAATACGCTGCAATTAAAGAATTTCCCATCATTCCTTGTAATCTGTGTGGCTCACAAGAAAACCTAAAGCGCGCCGCAGTAAAAGACATGCTCAAGCAGTGGGATAAACACCACCCAGGGCGAATTGAATCCATCTTCACCGCGATGCAAAACACCTCGCCATCCCAAGGTGTTGACCGCGAGCACTTCGACTTTGTCGGTCTTAGCCGCGATCCTGATGCGCCCATGCGCGGTGATGTGGCAGAATCTGATTTGCCCGCTTTTGATTTTCTCGACACCAGCAATTCCGGACATATCGACTTAGATGCAGCTAAAGCCCGCAGCGACGAGCAAAACCTGCAACGCATTGATATCGTCAGCACCTACCAGCCCTAATCATTAGAGTAAGTAGAAGATAAAAAAGGCTTAGATTTTAGGATCTAAGCCTTTTTGTTATCAGATAAATAATTTTAATTGAGCTTAGCGACTAGCTTAATATGGTAATTCCAGAGAATACCTTGTTGCTCGCCGAATTCCATACTGGCTTCGCCTCCACTGCGATTCAATATAAACACTGGCAGCTCATAAGTGCTGTGTTGATTTGTACTCTCACACTTAATCACGGCTTCAAGTAATAATTGAGTATCTTCTTGGGTGAGCTTCGCTTTGTAGTGACATTGTCGCTTTGCCGGCTTTTCTTGTACTTCAGTTATCGCAAGTGTTTCATTAGACCATTGCTCATTGATCAGCTCAATATCGGCAAACAGCCATTTTGTCTCGCCCTCTTCGATACTGGCGCTAAGTTGATAGCTCGCAGCGGTAGCCGCAGTTTCACTTTGCTGTGCCATGGTTGAAGTCGAAGCTAATCCCACCAGTAACAGTAAGTTTAAGATTAGAGGATGTGCTGCCATTAAATATATATCCTTAGTTGTCTCTAAAAGTTTGCGCTTGTGGCACCCGTGCCGCTACTTGGCGATGTATAAATGTTGTTAGTACCAGATTGCCATACTAACATCGCTGGGGATTTTTTAATGCATTTCCATTCTATGGCTGTGCTTGCTGCCAATTTAATTACAGCGTTCCAGCTTGGATAAGTGTTAGGGGATAGTTTTTTTGCCAATTCAGTATTCCAATTGCCTAAGCTGACATCATTACCCACCACATACACTTCTTGCTCTGGGGTGGTTATGCCATTATTGCAATTAAAGGTTACGTCAACTGTGCTGCCTTGGCTATCTTGCTCAATCCATACAGAGTAAGAGCCATTGTTAACCGGGAATTCTGCCCAGCCATCAAGATTACTAAGAATAATATCGCTGCGATTGCCTGTTATGTCGATGAAAGTATTGGATTTCCTACCCACATTCATCCATTTGCTGCCGCCTGCACCATCACTCATTATCACCGCCATGGCTTTGGGGTGGCTAGTATCACCAAGACGTGTCCAACCTATGATGTCCCAATGATCCAGATAATCAAGCTGTACGCCGTAGGCATAATCTTTGCGGGCTTTCAGCAAAGCGTCTATTTTTGCCTTATGGGAAACCATATTTATCACGCTGTTTTTACAGCCATTGTCAGAGCTTGTGTAGTTAGCACCATAATAGTCGGCATAAAACACATTGGGGTAACCTTGGCTTCGAAGCAAAATAAAGGCATAAGCCAAAGGTTTGAACCAATCATTGACTGGAGAAGCCAGCGCCTGACAGGCTTGAGTATCATGGTTTTCCACTAAGGTAACCGCTAAATTGGGCTGCTCTTTCATCAAGCTGTTATCCCAAATACGGCGCATATCGTAATTGCCATTAGCCGTAGAAGCTTGATGAAAGTTTAAATGCAATGGCGCATCAAACAAGGACATACGCCCAGCCGTTTTATTTAAATAATTGTGTAATTTACTGGTGTCATAGCTCCAAAACTCACCCACGGTAAAGAGGGGTTTACCACTAGTAACACGCATATAGTCGAGCCACTCATTAAAAAACTCATAGCGAATATGCTTCACTGCATCCAGCCTAAAGCCATCGACTTGAGTTTGCGTTAGATACCAATCGCCCCAATCTTTTAATTCTTGCACCACTTCTGGGTGTGAAAAGTCGACATCGGCAAACATTAAATAGTCATAGTTCACATTCTCGGTATCGACTTCCCAATCCCAGCCCTTGCCATTACCGCGAAACTTAAAAATACTGTTTTCTTTGAGATTTTGCGCCCAATCAACGCCATCAAAATGATACCAACGCCACTTAAAATTAGAATGCTGATTTTGACGAGCACTAAAATTAAATTGAGTCCAGGCATCGATTTGCACATCATTGCCAAATTCCCTATCGCGATTGTCTCGGGCAACTCTCACCGCCGTGACAGATTCAGTAGCATCGGCGCCACCTCTGTGGTTAAACACCAGATCGCCATACACTTGCAGTCCCTGTGTGTGGGCCGTATTAATGGCACTAATGTATTGAGTTTTAGTGCCGTATTTTGTCCGCACAGCCCCTTGTTGATTAAATTCGCCTAAGTCGTACATATCGTACACACCATAGCCCACATCTAAGGCGCCGGATGCGCCCTTGTACGCCGGCGGCAACCATAGTGCGCTGAATCCCGCGGCAGCTAGTGCGCTGGATTGTTGTTGAACTTGAGTCCAAAGCTTGCCATCGGCTGGGGTGTACCAGTGAAAATACTGCATCATGACGCCATTTTCGGCGCTGCTCGCACTGCTGTTAAGTCCTAAAGCAGAAAAACCCGCCACGAGGGCAAATGTTAGCCTAAAGTTTGCGCGTTTCTTGATTATTATTTTTGTATTTGAAGTCGCCATCAGGGATCCTTGCAAGTGTTGCTGCAATGTTAAAAGTTGATGGTTAAATTAGCACAGGCTGAGGAATGACGAAGCTTAAGCACAATTTTTGAGGTATGAATACGTATGCATATCATGCTGAGCTCAAACTCAAAGCGTATTAATGCGGTAAGGATCATGTCGTGTTAACACTTTCAATCACAGGAAGGTAATGCTTATGTGGAAGGCTAGCAGCAACGCCTTGGCGACTGTAGAACCTCAGTCGCCAGCGACTAGGCTTACTTGGCAGCTTGCCCCAACTGAGCAATAGCCTTGATCCATTTGTCTCTTGCGGCCTCGCTTGAGTTAATCATTGGCCCAAGCATGTTGCTTTTAACCGATTTAAATCCACAAAACGCCAAGGTGGCTGTTTTTAATTGCTTGAGTGCTGGCGCGCCCTGCACCAGCCAATAATACCAAGGCGGGGTGTCCATGGTCATGATAAGTCTTGAGGTTTTTCCCTTGAGTAACTTTATGGGGATTGATTTACCCGCTTGATACTTGAAGGCAAAATTAGGCAAAAATGTTCTATCGAAGAGCCCCTTCAGCTTGGCCGGAATTGCGCCCCACCAAATAGGGGTGATGATAACCAGATGTTCTGACCACACTAATGCCTGTTGAAATTGCACAAGGCAAGGCTCTAATTCCTGTTTATCGTCGTAACCAAGCACTAAATCAGGGTTAAACTCCATATCATAGAGTCGAAATAAACGCACTTCACAGTGTTTTTCGGCCTCGTTTACATACACTTTCGCCAGATGATTTGAAAAACTCTTATCCTTTGGGTTACCGACTAACACCAGCACACGTTTTGACATTATTGATCCTTGATTAAATGACACTGAGCTTAAGTCTAGTGTCTCCCCCTAAGGGCAGAGTCAAGGGCAATATTCATTAACGGCAGTTGGCAAGTGTTGAGCAGTCACTCAGGCTGTGGTCAGTGTCTATTTGACGGCAGCATTCATCAATATTGGCTATATTTGCCGTTAAATCAGCAATTTTTGCCTGCAACTGTACTCTAAGCTCCGCCAAGAACAGTTTTATTCTTAACCAATCAAGCTTACCGTCTTGGTAGACTATGACCCCTTTTAACTGAGATAAGCTGACCCCTAATTGCTTGGCTTGTTTAATCAGTATCAGCAAGTCAACATCGGCGGCTTGGTAAACCCGGTAACGCCCTAGCCGCTTGGGTGGATTGATCAAGCCTTTGGCCTCATAAAAACGGATGGCCTTGATGGACAGAGACGTTTTTTTTGATACTTCACCTATGTACATAGGATTAATCTTCTATTAATGAATGCAAAGTGGATGAAAAAAAGTAAGCCATTAGCTTATCTTGATGATCCGCTCCCTCAGGGCATGGACTTCATCTCGAAGCGCTGCGGCTTGTTCAAACTCCAGATCTCTTGCGTGTTGCAGCATCTGTTTTTCCAGCTTTTCAATGGCGCGGCTGAGCTCAGAAATGCTGTTAAGATCGTCATATTGACCTGGTTTGCTGGCTACTTTACCTGGCATAGGCGCGGTTTTACGATAGCCTGTAGTGGACTCATCTCCGACGTCCATCACATCGGTAATGGATTTCACTACACCTTTAGGTGTGATCCCATGGGCCAGATTGTGCTGATGCTGCTTTTCACGGCGCCGGTCGGTTTCTTCCATGGCTTTAGCCATCGATTTGGTAATTCTATCGGCATAGAGGATAACTTTACCATTAATGTTACGGGCAGCGCGGCCTATGGTCTGAATGAGTGAACGCTCTGAGCGCAAGAATCCCTCTTTATCCGCATCGAGAATACACACCAGTGACACTTCCGGCATGTCTAATCCTTCGCGGAGCAGGTTGATCCCCACTAGCACATCAAATTTCCCTAGGCGTAAATCACGAATGATTTCCACCCGTTCAACGGTATCAATATCTGAGTGCAAATAACGCACCTTAACCCCGTGTTCATCAAGGTAGTCGGTGAGATCCTCTGACATACGCTTTGTTAGCGTAGTGACCAGCACCCTTTCATTGACTGCAACACGCTTGGCAATTTCTGATAATAAATCATCAACTTGAATAGCCACAGGCCTAACTTCCAATACCGGATCCAGTAACCCTGTCGGCCGTACCACTTGCTCGGCAATCTCGCCGTTACTCTTATCAAACTCATACTGACTTGGGGTGGCTGAAACAAACACTGTTTGCGGCATCAGCTGCTCAAACTCTTCAAATTGCAGCGGGCGGTTATCCAGCGCACTTGGCAAGCGAAAACCGTATTCCACTAAGGTGGTTTTACGGCTGCGATCGCCTTTATACATGGCGCCAATTTGCGGCACTGTGACATGGGACTCATCAATAATAAGCAGGCCATCACTGGGCAAATAATCTATTAATGTGGGCGGCGGACTTCCTGGCGTACGGCCAGAAAGGTAACGCGAGTAGTTTTCAATCCCTGAGCAATAGCCCAATTCCACCATCATTTCAACATCGTATTGTACCCGTTCGGTGATCCGCTGAGCTTCAATTAACTTATTATTATCAAGTAAATACTGGCGACGTTCCCGCAACTCTTCCTTAATAAACTCAGTGGCGGCAATAATCTTATCCTTTGGTGTCACGTAATGGGTTTTAGGGTAAACCGTGGTGCGTGCAACGCGCTTTTTAATCTGACCCGTTAAGGGGTCAAACTCACTTAAACGTTCAATTTCATCATCGAACAACTCTACCCTAATGGCATCACGTTCAGAGTCGGCAGGGAAAATATCAATCACTTCACCGCGCACCCGATAAGTGCCTCGGGACAATTCCATATCATTGCGCTTATATTGCAACTCGCTCAAACGATTCAGGATATCACGCTGCCCCATAGTGTCGCCTTGGCGCAGGTGCAACAACATTTTGAGGTAAGAATCAGGATCGCCCAATCCATAAATTGCCGATACAGAGGCAATCAACACCACATCTTTACGCTCGAGCAAGGCTTTAGTGGCCGATAGGCGCATCTGTTCGATATGGGCATTCACCGAAGCATCCTTTTCTATAAAGGTATTTGATGCAGGCACATAAGCTTCGGGCTGGTAATAATCATAATATGAGACAAAATATTCAACCGCATTATTAGGGAAGAACTCCTTCATCTCACCATAGAGCTGCGCCGCCAAAGTCTTATTGGGCGCCATGATAATGGTAGGCCGCCCCATAGTTTTTATTACATTGGCGATAGTGTAAGTTTTACCTGAACCTGTTACCCCAAGCAGTGTTTGACAGGCAAGTCCCGCCTCTAGACCATCGACAAGCTTAGCAATTGCGGTGGGTTGATCCCCTGCTGGGGGAAAAGGAAAATGAAGATCAAACTCGGCACTAGACACAGTAAACATTCCTTACACAGGCAAAAGTACTAAAAAGTACAATATCGATGGTTTTTTGATTAACCAATAAAGCTTGTTTTCAAGCGGGGAAATCGAGCCTCAGTATCCTAGCGTATTTCAAGCAAAAAGGCTGTAGAAGTTAGCAAGAAACCCAAATTGATTGAAAGTTTTTAACAGTTCAAATAATCGCGTAAATGAACAAATTTCAAGCTATAACTTAGTGTTTCCGCCATTTTAATACACAAAAATACACTTACAGGAGTGTCCCTAAGTCAAGTAAAATAATCATGCTGAATAAAACCAGTTGCAATTAGTATATTATTGAATATTAACAATATATTTTTTCAACTAACAAAATATCAAATCTAAGTCCGACCCAAGGATTATAGGGGTTTGCAGCCTATAAATAAGAGTAATTCACAGGCTTATCCACAGAAATAGTGGATAACTCAAGCTAAGCCAATCAGGGTGCGGGATTTGGGCTAAATGCGAAATGTCTGATGTTAGCCTTGTGGCTAGTAATAAACTTTCTTTTTTGTAGCGCGTCACCGAGTTTGAGAAACGGATCCACCTAAAGTGAGAAATTTAATTTTGAGTTTAACGGACGCAAACCTGCTAGTCCTACCTTTGTAGGGTAATTTTGCTAGCCAATTCATCCAAAATGAAAACTTATCGGCACAAGCTGCCTTTATATAGCGCTATGCTTTCGCGATCTTCGTTTACAGCCTTGTTGACTGAATAGGCATACCCTAACCTGCCTATTAAACCCAAATCGTTTATAAACTGCATTTAGAGGCCCTTTTTAAATGCTGATTAAACATCAGTTAATAGTCTAGGGATCATGAAAGTTACCTAGTAACACTTTTCTAAATTGCTATTTCTGAAAAAGGTAAATCAGCGGCCTGGCCTTGGATTTGGCCATCCAGTATGTACACCTTTCCGCTGGGTATACTATCCCCTAACACCACTTGGTGACTGCCATCAGCATGTAAAACACTAGTGGTGCCATTGCTCACTGAAACCACGGTTGCAACCGCTCGTTGAGCCTTAGGGTTTAGGTTTGCTAAGCGCTGATAAATATTACTCATAAGGTGTTCTCATTTCGCAATAAGCTGATGGTCTGGTTAACAGTGACTTGACCATTAGTGCTATTGACACTGGCGGCAATGGTTGAGGCATCACAGACAGATTTAAACACCTCAGCGCCCTTTCTTATCCCAACCAACATGCCTGGCCGAATTGGTGGCAAGTCATTCAGGACTTTAGTGCGAATGCTGTTTTGTATCTTGTTGCCCGCATTGGCTAATTCAGTGGTTCCCCGCATCCTTGCGGCTTGGTTATCTGTGATTAACTTATCGACTATATCAGCAGCAAAGTTATCGCCAGCGGTCCCGAAGCGTTTCACTTTCACTGCTACGCCTTGCTGTTCACCCCGAACAAACACCGCATTAGCCTCTGGGCGAATATCTAGGTGCTCAGTAAACTCTAAAATCACGCTGTCATGTAAGATAACATCAGGGACAGCGCTGCTTGTCTCCCAAGGCACCACTGGCCATTGTGGAATGACATTTATGGTCCGAGTCTCATCATTTATATCGAGCATGGCTACTATTTGTGACTGGTTAAACATAATCCACTATTTATGTTTTGATTATGTTGCAAATCAGTAATGCCTCTTGTAATTTAATCAGCCTAGTTCAATAACAATAATAATATTGGGTACTTATATGTCAGTCGATCCGCTTTTTAAAGTCATACTTCATCCTTTTATTAAAGAATCTATCGCAAGCCTCAAGGCTATGACCAACCTAACCGGTGTTGCCGGTGAGCCTTTTATGGATAAGGTTGAAGAGTTTCGTTTTAAAGGTTACGCCGTGTGTTCAGACGTCACGGGTCAGCTCGATGGCGTGATCATGATGCACCATTACCCAGAAACCGCCATCGCTATTGGCAATAGCGTATGCCAAAACTTGTTTGATGAAGCTTATGCTTTTGAAACTATTAACGATGACTTGCGCAATGCGTTGGCTGAATGGGGAAATACCATCGTCGGGCGCTCAACAGACCAACACGGGCGCCATCATTTAGAATACGGTTTTTCGAGCCCCTACTTTGTCGAAGATTTAACCGAGATGGACAAGTACTTAGTCGGCGTGAAGCAAGTTATTACTGTGCCTATTATGGTCGAAGGTGTGGGACGTTATTATTTCAACTTATTGGTTCGCGACGTCACAGAACACCTGACTCAAGCCCAAGATGCACAAGCAAGCTTAGCCATAGCAAACCCACACACAACGCCCCTGCCGCTCGCAAGCCGAGTACTAGTTGTGGATGACAGCGCCATGATCCGTAAAGCCTTAAACCGCTTCTTAAGCAACTTAGGTTATCAAAACATTCTCGAAGCTGACGATGGCATTGGCGCCATTGAAGCAGTGAAAGCCGACAAGGTTGACTTCATTTTCATGGATGTGGTCATGACACGCTTAAACGGTGATGCTGCATTAGCCGAAATCCGCAATATGGGCTCACAGGTGCCTGTGGTGATGCTGTCATCAGTCACCGACAGCATATTGGTTAAACAGTGTCAAAAACTCGGGATTTCAGGCTTCATCTTCAAACCTATTAATGCTAACAATGGCGCAGCAACCATAGCTCAGTACCTTAAAATCGCTTAGTGAAGTCATCAGCACATTGAGGTTAATGACACTCATGTTGTGCTACACGAGTAACTGTAAAGTGAAAATCCCCTGGAGAGTACTCTCAGGGGATTTTTTATGCTCGGGATACCGCTCAAGCTCAACGAAATACTCAAAGCATAAGGCTAAATGTAAACGGTATAGATGGCTGCGCTTTAAAATTAAGGGCTCAAGATACTCAATCTTAAGCCCCTAACATCCGCTATTACACTTTAGTCAGGCTTGGATTTTTGTCACTCCAATTGAAGTGATACTTCTCCCCTGCGGGCTTGTCGGTACGCTCAAAGGTGTGAGCGCCGAAGAAATCACGCTGACCTTGGAGTAAATTGGCTGGTAAAGTTTCACAGCGGTAGCTGTCGTAATAGCCGAGCGCCGAGGTGATACAGGGGGCTGGAGTGCCTTGCATCACAGCTGCTGCAACAGTGCGGCGCCACTGCATTTGCTTAGCGGATAAGCTTTGATTGAAGCTGTCAGCCAACAGTAAATGCTTAAGCTCAGGGTTTTCAACATAAGCCTGGGTGATGGATTGCAAGAAGCTGGCGCGTATGATGCAGCCTGCGCGCCAGATTTTGGCTATTTCGGCAAAATTGAGTTGCCAGTTTTGCTCAGCCGCTGCCATGGCCATCAACTGGAAGCCCTGGGCATAGCAGCAAACCTTAGCGCAATAGAGTGCATCTTCTAGTGCATCAATAAAGGCCTGCTGGTGTTGTACGCTTAGCTGCTCACTTGATTGATTTAGTGCCGTTGTTGGGCCAGCAAGCTTTGTGGATAATGCTTGGCGCAGCGGCTTTTGGGTGCTCACAGCACGAGCGTATACCGCTTCAGCTATGGTGGGCGCTGGACAGCCAATTTGCAATGAGCTTACTGCTGTCCATAGACCCGTGCCCTTTTGGCCAGCCTTATCTAAAATCATTTCAACCAGAGGCTTGTCTGTCAGTGGATCGGCCTGCTTAAGCACCTTAGCGCTGATATTCATCAGATAACTGTTAAGGCTGCCTTTATCCCAAGTACTGAATACTTCACTAATTTGCAAAGCACTGAAGCCTAGGCCCTCTTTTAACACTTGATAAGCTTCACAAATTAACTGCATATCGGCGTACTCAATGCCATTGTGAACCATTTTAACGTAATGCCCCGCGCCTGCAGGACCTATGTAGGCCGTACACGGCTCGCCTTCAGTCACAGGGTTGCCGGGCTCAAAGCTCTCTATGGGCAGGCCAGTTTTAGCATCCACTTTGGCCGCTATTGCATTCCAAATCGGTGCCACATGCTGCCAGGCTGCTGGGTTACCGCTTGGCATTAACGAGGGGCCAAAACGAGCACCGACTTCACCGCCTGAGACCGCCGAGCTAAAGAAGATAAATTGACCTTGGTATTGGGCTTCACGGGCCACGGTATCTGTCCACAAGCTATTGCCAGTGTCGATAACGATATCATCGGCTTCTATACCAGCTTCAATTAACGACTGGCACACACCATCAACCGGGGAGCCAGCGGGGACAGACAAGACTAAGACTCTAGGTTTGGCAAGGTTTTCGAGTACCATTTTTAAGCTGTCACAAGCGGTCATCCGCGCCGCAGTCTTATCGGCGGCAGTGATTGTGGCGCGCTCCTCGGCCTCTTGATTAATGACGGCGCTGACTTTGAGTTTATCTAAATCAAAAACCGCCACATGATAGCCGTGATCGGCAATATTGAGCGCCAGATTTTTGCCCATAACACCAAGGCCTATCATTGCAATATCAGAGATGGGTGAAGAATGAGTCATTGAAAGGATCCCATGAGTAACCTAAGTCACTGTAAAAAGAGCCGCAATAAGGCGGTTTACACTAAAGGTATTAGATGGCTGAGCATGATATCAAGTTAACGGGCGGGATCACAGAAGCTGAAGCATTGCATACGTTTGTAGTAGCAGAATGTCTGTTTTGATATTTGGACTGAGTGACTTTAACGACTAAATTTAGCCTTAATCCAAGTCATTGCGCTCAATTGCTGTGTTTGTGTCAGGCCAAAATACACACAAATCCACGGCGATAGCAGTAAATACCAAGGCAGGCTTACAGTCGAGCGACCGGTAAACAACAAATACAAGAAGCCACCATAGATGATAACAACCCCTAATAGGCCCATGATAAGCATAATTTTCTTGAGTAATTTTTCTAATATCAACACACATTTATCCTATGCTAAAAAATAGTGTTTGTTTCAACATCGGCACTTGGCTAATGGAAGACACAATAAAGCCGAGCTGAGCTCGGCCTTAAGCACTTACGCTGCGTAAATGATTTTCTTTATAAACGAATACCGCCATCGATTTCAAATACGCGGCCATTTACATAGTCATTTTCAATAATGAATCGCACCGTAGAGGCAATTTCTTCTGCTTGACCTAAGCGGCCAACCGGTACCATTTTCTCTAAACGCTCTAAGGCTTCCGGTTTCATGGCGGCGGTCATTTCGGTGGCGATAACACCGGGTGCTACTGCGGCGCTGCGGATATTATAGCGGGCTAATTCTTTCGCCCAACCGACACTCATCGCAGCCACGCCTGCCTTAGACGCTGAATAATTAGATTGTCCCATGTTGCCAGATTTGGCCAAACTTGAAATATTGACGATAACGCCTGGCTGCGCAGTTTCAATCATGGCGGCAGCGGCTTCACGGCCGCAAAGGAAGCTGCCGGTTAGGTTTACATTGATAACCGATTGAAATTGCTCAAGAGACATGCGGTCAACGATTTTGCCTTCTTTGGCTTTCACCATTAGGCCATCACGTAAAATACCGGCGTTGTTGACCAACACATTGATCTTACCGAAGTCTTCAACGATAAATTTAAAGCCTGATATCACATCTTCTTCATCAGTAATATCAAGGGCATAGCCTTGAACTTCAGTTTGGCTTCCAAGTTCGGCGCAAGCACGTTCGAGTTTCTCTTGATCCATATCGATAAGTGCTAATTTAGCACCTGCAGCAGCAAAATTTTGCGCCATCGCTAGGCCTAAGCCACCTGCACCGCCAGTAATGACGATAACCTTGTCTTTTAATTCCATCGGGTGTTCCTTTTACTGCTTATTTTTATTAGCAAATTGTTCGAAAATGCTTGAGAAATCAAGTTTACCATGGCCTTGACGAGCATGGGTAACATACAAACTGCGGGCTAATGCTCCCATAGGGGTGCTTGAATTTGATGCCAGCGCCGCCTCTTGAGATAAGCCTAAATCTTTGACCATCAAATCGACCATAAAGCCGCCTTGATAGTCCTTAGATGAAGGCACGTTTTCCATCACCTTGGGGCAAGGATTGTATTTCTCTAGAGTCCAGTTGCCGCCACTGCTGACTTTCATGATGTCAGACAAGACTTTGGGGTCTAGCCCATTGTCTATGCCCATCTGCAATGATTCGCTAGTGCCGACCATTAATACCGAAAGCAGCATGTTATTACAAATCTTAGCAATTTGTCCTGCACCGACGTCACCTGCGTGGAAAATATTACCGCCCATGATCCCAAGCACTTCTTGAGCCATGGCGTAAGCTTTATCACTGCCACCGCAAATAAAAGTTAAGCTGCCAGCTGCCGCGCCTGCGGTGCCGCCAGAAACCGGTGCATCAATAAACTCGAGCCCTTTAGCTTTAGCCGCTTGGCCCACAAGCTGGGCACTGGCGGCATCTATGGTTGATGAATCAATCAACAAACAGTGTTTAGGCACCACGTCTAATAAGCCTTGCACGTCCCCTTGGGGATTGCCCAAATATAAGCTGCGCACATGCTTGCCTGCGGGCAACATGGTGACCACCACATCGGCGTGTATTGCGGCCTCATTGGCTGAAGTCGCACGACTAGCACCTTGCTTAACCAGTTCGGCAACAGCTTGTGGCATAAGATCAAACACTGTGACTTTAAGGCCTGCGTTAACTAAATTGGCAGCCATTGGGCCGCCCATGTTTCCTAAACCAATAAATGCAACCTGAGTGATAGTTTGAGTCATGGTGTTAATCCTTTAATTATTAGCTAATTAACTTGAGCTATTTATGCTTGAGCCTGGGCAAAAGCATCTACTGCTACAAGTCCTTTAGGGGATGCTCATTCTCAGACCATGGCGAGCTGAGCAATGCGGTAACTTTACTGCTATCAACTTGATTAAGCCCACTATATAGCCACTTAGGGTTTCTGTCTTTATCAATCAATAAGGCCCTAACGCCTTCACAGAAGTCACCGATGGCGCAGCAATTGACGCTTATTCCCAGCTCCCATTGAAAACACTGCACTAGGCTCATTTCTGTGCCGAGCTTTGACTGTTCTTCTATCAAAGCCCAGCTCAATGGACTGCCAGCCAAGGCGGTTTTTTGAGCGCGTATTAACCAATCCGCCTCGCCTTCTTTGATGTCCAAGGCGCAAAGTTTGCTATGAATTTCATTGATAGAACCTACCATTAAATTATCAATTAGCCCTTGCTGCTCGGCTAATACACTTTGTCCAAGCGGTAAGCTAACTTGAGTTTCAAGGGAATGCAGTAATGCCGTTAATGCCTGATGGTTAGCGTTAATATCGCTAGACCAGTCGATTTCAGCCATGGCATCAAGCAAGGGCTCATTGTCTTGACTGTTAAGATAAAAATTACCTAAACCCACAAAACGTGCATCGGCCGCATTCATGTTGTAAGCGGTTAAGCCTAGGAATTTACCGATTTTACCTGGCATACGGTTAAGGAAATAACTGCCGCCCACGTCAGGATATAAACCGATAGTGACCTCAGGCATGGCAATACGGCTGCGCTCTGTGAGCACTCGATGACTGGCGCCAGCCATTAAGCCTAACCCGCCGCCCATCACTATACCATCGGCCCACACGAGCACTGGCTTACCGAAACTGTGCAGTAGATAATCCAGCTGATATTCCTGTGTGAAAAATTCACAGGCTTGGCGGGTCATCTGCCCTGGCGTCTCGATAGAGGCTTGGTAAATCGCCCGCACATCACCGCCAGCGCAGAAAGCTTTATCACCACTGCCTTCTAGCATCACACAAGCCACATTGTCATCGCTCTGCCACTTTTTAAGCTGAGCGTTCATGGCTTGCACCATGTCGATATTCAAGGCATTGAGGGCTTTTTCGACGTTTAAGGTCACAACGCCGATAGATTTACCCGAGACAGTGCCTAAGATCTGAAATACCACATCCTGAGTCATTAGCGATTCTTCCATTGTGGGCTGCGTTTCTCTAAGAAAGCGTTCACGCCTTCCGCTTGATCTTCAGTATCAAATAGACCGATAAACAGTTCACGCTCAAGGGGCAATGCCTGACTGCGTGGCATAGTGCGGCCCGCTTGAATTAAGGTTTTACACACGGCAACGCTGCTTGGGCTCTGTTTGGCCACTTTGGCCGCCAAGGCGATGGCCGCCGATAAACTCTGACCTTGTTCAACCACCTCTTCAACTAAACCGATTTTCTCGGCTTTGGCTGCATCGATACGCTCACCACACAAGATCATGCGCTTAGCCCAGCCCTCACCCACTAAGGCGCTAAGGTTTTGGGTGCCGCCAGCACAGGGCAGTAAGCCCACGGTCGCCTCTGGCAGCGCCATTTGAGCTTGGGCTTCAGCGATACGGATATCACAGGCCAAGGCCACTTCTAAGCCGCCGCCCATGGCATAGCCATTGATAGCGGCAATAGAGACACCGCGAAACGCACTTAAAGCTTCAAAGGCTTCCCCGAAGTGTTTTGCCATGGTGGCGGCGTTGCCTTTGTCACCGTCAGCAAATAATTTTAAATCGGCGCCGGCAGAAAAAAACTTCTCCCCTTCGCCGGTTATCACTAAGGCATAAATCTCATTATTGGCGTTAAGCTCTTGCACTTTGGCCTTGAGTGCCTGCAGGCTCTGAGCCGTCCACGTATTCGCCGGTGGGTTACTCATGGTCAAAATGGCCGTATGGCCTTCAATGCGCTCGATTAAATTTATCTGCTGTGTCATTTTGATATCCTTTGTTGTGACCTATTCAATCTCTAACCTTTAATCGTGTTAGGTTATCCGCCCCTTACAATATGGCGTGGGCGTTTTCATCTAATAAACGGCGAGCAATAATAAGCCGCATGATTTCATTAGTGCCCTCTAAAATCTGATGCACCCGCACATCACGGAAATGGCGCTCTAGGGGATACTCACGAATATAACCATAACCGCCGTGAATTTGCAGCGCACTGTCACACACAGTAAAGCCTATATCAGTGGCAAAGCGTTTTGCCATGGCGCAATATGCGGTGGCTTCTGGATCTTGATTATCCAATTTAAAGGCGGCAAGGCGCACCATTTGCCGCGCGGCAACCAGTTCAGTTGCCATGTCAGCTAATTTAAATTGCAGCGCTTGAAACGCCGCTAACGGCTTACCAAACTGCTTGCGTTCATTCATGTATTGGGTAGCACGCTCAAGGGCGGCTTGGGCTGTGCCCACCGAGCAAGTGGCAATATTAATGCGCCCGCCATCTAGCCCCTTCATGGCGAAAGTAAAGCCTTGGCCTTCTTCACCGAGTAAATGATCCACTGGCACGCGGACGTTATCGAAGGTAATTTGACGAGTTGGCTGAGCGTTCCAGCCCATTTTATCTTCAGCTTTGCCGTAGATAATGCCGTCAAGATCTGCAGGCACGGCAATGGCAGAAATGCCTTTAGCGCCAGCCTCACCGGTGCGGCACATCACCACCAACATTTCGGTAGCGCCCGCGCCAGAAATAAACACTTTTGAGCCATTAAGCACGTAATGCTCGCCATCACGCACCGCTTTGGTTTGCAAAGACGCGGCATCACTGCCTGAGCCTGGCTCTGTTAAGCAGTAAGAAGCCAGCAGTTGACCTGTGGTTAAGCCTTCAGACCAAGTCCTACGCAGGCTTTGTGTGCCCCAAGTGGTGATCATCCAGGTGGCCATGTTGTGTATGGTGAGCATGGCGGTGGTTGCGGTGCAACCTTTTGATAATTCTTCAAAAATAATCGATGAATCTAAGCGTGACAACCCCATACCGCCCTCAGACTCTGGAGAATACAGTGAGCAAAAGCCTAACTCACCGGCTTTTTGGATCACATCTTTGGGGAAATGGTGTTCTTCATCCCACTTGGCAGCAAACGGGGCTAATTCATCTGCGGCAAATTGTCTGGCAAGTTCGGCAAATTGGCGCTGATCGTCATTTAAATTAAAATCCATCTGTGGACTCCTTAATGGATAAGCTGACTCTTGGGTCAGTTGATATTCATTGCAACTGATAAAGCCTTGATAACGGCAAAGCCCTAGGCATAAAAATGAGTCTAGGGCTGCAAAGTGACACTTTAATTACTTAAGATTGATGCTCATGTTAGGGCCGCTCACCGCATCGGTGTCAAACCAGCGTGAGGTGATGGTCTTAGTTTCAGTGTAGAAACGCACGCCTTGCTTGCCGTAGGCGTGTTGATCGCCATAGAAGCTGCCCTTCCAACCTGTGAATGAGAAGAAAGGTAATGGCACAGGAATAGGTACGTTAATGCCCACTTGTCCCACTTCAATTTCATGCTGGTATTTACGGGCGGCGGCGCCACTTGCGGTAAAGATAGAAGTACCGTTACCAAAGGGACTGTCGTTAACAATTTGAATGGCTGAATCTAGGCTGTCAGTTTCCATGCAGCACAGAACTGGGCCAAAAATTTCTTCTTTATAGATGCTCATGTCTGTGGTGACTTTGTCGAACATGGTTGGGCCAATCCAGTTGCCAGACTCATGATCGGCAACCGTGAAGTCACTGCCATCGAGCAGGCAATCCGCGCCTTCAGTTTTGCCTTGGGCAATTAGCTTAAGCACACGCTCTTTGGCTGCTGGGCTGATCACTGGGCCATAAGCGGCGTTTTCATCATTCCAAAGACCTGGGCGCACTTTTGCTAAGGCTTCTTTAAGCTCTGGGATCCACGCTTTAGCAGCACCGACAAATACCGCTACAGAAATCGCCATACAGCGTTGACCCGCTGCGCCCACCGATGCCCCCACAAGATTGTTGATCACATGCTGTTTGCTGGCATCAGGCATAATAACGCAATGGTTTTTTGCACCGGCAAAGGCTTGTACTCGCTTCAGGTTATCGGTGCCGGTTTTGTAGATGTATTGACCCACATTGACCGAACCCACAAAGGAGATTGCTTTGATAGCAGGGTCACGCAATAAAATATCCACCGCAGTTTTGTCACCATGGATAAGTTGTAATACGCCTTTTGGCGCGCCAGCTTCGACAAACAGCTCAACCAAGCGCTGAGGCGTCATTGGATCTTGCTCAGAAGGCTTAAGAATAAAGGTATTACCGCACGCAATGGCTAATGGGAACATCCACAGCGGGATCATCGCCGGGAAGTTAAACGGGGTAATACCGGCGCACACCCCTAATGGCTGGGTGTAGCTGTAGGTATCTATGTTACGGGCTACGTTTTCCATGGTCTCACCCATTAAGAGGGAAGCCACATTACAGGCATGTTCTGCCACTTCGATACCACGCCACACATCGCCTTTGGCATCTTCAAACGTTTTGCCTGTTTCATGGGCTAAGATGGTGGCGATTTCATCGTGGTGCTCTTTTAACAAATGCTGGTAACGAAGCATGACCCGAGCACGCTCTGACACTGGCACTTCTTTCCAGGTTTTAAAGGCTTCTTTAGCCGATGCGATAGCCTGAGCAACTTCTTCAGCTGTGGCGCAATTAATGTTAGCAATCACAGCGTTATTGGCAGGATTGGTTACTGCAATCGTGTTGGTGCCTGTGCCTGTGGTGAATTCACCGTCAATATAGTGCTTAACTTGAGTCATCGTTGTCATGTAGATTCCTTGAACTTTTCAGTTCGTTTTTTCAGTTACACTTTGCAGCATAAGATGAATGTTGAGGGTAAGCACTGCTGAGCTTTTTATTATGATCAGTGGTTATTGGCGCCGCTTTACATAAACACCTGCAAGCAGCAACACATGTACACTAACCGCCCTAGCGGTACTTTGAGTCTTGTCAAATTAATCTAATCTTTCAATATAAGCGTTAAACGTAAATTATCTCGCGCCCTGAATATGGACGCGGTTAACCGTAATTACACTTCGATAGCCATCGCCGTGGCTTCGCCGCCGCCGATGCACAATGAGGCTACGCCGCGCTTAAGGCCGCGCGCTTTTAATGCATAAATCAAGGTCACTAATAAACGTGAGCCTGAGCAGCCAATAGGATGACCTAAAGCGCAAGCGCCGCCATTAACGTTAACTTTGCTGGCATCCAAACCAAGTTCAGAAATCGCTAACATGGTCACCATGGCAAAGGCTTCGTTGATTTCAAATAAATCTACCTCATCCTTGTTCCAGTTCACCTTATCGAGCAATTTGTTCATGGCGCCCACAGGCGCTGTGGTAAATAACGATGGCTCTTGGGCGTGAGTACTGTGGCCTTTAATGGTCGCCATAACTTCAAGTCCTAAACTGCTGGCTTTTTCCCTTGTCATTAACATTAACGCCGCCGCGCCATCTGAAATTGAGCTAGAATTGGCGGCGGTAATGGTGCCATCTTTAGTAAACGCTGGGCGCAGCGTCGGAATTTTTTCAGGGCGGGCGTTACCTGGCTGCTCATCGGTATCTATGGTCACATCACCGCGGCGTTCGCTAATGGTCACAGGGGTAATTTCAGCGTTAAATGCACCAGAGTTAATGGCAGCATTGGCTTTTTCAAGTGAATTTAGGGCAAAATCATCCATTTGCTCGCGAGTGAGCTTAAAATCATCGGCGGTTTTTTGGGCGAATGTACCCATAGCGCCACCTGTGTAAGCATCTTCTAAGCCATCAAGGAACATGTGGTCCATCACTTTGCCATGACCCATGCGCATGCCAGAACGGGCTTTATCAAGCAGGTATGGCGCTTGACTCATGCTTTCCATGCCACCTGCGATCACAACTTCACTGCTGCCGGCTTTGATTAAATCGTGGGCCAGCATTACCGTCTTCATGCCTGAACCACAGACTTTATTGACTGTGGTCGCGCCTACGCTTAAAGGTAAGCCTGCACCTAAGGTTGCTTGTCGCGCTGGCGCTTGACCTAGGCCTGCTGGCAACACACAGCCCATTAATACTTCGTTAACCGCGCTCGGGGCTATGCCTGTCTGCTCAAGTAAGCTTTTGATGGCAGTCGCCGCTAATACAGGTGATGCCACGGCGCTTAACGCACCTTGAAAGCCGCCCATTGGGGTACGCTTTGCTGCAACAATAACGATATCTTGGTTTGATTGGACTGAACTCATAACTTCTCCGCTGTTACCTGAGTCGATTTGATTGTCATCGACGTTGTGACTCAAGATTAATCTATTAACATTATCTATGACACCCACTCTGACGTTTACGCTAACGTAAAGCAAGTGCTAGGCCGTCAAACTTTAGTCAAAGAAGATAAAATTATTGTCACTGAAGATTTACACAAAGATGAGTCCAATAAAAAAGAGCCACGCAAGGGCTCTTTTTTGGCAGTATTGGTGAGGTTATCAGCTCAATCTTTTATGTCTATTTGCAAACACACATGGCCGATTGCTCGCAAGGGGGCGCTGGAGCGATTTCGCATTGTCCAGCTTGCATGCCTTCAGCGATGCACCAAGTATTGCAATCAAAAGTATCGGGATGCCCAGTATCATCGTTGTGGCCATGAACCTTATCGGCACTAGGGTTAGACTCCACAAGTAAGCCGTTATCAAGGCAAGCTTCACCAAACATGCGGCCATTTGTCTCGCCTTGCTCATTGGTACCTAAATGGCACCCAGCCACACCCGGGGCGATACCGTCGGTGTCTTTCCACCAGGTTTTCTTGCCTTGTTGCCAATCACTGGGCTTAAATGCAAACGTCCCCTTGGCTCCTGCCATGTCCTTTGCCCCTTGTGACGGATGAGCTGTTTCTGCGTGAGCTGACAGACTGAAGCAACAGCTCAGTAGAAATAGGCTGGGTAGCAGCCTTGACGTTGTTTGCTTCATCATAGTGAGTAATCTACTCGGTGTCGTTTTTATCATGGTAATGTCCTTATTTTTAGTTGCTTATCTCTAGAGTCGTCATTAACAACTGACAATCATAGGTTAAACAAACCACCATAAACAATATTCGATAAAAAGACGCACTGAGTAGCGTTACTCAGATGCTATGTGCGCCATCAATTCTTTGGCCGTTGTGATGCGCTGAACGTCTGCTAACGCTAACTTTCGCTGGGCGTTATTTAATAACAAACCACTGGCATTGGCGTTAGGGGCATTCTTAGGCCAGACAAATTCGGTTAACAGCACTTCAACCCCTTGTGGATCGTTACAGACTAAAATCATGTCACAACCCGCTGTTAACGCAGCTGCAGCTCGACCTAAATAATCCCCTGCAAAATGCGCCCCTTTCATGCCTAAATCATCGGAGAAAATCACTCCTTTAAAATTAAGTTCACCGCGAAGCACCTGTTGTAGCCAGTAAGATGAAAAGCCGGCAGGATTTGGGTCTACTTTGGCATAAACCACGTGAGCAGGCATGACGCCAGCCAGCATTCCTGCATCGATAAGCGTAGAAAACGGCTGCATGTCATGTGAAAATATTTCATCCTTACTACGATTATCCACTGGCATTGCAATATGGGAGTCAGCAGAAACACTGCCATGACCAGGGAAATGTTTGCCCACGCCCGCCATCCCCGCTTGATTCATGCCGTGAATAAATTCGTTAGCTAGCAAGGAAATTTCTTCTGGAACGGCACTAAAACTGCGAGTTCCTATGACCTGGCTAATACCGTTGACATCTAATACTGGCGCAAAGCTTAAATCGATATCGCATTCTAATAATTCTATGGCCATTAAAAATCCGGCTTCTTTAGCCCAGCATTTAGCCAAATTCATATCACTTTTAGCTTTAGGTAAAATATCACCCATGGCTGGAATTGCACTAAAGCCATTACGGAAACGCTGCACGCGGCCGCCTTCATGATCAACGGCGATAAGCAGTTCAGTTCGAATAGCGCGGACCTGTTTCACTAACTCTGTGAGCTGCGCTTTATTAGAAAAATTGCGTGAAAACAAAATAATACCGCCGACCATAGGATGGCCTAATAAACTGGCTTCATGCTCGCTAACACTAAGCCCTTGCAAATCCATCATCAAATAACTCATTTATAACCTCAATCTTGGCAGCCAAAAAGATGCGGTTCTTTCTGACAAAAGAATGTAAAAATAATAAAGTTTTTACTTTAAAAACAAGCAGCAATCACCTGGAAAAAACGATAAAACAAAATTAGCTAATCTGAATCATCATTCATAAAAAAAACTAATGAACTGATGAAATAAAAATATGGGATACTAGCCTTAGATTAAGGTAAATAACACTCACTAGCTTGGTAAATTGGCTACAGAATACCCCTTTTATTGCGAACAAACCAGACAGCTGTTGCCCAGCAATATTGATGTAATTGCAATGATATTTACCGACTATAATAACAAGACTTAAGCACAAGGCGACGACAAAATGATCAGTGTATTTGACATGTTCAAGATAGGCATTGGCCCTTCAAGTTCACACACAGTGGGCCCGATGAAAGCGGGTAAATTTTTTATTGAGCAAGTAGAGCGCCTTGGCTTACTTGAAAAAATCGATGAGTTGCAAGCTGAACTCTTTGGCTCCTTAGGGCAAACGGGTAAAGGCCACGGCACAGGGAAAGCGGTTATCTTAGGTTTGATGGGTGAAGATCCTGAGACCGTTGATACCGATGCCATCGATGAAATTTTAATCCGTGCTTCAGAAGACCAACAGCTGCAACTTGCCAGCGGCCGCTACATTAAATTCACCCGTGACGATGGCATCACTTTTCATCGCCGTAAGAGTTTACCTGCACACGCCAATGCCATGACCTTGTACGCTCTAGCTGCTGGTGAAATCATTTACCAACGTACTTACTATTCCGTGGGTGGCGGTTTTATTTTAGATGAAGATGAAATTGTCCAGCGTAACGCTTCCCCAGCAACACCTATTGAATGCGCCCCCTATGAATTTAATAGCGCAGCGCAGTTGTTAGAGATGTGTTTTGAGAACGGCTTAAGCATTTCATCACTCATGATGGCTAACGAGCTTAGTATTGCTAAAGAAGAAGATGTTAAAAAAGGCCTGTGGAATATTTGGCAGACCATGAAGGCCTGTGTCGAGCGTGGGTATCAAAAAGAAGGGATATTGCCTGGTGGTCTTAAACTTCGCCGCCGTGCACCAGCCCTTTATCGCCGCCTAAAAGCCGAAGGACGTAATAACGTTGACCCATTAACCGCCATGGATTGGGTGGATTTATTCGCTTTATCTGTAAATGAGCAAAATGCCGCAGGCGATCGCGTTGTCACAGCGCCCACCAATGGCGCTGCAGGCATTATCCCAGCAGTATTATGTTATTACGATATGTTTGTCCAAGAAGTTGATATCGATGTATGCAGCCGTTATTTACTCACAGCGGCAGCGATCGGTATTTTATACAAAAAAAATGCTTCAATTTCTGGCGCTGAAGTGGGCTGTCAAGGTGAAGTCGGGGTTGCCTGCTCTATGGCGGCTGGCGCTTTAACTGAGATCATGGGCGGCACGGTTGAACATGTTGAAAACGCCGCTGAAATTGGTATGGAGCATAACTTAGGCTTAACCTGCGATCCTGTAGGCGGACTAGTGCAAGTACCTTGTATTGAGCGAAATGCCATGGGGGCTATTAAAGCCATTAACGCCTCACGCATGGCCCTTCGCGGCGATGGCAACCATAAAGTGTCGTTAGATAAAGTCATCAAAACCATGATGGACACAGGCAAAGATATGCGCAGCAAGTACAAAGAAACCGCCAAAGGCGGTCTCGCCGTCAACATTGTTGAGTGTTAAACCTGCTCCCCCTTAACGTTTAACAACTAAAATAACCAAAAAGAGACCGCATGGTCTCTTTTTTTATTACCGCTAAGCATAGTCAGGATGAGCCAAACGTTGGTATTACTCACCTTTTTTCCTATCATTCCCTCATATAAATGCCATGAACTCGTCTAAACGTCCAAATATCGGTTCAAGGCAGCGCCAGTATTTATCTAACGCTATTCTTGCTAAGCTTTTGTTATGTTAATTTAAAGTCTGAGTGCGACATTTCTCTAGGATGGCAAAAATGAAGAATATTATTTGTGATATCGATGGTGTACTGCTGCACGATAACAAGTTAATCCCCGGCAGTGATACCTTTATTCACCGCGTATTAGAACAAGGTAACCCTCTGGTTATTCTAACCAATTACCCAGTTCAAACAGGGAAAGACCTACAAAACCGTTTAGGTGCTGCAGGTATTAATGTCCCTGAAGATTGTTTTTATACTTCTGCGATGGCGACGGCTGATTTTTTGACCCATCAAGAAGGCAGTAAAGCCTATGTGATCGGCGAAGGCGCCCTCACCCATGAACTGTATAAAGCAGGCTTTACCATTACTGATATCAACCCAGACTTTGTGATTGTTGGCGAAACCCGTGCCTACAATTGGGATATGATCCACAAGGCGGCGCAGTTTGTTGCTGGCGGCGCGCGCTTTATTGCCACCAATCCTGATACTCACGGCCCCTCTTTTAGTCCTGCCTGCGGTGCATTGTGTGCATCCATTGAGCGTATTACCGGGAAAATGCCGTTTTATGTGGGCAAACCGAGTGCTTGGATCATACGCTCTGCGCTTAATCATATTAAAGGCCATTCTGACAATACCGTGATCATTGGTGACAATATGCGCACCGATATTTTGGCAGGATTTCAAGCTGGGCTTGAAACCATCTTAGTGACCAGTGGCGTGAGTCAACTCAGTGATATTGGCAAAGAGCCGTTTCGCCCTAATCATGTGTTCGCCTGCGCCGGAGACATAGACGTGGTTTAATACCAATCGTATTAATTATCTGGTCATTCAGCGGGAGTTCAAAGGGGGATTAATCAAAGCGGGGGCTTGAAGGCATAGTGGTGCTATGTCAAAAGTCTTTAACGCAGCGAAATCCCCTTTGAAACCCGCCCTTGGGAAACATCTCAAGCAGCATTGATTTTTAAAACAATAATAAATAGGAATACCCTGTGAAGCCATATCTCCCCCTTTGTGCCATGGTGCTGTTAAGTGCCTGTACAGACAACAGTGATGTCAGCAAAGACTCAACCTTAATTGCCAAAAGTGCTGTTTCAGTCATTAGTACGATAAACGCTCATACGCCAGCGTTTGATGAAGCCCGCTTTAGACAAGATATACAAACCTTATCATCAGATGCCTTTGAAGGCCGCGCACCGACCACTAAAGGAGAAAAACTCACCTTAGATTACTTGACCCAAGCCTTTAGTGAAATGGGCCTTAAAGGCGCCAATAATGGCAGTTTTTTGCAAGCTGTTCCTATGGTTAGCTATACAGCAAGTGAAGACCAACAGGTTAATTTTGGCGGTATTACACTTAAGTATCGCAAAGACATGGTATTAAGCAGTCGCCACGATAATCAACACATCACTATCGAAAAAGCGCCCTTAGTGTTTGTGGGTTATGGCATTAATGCCCCTGAATACCAGTGGAATGATTATCAAGGGCTGGACATGAAAGGCAAGATAGCGGTCATTTTAGTGAATGACCCAGGCTTTGCTAAACCGGAGCGTGCATTATTTAATGGCAAAGCGATGACCTATTACGGGCGCTGGAATTACAAATTTGAAGAAGCCAGCCGTCAAGGCGCCCTCGGCGCTGTCATCATCCATGACACAAAGCCTGCATCTTACCCTTGGTCTGTGGTAGAAAATAGTTGGACCGGCGCGCAGCAAGACTTAGTGCAGGATAAAGCCGTGCAGGATGCACGGGTGCAAGTAGAAGGCTGGCTAACCTTAGACACAGCTAAGGCTTTGTTTACTAAAGCCGGAGTTAATCTTGACAACCTAATGGCTCAAGCTGCGGAGCAAGCCACCAATCAGGCATTATCCCTGACTGCTGATATCCATTTTAACAATCAAGCAAGCTACAGTGACAGTTATAATCTTGTTGCCACGCTACCAGGATCTACGGCAGATACAAGCACGGAGTCAGCGCCAACATCATCACAAAAGAGCCAAGCTGACGAGCATATTGTGTTTACCGCGCACTGGGATCATATTGGCACTGACATCACAAAAACCGGCGACAACATCTATAACGGCGCGCTAGATAATGCCACTGGCACGGCAGGTATTATGGAAATTGCTCGTCAATTTTCAGCGCAAGCTCAAGCGGGCAATGGCCTTAAGCGAAGCCTTACCTTTATTGCGACCACAGGGGAGGAACAAGGCTTATTAGGTTCACGTTTTTATGCCGCAAACCCCCTGTATCCCATTGATAAAACAGTTGCGGTTTTTAACCTAGACAGCGGTAATGTTTACGGAAAAACGTTAGATTACACCATTGTCGGTAAAGGGCAGTCTGAGCTTGAAACTTACCTGATTGATGCCGCTAAAAGCCAAGGAAGACAAGCCACCGCTGAGTCAAACCCAGCATCTGGCGGCTTTTTCCGCTCAGATCATTTCAGTTTTGCAAAATTTGGTGTGCCTGCCGTGTTCGCAGGGGGCGGCAGTGAGCCGTTAGATGCCGCCACGCTCAAGTACAAAACCATGATGCAGGCTAAAATGAAGGGCTGTTATCACAATGTCTGCGATCATTACCATCAGGATTGGGATTTAAGCGGTGCACTGCAAGATTTAGCTGTGTATTACCAAGCCGCAGAGGCTTTAGGTAATAACCAAGATTGGCCAGGGTATTACTCGGGTTCTGAGTTTAATCAGCTGCGTCCTGCTAAAAATTGAACAAGCACAGTAAACAAATGCCAAGTCTGAATCAAAGTCAAAATATGAGTTGAAAACCTTAATAAACAAAGTCGTATCACGAGTGGCAGCGCCTTGAAATCAACGCCGTATACGCGTTTCAAGGCGCGAGCATTATAGGCAATTACATCGCCTTATCTATGCGCACATAACCTGTAAGATACACCACTCGAACTTCATCTCCGACCATGAAAGGCATACCAGGATCCACATCTTGGATGATCATAATATCAGTGCCATCATCTTGCTTGATCATCAGCTCGATTAATCTGTACTCTAAATAATAAGCTTCTTCACCATAGCGACTGCCAACGCCTGCGCCCAATAATGCCCCAAGCACTGTCGCTATATTCTGGCCGCTACCGCCGCCAAACTGGTGACCAATCACCCCGCCAATGAGGGCGCCGCCAAAGGTACGCCAACCACTGTGACTATCTTCAACTAATTGCTTTTCGGTGATATGACGAATGGAACTGATGCTGCCATATACCACCTTTTCAACCGGCACAGCTTGGTTTCTATCATAGGGACGACTCACTTCCCCAAGGCTAGGTAAAGAAAGCGTTGCGGTTAAAATACCAACGAACAATGAAAAGCTTAGGTTTGTGAGTTTCAACATAGACAAATTTCCGCTAACGTATAATGAAAGTTAATCACTGAATATACGCGATTGTGAAGTCACTGTGCTATTTAAATCAAGCAGATTGTTTTCCATCTGCTCACAAAGCGCTTACCGAGCCTAATGGTTTATTAGCGGTTGGCGGCGATCTACAACCAGAGCGGTTGTTAAGTGCCTATCAGCAAGGTATTTTCCCTTGGTTTAATCAGGGAGAGCCTATTCTATGGTGGACGCCAGACCCAAGAGCCATATTTATTATTGAAGATTATCGGCCGAGCCGCAGTTTAATGAAAACCCTTAAACGTCAACAGTGGCGCTTTACCATCAATCACGCCTTCGATTCAGTTATTCACCAGTGCGCCGCTTTACGCCAAGAAGGCACTTGGATATCCCCAGCCATTAAAGCGGCTTACAGCCAATTACACGCCCAAGGAGATGCCCATTCTATCGAGGTGTGGCAAGGAGAATTGTTGATCGGTGGCTTGTACGGTATCGCTGTGGGAAGAGTTTTTTGCGGCGAGAGCATGTTTCATCTCAAAACCGATGCCTCAAAGGCCGCTTTTCATGTGCTTGTCACCCACTTAAGACAGTTTGAGTTTACACTCATCGATGCCCAAGTAATGAACCCACACTTAGCCCGTCTAGGGGCGCAATCTTTGCCTAGGGAGGCATTTTTGACTCAATTAGCACAGTTGAAACATCACCTCAGTCCAGCCAGCGCTTGGCATGCTCAAGAGGTTAAGCTTGAATACTAATTATGTCACTGTAGGAATAAGTCAGCCCTTTGATTGCAATTATATTAGTGGCCAAAAAGAGCAACTTTTGGTCATTAAAGAGGCGCAGTTAGATGCGAATTTATTTGAACAATTGCTCGGTATGGGATTTCGCCGCAATGGTGATTCTATCTATAAACCCCGTTGTCCTAACTGCCAGTCTTGTCAGTCCATTCGAGTGCCTGTCGCTAAGTTCACCTTATCAAAACGGCAAAAACGCACCTTAAAAGCTAATCAAGATTTACACTGGGTGATGAGTGCGCAAGCTCATCCACAGCAGTATGCCTTGTATGAAAAATACATTGCAGAGCGTCACAGCGATGGGCCTATGTTCCCGCCATCTCAACAGCAATTTGATGATTTTCTTAATTGCTCTTGGCTCGCGCCGCACTACATTCAAGTGTTCGATGGTGATACACTTGTTGCCGTAGCGGTCACAGATGTGATGCCACACAGCTTGTCGGCAATTTACAGTTATTTTCATCCTGACTATGAAAAACGCTCCCTTGGGGCATTTTTAATCTTACTTCAGTGCCAACAAGCCAAAATATGGCAAAAAGACTTCTTGTATTTAGGCTACCAAATCGATGAAAATACTAAAATGAAATATAAACGCTTATACCGCCCTTATCAGATTTTAACGGCCGTTGGCTGGGAAGAAAACATAGAATAAAGTGGCAGTTAACTATGACGGTGCTTTACAGCAGCGGCAATTTGGGGCATGATACGCCCGATTTTTACAATTGAAGGCTAATGGGATAATTTATTAATGGCGAAAGAAGACAACATTGAAATGCAAGGCACTATCCTTGAGACCTTGCCAAATACAATGTTCCGCGTAGAGCTGGAAAATGGACATGTGGTGATAGCTCACATCTCTGGCAAAATGCGCAAAAACTACATCCGTATTTTAACGGGTGACAAGGTCACTGTTCAGTTGACTCCTTACGACTTATCTAAAGGTCGTATCGTCTTCCGCGCACGTTAATTAGCCATAAGTCTAAAACCCGGCTCCTGTCGGGTTTTTTATTTTTGTCTCTTTAATACCTACTCTATTTCAATCAGATGAGCTTAACATGTAATTTAGTGAGTCTGATTGATAGACATAAAAAAAATGGCCCTAAAGCCATTTTTTTATGGGTAAAAATAAGCGATTGCTAGTGGGCAACCTTCTCTGGACATTCACAACTAATTGCGATTTCTCCCTCAACGACATCCACATGGGCAATGCCGCCTGAACTTAAGACCCCGAATAAAATCTCATCCGCTAAAGGACGCTTAATTAGATCCGTAACCACCCGAGCCATAGGTCTTGCTCCCATGTTTTTGTCATAGCCCTTCTCGGCTAACAAGGTGCGGGCTTCATCGCTCACTTCAAGTACCACAGATTTATCATCAAGTTGCGCTTGCAGCTCCACCAAGAACTTGTCTACCACCTTGGCAATGATCGTCATATCTAAATGGTTGAACCAGACGATTGAATCGAGTCGGTTTCTAAACTCGGGGGAAAAGACTTTGTTTATCTCAGACAATGCATCTAGGCTATGATCTTGCTGTTTAAAACCAATGGATGAACGTATGGTCTCTTGTACGCCAGCGTTGGTGGTCATGACTAGGGTGACGTTTCTAAAGTCGGCCTTGCGGCCATTGTTGTCAGTTAAGGTGCCGTGATCCATCACTTGCAGCAGCAAGTTGTAGACATCAGGGTGAGCCTTCTCGATTTCATCCAGTAATACCACGCAATGAGGGTTCTTTATCACAGCGTCAGTCAATAGACCGCCCTGCTCATAACCAACATAACCCGGAGGCGCACCAATTAAACGCGATACTGTATGGCGCTCCATGTATTCGGACATATCAAAACGAATCAATTTCAGGCTCAAGCTTGTGGCCAATTGATTGGTGACTTCGGTTTTACCCACACCAGTTGGGCCTGCAAACAAGAAACTGCCCACTGGCTTGTTATCTGAACCTAAGCCACTGCGTGATAAGCGTATAGCCGCGCTAAGGGTCTCAATGGCCTTGTCTTGGCCAAATACCACCATCTTAAGGTTACGTTCAAGATTACGCAGCATATCCTTATCAGTGGACGATACCGACTTCTCAGGGATACGCGCGATTTTAGCGATAATGGCTTCAATTTCCGCTTGGCCAATGGTCTTCTTACGTTTGCTTTGGGGCATCATCACCATACGTGCGCCCGCTTCATCGATAACATCGATAGCTTTATCCGGCAAATGACGGTCATTAATGTGCTTGGCGGCTAAAATAGCGGCGCTGCTAATGGCCGCTTGGGTATAACGCACTCCATGGTGAGCTTCATATTTAGACTTAAGGCCCATCAAAATCTTAGTGGTTTCTGCAACAGACGGCTCATGCACGTCGATTTTTTGGAAACGGCGAGCTAATGCCCTGTCCTTTTCAAACACCCCTTGGTATTCCTGGAAGGTGGTTGACCCCATGCAGCGTAAGTTACCGCTAGACAATAAAGGCTTAAGCAGATTCGAGGCATCCATCACCCCGCCGGATGCTGCGCCCGCCCCTATGATGGTGTGGATTTCATCAATAAAAAGAATCGCGTGCTTATCATTTGCAAGCTCTTTAAGCAGGCTTTTAAAGCGTTTTTCAAAGTCACCACGGTACTTAGTGCCGGCGAGTAATGAGCCTAAATCTAACGAATAAACCGTTGCCTCGGCCATCACTTCTGGGACTTGCTTTTTGACAATACGGTAAGCCAAGCCTTCGGCGATAGCGGTTTTACCCACTCCGGCCTCACCCACTAATAGCGGATTGTTTTTACGGCGGCGGCATAAGGTCTGAATGGCGCGCTCAACTTCATCATCACGGCCAATAAGAGGATCGATATTGCCATCTAATGCCAATTGGTTCAGGTTGGCGCAAAATTGCGTCAACATGCTACGATCTTCAGCGGTGTCAGATTGATCTTCAATACGCTCTTGTTCTGGATTGCCTTGAGCATCATCATCCTTTGCCACCCCGTGAGAGATGTAATTAACCACATCTAGACGGGTAATGTCACAGCGACGCAATAAATATACCGCTTGAGATTCTTGTTCACTGAAAATGGCCACCAGCACATTGGCACCTGTGACTTCATTGCGGCCCGAAGACTGCACATGAAACACAGCGCGCTGCAACACACGTTGAAAACCTAGTGTAGGTTGAGTTTCCCGCTCCTCACTGACCTCAGCGATAAGCGGGGTGGTTTGCTTGATAAAATTAGCAACTTCTTCCCGCAAACGCTCGATATCGGCGCCACAAGAAGTTAACGCTTCATTAGCCGATGGATTATCGATTAACGCCAATAATAAATGTTCTACTGTCATGTACTCATGACGTGAATCTCTAGCCCGCTGAAAAGCTAGGTTCAAGGTGACTTCAAGATCTTTATTCAGCATAAGCACCCCTTAAATTATCTTCGAATACGATTCTACGCGTTAAGCTTTCTCTAAAGTACAGAGTAATGGATGTTGGTTTTCTCTTGCAAATTGATTTACTTGTAACACTTTCGTTTCTGCAATCCCAAATGGATAAACACCGCATATTCCCTTACCTTGATGATGGATAGTGAGCATAATGTCCGTGGCCAATGGCTCGTGCTTGTCAAAAAACGTTGCTAACACTTCAATAACAAAATCCATCGGCGTGTAATCATCATTATTTAAAATCACCTTATACATAGACGGTGGCATTAACTCTGATTCAATACGCTGTTTTGTGTGCTCTACGCTTCCAATCTTACCCATGCTCTAATACTAGCCTCTCGTTTGACCTACAACCACTTGATGCGAAAAAATTAATCAATTGTAGATTTAATGTTAATTTTTGCTTGACATATTTTCGTACAAATTTCATTCTGTTGCTTAGCGGAAATATTGCCCGCTCTAAATTAAGTTTGACTATCTTACTGGTAAGTAGACAACAGAAGGAAGTGGAAGTATGGCAAACGGAACGGTGAAATGGTTCAATAACGCCAAAGGATTCGGGTTTATCTGCCCAGATCAAGGTGGCGACGATGTATTTGCGCACTACTCAACAATTGAAATGGAAGGCTATAGAACTCTAAAAGCAGGCCAACCGGTTCAATTTGAAGTAGAGCAAGGCCCCAAAGGAATGCACGCCTCAGCCATTTCAGCTAAATAGTAAAAACTCACTATAAAGCAAAAAGACAGGGATTTTAATCCCTGTCTTTTTATTTTTTTATCACAATTTTACGTTTAAGAGGCAATTAGCCTATCAGTGCATTCAAGCTAGCGCTTGGGCGCATCGCTTTACTGGCTTTAGCCAGATCTAAACGGTAATAACCGCCTAGATCAACCGCTGGACCTTGTGAGCCATTTAGCTCAGCAATGATAGTCGTTTCCTGAGTGCTAAGTGCAGTTGCTAGGGTTGCAAAGTGAGCCGCAAGCTCAGCATCTGCAGTTTGCGCGGCTAACGCTTGTGCCCAGTACATAGCCAAGTAGAAATGGCTCCCACGGTTATCAAGCTCACCCACACGGCGCGAGGGTGACTTGTTGGTATCAAGGAACACACCAATGGCCACATCTAAGCTATCTGCAAGCACTTGTGCTTTAGGGTTTGCTTGAGTCTGGCTTAAATGCTCAAGGGATGCCGCTAAGGCCAAGAATTCACCGAGAGAATCCCAACGTAAGTGACCTTCTTTCTCAACTTGTTGCACATGCTTTGGCGCACTGCCGCCTGCGCCGGTTTCAAACAAGCCGCCGCCGTTCATTAATGGCACGATAGACAACATTTTCGCACTGGTGCCTAATTCAAGAATGGGGAACAAGTCAGTTAAGTAGTCACGTAATACGTTACCTGTCACTGAAATGGTGTCTTCACCTTTGATGATCCGCGCTAAAGTAGCGCGAGTCGCTTCAACCGGTGACATTATCTGAATATCTAAGCCGTTGATGTCATGCTCAGGTAAATACTTATTCACTTTCTTGATAAGTTCAGCATCGTGGGCACGCTTACTGTCTAACCAGAAAATGGCTGGAGTGTTGCTCAAGCGTGCACGCTTAACCGCAAGTTTTACCCAGTCGCGAATGGGGGCATCTTTCACCTGACACATACGGTAGATGTCACCTATCTCAACATCATGGCTCATTAATACATCGCCAGCTTGATTGATAACCTTAACCGTACCTTTAGCTTTGATTTCGAATGTCTTATCGTGGCTACCGTACTCTTCGGCTTTTTGCGCCATCAAACCTACGTTTGGCACGCTACCCATAGTGCTTGGGTTAAATGCACCATTGGCTTTACAAAATGCAATAGTTTCTTGATATACACCGGCGTAGCAACGATCTGGGATCAAAGCTTTTGTGTCTTGCAATTGGCCATCAGGACCCCACATTTGACCTGATGAGCGAATAGCTGCAGGCATTGAAGCATCGATGATGATGTCACTAGGTACATGAAGGTTGGTAATGCCTTTGTCTGAATCAACCATAGCAAGCGCAGGACGCGCGGCATACACGGCGGCAATGTCCGCTTCAATTTCAGCACGCTTGTCATCGGGCAGTGACTTAATCTTGGCATACACGTCACCAAAGCCGTTGTTCACGTCAACACCGAGTTCAGCAAATAAGGCGCTGTGTTTAGTAAATACGTCTTTGAAGAAAACCTTAACCGCATGACCGAACAGAATAGGATCTGAGACTTTCATCATGGTGGCTTTTAAATGCAGCGATAACAGCACGTCTTCAGATTTAGCCGCTTCTATTTCACGGCTGTAAAATTCGATTAGGGCTTTATTGCTCATGACTGCGGTATCGATAACTTCATCCGCAAGCAGGCTTAGACCCGCTTTAAGTACTTGCTCTGTGCCATCGGCTTTCGCTAATACTATGCTAACTTTATCCGCTTTAGCTAAGGTAACTGATTGCTCGCTACCGTAGAAATCGCCTTCATTCATGTGAGCAACGTGAGACTTTGAATCACTGGCCCACTTACCCATTGAATGCGGATGCTTCTTGGCGTAGTTTTTCACTGACGTGGGTGCACGTCGGTCTGAGTTACCTTCACGCAATACCGGATTTACCGCACTGCCTTTAATCTTGTCATAACGAGACTGTGTTTCTTTTTCAGCATCATTTTTAGGCTCATCTGGGTAGTTTGGAATGTCATAGCCTTTAGCTTGCAGCTCAGCAATACACACTTTTAGCTGAGGAATAGAGGCACTGATGTTTGGCAGCTTGATGATGTTGGCTTCTGGGCGATTAGCCATTTCGCCTAACTCAGTCAGGGCGTCAGCAATTTTTTGCTCAGCGGTGAGGTTTTCTGGGAAATTAGCCAGAATACGGCCAGACAATGAAATGTCGCGAGTTTCAACTTTAACGCCTGCTGCATCGGTAAACGCACGGATAATAGGCAGTAGAGATAAGGTCGCCAGTGCTGGCGCTTCGTCTGTTTCTGTGTAGATGATAGTTGGAGAGTTATCGTTCATTTTATATCCTACGTTATTGTAAATTAACAACTTAGCTGTTTATTATCATTATAATTATCTATCGAACAAATCGGAACTGTCACTTGGGTACGTCATTGCTGCACTCAAGGCGCCAGAAAAGCAGTTTTATTTGTGTTGGCATCAGTTTAGGCCGACATAATAGATCATTCTAAGTAATATTCAAATTCCACTAAAGACCAATGCCAAGTAAACTTGACACTCTTTGCCGCTTTATTCTCTTTAGGAGCACCAGAATCACCAATGTCTCGCCCAACACTCCCTAAAAAGCCTAGTCCATTGACTACGGGCCGTGATAATCCTCGCGGTAAACGTGCGTTTGCTAAGCCGCGTTCCATTAGAAAACCTACCAGTAAACCGCCGGTGGCCAATCCTGTGATGGTGCTGTTTAACAAACCTTTTGATGTCTTATGCCAATTCACCGATGAAGCTGGCCGTAAAACCTTAAAAGATTTTATCCCTGTGCCTGGTGTCTATGCTGCAGGCCGGTTAGATAGAGACAGCGAAGGGTTATTGTTATTGACCAATGACGGCAAATTACAATCAAAACTCACCGAACCTAAACAACAAACCTTTAAGACCTATTGGGTACAAGTAGAAGGTGAGCCAAGTCAAGCTGCAATCGATGCCCTCTGTGAAGGGGTTGAGCTTAAAGATGGCATGACTTTACCGGCAAAAGTGTCTTTAATGGCGCCGCCCGATGTCTGGCCACGTACTCCACCGGTGCGTGAACGCCAATCCATCCCCACTGCTTGGCTTGAAGTGCAAATTTGTGAAGGCCGTAATAGACAAGTTAGGCGCATGACCGCCCACATAGGCCACCCAACCCTAAGATTAATCCGTTATAAAATAGGCCAATGGAGTCTAGATGACCTAAATAATGGTGAATATAAGATAATTAACCTTACCCCTGTGGCGATAGCCCAAACAGGGAAAGCGTGATAGAATGCGCGCCGCGAGAATAAGCACTTAAGCAGCCTGAAGCAGACTCTTTAAGACAATGGAATACTTATGTTAATTCATTGCAACAGAGTTTGAATAACCCCTGTTTAGCATCACACTTTAAACACCTGATTGGCGACTTCATTAGGCTTCTAGCCCCGCCAATCTGCATTATGGTTTTAGGATCTATGACATCAATCAAACCCACTCATAAAGGTAAAAAGGTCATTGTCGGCATGTCCGGCGGTGTGGACTCCTCAGTATCAGCTTACTTGCTTATGCAGCAAGGCTATGAAGTTGAAGGCCTCTTTATGAAAAACTGGGAAGAAGATGATACCGACGAGTACTGCGCTGCGGCTGACGATCTGAAAGATGCACAAGCCGTATGTGACAAGCTTGGGATCAAGATGCACACAGTGAACTTTGCCGCTGAGTATTGGGACAATGTGTTCGAATACTTCCTCGCCGAGTACAAGGCCGGCCGCACTCCGAATCCTGACATCATGTGCAATAAAGAAATCAAATTCAAAGCCTTCCTTGAATTTGCAGATGACATTCTCGACGCCGATTACATCGCCATGGGCCATTATGTTCGTCGCCGTGATAACGATGACGGCAGCGTAGAAATGCTGCGCGGTGTAGATGGTAATAAAGATCAAAGTTACTTCTTGTACACCTTAAGCCACGAACAAGTTGCCAGAAGCTTGTTTCCTGTCGGTGAACTTGAAAAACATGAAGTACGCGACATAGCCAAACAAATGGGCCTTATCACCCATGACAAAAAAGACAGCACCGGCATTTGTTTTATTGGTGAGCGCAAGTTTACCGACTTCTTAGCCACTTACCTGCCAGCCCAGCCAGGTGACATAGAAACCCCAGAAGGGGAAATCATTGGCAAACATCAAGGTTTGATGTATCACACCTTAGGCCAGCGTAAAGGCTTAGGCATTGGCGGCCTTAAAGACAGCAATGAAGATCCTTGGTACGTGGTTGAAAAGGATTTACTGCGCAATGTATTAATTGTGGCCCAAGGTGGCAACCACCCAAGACTCATGTCCCACGGCATGACAGTCAATCAATTACACTGGGTTGACCGTAAAGGTCCTGCCACTAACAGTCAATTAGTGGTGAAAACCCGCTACCGTCAGACAGATGTCCCCTGCCGTATCAGTTTTGATGACGCTGAGCAGATAACCGTGGTTTTTGATGACCCAGTGGCGGCCGTAACCCCTGGCCAGTCTGCGGTATTTTATGATGGTGATGTTTGCCTAGGTGGCGGCATCATTGACACTCTCATAAGAGGATAAGCCGTGAGCAACCATATCCCTGATAGCCAATTGATGGAAAGATGCATGGCCTTTGCCGGTATATTGCAGGCCATTACCCAAGTGCAAACGTTAGCAAGACAAGGTGAGAGTGACGATGCGCTGCTCAGCGCCAGCTTGCGCACCATTATCGTCACTGAACCTGAGAATATTCAGGAGGTGTATCCTGCCTTTAGCGAGCTTGAAAAAGGCTATAAGCTTATTATCAATCAACTCGGCGATAGCCAGCAAAAAGACGTTGAAACCACGCGCTACTTAGTGGGTATTTTAGCCCTTGAGCGCAAACTTACCCGTTCAGCCAATGGCATGGGCATGCTCGCTGAGCGCATTAATCAAGTTCACCGTCAATTAGCCCACTTTGCTATTACAGATGAGCAAGTGTTAGCTAATTTTGCCAGCATATATAGCGATATCATCAGTAACCTTGGACCTAAACTGCAAATTTCCGGCAACCCTGCTACCTTGCAACGTCCTTTAGTACAACAAAAAATACGTGCCTTACTGCTTGCAGCTATGCGTAGTGCCGTACTTTGGCGTCAACTCGGCGGTAAACGCAGACAACTTGTTTTGTCTCGTAAAGCCGTTGTGGACGCTGCTAAATTGGCATTAAAGAATAACTAATCGAATCACCCTACAATAAAAAGTTCATTAAGGAGCTTCACATGGATCTTTCTGCACTCACGGCCGTTTCCCCAGTAGATGGCCGTTATGGTAGTAAAACCGCGTCACTTAGAGGTATTTTCAGCGAGTTTGGCCTGACCAAGTACCGAGTACAAGTGGAAATTAACTGGTTAAAGCTGCTATCAAGCTGCCCAGAGATTGAAGAAGTTCCTCCCTTTAGCGAAAGTGCCCTCGCCTTACTCGACAGCATTAAAGATAACTTCAGTGAGCAAGATGCACTGAGAGTTAAAGCCATCGAAAGCACCACCAATCATGATGTCAAAGCGGTTGAGTATTTCATTAAAGAGAAGATTGCTAGCAGCCCAGAATTGGTCGCCATCGATGAGTTTGTGCATTTCGCTTGCACCTCAGAAGACATTAATAACTTATCTCATGCGTTAATGCTTAAAGAAGCTCGCGATCAAGTGTTAGTGCCTCATTGCCAACAGATTATCGATGCGATAAAGAAGTTAGCCCATGACAACAAGAGCGTGCCGTTAATGTCACGCACCCATGGTCAACCAGCATCACCATCGACCTTAGGCAAAGAAATGGCCAACGTGGCCGTGCGTCTTGATCGTCAACTAAAGCAAATCAATGCGGTTGAAATCATGGGTAAAATTAACGGCGCTGTAGGCAATTACAATGCTCACATCTCTGCATACCCAGAAGTTAACTGGCATGAGCTGTCACAGCGTTTTGTGACTAGCCTTGGCGTGGTCTGGAATGCCTACACCACGCAAATTGAACCCCATGACTATATCGCGGAGTTATTTGATGCAGTAAGCCGCTTCAATACTATTTTACTCGATTTTGATCGTGATATTTGGGGCTATATCGCCTTGGGTCACTTCAAGCAGCGCACAATCGCGGGCGAAATTGGCTCATCGACCATGCCTCACAAGGTTAACCCTATCGATTTTGAAAACTCTGAAGGTAACCTAGGCATAGCCAATGCGATACTGCAGCATCTCTCGGCTAAACTACCGGTATCCAGATGGCAACGTGATTTAACCGATTCAACTGTACTGCGTAACTTAGGTGTCGGCTTGGCCCATTCACTTATCGCCTATCAGTCAACGTTAAAGGGCATCAGTAAGCTTGAAGTCAATGAAGCCCAGCTATTGGCTGAGCTTGATAAAAATTGGGAGGTGCTTGCCGAGCCAGTGCAAACGGTTATGCGCCGTTATGGTATTGAAAAGCCGTATGAAAAGTTAAAAGAACTCACCCGAGGCAAGCGTATCGATGCCCAGCAATTAGCGCTATTTATCGATGGTTTGGCGCTTCCTGATGATGTTAAAACCGAACTCAAAAAGATGACGCCTGCCAACTATATTGGCCGTGCCGAAGCCTTCGTTGATGAACTAAACTAATTATTCACTCATTCTAAGGATTGGCGGCAACTCTTTAGGGGGTTGCCGCTTTTTTTAATCATATGTATACACTTGATATTGATAAAGCCCACTTCTTAAGTGACGTGTGGCAGAAAAAACCGCTACTAATCACTCAAGGTTTTAAAGATTTTGCTGATCCAATCGCCGCTGATGAATTAGCTGGCCTTGCCTGTGAAGAAGAAATTTCCTCACGCATAGTCGTCACCAAAGATAATGATTGGGAGGTTATTACTGGGCCGTTTGAAGATTATGACGACCGCGGAGAAACCCACTGGCAATTACTCGTGCAAGCGGTGAATCATTGGTATCCGGACTCCCAACCTTTGGTTGAAGCCTTTCGCTTCTTACCCGACTGGCGCTTTGATGACTTAATGGCCTCATTTGCGACGCCACTTGGCGGCGTAGGTCCTCACATTGATAACTATGACGTATTCATCATTCAAGGTGAAGGTGAGCGCCGTTGGCGTGTGGGTGACAAAGGCAATCATCAGCGCCGCAATAATGACCCCATGTCACCTCTTGTGGAAGATTTTGAACCCATTTTGGATGTGGTGCTAAAAAAGGGCGATGTACTGTATATTCCCCCTGGTTTCCCACACAGCGGTGAAACCCTCACTATGGCTATGAGTTATTCTGTTGGTTTTCGTGCGCCGAGTCAGCAAGAGCTACTCACCCAACTTGCGGACTCACTCATAGACAGCAATGGCGGTCAGCAGCGCTTCACTTCAAGTGACGAGCCTGCAAATCCAGGTTTACTGAGTCAAAGCCAACAACAAGGCATTATGGCACTATTGGCACAGCTTGCCCAAGAACCCGCAAGTTACCAAACTATGCTAGGTAAAATGCTCAGCCAAAACCGCTTCGAACTTGATATCTGTGAAGGTGAAGAGCCGCTTAGTGTTGAAGAATTACTAGCGCTGTTAGAAGAAGGTGCGAGTATTGCCCGTATTGGCGGTCTTAAAGTGCTTCAACTTGAGGGCGATACTGAGCCAAGATTATTTATCAATGGCGAAGTGTTTAACACTCCTGATGTGATCCAAGAAGACCTAGCCATATTAAGCCGTGAAGTTCATTTAGATACACAAATTGCACTGCAACTATGTCGCAGCACCCCTGTCTGTGAACTATTGGTTGAGCTCATCAATCAAGGCCTGTTCTTTCTAGGCGAGTAAGCCTCAGCACAACAAGCCTCGCGCATTGGTAATGCATTGACTGAAATCTTGATACAAAAAAGGCACCTTAAGTGCCTTTTTTCATTCATTTATGGACAGCATTAACGCATTAAGCCCATAATTTATCGTCAGCTTGCATCTTATAAAGACTTTCTGCACGTGACACTAATAAATCAGCAAATTTAGCTTGAGTGGCGTCCTTTGTCGCACCTGCTCTGTGTAAGTTTTCCGCTTTTACTTGCCACATCATAGAGAAATGACGCACGGCTTCACGGGCGGTGCTGGCAACATTAACATCGACATAATCTGAAGGTAAATCACCGGACATCACCCAGAATGTTTGCTTAGTTGGCTGCTTGGACTCCATTTTCCAAATGGCAAAATAAGGCGCCAAATAACGGCTCTCATCGGTAATCACTTTGCTGGGGATCACGCCTTTTTCGCCTAAGAAACGGTTAGCTTTTTGGAATTGGGTCCTGACCCACTCTTGTCTAAGGAGCTCAGGATCTTGCGTTTTAGCCTCACCAGATGTGGCTGCCTCACCAGATGTGGCTGTTTGTGGTTCAATCCCTTGATTATCAATGGATTGCTCTAAAACTTGATCAACAACTTCATCTGTCATACTAACTTCCTATCTTATTATCTGCCGAAGCTGGGCTTCGTCTTTTTTGAAAACTTATCGACTGCGAACCTAAAATACTTTACGTTTACGTAAAGTGGCAAGCTAAATTGCCACAGGGAGCACAAAAATAACGTTAGTGTGCTTGGTGAGAATATCCCTAAATGCTATCGTGCTGCAAATAAATTAATAGTCTGCACAACAGACAGCGTCTTATCCCTTAATGGAGAGTTACCGTGGCAGTATTTAATCATGTCTCTTTTGATGAGCACGAACAGGTGGTTTTTTGTCATGATAAAGAAAGTGGCCTAAAAGCCATTATTGCAATTCACAATACCAATTTAGGCCCAGCGGTAGGCGGCTGTCGGATGTGGAATTATGCCTCTGACGATGAAGCCCTGACAGACGTCTTACGTTTATCTCGCGGCATGACCTATAAGAATGCCCTTGCAGGTCTTACCATGGGTGGCGGCAAGTCAGTGATTATCGCCGATCCAAAAACCACAGAACGTGAAGCCTTATTCCGCGCATTTGGTCGTTTCATTCATACCTTAGGTGGAAAATATTATTCAGCAGAAGATGTCGGCACGACCACGGCTGACATCATGATAGCTCATCAAGAAACTCCCTATATGGCAGGACTTGAAGGTAAGAGCGGCGATCCATCCCCCTTCACTGCCCTAGGCACATTTTTAGGTATTAAAGCCGCAGTTAAGCATCAGCGCGGCCTTGACAGCCTAAAAGGCTTAAAAATCGCAGTTCAAGGCGTAGGCCATGTGGGCTATTACTTATGTAAGCATTTGCATAAAGAAGGTGCTGAGTTGATTGTCACTGATATTCACCAAGCCTCCCTTGATAGAGTCGTCAGTGAGTTTGGTGCAAACATAGTGACGCCAAATGAGATTTACAGTCAAGATGTGGATGTTTACGCCCCTTGCGCCCTAGGCGCCACCATTAACGACAGCACTATTCCACAGCTCAAAGCACGGATCGTGGCAGGTTGTGCTAATAATCAATTAGCCGAAACACGTCACGGTGAAAAACTGAAAGAGTTAGGCATTTTATACGCCCCAGATTATGTCATTAATGCCGGTGGCATCATTAATGTCTCTTTTGAAAAGAATTACAATGCCGCTAAATCTACCGCCAAAGTAGAGGAAATTTATCAAACTCTGTTGACGATTTTTAGCCGTGCACAAGCAGAAAACCGCACAACAGGCTCAGTTGCCGATGAAATGGCAAAAGCCATCATCATGGCAGCCAAAGTATAGAGTAGGCTCATAATTGCTTTAATTAGCGCTGGAGTTAATACCAATAACAAGCCCGCGAACTGTGTTAGTGGGCTTGTTATTTACCGTAATATTTCAAAGAATTTCTAAACGGCTACAGGAATAACCCTGCGGCTTATTCCCCCCTTATTTCGACTGACAGGCCCTTATTCCCTTAGCAAACTCTCACCATTTAACCAGTAAAAAAAGTCAAAATATAAATCTATTGCCGTCTCAATAGGATAGCTTTTTTTGCTGGTATTCTTCAATTTTAGCATTGGAAAAACATGCTCAATAGTGCTTTTATTAAGTCTCTTTTTCGCCACAAGTAGCATTCAAAAGGTAGGGTTTATGATACGTTTTCAGTATGATTTTTTCCCCGATCAAGTCGAGCTTCAAGCCAGTAATTGGTCTGGTATTGAACGCTTGTTGCTAAATGGGAAATCGGTATCGAGTAAAATCAACTTTGGTGCTAATAGCACCCACTACGTTGAGCTCAAAGACGGTAAACCTTGTAAGTTTAGATTACAACTGGATCCACAAACTGATCAATTAACCTGTCAAGTATTCAAACAAAATCAACTTATTGCTAGTTTAAAGCAAGGTAAGCAACATCTGAGTCTCAGTCGTCACAATGTCGATTTGGCAGTATTGTTCAGCTGCTGTGCCATTCTGGCAATTCTCTTATTGTGAGCCTTAATTTAGGCATAATATTGGGTATAACGGCTAATCGCTGTGATCATTAGTCTTTTTAAACTTAGCAAAACCATGTTGACCAAGACTTATCACCGCCAGCGCCAACACACCAGCCACTAAACCAAACAAGGCATTGAGGATACTAGGAGTAAACCAAGCTATTACATGACCGACAAGAGCAAACTCAGACACAGTACTGGTAGTTTGCGTAATCCACATCGACACACTATGAAACCCATGAGTTAAAATGCCACCGCCGACCATAAACATGGCAATAGTGCCGATAATGGTCAGCGCTTTCATCAAATAGGGTGCTGCAGCAATTAAAAAGCGGCCAATAGCATGATAGACGGCGACTTTGCTACCTGAGCCCTGTTTTTGGTTAAGATATAAGCCCACATCATCAATTTTAACGATACCCGCCACTAAACCATAAACCCCGACAGTCATCACAACAGCAATGACAGATAATGTTAAGAATTGGTTCATCAATGGCTGTAACGCCACCACCCCCAGGCTTATAGCTATGATTTCAGCTGATAACACAAAATCTGTGCGTATCGCTCCTTTTACTTTTTGTTTTTCAAACTGGGCTAAATTCTGTAAATCGGCCTCTAAGGCATGATTTGCAACTTTACTGCTTGCTGCCGAATCCTTTTTGGCCTGTTTTTGCTGATAACTATGGTGCAGTTTTTCCACGCCTTCATAGCACAGAAATAAACCGCCAAACATTAATAGTGGTGTGACAGCCCAGGGGATAAATGCACTGATCAATAGCGCGGCTGGCACTAGGATTAGCTTATTAACCAAAGAACCTTTTGCCACCGCCCAAACCACGGGTAACTCACGCTCTGAGGCAACTCCTGATACTTGCTGGGCGTTTAAGGCTAAATCATCCCCTAATACTCCTGCGGTTTTACGAGCAGCCACCTTACTCATGGCGGCAACATCATCTAAAATTGTAGCAATATCATCGAGTAGTGTGAGTAAGCTTGCACCAGCCATAATCTGTCCTTTAATATCTTGATAATCAAATCGCACTGCACTAAGTACCACACAGCACGAGTATCACACTGCACTTAAACCTATGTTAAGCCCGTTTTTCACCACAGGAGCGGCGCACTATTAATTCCGTTTCAATAAGTTGTGGGCTCACTTCTTGGCCACGGATCAGCTTAAGCACGCTATCCACCAAGATTTTCCCTGCAAGGCGGGTGTTTTGTTTGATTGTAGTTAACGCTGGATTAGCAAAGCTTGCCACTGGAATATCATCATACCCGACAATCGCGACATCTTCCGGGACTCGTACGCCTCGAAGGCTCAATGCCCGTATCGCCCCAATGGCTATCAAATCACTGGCGGCAAAAATACCATTAAAACTCAAGTTTTTATCTAACAAGGCATTGGCAGCATCGAATCCTGACGCCTCGGTATTAATGGCATCGAACTGCTTACGTTTATCCGCTTTTATACCGTGAGCTTTCATGGCGCTAACATGACCTAGGTAACGGTCTCTAAATTCAGGGCTGTGACTGGAGGCATCCCCAAGAAATGCAAGTTCAGTGATGCCAAGGGATAGCAGATGTGCAGTTGCCATCATGCCACCTTGATGGTTATCGCACCCCACAGACAGCACTGACTTATTATTATGTTCTGCCCCCCAAATAACAAAATGGGTATCTTGCTCCAGCAATTTAAGCAGTTTTTGCTCGTAATCCATGTAATCGCCATAGCCCAGCAAAATAATGCCATCGGCTTTATTGCTGTCTTCATAATCTGCGTGCCAATCTGTGGATAATTGCTGAAAAGATACCAGTAAATCATAACCTTGCTGAGCAGTTGCTCGCGTGATTGAACCTAGCATAGACAAGAAAAACGGGTTGATCAATGAGTCATCATTAGTGGGGTCTTCACAGATCAATAGGGCCAAGGTATGGCTATTTTGAGTGCGTAAATTACTGGCGTTTTTGTCAACCTTGTAGTTGAGTTCTTTGGCAATAGCTTGAATACGCTGGCGAGTTTCAGGATTAACTAAAGGACTGTTGCGAAGTGCGCGTGATACGGTAGATTGCGACACCCCTGCGCGATAGGCAATGTCGATAGAGGTCGCTTTAGACGCCATGGACTGTGACTCTTATAATTATTTTTGGGTTCGTTACTGTGTCAAAAAAAGGAAAAATGACGAATATCAATCACTCGTCATCACTCCCATCAACCTTAGGGTACATTAAAGCCCTAACTCACTTAATAGATCGTCGGCATCATCGGCAACAGCTGCTTTTAGCGCTGTTTTGTTTAGCTTGTCTTGTTGGACTTTGGCAACATTTTTAGCTTTAGCACTACTTAGGCGACTTTTACTCACATTTTTTTTATGGACAGCCAAGGTATTACCATGTTCTTCAAGCAGTGAATCAGGATCGAATTCTTCATCCATCTCAAATTCTGCAGAGGCAATAAACTGAGTATCATCCATAGCAAACTCAAGGTAGAAAATGTGATTACTTTCAGTTTTAAATGATACTCTACGGGCCACTGGATTATCAAGATTTGCATCGATTGATATGGTTAACTCTTTGTTTATTGTTAACATTTTAGGCTGAGACTGGCTAATTGATGTTTGTAACTCTTTAGAAATCTTACCAATGAAGTCACCTAAAATCTGGTTCATCAATTCGCCCATCACGTTGCTGACATCATCAGAGGTGTGAGTAAACGCTAATTCGGTTTCAGGCATACCCATGTTAAGCATATAACGGCGATAAATTTCGATAGCCGATTCAGCGGAGAAGTTAATCACCACAAGACCTGAAAATCCACCATCAAAGATCGAAAAACAACCAAGATCAGGCTTTAAACGAGTACGATTAATGGTTTGCACCATACCCGCGTGGGTGACATGACTCGCACTGGTGCTCGATAGTACATGAGACACTGAGTGACACAATTTCAATAAAATATCATCTGTGGTGACAATTTGTGCAGAATTCATAATATAAACACCTAGCTATTGATAAATATGAGGTAATCTTGCGTCTAAAACATCAAAAAATCAAAACTTAAATCGACATTGCTAGCAATAAAGTCCAGCAGCAAGCTTAAGTGATAAGGTTTGAGTGTAACTCACGCAGCAATTAATACCACAATTGCTTAATCTCATTCAGTAAAAGCAAGGCTTTATATCTTGGAAAAATGCCCAATCAATCTTCTTTGCTCACTGAGTTTACGATAGTATTAGTGCTGTTGTTAATCTTGAGTCTTTTTATATGTATCAGAAGTCAGTAACCATCACAGCCCCTCACGGGATCCATACCCGTCCAGCCGCATTAATTGTAAAACAAGCAAAAACCTTTGACTGTGATGTCATTGTCGAATGTAATGGTAAAAAAGCCAGTGCTAAGAGCTTGTTTAAACTACAAACACTGGGGCTGTATCAGGGAGTCAATGTCACTGTCAGTGCCGACGGGCTACAGTCACAAACTGCTGTAGATAGCATAGTGGTACTGCTTGAAACCTTAGAATAACGCCTCAACGCTAATGCTATAACTTGTAGACCTTATATTGTAGCCCCTACATATAAACAGCAAAGGACATGTCATGCCAATCACAGGAACCTTAGTATCATCAGGTATCGCTTTCGGTGTCGCGCGACTAATTACGCCTCCAGATCAGTGCTTAGATGGGCAACTTATTCCCCTTGATGGTATCGATGAGCAACAAGCCAAACTCAAACAAGCCATAGATCAACTGTGTCAACATTTGCGTCGCTGCCAATGTAACTTCAAACCAGAGCAAGACACCTTCGAATTAATCGATGCCGATATCATGTTACTCGAAGATCCTGAGCTGCTTAGCGCACTTAATCAGCATATCCGTCAGTTTCGCTTTAATGCACAAGTCGCTGTCGATAGAATTTTTACACAGCAAGCCGATGAGCTAGCCCAGCTTGACGACCCTTATCTTGCTAATCGCAGTTTAGACATCCGCTGTCTAGGTAAGCGCCTTAATAGTGCCCTTTGCGGCATTATAGAGTTAGGCATTGCTAATATCGATGAAGATTGCATCATCTTGGCTCAGGATTTGACCCCAGCTGAATTCGGTCAGTTACCGCTTAAATTTGTTAAGGGGTTAGTGTTAGCCACAGGCAGCGTCACCAGCCACACGGCTATCCTTGCTCGAGCCGCTGATATTCCTACCTTGATCAATTGCCAGTGGCAAAAAAGTAGCAATTCAGCCACCAGCATCAAAAATGGCGATAAATTGGTTTTAGATGCCATTGCAGGTGAGCTTTTCTACGCCCCCAGTACGGAGCTACAAGCACAGTTTGAGGCCAAATATCAGCAAGAACAACAAAGACGCCAAGCCCTAGCGCAGTATAAAGCTCGTCCTAGTGAAACCTTAGATGGTCACAGCGTTGCCATTCGCGCAAATGTCGGTGAACTAAACGATGTGCTGCGTTTAATTGATTCAGGCGCCCAAGGCGTAGGACTATTTCGCACTGAATTCTTATTGATCCACGCCAAGAAAGTCCCTACAGAACAAGAGCAATATCAACTCTATTGTGATGCACTGCACAGCTTAGCAGGCCAAGTGCTCACCATACGCACATTTGATATCGGCGCCGATAAAGACATGCCTTGTGTAGCCCAAGCAAAAGAAGATAACCCTGCATTAGGCCTTAGAGGGATCCGCTTCAGCCTAGCACAGCCCGCAATTCTTCAACCTCAATTACGGGCAGTGCTCAGGGCTGCCAACCATGGCCCCATAAGACTGATGTTCCCCATGCTCAATCAATTGGAAGAATTGGAGCTGCTAATCGCTCAAATTGAACTGTGCAAAACCCAATTATTAGAGCAAGAAAAAGGCTTTGGTGAATTAAGCCTTGGCATAGTAGTTGAAACACCTGCAGCGGTGTTAAATTTATCCAATTTATTACCCTTATTAGACTTTGTCAGCATAGGCAGCAACGATCTAAGTCAGTATACTCAAGCGGTGGACCGCACTAATGCTGTGCTTACTAAAAGCTTTTCGCCCCTGTCTCCCCCAGTGCTTAAGTTAATCGCCATGACAGTGGAATCTTGTAAGGCATTCAATAAGACCTTAAGTTTGTGTGGCGAGCTGGCAAGCGACCCTAAATTGACCCCCTTATTGGTGGGCCTTGGAATTAACGAGCTCAGTGTTAACCCCGCACAGATTTTAGAGGTTAAAGCCGCGCTGTGTTTAGGTAAGTTTAGTGGTGCAAAAGGTTTTTATGCCCACGGGTTAGACGCCCTCGCTAAATACAGAATTACTGATTTAGAACAATGCGTTAAGAATTACAATAATCACTAGGTTATAGCATCAGTAATCGCACGTAACTTCATTTATAATTAACATTAATTAAGAGGCTGGCATCATGAGTTTTTTTAGCCGCATTCGACGACTCATTTCAGGACAACCAAAGATCACCGGCGGGATCCCTATTTACGCGCCAGTGTCTGGAGACATCGTCGCCATCGAGAGCGTACCTGATATCGTATTTGCCGAAAAAATTGTCGGCGATGGCATTGCCATCATGCCCAAGGGCGAGTTTATTCTGGCGCCCATTGATGGTCGTATTGGTAAAATCTTCGAAACCAATCATGCCTTCAGCATCGAATCCCCCCAAGGACTAGAGCTATTTGTCCATTTAGGTGTAGGTACAGTTGAGCTCAGAGGCAAAGGGTTTACTCGCCTTGCAGCAGAAGGCCAAGACGTCAAAATGGGCCAGCCTATTCTCGGGTTTGATTTAAACAGCCTGCGAGGTGAAGTTGACAGCCTGCTTACCCCTGTAGTGCTGGCCAATATGGAAGACATTAAATATTTAGACAAAGAGCAAGGCAGTGTCATCGCAGGTAAAGACATCATCTTTACTGTCCAGCTTTAAGACTCAAATTTAAGGTACAAGTTTATTTTGGGGCTGCAAACCATACAGCTCATTTTTATTTCAGTACAGCTAATGCCAGTTAAGCGAATGCCATTCATTTAATACAAGTTCAGCGTTAACAAAATAGGTGCAGTAAATGACAGTGACACTCTTTGGAATTAAAAATTGCGACACAGTACGTAAAGCCCGTAAATGGCTAGAAGCTGAACAAGTAACAACTCAGTTTCATGACTTCAGAGACGATGGCTTAACCCAAATGCAACTGCAAAGCTGGGTCGATACTTTGGGTTGGGAAGCTGTACTCAATAAACGCAGCACCAGTTTTCGTGCATTAAGTGACGCACAAAAAAGTAAGTTGGATAGCACAAGCGCCATAGCGCTTATGCTTGAAATACCAACATTAATTAAACGCCCTGTGCTAGTTCAAGACGACAAGGTATTACTTGGCTTTAACGCCGCTGATTATCAAGCATGGTTCACAAAATGAGCGCAGATGTCACACAACTTGCCATGGATCTTATCGCCCGCCCGTCCGTAACACCTTTAGATGAAGGTTGCCAAACCTTAATGGGTAAACATTTATCCGCGGCAGGTTTCACCCTTGAGCCCATGGTGTTTGAAGATACCACCAATCTTTGGGCGCGGCGCGGCACTCAAGCGCCAGTATTCTGTTTTGCAGGCCACACAGATGTGGTGCCCACAGGAGATCTTTCCCGCTGGCACACCCCTCCCTTTGAACCCACCATTATTGATGGCTATTTACATGGGCGCGGCGCCGCTGACATGAAAGGCTCACTCGCCGCCATGTTGGTTGCTACTGAACGCTTTGTCGCTAAACATCCCGATCATCACGGCTCTATTGCCTATCTCATTACCAGTGATGAAGAAGGCCCGTTTGTCAACGGTACCACTCGGGTCATAGACACCCTAGAAGCCCGCAATGAAAAAATCACCTGGGCGTTAGTCGGCGAGCCATCTTCAACGTATAAGCTTGGCGATGTGGTTAAAAATGGACGCCGCGGCAGCCTAACCGGCAATTTAACTGTCAATGGCATCCAAGGTCATGTCGCCTACCCTCACCTTGCCGATAATCCGATTCATAAAGCGACCCCCGCATTAACTGAATTGGCGCAAATGCACTGGGATAATGGTAATGCTTTTTTCCCGCCCACCAGCTTTCAAATTGCCAATATCAATGGTGGCACAGGTGCATCCAACGTGATCCCAGGGAATTTGCAGGTGATGTTTAATTTCCGCTACTCCACCGAAGTCACAGCCGATGAGCTCATCAGCCGCGTGCTAGGTATTCTTGATGCCCATGGCCTAGATTACGATATCAGCTGGGTATTTAATGGTCTGCCGTTTCTTACAGGAGAAGGCCCATTACTTGAAGCCACTAAAACAGCTATTCGCGAAGTGACGGGCTATGATACTTCGCCACTGACCACTGGTGGTACCTCAGATGGGCGCTTTATTGCGCCCACTGGCGCCCAAGTGATTGAGCTCGGCCCAGTCAATGCCACCATACATAAGGTCAATGAGTGTGTGAAGGTTGCCGATTTAGAGCAACTGGCGTTGTGCTACGAAAAGCTGCTGGAAAAACTCTTGTGCTAACTCAAGATCTAGAGACAAAAACCACAGCCATAGCGCAACCACAGCTCTATGGCCTTAGTGCAACACACTTGGTCGATTTTGAAGCTAATGTTAAGGGCAGTATTAACGACTATCGTGAGTCTTTGTTACTTGAACCGCGCACTCTTAAAGCTTTTTTATCCCTAAAACAAGCTGCCCTTATTGCAGGTTTTGATCTGTGTATTTGCTCAGCCTATCGCAATTTTGATCGACAGCTGGCCATTTGGAACGCCAAAGCCCGTGGTCAACGAGCATTGCTGGACAACAACTCACAGCCCATCGTCCACGAAAACTTAAGCCCTGATGAACTTATCGATGCCATCTTGTTGTGGTCAGCACTCCCTGGCGCTTCACGGCACCACTGGGGTACTGATTTAGATGTGTATGATGCAAATAAAATTACCAAGGCCGAGCTGCAACTCGTGAGTCATGAATATCAACTGGGCGGCCCTTGCTATGCCTTGGCCCAGTGGCTTTCCCTTCATGGGCCAGAGTATGGATTCTATTTCCCCTACCAAGCGGGCTTAAGTGGCGTCAGTCCTGAGCCTTGGCATATTAGCTATTTTCCTGTCGCGGCGTGCTATCTCGCTGATTACGATAGCCATGATTTAATTCAACTGATAGCGCAGAGCGACATCAGTCCAAAAGCCGCATTACTGGCGCGCCTGAGTGATATTGTCGACTCCCATGTACGCTTTGTCGCACCGCTGCCAGTGTTAGATCCTAAGCCTTAAACAGACAGTACAAAAAACTAGAGAATATAATGACAAGCCCATACAGTAAGACACACACCATCGCAGGCCAACCACTGTATTTTACAGAGCAAGGCCAAGGTAATACCTTGGTTTTTATACACGGCCTGCTCGGCAATAAAATCCAATGGCAAGCTCAAATCCAAGCATTAGAAGCGGATTATCGCTGTATAGCCATCGATTTATGGGGCCATGGTCAGAGTCAGGTTTTTCCAGAAAACACCGCCAACCTTAAAGATATTGCTGGCCAGTTACTTAATCTATTAACTGAACTTAACATCAATCAGTGCAGCCTCATCGCCTTAGGCACAGGTTGTGCTATTGCCAGCGAAATGGCGCTGCTTGCGCCCAGTAAAATTAATGCTCTCGTGATGATCAATGGGTTTATTGGTTTTGAACCTGAAGTGAACTGTGCCAAGTATCAACTCATGTTAGATGACATCATTGCCAATAAAAGTGTATCTGCGGCGCTCGCCCAACAGCTCGCTTCGCTATTTTTCAGTAGCGCAAATTTAATGACCGAGTCTAAAGCTGCATCAGCAAAAACTGAACATCAAGTAACAGAAAGTCCAATACCAGACAGTACAGCAATAAGTCTAGCTAAAGCCTTAACCGCACTTAATGCTGCACAGTTAGCGGCACTTGTTAAGTTTGCGCCAATGGCAATTTACAAGCGCGACACTTTAGAAGATGCTGAAAAGCTCTGTCTGCCAAGCCTCATCATAGCCTCAAATCATAATCAACTGCGCACGCCACTAGAAGCGTATCTAATGCAAGACACCATAGACGGCAGCCAATTAGTCCAAATTGCATCAGCTGGGCACTGGGTTCATCTGGAACAAGCCGAGCAATTAAATCCGCTGATTAAAGATTTTTTACAACAGCGCATAAATTAAGCCTTAGCTGATGTTTATTAAGTTTAAGGGGACAGACATACTGCAAATTAAACACTTATGGATCAAATCAACTCAAACGCGTACTCGGGGAGAACATCGAGGATTGATATGCAAGAATCTTGATGTTAAACCCGTTAAATGGATAGACCAGATAATAAAACTATGCTGATATACTCCCAAACCAAAATAGCAGTCACCCCCACTGCTTAAGGTAAATAAAAGGTTGTTCCGGTTCTATGAAATTACTTAAACCCCTGTTTGATAATAACCGTCTATGGGCCGAGCGGATCAGTAAAGAAGATCCCCGTTTTTTTGAAAAATTAGCCAAACAGCAAAATCCTGAATACTTGTGGATTGGTTGCTCAGATAGTCGAGTACCCTCAAACCAAATCATCGACCTTATGCCCGGTGAAGTATTTGTCCACCGTAACATTGCCAATATGGTGATCCATACCGATCTCAACTGCTTATCTGTAATTCAATACGCTGTAGATGTTCTCAAAGTCAAACACATCATGGTTGTGGGTCATTATGGCTGTGGCGGCGTACGCGCTGCTATGGATAACCTAAGGCTGGGATTAATTGATAATTGGTTGGGGCATTTACGTGATATTTATCGTATGCATGATGCGGAATTAGGCAAGCTTGATGAAGCGGAGCGATTTAGACGACTTTGTGAGCTAAACGTCATCGAACAAGTCGCCAATGTCACCAGCACCACAATAGTCAGAGAAGCCTGGGATCGTGGACAAGATGTCGCCGTGCATGGTTGGATCTACGGGATTAATAATGGTTTATTGACCGATCTTGACGTCACAAGCAGCAAAGAATGTCTGGGCTAAACATAATTTTAAAAGTAAATTTTTTAACGTCAATCCCAATATAAAAACCACTATTATTGCCAACATAAGGGAAAATCGAAGGAGAGTGAATTCAATACCCCCTCTGCTGTCAGCAACGGCTAGCTTGATATAACTAAACAATCTAGCTTTGAAAAAGGATTTTTCGCGCTAAATCATATTAGCCAACTATAATCCACTAAAGCTCATCTAGCATCTTACTGCAGCATCAATTTCCCTAGACCTAAGACAACAGGATAGTTTTGGGTCTTTTTTTTCCTACATTTTCACCGACCATCCCTTTTCCACAACGAGCAAGGTCGGATAGGGTTTTATGCCCTAGAATTCGCAAATTGTGGCTAAGCTTTACACTCGCTGAATCAACAAATTTCCTATTCTTGTCTTTTTTCTTTTAACATTATCCCACCTATAACATCTATATTAAAAAGCCCTGTATTAACAGGGCCTTGCCTTTAGCAATATATTAAAATGACTACTTAGGCACATCGGGGGCGATGATATTGAAATGCTGGTACGCCCTTGAGGTGACGATACGGCCCCTTGGGGTGCGCTGAATAAAACCTTGCTGAATTAAAAAAGGCTCCAACACGTCTTCTATGGTATCCCTGTCTTCACCAATGGCGGCGGCTAAGTTATCGAGTCCCACAGGTCCTCCCATAAATTTGTCTATGATGGATAACAACAGCTTACGGTCAAGATAATCGAAACCTTCTTGATCTACATCTAGCATATCAAGGGCTTGTTGGGCGACATCTTCTGTGACTTTACCTGCAAATTTTACTTCGGCGTAATCCCGCACTCGGCGCAGTAATCGATTGGCAATGCGCGGTGTGCCTCTGGAGCGTTTGGCAATTTCAAGGGCGCCGCCGGCATCGATGGCAAGCTCCATCACTTTGGCTGAGCGGGTGACTATGGTGCATAAATCTTTTACGTTATAAAACTCTAACCGCAGCGGAATACCAAAGCGAGCACGTAGTGGTGAGGTTAACGCCCCTGCTCGCGTTGTGGCGCCAATCAAGGTAAAAGGCGGCAAGTCTAGCTTGATTGAGCGGGCCGCCGGCCCCTCGCCTATCATGATATCCAGCTGATAGTCTTCCATAGCTGGGTATAAAATCTCTTCCACCACAGGGCTTAAACGGTGTATTTCATCGATAAACAGCACGTCACCTTCATCCAAATTAGTGAGTAATGCCGCTAAATCGCCGGCCTTTTCAAGCACTGGGCCTGAGGTCGACTTAATATTAACACCCATTTCATTGGCGACAATCATTGCCAAGGTGGTTTTACCCAGACCTGGCGGGCCGAAGATTAGCATGTGATCCAAGGCCTCTTTTCGATTCATGGCAGCTTGAATAAAAATTTTAAGCTGAGCACGAGTGTCATCCTGACCTGTGTAGTCATCTAAGAGTTTTGGCCGCATGGCCCTGTCTATTTGCTCATCTTGAGCAAGGACTTGGGGCTGAATTAATCTATCTGCTTCTATCATGGCACTCTCATATTCTTATTAACTGATCGAACGGGCGTATCGGGCTTAAAGGTATATCTGATGTCACGGCTTAGCTAAGTAACTGCGGCAAAAAACCACGGCACTGGGGCTATAACATGGATTTAAGCGCCAGTTTAATCAAGGTTTCTGTATCCATGCCTTCTTTATAAGCATTGGATACCGCACGGCTCGCTTGAGGCGGCTTATAACCTAGTGATACTAGAGCGGAAATTGCATCTTCCTCGGCATTTGCCACAGGCGCTGTGTAATTGCTTTGCAGCATAAACTCGCGCTCATTGCCCACAGAAGCCTCGAGCAGACTCTTGAGTTTATCGCGCATTTCCACCACTAAGCGCTCGGCGGTTTTCTTGCCAACACCAGGTAACTTAACCAAGGTGACGATATCATCACGCTCAACACAAGAGACAAACTCCCCAGCTGTCATGCCAGATAAAATCGTTAACGCAAGCTTAGGTCCCACGCCATTAGTTTTTATCAGTAAGCGAAACAAGGCGCGCTCTTGCTTAGTGATAAAACCATAAAGCAGTTGCGCATCTTCTCTAACCACAAAGTGGGTGTAAAGGGTGGCGCTCTGTTCGAGTTCTGGCAGTTCATAAAAGCTGGTCATTGGCACTTGCAGCTCATAACCGACGCCGCCGACATCCAAGACGATTTCTGGGGCCTGCTTTTCTACTAGAATACCTTTCAATCTACCTATCATCTGTATCGTCCGTAAGTTCTGCTACTGGCTCGGCCGCCCATGGCTACCAAGCTTTGGTGTGTATGATAATGACACAGGGCAACCCCTAGGGCATCGGCTGCATCGGCCTGTGGCGCGGCGGGCAATTTGAATAATTGTTGGATCATGTGTTGCACTTGGGCTTTTTGCGCCCGCCCTGTTCCCACAACCGCGCTTTTAATTTGAGTGGCACTGTATTCGGCCACCGGTAAGTCAGCAAAAGTTGCAGCAACGATAGCCGCACCGCGGGCTTGACCTAACTTTAAGGCAGAATCGGCATTTTTTGCCATAAATACCCGCTCGATGGCAAATTGTTCCGGCTGATATTGGCGAATAATTTCAGTTAAGCCTTCAAAAATTTGCTTAAGGCGGATGGCCAGTTCATCAGAGCTGGTGCGAATACAGCCGCTACCCAAGTAGATTTGCTGTCGCCCTTGGCACTGAATCACCCCATAACCTGTGATACGTGAGCCGGGATCAACCCCTAAAATAATCGCCATTAATCAAGCTGCGCCATAACGTCATCGGAAATCTCGGCGTTATGATACACCTCTTGCACATCATCATGATCTTCTAAGGTATCGATAAGACGCAAGAATTTCTCTGCGGTTTCAAGGTCAAGCTCGGCTTTAAGTGAGGCCAGCATGGTGACTTCGGCATTAAGGGCTGTTAAACCTGCACTGTCCAATGCATCTTTCACTTTGCCAAAACTGTCTGGGCTTGTGAGCACATCTATAGAGCCATCATCATGGCTTATCACATCTTCGGCGCCCGCATCCAATGCTTGCTCCATCAAGACATCTTCATCATTGCTGTTATCAAAAGAGATGATGCCAGATTTTGTAAACAAATAAGCCACCGAGCCGTCTGTACCTAAATTACCGCCGGATTTATTAAAGGCATTGCGTACACCCGATACGGTGCGGTTACGGTTATCGGTCATGGTTTCTACCATCACCGCCGTGCCGCCTGGGCCATAGCCTTCGTAAATAATGGTTTCTAACTGTTGACCGTCCAGCTCGCCGGCGCCGCGTTTAATGGCGCGCTCAACCGTGTCGCGGGTCATATTGTTTGACAGGGATTTATCTATGGCGGCGCGAAGTCTAGGATTGGCGTCGGGATCTGAGCCGCCTTCACGGGCTGCGACCGTTAACTCACGAATAAATTTAGTGAAAAGTTTGCCACGCTTAGCGTCTTGCGCTGCCTTGCGATGCCTAATATTGGCCCATTTGCTATGACCTGCCATATTACTTCTCCTTTGCTATAAAAACAGACCGAGGCATAAGCCTCGGTACTGGGTAACACCTTTTAACTATGCCTAACAGGCTGTGAAGCTTATTCAGCGTCTGCAGCTTTCACTTTTTCAATAACCTTGATGCCTAGCTCAGTTAACTGAGCTGGGTTAGCAAAACCAGGGGCATTTGTTAATGGACACGCCGCTGTGGTGGTTTTCGGGAAAGCCATCACATCGCGGATTGAGCTTGCGCCCGTCATTAGCATTATGATGCGATCAAGACCAAAGGCTAAACCTGCGTGTGGCGGCGTGCCATAACGCAGGGCTTCAAGTAAGAAACCAAACTTCTCTTTGGCTTCTTCTTCTTCAATACCCAAAATACGGAATACAGCGCTTTGCATTTCAGCGTTATGAATACGCACTGAACCGCCGCCTAATTCACAACCGTTTAATACCATGTCATAAGCATCTGACACTCGGTTAGCTGGGTTGGCTTCAAGTTCAGCCGCCGTTACGCCGCGAGGCGCGGTAAACGGGTGGTGTACTGCGTGGAAACCGCCGTTAATTTTTTCAAACATCGGGAAGTCGATAACCCAAAGTGGACGCCACTGACCTTCAAGTAAGTCAAAATCTTCACCGGCTTTTAAGCGCAATGCGCCCATGGCTTCGGCAACTACGTTGGCTTTGTCGGCACCAAATAAAATGATGTCGCCAGTTTGTGCACCAGTGCGGCTGATGATGTCATTAACGATTGATTCAGTTAAGAACTTAAGCACTGGCGATTGAATGCCCTCCATGCCTGCGGCTAAATCATTTATTTTCATCCATGCTAGGCCTTTGGCGCCATAGATGCCAACAAACTTAGTGTAATCATCAATTTGCTTACGTGAAAGCGTGGCTCCATTTGGAATACGCAGCGCAGCAACGCGGCCTTCCTCATCGTTAGCTGGGCCATTAAATACTGCAAACTCTACGTCTTTTAGTAAGTCAGCAACGTCCACCAACTCAAGTGGGTTACGTAAATCTGGCTTGTCTGATCCAAAACGGCGCATCGCTTCGTTATAGGTCATGCGAGGGAACTCGCCTAAGTCCACATTCAATAGCTCAAGGAACAAACCGCGCATCATTTCTTCGGTTTTGACCATCACTTGCTCTGATGTCATAAACGAGGTTTCGATATCGATTTGGGTAAATTCTGGTTGACGGTCAGCACGTAAGTCTTCATCACGGAAGCACTTAACGATTTGATAATAACGGTCAAACCCTGACATCATTAACAACTGTTTGAACAGCTGTGGCGACTGAGGCAAGGCAAAGAACTGACCTTTATAGGTACGGCTTGGCACTAAGTAATCGCGGGCACCTTCTGGGGTTGCCTTAGTTAAAATCGGGGTTTCTATGTCCAAGAAGCCGTTACTATCTAAGAAGCGACGCACGGAACTTGTGACTTTAGCGCGGAAAATCAGACGTTCGGCCATTTCTGGGCGGCGTAAATCTAAATAACGGTACTTAAGACGTTGCTCTTCACTGTTATTCTGGTGATTGTCCATGCTCAATGGCAATGGCGCTGAGGCATTGATAATGGTTAAGCCTTTGCCTAACACTTCAATTTCACCGGTTTTCATTTGGCTGTTGATTTGGCTGTCAGGACGGGCGCGAACTAAGCCTGTGACTTGAACACAAAACTCACCGCGTAAGCTACTGGCTACATCGAAGACGTCTTTAAGATCAGGATCATAGACGACTTGCACTAAGCCTTCTCTATCACGCAAATCCAAGAACACCACCCCACCTAAGTCACGGCTACGGTTAACCCAACCGACTAAGGTAACTTCTTGACCAAGATGAGACTTATTGATGTCTCCACAATAATGACTTCGCATTCAACCTTATCCTTTAATCTAAAAAACCATACGGCTTATAAAAACCTTTATTGGGCGGCATTATAGTAAAAAAATGCCCGCAACCAAAGCACTTAAACTCTGATGTTTGCCAGTATTGAGTAGATTAACCACTTTGACCATAACCTTAAGGCAAGTATTTGAGATTGTGCTTACTGTATGGCTAAAAAGCACTCAAAAGCGGTGAGTTAATCATCTAACACTCAGAATGCTTATCTTGATACATCAGTCGGTCTGCGATGCGCATTAAGCTGATGGCGTCATCGGCATCATCGGGATAGATAGCAATCCCGATACTGGCCCCCACTTTCACATCAGTGTCATTAACCTTAAAGGCTTTAGCAAGTGCTGAGTGAATCGCACTTTCTACTAACTTAGCGTGCTCCAAGCTCTCGATATTATTTAATAACACCACAAACTCATCACCACCAAAACGGGCTAAGGTGTCTGATTGCCTAAACAATTGATTCAAACGCGCGGCAACTTGAACCAGCAAGGCATCCCCTACTGGGTGACCGTGGGTGTCGTTAACCTGTTTTAAACCCTCTAAATCGATGAACATAAGTGCGAATTTGTATTCACTGCGATAATGGGATAACACCGCTTGCTGCAATCTGTCATCCAGTAAATTACGATTAGGCAGCTCAGTTAAACTGTCATATTGCGCCATGTGTGTTAAGGCCAGCTCAGCGTGTTTACGGCGGATAATTTCTGCCTTTAAGCGCCGATTAATCAGCAAGGTTGTAACAACAATCACAGATACGATACTTAAGACAATCAAAGAGATAAAAAGCCACTGCAGGTATTTGCTAAATTCAGACTCAAGTTCAACCGAGACCCATTTTTGATTGATTTGCTGCTGCATCGGCTCATCTATGCTACTAAGGGCACGATTAAGAGGCCCAAGCAGTGGCGCTATGCCTGGATAGATCCCAACATGGCTTTGACGTTGAGCGAGATCGGTTAATACGGCAATTTTTAAGTTAGGGTATTCATAATGTTTAAGGGCACTTGCCAAGATCACCACTTGTTCAATCAAGACATCCACTTTATTTTGTGATACTAAGGTAAGCCCATGTTTAATGTCTTTCACTAGCACTATGTTCAAGCCAGGATATTGGCCGATTAACTCTTTAATCAAGTTATAGCCTTCAACAACTGCGACTCGTTTGCCATTAAGTTGGTTTAAATCGAACACGCTGGCTTGATTGAAATTGCTCACCAATGCCCAAGGAGATGGCCAATAAGGCGCTGAAAATAGCATGTCTCGCTCCCTGTGTTTGCCAACGCTAGCCACAAGCTGAATATTCCCTTGCACTAAATCTTGCAGCAACAGTGACCAATTATCATAAGCTACGGGGTTAATGGTTATGCCAAGTTGCTTTTGAATAATTTGCCGAACATCATTATTTATCCCAAAGAACTCACCGTTATCGCCTTGAAACTCCATGGGCGCCCATTCCTTTAAATATCCCATCTTTATCGCCCCTAAACTGTCTAGATACTGACGTTCTTGAGTTGATAGTATTATTTGAGTACTTTCACTTTGGCTACGCCTGTCTTCTGGGTTGATAAGCCATTTTTGCTCAATTTTAGCTAACTCTTGCTGTTTAATAAGCTTAAAGCCTGCTTGAATACGATCCACTAGACCACTGTCCTCAAGTCGAGTCAGACTGTACATTTGAGTTTCAAAATCAAGGCCATCAAATTGGTGGAAATTCGCCCAGATCTTATGTTTCAATAAATAGTGACGGGTCATAGCACCAGCTGCGATAAACCCTGAAATTGAGCCTTTGTTAATCGCCTCTAGCATCAAATCAAGGTTGTCATAAAACTTGATATGTACCCCTGGCAGTTGAGCTGTGATCTGGGAAAGGTAGGGTGCTGTAGGAAACACTCCGATCCGCAGGCCTTTGAGATCGGTTTTCTTTTTTATTGGGGTAAGGTGCATAAAAAGTCGGCTTTTAAGGCTAAAAATCTGCCATGCCTGCTTAAGTCCAGTATTGAGCTCCTGACTTTCAGGGTAAGCCATATGCACATCAGCATTACCTTGCCTCACATCATTAATTGAGTCTGTCATATTGCTGACTAAAAACTCAATATTAATGCCTGTCTTTTCAGACCAAAGCCGCCAAATGTCCACAAACATGCCGTAGGGCTGGCCATCTACGCCAATATCCATGTAAGGCTCAACACCAGCTTGCGCGGCAATGACTATGCCAGTGGTTTTTCTATGGTAGCCAAGCCAGCGACGTTCAATCCGTTCAATATCCAGGGGCGTTAATAGGCTAAAGCCTTCATTTATCGTGCTAATTAACCCTGGATCATCTGAACCTATTGCGGGTGCTAGGCTAGCATTTTCAATCAAAATACGGGTCGAGGCGCTAAAGCTTTCACCGATGTTTTTTTCAAGCACTAACCCACGCTGGTAACCCTCGATAGCAGCAAAAACATAGACTTCGCCTTTAGATACGCCCTCTAACATGGCTTCTCGATTAAGGTAGCGACGAAAAGTAAGTTTAGGTTCAATGGCTTTCAAGGTACTTTCGTGGGATGAGCCCGCCACCACCCCAATTTGAAATGGAATAAGCTGTTGGATACTGGTTTTGGCCGCGATATCTGAATGCAAATACAAATAACTATTAATGGTGCTGATAGGGTTGGCGAAATGATAACGTTGTTGGCGCGGCGCCGTGATAGCCATGCCCACATGGATTGTATTTGGGTTTTTGTGGATTTGGTTTAAGCTGTCTCGCCAATGGCGGGCCACAAACACCACCTCAATACCAGTTTTAATTGACCACTGACGCCATAGATCCACTAATAATCCTGCTGGCTCACCTTCTTCAGTTAAAAACTGGAGCGGATAGCTGCCCTCACCTAACACTAATGTCAATGGCGCTTCTTGGCTCAATGTCGGCTTAAGCGTAACCGCCTCGAGATTGCTGCTAAGCAGAAGAAACACGCAGCTAAGTATTAGGGTGAGCCATTTCATAACGATAATTTTGCCTCTAAATAAAATGTTCTTCTTGATTTGAAAAAAATAATAAACTGAATTAATTACTGGCTCATTTAAGGATTTCACTCCCTTAAAGGTCATATCTTTAGGTTAACTCAGATAAATTACAATTAACTTACCTATAATTCACCTTTATTTCGCAATAAACGCCTTTTTGGTAAAAAAAAGTCGCAAAATACCAGTAGGATACTTGCTGGGATTGAATAGGATTAGCTAAAATAGCAGCCTAACTTTTTTAACTGTTTAACGATGAATTCTAAACAAGATAAGATCTACGCTACGCCAGCTGAAACCATCAGTGACTTTCAATTTGATAGTCGTGTTGCTGGTGTGTTCAATGACATGATCCGCCGCTCGGTTCCTGGCTATAACCAGATCATAGCGACCTTAGGTGATTTTGCTCGTCGCTACGTGACGCCAAATAGCAAGGTGTATGATTTGGGCAGTTCATTAGGTTCGGCCACGTTAAGCATTCGTCGCCAAATTGAAGGCCGTCAGTGCCAGATCATCGCCATAGATAACAGCGAGTCTATGATAGCGCGCTGCCAAGAGAATTTAGCGGCTTACGTCAGCGATACTCAAGTGCAATTAATTTGTGATGATATCCGTAATGTGCAGATTAGTAATGCGTCCATGGTGGTGCTTAACTTTACTTTGCAGTTTCTGCCGCCAGAGGACAGAGATATCTTAATAAAGCGCATCTATGACGGCATGCTGCCAGGCGGTATATTAGTCTTATCTGAAAAAGTGAAGTTTGCCGATCCCTCCATCCAAGATTTATTGGATGAGCAGCACCTGGATTTTAAACGCGCCAATGGATACAGTGAGTTAGAAATCAGTCAAAAGCGCAGCGCCCTTGAAAATGTGATGCGAACTGATACATTAGTACAGCATCAACAACGGGTAACCGACAGTGGCTTTGGCCATTTTAGTGTTTGGTTCCAATGTTTTAATTTTGCATCTATGGTGGCAATTAAGTGATTAGCTTTAGTTCTTTCTATCAACAAATTGCCGATTCTAACCTGCAACATTGGCTAGAAGATTTACCGGCTATTCTTGGTAAGTGGCAACGCGAACACAAACATGGCAATTTACCCAAATGGGAAAAAGTCCTTAATAAGCTAAACTATGCTGCACCTGATACCTTAGATTTTACTGGCAGTGTGACTATTGGTAGCGGCACCCAATTAAGTTCGGGACAACAGCAAAAACTAGAAAATCTATTAGTGCTGTTTAAGCCATGGCGTAAAGGACCGTTTAATGTTCACGGTATCGAGATTGATACTGAATGGCGCAGTGATTGGAAATGGGAGCGAGTGCGAAAGCATATTTCTCCGCTGAATAAGCGCACTGTCCTCGACGTAGGCTGTGGCAGTGGTTATCACATGTGGCGTATGCTGGGTGATGGTGCAGAGCGGGTGGTAGGCATCGACCCATCGCCATTATTTTTGTGCCAGTTCGAAGCCATAAAACGGCTCGCTGGTAACCAACACCCAGTGCATTTATTGCCTTTAGGCATAGAAGAATTACCGCCATTGGATGCCTTTGATACGGTATTTTCCATGGGCGTGTTATATCACAGACGCTCCCCTATTGATCACTTGTACCAATTAAGGGACCAGTTGCGGATGGGCGGTGAGTTAGTGTTAGAAACCTTAGTCATAGACGGTGATGAAAATACCGTGCTGGTGCCTAAAGATAGATACGGCAAGATGAATAATGTCTGGTTTCTACCTTCAGTAGCGGCGCTGATGTTATGGCTTAAGAAATGTGACTTTACCGATATACGTTGTGTTGATGTGGACACCACCTCATTAGCAGAACAACGCAGCACAGCATGGATGCAAAATGAATCTTTGGTGGATTATCTTGATCCAAAAGATATAAATCTGACTGTTGAGGGCTATCCAGCGCCCAAAAGAGCGACGATAATCGCCACCAAGAATCAACCTAATTCTGATTTAATTTAGCAACACACATGACAGGAAATAACATGTTTAAGCAGTTAATCGCTCTATCCGTTGCTACAGCGCTTGTTTCAGGCTGTGCCATACCTCAGCCAGTACCAAAAGTGCCTAGCCTTACCAATGCTGAGCTTATTACTGGGCTTGCTGATTCCCAAGCTAAAATCATCGATGCCTTTGAAGCGCAGTGTACCAAGAATGATATGGCCATGGCTGCGATGACCGCCGAGATGAATCAACTTAAGTCCCAAGTTGGTGCATCTATGGCACAGAAACCTAAAACTATCTATATGCCTGCCCCAGTGCAAAAAGTCGCGCCGATTATTCAGCAATGCCCTGAATCGCTAACTGGTGAGAAATTCCTATTAGGCGAACTGGAAAGCGTGTATATAGATGAGGTTAAAACACAATTCGCGACTCGCATTGATACTGGCGCGGAATCATCTTCTTTAGATGCTAGAAACATAGTGTTATTTGAGCGCAATGGCGTTGAATGGGTACGTTTTGATGTCATGACTAATGGCCCAGATCAGCCAGGCAATACTTACGAATCAAAAGTCGAACGTTTCGTGCGCATCAAACAAGATGCCAGCACTGGCGATGACCGTCGTCCCGTGATCCATGCCCATCTTAAAATAGGTAAATACTCAGCCGAAACCGACCTTAACCTTACTGACCGCAGCCACTTAGATTTTCCGCTGTTGCTGGGGCGCAAATTTATGAAAGACATCGCTATTGTGGACGTAGGTCAGACTTACATTCATGGTAAAGCTAACAATCAAGTCACAACCGTAATCAAATAGGAACTGCAATGCATTCTCGTAAACCTTTTTACATTTTTGTGGCATTACTTTTTATCGTTGGCATCGCTGCCAGCGTGTATCGTGGGATAGAGCACAAAGTTCCTTTTGTACCCGGTGAGCAAGTTCAAAGTTGGTCTGTGGATGCCAAAGTCAGTTTCTCAGGCCGTGGAAAACCTGCTGAAGTGTCATTTTCATTACCTCAAGATCCAGCCTTTGATGTGTTAGTTGAAAACGCATCATCACCAGGTTATGGCTTAAACATTACCGATAGCACGGAAAATCGCCGCGCCGTTTGGTCTATCCGCGAAGCAACAGGTCCCCAAGCCCTGTATTATCGTGTCACGTTAGTGCCAACCGGTAAGCTTGATATCGTGGAAGAGCTAGAACCTGCCCCCCCTGAAGCCTACATTTGGCCGGTGACAGAAAAGCTTGCCGCCGAGCAGATCATCGATGACGTTTGGGGCCGTAGCGCCACTAACTTGTCTTTTGCTCAGCAGTTGATGGGGCTTATCAATGACACTAACCAAAGTCAAAATATGTCTTTGCTTCTGGCAACCAACAGCGCCACTAAGCTGTTTTTGCAAATGCTGCACAGCAAAGGCGTGCCTGCAAAACCTGTGAGCGGCTTATTACTTGAAGATCAACGTCGTCGTCAGCAACTGAGTGACTATGTACATGTCTACAACCAAGGCAAGTGGGAATTGTTTGATGTGAACAACAACAAACAAGGCCGTGGTCAAAACCTTATCTTGTGGGAGTTTGGCGATAATTCAGTTTTAGACGTCATTGGTGCATCTAATTCTCAAGTGAATTTCTCCATGTTACAAGAGACTCGCTCAGCGTTAGCGACGTCTATCGACATGCTATCAAACACTGGCACCTTAGATTTCTCTCTCTATCAATTGCCGCTAGAAGAGCAAAGCACTTTTAAGGGTATTTTGTTGATCCCTATCGGGGTATTAGTGGTGGTGTTCCTGCGCGTTATCGTCGGGATCAAGACTTCGGGTACCTTTATGCCAGTGTTAATCGCCTTGGCATTTATTCAAACCACATTATTAACCGGATTAATTGGCTTCTTATTGATTGTGGCTTTCGGATTAATGATCCGTTCATACTTATCGACCTTGAACTTATTGCTCATCTCGCGAATATCAGCGGTGATCATTGTGGTAATTTTCATCATCGGCTTGTTCACGCTTATTTCTTACAAATTGGGCTTAAGTGAAGGCTTAACGATTACCTTCTTCCCGATGATTATTTTGGCTTGGACCATCGAGCGTATGTCGATATTGTGGGAGGAAGAAGGCCCTAAGAAAGTCTTTGCCTCTGGCGGTGGCAGTTTATTTGTCGCAACGTTGGCCTATTTAGCCATGGACAACATTTGGATCCAGCACTGGGTATATAACTTCCTTGGAATACATTTAGTGATCTTAGCGTTAGTCCTCATAATGGGCCAATACACAGGTTACCGTTTGACTGAGCTTAAGCGCTTCAAGCCTTTAGCTGGAGACAAATAATGAATTACGCTTGGCCTTGGGAATTACGCAAAAGCGGCGTATTGAATATGAACAAGCGCAATATCGATTATATTGGTCGATACAATAAGCGTAAGTTCTATAAGCGTGTAGATGACAAGTTAATCACTAAGCAATTGGCGCTGGCCAACGGCATCGCCGTGCCAGATCTGATTGGCGTAGTGCATGAGCAGCATAAAATTCAGGAAATCCCAGAACTGGTAAAAAATCGTACCGGTTTTGTGATTAAGCCCGCTAAGGGCTCTGGTGGCAAAGGCATTCTGGTTATCACTAATGTGGAGCATGGCTGCTATTACAAGCCAAACGGCCATGAAGTGACACCTAACGAGATTTACCGTCATGTGTCTAACATTCTCAGTGGATTGTTTTCCTTGGGTGGTAAACCTGACGTTGCCTTAGTTGAAGGCCTAATTGAATTTGACCCTGTATTTGAAGGCTTCAGTTATGAAGGCGTGCCAGATATTCGTCTCATCGTGTTTAAGGGTTTCCCTGTGATGGGCATGTTGCGCTTATCCACTGCCGCCTCAGATGGTAAAGCTAACTTGCATCAAGGCGCTGTAGGCGTTGGGCTTGATGTGGCCACAGGCAAGAGTTTGCATGCAGTGCAATTTGATAAACCTGTGACTAAGCATCCCGATACCCACTTCCCCTTGTCGAACATTCAAGTTCCCCATTGGGAAACCTTATTGCACACTGCGTCTAGCGCCTATGAAATGTGTGAAATGGGCTATTTAGGTACTGATATGGTACTGGATAAAAATAAAGGCCCGTTATTATTAGAGCTTAACGCTCGCCCAGGGTTAACGATTCAAATCGCAAATGGTAAAGGTATTTTGCCTAGACTTAAGCACGTAGAAGCCATGAAAGGCCCAACAATGTCAGTGGAAGAACGTGTCGCTTATGCAAAAATACATTTTAGCAGTAGCGCTTTGTTTTAACCTGTCGGCAATGGCGACCGCCATTGCCGATCCCCTCGGATTATTTGTGAACCAATGTCTCAGCTTTAACGCAGACATTGGCTCTTTTCGCTATGCCCAAGATTTACCTGATAAAACCCAAGCCTTAGAACAGACATTGCTCGGCCTGCATAATATTAATGACAGACTCAACTATTACCGTACCCTAGTTAAAGATCCCATTCATGGTGAAAACTTACTGCTTTGCCAAGTTCATTTAGCCGACGAGTTAGCAAAGCTATTAAGCAGCCCTCATATTATTCAGTGGACTCATTACCTAGGTTTATTATCAGCACCTTATCCACAGTTAGCTCTGCTGCTGCAACGTTTACAGCATGATGTGCTACCTATTGCGATCAAAGCCCAATTACATAGTGCCCAAGCGAGTGTCAATTTCAGTTTAAGGCAGCGTGAGTTTAGGTTGCAATTTAACGACCTTAACTGTCAACTTGCTCCTTCGCCAGCCGAGTCTGTGAGCATTAGTCGCTATCTACTCAATCATAATGATGAGCCTTGCCGCCGCGCAGCATGGCAAAATTATCAGCAACGTTTACGTCAGAGAAATCATCAAGCACTGCAGCTTATTAAGCAAATACGCACAAATTTCGCGATATCCCAAGGCGTGCAGAACTATGCTTTATGGCAGCTTGAACAGCAACAGCTTAATCATGAAGAGTTAACCGCCTACCTTGCAAGCCAAACTCACGTTACCCAAGTATTACCTTGGAACCTAGTACAAGCCTTGTCCAAGCAGAGCCATAAGTTTACTGCACTCGATGGCGAGCAAACATTAGCACAATTGTTTGAGGCGCTGAGTTCCTTAGGCATAACCGTTGAAACCTTGTCTCATTATGAGCTTGCGACCAATGCCGCCATAGAGAATGCCACTCCTGATAATGCAGAGCAGCCCAAAGTGGACAAAACCTATGTTTACCGCATTTGGCACCATGACAGATTGCTAGGAGAAATATTTACAAGTTTTGGGGCAACAAACATCGCTTATACACTCAGGCAAGCCTTGCCGGGTCAACAATTTGGTCAGATTGCCTTAAGTGTTCAATCAACACTCTCTCGACGCGCCGATGTCGCTTCACTCGTTCAGGCCATGAGTGAAGCCATTACCTCACTAGCTACTGGCGCGCAGTTTTATTTAGTGGCAACTTTAGGACATCAGCCAGCAAGCGCTATCGGTACGCTCTGGTTAAACCAGTATTTAACTCAGGCTATTGCCCTGCCCCCTGAATCTCCACGGGAGCAATTACTTAACGACTATAAACAACAACTTAAAGTATTTAATAGTAAGCTTATATTGGCATTCTACCTTGAGGAGCAACAAGATTTCTCAACAAAAACCAAGAAAAGTCTCTCCCAAGCATTTGCACTTTCCTTTGGCGAGCCTTGGCAAGATGCAGACCAATTAATTTATGCCTTGGGGGCTATTGCTAATGAAGGCGTAAGCTATTATCTTCCGCTGTGGCATAGGTCATTGGCCCGGTTGATTTTTCAACAATCTAACTCGTTATCCAATGAGGATGTGTTCAACATTCTTATTGTAAATGAAACCTATGCACCACTTACCGATCAACTGGCGCAGTTAATCCAGGGCCCCGTAGATCCTCTTTCACTGATCAGGAGATTTACCCATGCAAGTATTACGCAAGAGTAGGACACTCTCGTATTTAGCACTGTCATTGGCGTTACTCAGTGGCCCCTTACTGGCCAAAGTCACGCCGGAGCCTCATAATTTAACTCAAATGGAAGTGCGGGCTAAGATTAAGGACACTTTCGAGCATAATTTGTATTCACTGCCGCCACGGGTTCAAGGCCATTACGGTATTCGCATGTACCGCATGACAGGTGAAACTAAGTATGCCAATGCCTCATTGGTTGATTTAATCACCATCAGTGACAGGCTGAGTTTCTATGCTTGTGGCAGTGACGATAAAGATTTTATTCGTACTCAATCACTTAAAGAGCTCAATAAGCTTAAAGATATGCCTGGCCAACGTGCTCAAGCACGTTATAAAGCCACCACCCCTCACCCTGACTTTATGTTTTATGCCGATATTTTGCTGCGCTACGCCAGCCGCGTTGATGAATTTGGTTTTACCGGTCCATGTCATGACAAAATCATCGCCGCCCTTAAAGCAAAAGATTTAACCCCTGCATTAACTGACAAAAAGATGATCAAAGCATGGGCTGCCCAGCTGATTAACTATGCCTACTGGGCTGAGCAATTGGGCGTTGGCAGTTATGTGGCTCAATACAAAAAAGCCTTTATCAAGGCTTATCCTGATAGCAAAGACAAAAAATTATCGAAAAGTCAGTTCCGCAATAAAATTTACGGTATGACCCATTTTATTTTCGCCGCCAGTAACTATTATCAGTACCCAGTGGACGCAAAAGAATTTAAATGGATTTTGGATTATTTTGATAAAAATATCGACAGGATCTTAAAAGATGCCACCGAAGATATAGTCACCGAAGTAGGGATAAGCTTCCTTCTTGCGGGCAAACCAGAGCACAGAGTCGTAGGTATTACTCAAGATTTTGTGACTAAAGCCTTTAGCCCTAAACATCAGATGATCCCATCTCCTGCCGGCAAACGGATTTTATCATCCGGTGAGCACAGAAACGTACTCGCCATGATGTTGTTGGACTGGCCTGAAAAAATGCACCCTGGGCCATTTTTTTACAATATCCCCAGCACCCGTGCTGATATTCCTATGATGGTGAACCCGAAGAAAGGCACGGCACAGGTTAAGCATTAACATGATATAAGTACTAAATACCATGAAGGCAGTCGTCACTGAATACTCAGGAGCGACTGCCTTTTTATTTTGTCTCAAGCATAACTTAAGGTTAACTACACCGCAGTTTTATCTGCTGATTCTGGCTGTTTATCAGCCTTAGACGCAGGTTTGCCTTCGCTCTTGATGGCGCTTTTTCCATCATTTATGTCTGGATCTGAAACTGTAGCGCCGTGCATTATGGCCAAATTCACGTAACCCACCTTATGCAAATCAACAATACTCATTGAGATAGATTCAACATCAGGAAACATAATTGATAAACGTTTCACCATTGAAGTGGATAAGGTGTTCTTTTCATCATCCGTTCGCCCTTCCATGATATGAGCAAAAACATGAATAAAAGGCTGCTTTTTATTGCCCACCCAAGAGGTTTTAAACGGATTAATTCTTACTTTGATGTCTGACTCTTCAAATAACTTGGTATGATTTGCCACCTGATGCAGATACTTTAGAATGGTTTCAATGCTGTGAAATGCTAAAATCTCTTCTGAACAGTCAACAATAAAATGCGGCATGGCGATTCCTCTTATCAAAGGTGGCTATTAATCACTTAATAATGATTAGCTTAGAGTTTAGTCAATTAATATTGAATTCCGTTTAAATTTTAATGAGTTTTTTGGCTATTTTTTGGTACTCATGCTCAATGCATTCATGCCTTAGCCCAAATGGAGGTTAGTTCGTTGGTGATGCCAGTAATTTTCTTGAAAATCTATCCACAAGAATATTTAAAAGTGCGGTAAACACCAGCAATACCAGCGCGCCGCTGTAGCGGATCTCAGAGAATTGGCTGTCAACATAAAAGCCCAATGTCGCGACGCCTAACATGCCTAAAATAGCAGTTTCGCGGATAATCACTTCAAAGCGATAACAGAGTAGTGCAATAAAGCTTGGGTATAGCTTAGGCATTAGCTCAAAACAGTAATGATCAAGCCTAGGTGTAAAACTTGGACTCACCGTTAATTTGTCCCCTTGCCTTGCTGTAAGAAATACCATTAAGCCAGCATTATGAAGGGCTAAAGCTAAGATGGCCGGTAGCATTGAAGGACCAAGCAGCAACATAAAGATGAAGGCCATGAGATATTCTGGGGTAGAGCGTAAGATTAAATTCGCGCCTTGAAATGGCAGTAACAACCAAGCCGGTATTAACGCCTTAAGGTTTAATGGCAATAACAGCATAGTGAGCAGGTGCGTCAACCCCAAGGCCGCAATCGCAAGCACTAAGGTCGCGGCGATGCCAGGTAGCACTTGGGATATCACTAACTCAGTAAACCAATGCATCAGCGCCAGCATAGCCCCAAGATTTAAGCCATCGGCACCAAGATTTTGCAGCATTGGGGGTAAAATATCATAGCTTAAAAAACGCCAAATAAGCGCGCCATCCATTTGGGGTAGTTCAGGTAAAAAATACACAGCAGCAAGCAAATACACTGGAATGATAATTTTTCGGCACCATGAAGACACTGTGCCAATCAGTACAATAAACAGTATGAGCAATCCAAACCCTTGCTGGTAATGCCCTTGTCTGAAGGCAGTTTCTAAATAGAAGCCTAAGGTTGGCATGCCAATAAATCCTAGCACTGCGCTTGAGCGTAAGGCGCATTCAAATCGGTAGCGGCAATAGGATGCTAATTGGGCCCAGACAGTGACCACAGTGCCATAAATATAACGGCTCAGTTTATCGCTGTTGTGGGGCAATACACTTTGGGTGTCTTTAGGGGCCAGCACCAAAATGTCGTAAAAAACTCGGGCAAAAGTGGCGCCATAAGGCAAGCCTATGGCTAAGATGCCCGTAAGCGCTGACAGGCCAAATATCTGCAGGAATAGCAGTGCCCAGAAAATCTCATGAATGGCGCGCACAAAGGCACACACTGCAGCAACCCAAGGATGATGATAGATAAGGGCTAGTGGCGCCCCAAGCACTAGGCCTAAACTTACGCCGAGTAGAGCAAAGCTCACTGTTTGCCATAGGGCTTGGACTAGATATTCGGTGGCAAAAAAATCAACCTGCAGCAAGCCTTGCCCCATGCGGGAAAGTTCATTCCAAGGCTCTAAGGCAATGACTTCGGTATCGGCAAGCCCAAAGCTTATTAAGGTTAGTAGCAGCAGACCTAAGGTAAACTTTTGCCAATAGCCCATAAAATTTAAAGGGCTATCTGACACAATGGTATTCATCTGGATTATGTTGATTTAGCGGATTTAATTCGGGGAGATCTGAAGCTTTTTTCGATAAATCATGATCATAACAGGCTTGTAGGTGCGCTTGGCTAAGCGTTGTCGCCGGACCATCGAAGGTTTTAGTCCCCTCTTGCAATAAAATTATCCGATCAAAGTGTTTCATCGCCATTATGGGGTCGTGGAGCACACAAATGACGCTCTGATGAGCGTCAAATACCTGTTGCAATAAACGCTCACCCATGGCGGGATCTAATGCCGAAAACGGCTCATCACCTAAAAATAGCGCTTGCTGTTGGTAAATAGCGCGCCCTAAGGCTACCCGTTGCCTTTGACCGCCTGATAAATATTCCACTTGCTGTTGCAGCTCACAATCAAGCTCTAGAGTCAGGCATAACTGGGTGATTTCTTGACGGTTCTGCTTAAATGGATATAACAAATTAACGATATTATACAATACGTTGTGACGACCAAGCGCACCCATAAAAATATTATGGTATACGCTCAGATTATCCACCAAGGTTTGTGATTGCGCGCAAAAACTCGCCTTGGATTTCAGTATTTGATGAAGATGTTTTAGTAATGTGCTTTTGCCTGAACCAGAGGGGCCAAGAATGGCCACTCGTTCACCCGCAGCGAGTGTCAAGTTTAACTTAGGCAGCACAATGCGAGGGCCATAACCAATGTCACACTTCACCAAATCGAGCATTAATCTAATAATCCAATGGTTTTAGCCACATCTTCAATAGGCTGATAATCACTGTTACTGGCTTTAACAAATGATGCTCTTGGGAAGCTTGCAAGTAAATCTTTATCCTGCATATTGAGTAATGCAGCGGTCAGTTTAGCTTTAAAGCCTTCACCAAATTGTGCATCACTGCCAGCTCTGACTGTCCATTGGTAATCAGGGTAGCTTGGGCTTTGCCAAATAACGCTCACTTTACTAGTATCGACCTGGGCTTGCTCAACTGCGGTATCCCACACTTTGTAGTTCACTGCGCCAAGTTGATATACACCGGCTTCAACTTGACTGATAGTGCGACTGTGATCCCCTGAAAAGCCAATACGCTTAAAGACTTTTTCAAGTTCTTGCTGAGCACTTTGTTCTAGAAAAAATTGCGGCATGAGTCGACCTGAGGTCGAATCTTTTGAACCGAACGTCAAAGTGTAGCCATCAAGTGGCCCCAGTTTTTCTGTACGGGTAAGCCCAGTAGAATGATGGGCAATGATATAGCTTTTAAAGAATTGGTCTTCAAAACCTTGGGCTATGGCTTCTGAACCTGGCACTAAACGGCGCGCCTGTACTCCTGATAATCCACCAAACCAAGCAAGTTGAACTTGGTTAGTGCGAAATGCACTTACTGCTGCGGAGTAAGATTTAACCGGCACATACTTAACCTCAACGCCGAGCTCTTTTTCTAGGTAGTCAGCCACCTTATCAAAGCGAGTGCGCAATTGGCTTTCGTCTTCATCGGGAATGGCGGTAAAGGTGAATGTGGCACTTAGCACCATTGGGGAAAAAAGCCCTAACGCTATGCTTGATAAAAAATGACGCAGTTTCATGGTGATACTCCAAAAAAATTTGCGTCATTTTAGCCTATCTCAATAGGCTAAGTCTTGCCTCGCGGCCTGATTTATTGACGATTAGAGTCATAAAACACAGACAATAAAAAAACCTAGCACCGAAAAGTGCTAGGTTTTAACCGCTAACGCCTAGTTGTACTCTGATAATCGCTTAAGCCTCACTATCGCCAAGCACTAATCAGTAATCGCACTAGAGAGCCATAGCAAGCTCTGCACCTTGTCTGATAGCACGCTTAGCATCAAGCTCAGCAGCAACATCTACGCCGCCAATCAAGTGGACTGGCAAGCCTGTGGCTTTCATTTCATCGACCAAGGTGCGATTAGACTCTTGACCTGCACATAAGACCACATTATCAACGGCTAGAATTTCTGATTTCTCGCCAATTTTAATGTGTAATCCTTGCTCATCAAATTTCTCGTAGCTCACCCCAGTCATCGTCTTCACTTGGTGCTGTTTCAGCACGCTGCGGTGGATCCAACCTGTGGTTTTGCCTAAACCCTTACCCATTTTGCTGGTTTTACGCTGCAGCAAGTACACTTCACGGCCTGGGTGGTGCTCAGCTTCATCGGTTAAGCCGCCAGCATGTTGGTAGCTCTTATCGATGCCCCACTGCTTAAGCCACTTGTCTGGCTGTAAGGTGCTGGACTCTTTTTCACACAGGAAGTGCGCCATATCAAAACCAATACCGCCAGCGCCAATCAAGGCCACTTTAGCGCCAATTTCAACTTGCCCGCTTAAGACTTTTTGATAATCAACCACTTTAGGGTTATCAAAGCCCGGCAAATTCAACGCTCTTGGCACCACACCTGATGAAATGACCACTTCATCAAACTTTTCTGTGGCAAGTACGCTCGCATCAAGGCGAGTATTTAATCTGAGTTCAACTTTATGCAGCGCCAGTTGATTGATGAAATAGCGAATGGTTTCATTAAACTCTTCTTTTCCTGGGATTTTTCTTGCCAAATTAAACTGGCCGCCCACTTCAGACTTAGCTTCAAAAAGCACCACCTCATGGCCGCGAGTAGCGGCATACACAGAAAACGCCATCCCAGCTGGGCCTGCGCCCATCACAGCGATGCGCTTCTTGTTGGTGGCGGGAATAAAGTTAATTTCGGTCTCATAGCAGGCCCTTGGGTTAACCAAGCAGGTGGCACGTTTAAGGGCGAAAGTATGGTCAAGACAAGCCTGATTACAGCCAATACAGGTGTTGATCATCTCACTTTGATCTGCCGCCGCTTTATTAACAAACTCAGGATCTGCCAAGAAAGGTCGCGCCATAGACACCATGTCCGCTTGCCCTGAGGCAATAATCGACTCAGCAATTTCTGGAGTATTAATCCGGTTAGTGGCAATCAGCGGCAGTTTCACTTCGCTTTTTAGCTTTTCAGTTACCCATGAAAATGCGCCTCTTGGCACACTAGTAGAAATGGTCGGTACTCGCGCTTCATGCCAGCCGATACCAGTATTAATGATGCTGACGCCTGACTCTTCAAGCCATTTTGCCAATTGCACCACTTCATCCCACGTTGAGCCGTTATCCACCAAATCCAGCATTGAAAGACGGAAAATAATAATAAACTCTTTACCGACTTTGGCGCGAATGGCATTAACAATCTCAACCGGGAAACGGGCTCTTTTACTAAAATCGCCGCCCCATTCATCATCACGTTTATTGGTACGTGAGCTGACAAACTGGTTAATTAAGTAGCCTTCAGAGCCCATGACTTCAACGCCGTCGTAACCGGCCTTTTGTGCCAATGCTGCGCTGCTGGCGTAATCTTTAATGGTGTTTCGCACTTGGCGCGCTGACATCGCAGAAGGCGTAAAGGGTGTAATAGGGGATTTAATCTTGCTCGGTGCTTGGCTAAAAGGATGATAGCCATAACGGCCGGCATGCAAAATTTGCATACAGATTTTTCCGCCGCCATCATGTACTGCATCGGTCACTATCTTATGCTTTTTAACTTGCCATGAAAAACTTAACTGGCTGGCATGGGGCGCTAAGCGGCCACGAAAATTAGGCGATATACCGCCAGTAACGATGAGGCCTACGCCGCCAACGGCACGCTCTTTATAAAATGCTGCCAGTTTCTCAAAGCCGCCCTTTTCTTCTTCTAAGCCTGTGTGCATCGAGCCCATCAACACTCGGTTTTTTAACTGAGTAAAGCCTAGATCTAAGGGTTCTAATAAATGTGGAAACGACATTCAAACATCCTTTTTAAACAAGTGATTTAAACTAGCATACCTTTTCACTTTCCTAAGCTCAATGATTTCACCTTGGCTTTGTTAATAATCTTTACAATTGAGTTTTCTCTTTCAGCACTTTTTCAGTTAGCATTAGCCCATTATGATCAAATAGGAGTGGTAAATGACCACTAAACCATCGTTTTTTAAAAGATTCTTTTTATTATTGTGGAATACCCTAAACGGCACCCGCAAACTTATTCTTAACCTAATATTTTTCTCATTACTGGCGTTAATTGCCGTGGCATTAATGAGTGATGAACCTATCATAGTGGAACAAGATAGCGCCTTGGTGCTTAATCTCTCAGGCTCTATTGTCGATCAAAAACATTTTGTTGACCCCATTGAAGCCGCACTGAGTCAAGGCGAGCAAGACAATCCTAAGGCTGAAGTGTTATTGGCTGACATCCTTTATGTCATCCATAATGCAACTCAAGACGAGCGCATTAACACTATCGTGCTTGATTTATCTAACTTGCATTCCGCTGGTGTCAGCAAGATGACCGCGATAGGTGAAGCCCTTAATGCATTTAAAGCTGAAGGTAAAACCGTTATCGCCCATGGTAACTATTTCAGTCAGAACCAATATTTTCTTGCAAGCTATGCAAGCAAGATTTATTTGAACACCCAAGGCATGGTGTCATTGGATGGCCTTAGCCGTTATCGCTTATATTATAAGTCAGCGTTAGAAAAGCTTAAGATCAACACCCATGTGTTCCGTGTAGGGACCTTTAAGTCAGCGGTTGAACCTTTTATCCGTGATGACATGTCAGAGGCTGACAAAGCTTCAAGTAATGCCCTATTAAGCGATATTTGGGGCAGCTACAGCGAAATCGTAGCTAAAAATCGCGGTATCAGCCCTGATGAACTGGTACTTAGCCCTGATAATTATTTAGAAAAACTTGATAGCAATGAAGGTGATAGCGCTAAAATGGCGTTATCAATGAAGTGGGTTGATGAATTGGTATCAGCCGAAGGTTTCAGACTCGCAATGATAGACGCTGTCGGCGCGGGTAAAGACCCACAATATTTCCGTCAAGTTGGCTTTAATGATTACTTAAGCTTAGTTAAGCCAGTTGCACATTTTGTTGAAAAGGACTCAGTCGGCATTATCGTTGCTAAGGGCAACATACTTAATGGACATCAACAAGCGGGTGATATCGGCGGCGACAGTACCTCAGAACTGCTGCGTAAAGCTCGCTTTGATGACAAAATTAAAGCCTTAGTGCTTCGGGTTGATAGCCCTGGTGGCAGTGCTTTTGCATCGGAGCAAATCCGTCAAGAAGTGCTGGCCATCCAAGCTGCGGGCAAGCCTGTGGTCATCAGCATGGGGAGCCTAGCAGCCTCTGGCGGCTACTGGATCTCTGCCAGCGCTGATTACATTTATGCGACGCCAACCACGCTCACAGGTTCAATCGGGATCTTTGGGATGTTTGCTACCTTCGAAGATGCCTTAGCACAAATTGGGGTTAACAGCGACGGTGTGGCAACGTCTGAATGGGCAGGCCTTTCTGTAGCAAGACCTCTGAATAGCAATGTAGAAGCAGTTATTCAACGTCATATAGAACGGGGTTACCATGAATTTATTTCATTAGTTGCCACTGAGCGCAATATGACCTTGGAACAAGTTGACAGTATAGCTCAAGGTCGTGTTTGGACAGGAAAAAAAGCATTGGAGCTTGGTCTTATTGATGAAATTGGTGACATGGAGCTTGCTGTGGCAAAAGCTGCTGAGCTTGCTAAGATGAAAAACTTTGACACTAAACTTATTGAGCAAGAGCTAACGGCAGAGCAATTATTTATTCAACAAGTTATGGGGGTTACCGCCGCTTACCTGCCCCAGAGCCTGCAAAAAACCAGTTTAATCGAAACCATGTTGGCGAAGTGGTCTGTGGTACTTGAAGAGTTTAATGCTTTTGATGATCCCAACGGCGTCTACCTTTATTGCGATCTCTGCAATTACTAATCATCTAGATTGAGATATCTTTAAAAAAAGCCTGCAATGCAGGCTTTTTTATTGGGTTTATCTAGGCATAACTCGTATAATTTACACAATCTGCAATTTTTAGGTCTCTTCTCCATGCCAACGGCTTCCACAACCACTCGCTCCATTTATGTCGCTTACACTGGCGGCACCATAGGCATGCAAAAAACAGCTAAAGGCTTTGTCCCTGTAGCCGGTTTCCTCACCGATTGCGTCAAGGCTATGCCAGAGTTTTATCATGATGAAATGCCAAGCTTTGTTATCCACGAATATTGCCCGCTGATTGATTCATCCAATATGGCCCCTAAAGATTGGCAGCTAATCGCCAATGACATTAAAGCCAATTATCAAGATTATGATGCTTTTGTAATTCTGCACGGCACTGACACTATGGCTTATACCGCTTCAGCCCTGTCTTTTATGCTTAAAGGCTTAACTAAGCCTGTGATAGTGACAGGCTCGCAAATCCCATTGGCACAGTTGCGCTCAGATGGGCAAACTAATCTGCTCAATGCCCTGTACATTGCGGCGAACTACCCCATAGCTGAAGTCTGTTTATTTTTTAATAACAAGCTGTTTCGCGGTAATCGCTCCACTAAGGCTCATGCGGATGGTTTTGATGCCTTTGCGTCACCTAACTTCCCACTGTTATTGGAAGCTGGGATTAAAATCAGTGTCAAAGCTGGCAAGATAACCACAGCAACCAGTCAAGACATAGAGGTGGTCACCATTAAGCCCCAGCCTATTGGCGTGGTGACCCTGTACCCCGGCATTTCCACTGAAATATTCAGCAATATGCTGCAGCAACCTGTTAAAGCCTTAATTTTACTTTCATTTGGTGTGGGTAATGCCCCTCAAGATCCCCAATTGCTCGATACCCTTAAGCAAGCGGATGAACGCGGGATAGTCTTAGTGAATTTGACCCAGTGTTTCCAAGGAAAGGTGAATATGGGAGGCTATGCCACAGGTAATGCTCTCGCAACCGCAGGGGTTATCAGCGGTAATGATATGACAGTAGAAGCTGCACTTGCTAAGCTGCATTATTTATTGTCAATGGAGCTCAGCTCTGGTGAAGTTAAAGCTGCCATGCTAGAAAACTTAGTGGGTGAACTAACCCCTGACTAGTTGATGAGTTGAATGGAATTCAAATAAAAAAGCACTGAAATTTCAGTGCTTTTTTTACTTAAGCTATAAAGCTTATAAATCGGCTTCTTTAAATTCTGCGATCGGCTCACCGCGGAATTGCTTTTTAAGCTCAGATTTTGATAGCTCATTGAGCTTACCACCTGCAGCTATGGTAAAATGCTCAGTTTGCGCCAATTTACGCGCCTGATACATCATCACCACTTGCAAGCTTGACTCACGTTGAGCCTCACTGAGCACAGTACCATCATCCCATTTGCCAAGCTCTGTTGCCGACAATAGCCTTAGGTAGACTTCTTCTGGCATTTCATCTATGACTTTATTGATATCTTTCATACACTTCTTCGCTTATGTAATACGATGCGTACCCGGGTAATTAAATACCCCACAAAACCAAACACAAAACAGGCGATGGACAAGGTCGCAGTGATCCCTTGGGCAGGCTCGCCGCCCCAGAACCACACCACAACGCCTGCAATAAACAGGGTTAAAAACACAAAACTGTGAGTCATTAGGCGATTAGACTGCTCAATATGACTTATCTTAGCTAAGGTTTCTGTACGCTCGCCTAACTCTGCCTTGCAATGGGGACAGCTCTTGCTTTGGCTTGAAATGCGCTTTTGACAGGCAGGACAACTCATCAATGCCATGATTACTGACCTATTTTGTCAATAACCGCTCGCATAGCGATTAATGATGCTTCGCCTAAATACACACTGCGCTCGGGTGACCAACCTTGGAAGGGATCGGCAAGATTCGCATTGTCTTTAAAAGGCATTTCAAGGGTGTTTGATAGGCATTTAAAGGTATTTGCAACCCAGTTTGAGCCAACCGTTAAGTTTGCTTTACCTGGCTCATCTTTGTCATAACCGAATTCAGTTTGAAAATCAGCACTGGCAAGGCTTAACGCCGCCACGAAGTCTTGTTGCAATGATGCTAACTTATCGCTGTAATTTGGCACGCCTTCACAACCCGCTAAGAACACATAAGGCAGGCCTTCATCACCGTGAACATCATAAAACAAGTCAACGCCTGTTTGGTGCATTTTGTTCACCACATAATAAACCTCAGGGCTTTTCTCAAGGCTTGGGGTTAACCATTCGCGGTTAAGGTTGGTTCCCACGGCGTTAGTGCGCAAATGACCGCGAACGCTGCCGTCTGGGTTCATATTTGGCACTATGTAAAAATTGGCTTTATCCAGCAGCGCTTTCGATGTTGGGCAATCATTGTCTAGCAATTGATTTAATAGTCCTTCTACTAGCCATTCAGCCATGGTTTCGCCCGGATGCTGCCTTGCTGTGATCCAGATAGATTTTTTGCCTGGGTCTTCATCACCGACTTTAACTAACGTCATATCGCGACCATCTAAGGTCAAACCTAAATGTTCAGTGCTCACTAATGGGTGCAATTGCACCGCACTGATAAGATCTAAATGACGTTCATAGCTGTAAGGGGTGAAGTAGGCAATTTGAATCGCTTCACAATCGAGTTCAACACTGATGCTAAGCTTGCCGTCTTTGTACTCAGTTGGCAGACGAAACCAAGTTTGGCGATCGTAACTTGCCACGGCTTGGTAATCTTCCCAACCTTTAGGGTAAGAGGCGCTGCCAGCATTGAGGATATTAAGGGTATAGGTTTTTCCGATAGTGGCTTCGAAACGGAAGTTAAACCACTGATAAAATTCACCACCAACATCTGGGCGAATGGCCAGTTGAATATCATCGTGGTTAGCTAAACTAATGGTTTCTATATTACCACCATCAAAATTGGCGCTGATCCGCATAATGCTTCCTTAAATGTTGACTATGGCCTTCGCAATTGCGAATTGCCTTGTAGTGCGAGACAAAGAGATAAAAAACTGTTAATCAACCAAGCCATAGGCTCAGTCGCTAAATACTTGTTGTCCATGAGACAAATGGGACGGTTTATTGTAGTTTTTTGTTCTCGCCCTTGCAAAGGCTTATGACACTTGGGTTGCGATTAGCACTAATTCATGGTGAGTTTAGATTATCTGACAGTTTCCTTCTGAATAACGGCCAATAGTGTTATTAGAAATAAAAAGCCAACATGGCGCTGGCTAATCAAGTCGTAACGCCTACTGTCACAGACGTGAGATGCATTTATTATCTCGAGCAAGGTTACTTATGGCTCATTCATCGCTGCATTAAAGCGATACCCTTGGCCACGCACTGTATTAATCCACTCCCTTGGCAAGCTAATTTGACTGAGCTTACGCCGGGTATTACTGATGTGCATGTCCAAGTTTCTATCAAAACGTCCTAAGGGTTTATTGAGCACTTTCTGTTGTAACTCTTCTTTGGTTACCACCTCACCGTCACGTTCGAATAAATACTTAAACAACCTAAATTCCGTTTGGGTTAGCACTAATTTTTGTTGCTGTGCGCTGATGGTGTAACGGTGTTCATCAAATGCAATCTGCTTTGGAACGCCTTGTCCCACCATCTGCCCCAGCCCACCACGGCGGCGAAATACCGCAATCTTAAGCAGCAGTTCTTTGATATGAAATGGCCGCTTTAGGTACATGTCAGCACCGAGCTCCAGGGCATCTAAACGTTCGATATCACTATTACTGTACGATAAGGCCGCAACCGGCAATCTAGGGTAGGCTAATTGCGCTTGCCAAAAGTGATGACAGTCAGCTTTTTTCTCTAAGCTCTGGCTATCGTGAGCCAGTTGCAAGTCAAACAGCACAGCTGCAAATTCGCAGCGCGCCATTTCACTTAAGCCATCCTGTGCACTGTTGACCCACATAAGATCAAAGCCTTGTTCAGGCAGCTCGGAGAGAAAAATCTGCGCCGTGTTTTGATCTTCAATGATGAGTAGTATCTTATCCATATCACAAACCGCTAAACGATAACCATTGTCATTTAGATTACCATGAGAGCAATTGCTCGGCTAGGTTTGATTGTCGATACGGTGAAAAAAGATCAAAAAAAAGCCTGATTTATCATCAGGCTTGGTTAACGCCACAAAAAAGTTCCGTCTTCTGCTTATTAAATCGTTACTGCATCAGCTGCTTTATGTATTTCACTGGGGCACTGCCATAGCTTAAAAACTGTTCATGGAACTGTTTAAGCTCAAAGGTTTCCCCCTGTGACTGCGCGAGTGCCTCACGTAAATCATAGATTTCTCTAAAGCCTGCGTAATAGCTGGTCAATTGCACCTGGCTTAAGGTCGCACGGCGCCACTTCCCTTCTGCCTCTGCTTGCTGCTGGAAGGCTTCTTGAGTCATAAAGGCGATGGCTTCTTTTTCTGTCATGCCCTTCACCTGAATACTGTAATCCAAAATGGTATTCGCAATAACGCGCAAATTCCATTTGTAGTACATCAGCCACATTTCTGGCTCAAAATCGCCATAGCCTTGCTCTAACATCATCCGCTCGGTATACACGGCCCAACCTTCAACCATGGCACCATTACCAAAAAGACTCTTGATTAGGCTTGGTGATTGGTTTGAGTACACTAGCTGAGTGTAATGCCCTGGAATGGCTTCGTGAATATTGAGTACCTGTAAAATCCAGTGGTTGTACTCACGTAAATAGCTCTCGGCAGACTCATCACTCATGCCATCTAACGGGGTGACATTGTAATAAGTATTAGCCTCTTGCTCGTAGGGCCCTGGCGCACTGATTGACGCGCCTGCAAACCCGCGCATGTACTCTGGGGTTTCGCGCACAACTAACGGCTTGTTAGGATCTAATGTTAGCAAATCTTTATCATTCACGAATTTAATCAGCTCAGGGATTTGAGCACGCACTTCATCAACAAACTTATCTCGGCTTACATGCTTTGACGATAAGGTATCAATCAGCTGCTTAATGGCTTCATTGCTGTCGACAGGCTTTGGGGTGTTCATGTGCTTAGACCATATTTTATCGGTGATCTTGGTCATTTCAGCTTGGACATTATTCTTATCGTCAAGGGCCTTGTAATATAACTGCTTGGCCGTCATGCCTGACTGAATATCAAAGGCGAACTTTTCTTCATATAAGGTTTCGCCAATGCGAAAACTACGAGCAGTTTCAGGGGTTAAGCTTTTCTCAAGTTCTGTTAACCATTGAATGTGTTGTTTAATGGCTGCGACACTGGTATCAAAACGGGTCTTAAACAAGCTTTTATCTTCATCGCTTAAGCTAGAAGCCATAGCTTTAGCCAATAATTCATCTGAAAATACTGAAAAAGCGCCTTGGTTTTGCATAATTGCCAGCTGAGTGTGCTCAAGGGTTGGCGTCTCTATGTTCGCCTGCGCAGCTTGGTAATACGCTGGTACATGCTCCATTCGCGCAAGCACTGACACTAAGCGTTCGTCCATAGGCGCAAACTCTTCATTAATGAGCTGAGCAAAACCGCCAGAGACGTTATAACTTGATGGATCCCACTGCCAAGACTTAAAGCGCTCCACTTCCCATTTCATGCTGCCGAGCAAATTACTCACCAGCTCATAATCAATCAAATCTGATGGGCTTAAGCTTGTCCTATCAAACTGGGTCAGCAGACCTTGTTGCTTACTGACAAACGCCAGTGTGGCACTGCGGCTAGCTTCATTGGGGATTTCAAGATGACCATCATTCACATGCTTGCCACTGTACAAGGCCCAGGTGGGGGATAAGGTCCACAAGGCATCAATGAACTGCTCGGAAAAGCCACTAAAATCTAACTTTTCAGCAGCTGTTTGTGAGGCAGTGTTAGCAGCTTGTTTTTCTGTTATCGGCGGAGCTTTAGAGGCGATTTCGCTATCAGGAGTTTTATCACAGGCACTTAAGCCTAACATGCCTAAGGTAATGGCGAATGCAAGTGGCGCTTTTTTCATCTTGAGTCCTTGAATGATTAACTTTTTATCTGGATTGAGCATTAAGATTGCCCTATTCTCAACTTAACGCTCTGCGCTGGCAAGCCTGTTAATGTAACAGCATGCAAAGCTAGCACAAGGATCTGCAGATACCGCGAAGCTTATCAGGCGCCAAAGCAAACCTAAAGTAAGGGCAAGTAAAAAATCACTAAACCAAGCGCTTAGGATGATGAATTATTAAGGAGCACCAATGCTAGACCAAGGAATATCGATTATGCTCGCGCCGCTATTGCTGATCCAGGGCTTACACGTTCACCGCAAGACCCCAAGGCTCGCTGAACCTAAGGGTGAGCGTATGGGGCAAACCGGTGCTTCACCCACACTAAGTGTGCTTATTTTAGGAGACTCTGCAGCAGCAGGCGTCGGCGTTTTACATCAACAACAAGCCCTCTTGGGTCAGGTGGTTGAACAATTAGCCCCTTTAGGTGACCTAAGCTTTAACTTGTTCGCTAAAACTGGCGCAACCACCGCAAGCACCTTGCAAACCTTTGAGAAAAATATTCACTCATCCCACCCCATTCTGAGTCAACCACATTTTGATGTGATTATTACCTCCCTTGGCGTCAATGATGTCACCTCTCCCATTCGCTGCGACAAATGGCTTGAGCAACAAACCCAGCTAATAATGCTATTAACCCAGCGTTATAGCCCAAAACACATTTTGCTCACGGCTGTGCCGCCACTTGGGTTGTTCCCTGCACTGCCTAATCCACTGCGCTGGAGCTTGGGCAAAAAAGCGCAGCGCTTTAATCGGCAATTACAGCTGCAAGTAGACAGGTTTAACGGGACAACAAATAATACGCAGTTTAGCCTGATCCATTTGCCCTTAGAAAAGCCCGAACAACATAGCAGCATGTTAGCCTTTATGGCGCAAGTGATGGCCACAGACGGCTTTCACCCCGGTGCACAGATTTATACCGCATGGGCCAAACGTATTGCTGCTGAGATCAACGCTGAAATGCCATCAGCACAAGAGAAAAATTAAGCAAAAGATTGATTAAACATAAGATTGTTATTAATTTATAATACAATCGCGACATAAACAGCCAAGGAACAGCAGTGAAAACTAACACCGTCAAGAAATCTCAGTATTATTTTATCGCATCAGGAAGTCTTTCTTTAGGATTGATTTATAACGTTATAGAGCAGGATATTATCGGTACAAGTGTGTTTTTGAGTGCTGCACTTCTATGTTTATTTTTCGGATTTATCAAACTGTGCAATGAAAAAGTCGCGGGAAAATAAAGATAAGCAATAAACACTAAATTTCAGCCATGAAAAATGACGCGCTAGGCGTCATTTTTTATTTGCTTTACAACAATGTGGCGGTGACGGAGAGATTCGAACTCTCGATACGTTGCCGTATACACACTTTCCAGGCGTGCTCCTTCAGCCACTCGGACACGTCACCTTAATTCTGTTTCAAGCCGAGTATTGATACATCAAATACCCTGTTGAACGGGCGCTACTTTACGCAAATCACTTAGGAGGGTCAAGCTAAAAAATCCTATATTCAAGCGTTTGCACAATTGCTGTGCAAACCTTGATACAAATCGGCGTACTGTGCACTCGCCCTTGGCAAGCGTTAGCCTAATAAGGTGGGAAACAAGCCTTTAACTCCGGCGGCGATGACTTCAATCCCAAGAGATAACATGAGTAGTCCCATTAAACGGGTAATAACGTTAATTCCGGTTTTACCTAAGTATTTAAATATCACTGGTGCCATTCTAAATAAGCCAAAACTCACCAGCCCCAGTAACACGATAGTGATAAACATGCCGAAAAAATTGGCTAAGCTGTTATGCCCAGCTGCGAATACAATCACAGAACTGATAGCGCCTGGGCCTGCCATCAATGGCAAAGCAAGCGGGACTACAGCCACTGACTCCATCGCCGACGATTCCCTGTCTTCTTCTTGGTTACGCTTCACTTCACTGAGCTTACCTTGCAGCATAGACATGGCGATAATGGCAATCAAGGTGCCACCGGCGATGCGAAACGCTGACAAGGAAATACTGAATAAATTAAGAATATGCTGACCGGCTAGCATGGTGACCAATAAAATTACCACCACGGCAAAGTTTGCCACTTTACCAGTATGATTGCGCTCGGCTTCAGTTTGATGACTGGTAAGACTCACAAACACTGGTAATAGCCCTATTGGGTTAATAATCGCCAATAAGCCTAAGAAAAACTTTACGTAAATCATTATGTCCAATGACATATCCTCTTTAAATAGTAGGCAGAAGTGCCCTGCTGTTAGGCGCGCTACTTTAGCTTAAGTGTAATGCTTGCAAAAATGAGATTTTTTCATTTTTTAGCACAGATCACATTAGAAAAACTTATTTTAGTCGAGCCTGTAGACCTTAGAATAATGAACGACCTATTCATAGGTTTTTTTTTAGCCCGCTTAAAACTAATAATCACCATGGCTAATGAGCCCCCCCCCGCAAGCGCTCTCTCATAGCGAACAGTAAGGCTAACTCAGCGAACATAATGAGATAACACACCAACCTCAACTCGGGTTAAGAGATGAATAAATGGAGTTGATGCTGATAAAAAATCCTTGCATAAAAAAAGAGGCCATAAGGCCTCCTCTTGGTGTGCTTCATTGCATCCTTTAAGATGCAAGCAAGACTGACGGTTTTAGTACAAGGTTCGAGATTATTTTGCTGTCCAGCGATCCATCCAGCCCAGTACATTTTTGTACCATTGCTGCAGGTTATCTTGATTTAAAATCCAATGATTTTCATCTGGAAACATCAATAACTCTGACGGAATACCTTTACGTTGCATGTAACTAAACGCCGCTAGACCTTGACCGTAAGGGACACGGAAATCTTTTTCACCGTGAATAACCAGCATAGGGGTTTGCCAGTTTTCTACATAGTTCACTGGATTAAACTTCTCGTACAGTGCTTTGTTATCTGAGTAGCTGCCGCCAAATTCATATTCAGGGAACCATAACTCTTCAGTCACATGGTACATGGAGCGCATGTCAAATAGACCCGCATGATTGACTAGGCACTTAAAGCCAGTATTCCAGTTACCTTGGATCCAGTTCATCATGTAACCGCCATAAGAGCCGCCAAGGGCGCAAGCATTGGTGGCATCGAGCCAAGGCTGCTGCTCTGCCACTGCTGTTAAGCCTTTTTGTAAATCTTCTAATGGCTTACCGCCCCAATCTTTTGAAATAGAGTCAGTAAAGGCTTGACCGTAACCGGTTGAACCATGGAAATCCACCATGACCACGCCATATCCTGCGCCCGCCCAAAGCTGTGCGTTCCAGCGGCCGCTAAAGCTGTTGCCAAATGACCCCTGAGGGCCGCCATGAACAAGATAAGCAATAGGATATTTTTTGCCTTCTTCAAAGTTTGCAGGTTTTATCCAGTAGCCATGCACGGTTTCATCGTTCCAGCCTTTGAAGTTAAATTGCTGATACTCACCAAACTTTATATTGGCAAGCTTGTCTTTATTCACTTCAGTTAAACGGGTTAACTCTTCACCTTCTAAACTGATTTTATAGATGTCGCCAGGCTCGGTTAAGCTCGCGTTATCAAAAATAAGTCCATTGGCGGTAACGGCCACTAAGTGACTGCTGCCCTGATTGTAAATTGGGCGCACATCACCAAATTGGGTATTCACTTCAAAAATTGACACTTGACCAACGTCTTGAGCTGTCACATATAGCGTGCGGCCATCGCTGCTAAAATTAAGCGAGCTTGGGCTTCTGTCCCACAGCGGCGCGACTTCCTTTTCTTGTCCGGTAACATTATCGCGAAGCATTATCCTGTAGCGGTCCGCTTCAAAGCCAGGTTTGCTCATTGCTAGGTAGGCTAAATAACGGCCATCGGCAGAAAACACAGGTTGTGAATCCCAAGCTGTGTTGCTTGGGGTCAGGTTAGTTGTCTCGCCGCCCTTCACGCTCACTTGCCACAAATCGTAGTTGGTGGTCCAAGCTTGATCTGTGCTTGGCGCTTTAGCGCTATAGACTAGGTGCTGACCATCTGGGGTAAAAGTCACTTCTTCCATGCCAGAAAAAGGTTTAGGCGGCGTTTCTGTGTCGCGGCCTTGAGTGACGTTAATCGCTGTAGTGATTTTGTTGCCATTTAATGGTGCGACAAATAAATGATTACGGGCATGATCTTCCCAAGTATCCCAATGACGCACCATTAACTGCTTGTATTCACGACCTGTGGTCTTTTTGTCTTTCTCAGCTTGGAACTTATCTGTTGAGCACTTAAGGTCATTACACTCAGGGAATACCCGCATGGTCATAACCACTTGCTTGCCATCTTGTGACAATTTGTAGCCATTAACATCAAGGGGTAAGTCTGTTACTTGAGTGGCTTCGCCGCCGCTAAGGGCTAGGTGATACAACTGACTTGAACCACTGCGCGCCGCCATAAAGTATATAGACTGACCATCGGGGGCAAAGCTTACATCCGACTCTGTGCCTGCTGCGCTAGTAAGTTGCATCGGCTTGGCATTTTTGTTTTTTAAATCCAGCAAATAAAGATCAGAGCTTGCTTCGTTGTTAGCGTCTTTTATCTTTACGCCATAAACCAGCTTAGTGCCATCAGGCGATACCGCTGCTGAATGCAGCTTATTAAGATTAACCAGTTGCTGCACGTTAAAGGCTGTCGGCTGGGCAGCTTGAACTGAGCTACAAATGCCTGAGGCCATCAAGGCGAGTAAAAGAGAGGTCTTTTTCATTGTTATCCATTCTCTGTCAATTAGTTGGGAAAATTGGCCCAACACAAAAAAATTATAAGCAGACTAGCCAAAACAAAACGCTCAAGCAACCATCTAGAGGTAATAAACGGTAACTTGAGCGTTATTTTTATCGCTTAATCATTTAATGGCTTGGCCATTTAACGGCTTAAGGCTTGCTGTTTGCGATATTCACTTTCCATACCGCTGGGCCCGTTTCGTGGGCATTGACCCCATTTGAATCCACAGCCACTGTCACTGGCATGTCTTGCACATCAAACTCATAAATGGCTTCCATGCCTAAATCAGCAAAGGCCACCACTTTAGACTTCTTAATCGCTTTAGACACTAAATACGCCGCGCCGCCAACAGCCATCAAGTACACAGCTTTGTGCTTCTTGATAGACGCTACGGTTTGTGGGCCGCGCTCAGATTTACCTATCATGCCCATCAAACCAGTTTGTTCCAGCATCATGTCGGTAAATTTATCCATACGGGTTGCCGTAGTAGGGCCTGCTGGGCCAACCACTTCGTCACGCACAGGATCAACCGGGCCAACGTAATAGATAAACTTACCTTTAAAATCGACGCCTTCAGGTAGACCTTCACCGGACTCCAGCAAGGTTTGAATGCGCTTATGCGCCGCATCGCGCCCGGTAAGCATTTTACCGTTTAGCAGTAAGGTATCGCCGCTTTTCCAAGTTTCGATTTCAGCCTGTGTCACTGTGTCTAAATTCACTCTGTGGGTGTTTTCCCCTGCTTCACGGGTGATTTCAGGCCAATCAGACAATGATGGCGGCACAAGATCAGCAGGCCCTGTGCCATCTAGATGAAAATGCACGTGGCGGGTTGCCGCGCAATTTGGGATCATCACCACAGGCTTTGACGCAGCATGGGTTGGCACAGATTTAATTTTAACGTCAAGCACAGTGGTCAAACCGCCAAGGCCCTGCGCACCTATGCCTAAGTTATTGGCGCGCTCAAAGATTTCTAAACGCAGTTTTTCTTCTGTGGTTTCAGCGCCGCGAGCCATCAGCTCATGGATATCAATGCTTTCCATCAATGACTCTTTTGCCAAAACGGCCGCTTTTTCTGCCGTGCCGCCAATGCCTATGCCCAGCATGCCAGGTGGGCACCAACCTGCCCCCATGGTCGGCAAGGTCTTTTCAACCCAAGCGGCGATATCATCAGACGGGTTTAACATGGCCATCTTAGATTTGTTTTCCGAGCCGCCGCCTTTGGCTGCAATTTGCACTTCAACGTGATGGCCTTGAACCATATCGATATGCACCACAGACGGGGTGTTATCACGGGTATTTTTACGGGTACCAGCAGGATCGGCAACAATTGATGCACGCAGCGGGTTATCTGGGTTTAAATAAGCGCGGCGTACCCCTTCATCGACCATTTCTTGAATGGTCATGTCGGTTTTATCCCACACAACCGCCATGCCTACTTTTACAAAGGTGGTAACAATACCCGTGTCTTGGCATAAAGGACGCTTGCCTTCAGCTGACATGCGGGAATTTATTAAAATTTGCGCGATAGCATCTTTTGCAGCCGGACTTTTTTCACGCTCATAAGCCTCTGTCATCGCATCGACGAAATCTTTTGGGTGGTAATAAGAGATGTATTGCAAAGCATCTTCAATACTTGCAATAAAATCAGCCTGCTTGATCACCGCAGACGTAGAAGAATGTGTTGTAACTGACATAATGGGGCGCTCCAGCAGCCATTGTGGCCTAACAGTTTATTGTTTTTATAGAGAGTTGAACAAAATTGCTATTAATCCTTTCAAGGTCATTATGATACTCTTTCCGCACTTTTGGGGCTACTTCACATTTTAAGATAGGATAAATAGACGCAGATGCGGGGCAATCTTCAATTAGCAGTACAAAAATTAGACTGGCAGATCAGCACACATGCCTTGTTTAGCCTAGTTTCCCACCAGCCTTGGGCCATGCTGCTCGATTCTGGCGTCCCAACCGATTTGATGCAAACGGATGATTTAACGCAAACCGAACTCCCGCAAATCAGTGTTCCCTCGCGCCATGTTGATGCCCAGTTCGATATCATAGTGTTTGACCCAATCGCCACCTTAGTGACCCAAGGAAAAACCTCAAGGTTTTGTGTGCTTAATAACGAATTAAAGCAGCAAATGAGCGACCAACAAACTGACGTTCAGCCGCTTCAATTCTTAAAACAGCTCAATCAATTACTCTACCCCCATGGGTTTGACTCACAACTGCCATTTAGTGGCGGTGCCCTAGGCAGCTTTAGCTATGATTTAGGGCGTCAACTTGAAAAACTCCCCAGCACTGCCATGAATGATATTCACCTAAATGAAATGAATATCGGGTTTTATGACTTTTGCCTCGTCTATTCACATCACGACAAAGCATGGTTTGCTGCACACTACCTAGGTGAGGCTGCCCTTAGTTTAGCCATCGAAAATCTTCATCAAAAAATTCATCCCAGTCGCAGCGTCAGCAACAATGTCTCTATCAATATCAATGACAACAGCACTAACGTCTCTCCCGACAATCAAGGGTTTTCGCTCAGTTCTGAATGGCAATGCCAGCTAACTCAAGCCCAATACAATGAAAAATTTGCCAAAGTGCAGCAGTATTTACTCAGTGGTGATTGTTACCAGATAAACCTAACCCAAAGGTTTAGCGCCAGCTATAAAGGGGATGAATGGCAAGCTTATCAGGCCTTATCTAAGGCAAATAGCGCGCCTTTTTCGGCGTTTATTCGTTTAGAAAACCACAGCCTATTGTCAATATCACCCGAGCGTTTTATCAAGCTCGATGGCGACATGCTAAGTACCAAGCCCATAAAAGGCACTCAGCCGAGGGGCAATACAGTTTTGGAGGATGAGCGCAATGCCAAGCGACTACAAGACTCAGAAAAAGACAGAGCTGAAAACGTCATGATAGTGGATTTGCTGCGAAACGATATCAGTAAAGTTGCCCAAGCGGGCACAGTTGCTGTACCTCAGCTTTTTGCTATTGAAAGCTTTCCTGCTGTACACCATTTGGTCAGCACAGTTACAGCTAAGATAAAACCTAAGTTTACAGCAACAGATGTGCTGCACGCGGCCTTTCCTGGCGGCTCAATTACTGGCGCACCTAAAATTCGCGCCATGGAAATTATTGAAGAACTTGAGCCCTCAAGGCGCAGCCTCTATTGCGGCAGCATTGGCTACATCAGCCAAAATGGCAATATGGATACCAGCATCACAATACGCACTTTAGTGGCTGAAAAAGCCGATATCAACAGCAGCGCCGACAACCAACTATACTGCTGGGCTGGCGGCGGCATAGTGGCAGACTCAATAGCGGGCGCTGAATATCAAGAAAGCTTTGATAAGGTGAGTAAAATACTGCCCGTTCTTAGCCAATTTACTGGCAACTGATCCCGCCCTCGACTTGAGCCAAGTTTACCCCTTGGCGAATAATCACTGGTTTTAGTAAATCGTATGCAGGCTTTGCCTGTATTAAGCCCAGATAACAAGCTGCCAGTAGGATCAATGTTACAGCAATCACCGCAATAGAGACTGGCGTAGTGTTTCTGCACATTGAGAAGTTCTTAATGTTGGCGCTTTAAATAACCATGCTGGCCAATATTTGCACAATCTAATATTGCATTGAGTGATCCCGCGCATATAAACAATGCTTTAAAATACTTGTTTCGTGTTATTCATTTTAAATCAATACCTTATATAAGTGCGGCATATTGTCGCACTTGCGACTGTTACGCCATTAACTCCTTATAATGCCCAGCATTATAAATAGGGAGAATGATAACATGTCAGCAGTAAGACCTATAAACCCACTCAGTTCAACTCGCCTCCAACCTACTTATGCTTCCCGTAGTAAACTTAGCCTAGTTACCATCGGGCTCATCACAGCCATAAGCTCAGGATTAAGTGTATTAAGCACAGCAGTAAATGCCGCGCAGATGGAGCGCATTAGCGTTACAGGTTCACACATTCAGCGGGCCGATCTTGAAACTGCAAGCCCTGTAACAGTGATAACTCATGAGCAGATTGTTCAAAGCGGCCATGTAAATCTTGAGAATTTGCTTCAAGAAATTAGCGCGGCCGCAGGGCCTGCTGGCAATGCCACCAACGCCTACTGGACCAGTAACGGCTACGGCACAGCGCAAATTAACCTGCGTGGGCTTGGCATTAATCGCACCTTAGTGCTGCTTAACGGCAAACGGGTGGTCAATGGCGGCACAGGGGCTAATGCCTCTGTGGATCTGAACATGATCCCCGTTGGCATGATTGAGCGCATCGATGTGCTTAAAGACGGCGCGTCTGCGATTTATGGCGCCGATGCCATTGCTGGGGTGATTAACATCATCACTAAGCGCAGCCAGGAAGGCGTTAAGGTTTCAGGCAAATACGGTCAAACCAGCAAAGGCGACGGTAAAGAGAAGCAAATCAACGTTAGCGCTGGCATTAATCAAGACAAGCTTACCGGCGTTATCAATTTAAGCTACATAGAAACTGGCGCCATAGTGCAATCTTCTCGCAGCCCTTGCCCATTAAAAGAAACCACAACAGGCTTAAATTGCATTGGCAGCTCAAGCACCATAGGCGGCCGTGCTCACTTAAGTGACGGGACAGAGCTGCAATTTAACCAACAAAAAGGCGGCAACGGCGATTTCTTTGAAGCTTACGACAGCAACAAACACGGCTTAAACTGGTTTAACTACCTTAATGCCCAAAGCCCTATGGAGCGCTTGAATGTATCGGCATCCTTTGAATATGAAATTAACTCGAGATTAAGCCTTTACACCGACCTACTCCACAGCCAGCGTCAATCCAATCAAATTATTACTCCCAGAAGCCTTAAAGCGACCCCTGTGAGTAAAGACTTTATCTATAACCCCACAGGGCAAGATTTAACCCTTAAAAATCGCCGACTCATTGAAGTAGATACGCCGCACTTCTTTCAAGATGTGGACATTACTCAAGCTTTAGTGGGCCTTAAAGGGCAGCTTTCTGATAATTGGCAGTGGGACGTGAGCTACAGTGTTGGCCGTAATACCGCCAAAGATGGCTGGTCATCAGACATTGACCATAAAAAAGTGGCGCAAACCTTAGACATGAGTCAGTGCTCAACCACGCCTGGCGCCGCAATCCCTTGTGGTGACTTCTTTGGCGCCTATGAACTGAGCCCAGAAGTCATTGATTATGTAACCTATTCTCGCTTAGGCACTGGTGGCAATCAATTATCCAGCGCCAACTTAAGCGTAAGCGGTGACATCATAGACTTACCCGCTGGCAGCCTAAGTAGCGCCTTTGGCATTGAGCGCAGAAACGAGCAAGGCTGGCGCAATCCTGACCCAGTGGTGCTACAAAGCGGCGCTGAAGATGCCATTGATGGCGATGTGGATGTCTCTGAAGCCTTTGCTGAATTTAACATTCCGCTGCTCGCCGATCTGGCCTTCATCAAAAAACTGGATTTAAGCCTAGCAGGGCGCTATTCAGACTACTCAAGCTTTGGCGGACAATCCACTTACAAACTCGGCCTAGTGTGGCAAGTTAACGATGAATTGATGCTGCGCTCAGTAAAATCCACCGCCTTTCGTGCCCCCAGTGTGCCAGAGCTCTTTGGCGGCACCAACCAAGAAAACTTACCCACCAAGGATCCCTGCGATGGCGCAACTGGAGTGATTGCCAGCAATTGCTTAGCCGATAATGTCCCCCTAGGCTTTAGTCAAGACGGCTCTACCGTGCTTACAGGCGTTGGCGGCAATATCAATGTGCAACCCGAAAAAGCGAGCACACTCACCTTAGGGCTAGTGTACGAGCCAAGCGTTATTGATGGCCTCTCCATGACAGTGGATTACTTTGATATTGAAGTGGAAAATGCCATTGCATCAGTTGATGGCTCAAACCAGCTAAGGCTGTGCTATACAGATCCTCAGCTTTATAAAGACTTTTGCCAAGGGTTTAGCCGTAACCCCATTACTCATCAGATAGTGAGTTTATCCAAGCAGCCACTGAATGCTGCACTGGAACAAGTTGCCGGTATTGATAGCAATATCAGTTATAACGCTGAGCTTGCAGGCATAGTCTTTGGCATTAATCTGGATGCGACGCGATTACTGACCCATGAAAACCAGGCCTTCCCCGATGCAGAGCCTGAAGTATTACTCGGCAAAATCACCGCCGACAGAGGCAGTTTTGCTAAATGGAAAGCCAATCTAGGCCTTAAAATGGCGACAGCGCAATGGCAAGGGAATTGGGATGTGCGCTATTTAGGTAAAGCTGACGATCAACAAGGCGGTTTGCCTATCGGCCGCTCGGTCCCCAGTATTGTCTACCATGATGTAAGCGTGAAATGGTCGCCTATTGATAATTTCAGCACAGCCTTTGGGATTGATAACCTCTTTGATACCAAAGCGCCTTATCTGACCTCATGGAACGATGCCAATACCGACGTGTTCACCTACGACTTAGCCGGACGGCGCTTCTATTTGCAATTTGAGCTGCAGATCTAAGCTTTATAAGGGCTTATCTAATGCCAAGGGCTATCACAGCCCTTGGCATTTATTGATTATATAAAGATTGGCAATATTGCTCGGCAACCTTGGGCCAATCGAATCGCTGCTCTTTTGCATTGGCGCACACTCGCTTCCACGCTTGACTGCCATAACCCTCTTTTTGACTGCTATCGAGCAAGGTATCTAAAGCCATGATTAATTGCTCACCTTGAGCCTTAAGATCATCCCCTGAAAAATGCCAACCCGTGACGCCGTGTTGCACTGTGTCTTTAAGGCCGCCAACACTGTGCACCAGACAAGGCTGCCCCTGTGCCATGGCGAGCATCTGGCTTATCCCGCAAGGCTCAAAGGAGCTTGGCATCAAGAATAAATGTCCCTGTCGATACAAGGTATTCGCTAACGGCTCATCATAGCCATTAAGGAAAATAAAATTAGCATACCTACTGGCAATCATCTGAAATTCTTGGCTTATTTTTACATCACCACTGCCAAGCATAACAAATAGCCCGTTTGGCTGATGGCGTTTAAGGCACTGTAATATGGCCTCTAGCACTGTGACGGTTTTATCTGTTGTTTGGCTTAGTATTGTCTGCCTTAGAATGAGCACTTTTTGATCCGTCAGCCTGCCCACAGAAGTGAGTAAGAATCTGCTATCTGCCCTTTTGTCAGTACCCTTTGTGCTAATTGTGTCATTTGTGTCATTTGTGCTATTTGTTCGATTAGTTTGATTAGTGGAGTCACTGTGATGGCTGCTAAACAGGAGTCGATTGATACGCTGCAGCGCAATTTGATCGACAGATCTGACATATTGATGGTCTACTTGATGTTGCCCAAGTCCCTGCCAAGATAACAGCGTCGCCTCTGCCTGTTCAACCCAAGGGGTGGGAGCAAGATCTTGGTTCTCATCATAAAAGCAGCCATTAAGAATGCCAAATACCTGACCATTTTGCTGCTTTAACTGTAAATCCTGCTCTAACCCTTCGCCGCAATAGCTGCCTTTTTCGGGCGCGGATGGCAAAAGCACCTCTTTTGCATAACTGGGTGAAACAAGATGCACCTTGTCACTGAGCACTATCCCCGCCCGCATCGGGTTATAACATTGGCTGTGTGTTGGATCGATAACCTCACTCAAGCCTTGCTGCTTTATCTCATCGCCATAGTGGGAAAACCAGTGAAATAAAGACGATTGATCTCCAGATAAAGGACGAAGACCTTGAATGCCTAAGTTATGGATACTGTAAACACAGGGTAAAGATTTAAGGGAAGAAAACTCATTAACGTAGTGGCGAAGCAGGGCTAAGGTACCTGCATGCCAGTCATGAAGGTGCAGCACATCAGGCCTTGGAATAATCTCAAGTACCAGGGCCTTTGCGACGCAGAGGGAGAAAAAGGCAAATTTGCTGGCATCTGCAGCAAAGGGGCGACTCGCATCCCCATGGCTGTATATTTGCCCGCCATCATTAAACAAGGGATGATCAAACAGATAAGTTTTAGTCTGATTTACCTTAGATCTGCCTTCACCGACCTCCTTTGAAGCGGCATTCACACGGTAGACACTTACCTGTTGCTGACCACCAGCAAATTCAAGGGAAAACGCGTTGAGTTTTTCGCCATGTTCTTGGGCTGCCAAAAAACCATAGCTTGGCATAGCCACATGAACCCGCACATCTTGGCTCAGCAACGCTTGAGGTAAATCACGGATAACATCCGCCATACCGCCCACTTTAGCGCCTTTAAAGGCGCCATTTTCCGCAGCAACCATCAATACTTGCTTCATTCTAAGCATGACTCCTTTACTCATAACCCACGGCTAAACCCAGCATTTTTCGGGTGACTAAGGTAATGCCTTTTTCTGACACCCTAAAACCTCGGGCCAGATCATGCTTGCGATTTACCCCAATTTCCGTCCCTTCAGGAATAATGCAGCCCCTGTCTAGAATGGCATTCTTGATCAGACAATGTTTAAGCACCACCACGTCGGGTAAGATCACCGAATCTTCCACTGTGGAGTAGGAACAAACCCGTACTTCATCAAATAATACACTGCGTCTCACCGTTGCACCGGAAATAATGCACCCACCAGACACGATGGAATCCACTGCCATACCGCGCCTATCGTCATCATCGAAGACAAACTTGGCTGGCGGTAATTGTTCTTGATAAGTCCAAATGGGCCATTTGGCATCGTATAAATTCAATGCTGGGATGGGACTCAATAGCTCCATATTGGCTTGAAAGAAAGAGTCTAAAGTACCCACATCTCGCCAATAAGCCGGCTCTGCTTCAATTTCACTTCTAAAGGGAAAAGCGAACACTTTATGCTGGTCAATAATGTTGGGGATGATATCTTTGCCAAAATCTCGATCTGAATGCTCATTTTTAGCATCTTTTTTGAGTTGCTCGAACAAGAACTTGGTATTGAAAACATAATTCCCCATGGACGCAAAGCAGCGCTCAGGATCGTTTGGCAGTGGCTTGGGCGATGCTGGTTTCTCTTCAAAGCCTATGATGCGATTACTCTCATCCACTTCCATTACCCCAAAGGCCCCCGCCGCTTCTGCAATATCAACCTCTAAACCGCATACTGTCATATCCGCGCCTGATTCGGCATGGGCCGCCAACAGGCCGGCGTAATCCATGCGATAAACATGATCGCCAGATAAAATCATCACGTACTTTGGTAATTCATGGCGAATAATATCGATATTTTGAAACACAGCGTCTGCGGTGCCTTCATACCAATTGCCGGAGGTTTGCTGCGAGGCGGGCAAAATTTCCACCGACTCGCCAAGCTCCTTTTTAAAGTGGCCCCAACCACGGGTAATATGACGAATGAGTGAATGCGACTTATATTGAGTCACCACGCCCACTCGGCGAATGCCTGAGTTAATGCAGTTAGATAAGGGAAAATCTATGATCCTAAATTTACCCCCAAAATACAATGCAGGTTTTGCGCGCCAATCTGTTAATTCAAACAAACGAGACCCGCGCCCACCCGCTAGAATAATCGCATAGGTATCCCTAGTTAAGTTGCTGATATATCTTACATTGCCATTCATACTCTGCTTCCTTGAGAACCGAAATTGTTAACGTTTGGCCATAAAATTGTGCGCTTACACTTTGCCACACATTTTTGATACCAAGCTAAGGCCTTAAATCATCCTTAGCGATTGTTGTTTGCCGTTTTTTTTGCCATCCAAATATCATCCCTGTATTGCCCTATGGTGACGTCACTGGAGAAACGCCCACTGGCGGCGGTATTACGTATGCTCATTTGCTGCCAAGTTTCTTTATCAAGATAAGTGTTAGCCACCTGTAATTGAGCCTGACAATAACTGTCAAAATCGGCCGCCAGTCGCCACTGATCTTTAGGCGCTTCGATAGCGGCGATAATCGGGTCAAAAATACCAGGCTCAACCAAGTTAAAATGCCCGCTCTTAAGTAATGCAATCACCTTTAACAGGGCTGGCGAAAAAATCTGGTTTTCTTGGGTGTCGTTAGCTTGTGCTACTTGCTCAGCACTTAGACCAAAAAGGAAAAAATTATCTGGCCCCACTTGCTCACGAATTTCAATATTGGCCCCATCTAAAGTGCCAATAGTGAGTGCACCGTTCATCATAAACTTCATGTTGCCCGTGCCTGAGGCTTCCTTACCCGCGGTCGATATTTGCTCCGATAATTCTGTGCCCGGACAAATAACCTCCATGGCGCTGACATTGTAATTAGGCAAGTAGGCCATTCTTAGATAAGGCTTTACCCTAGGGTCAGAATTGATCATATGGGCAAGGTTATTGGCAAATTTAATGATGAGCTTAGCCATAGCGTAACCTGGCGCGGCTTTACCGCCCATCAGTACGCACCTTGGCACCATGTCTTTTACATCCCCATCGAGAATGCGGCCATAAAGGTGCACCACATGCAGCAGGTTTAATAACTGACGCTTGTATTCATGGATACGCTTGACTTGCACATCAAACAGCATAGAAAGGTCAAATTCTACCTCGCACTCTTGGGCCACCAGCGCTGCAAGCTTGGCTTTATTATCAAATTTAACCTGCTGCCATTGCTTGATGAAGGCCTTATCTTGGGTTAGCCCATTAAGGCTGGTGAGCTGGGTGAGATCCCGTTGCCAGCTAGTGCCAATAGCCTTAGTGATAAGTGTTGATAAATCTGGATTGGCATGCATCAGCCAGCGCCTAGGTGACACGCCATTGGTTTTGTTATTAAACAGCTGCGGCCACATCTGGTAGAAATCATTAAATAAGGTGCTGGTTAGCAGCTGACTGTGTAGGGCCGCCACGCCGTTCACCGAGAAACTGCCCACTATAGCAAGGTAAGCCATACGTACCTGGGGCTCATCGCCTTCTTCTATGATGGACATGGCCCTGAGCTTATTAGCATCGCCTGGCCAGCGGTGGGCAACCCGCTCAAGATAACGGCCATTGATCTCATAGATGATGTCTAAAATACGCGGCAACATATGCTGTAACATACGTACAGGCCAGCGTTCTAAGGCTTCTGGCAGCAAGGTGTGATTGGTGTAAGCCATGACGCTGCGGGTGATGTCCCATGCTTTATCCCAATCAAGACCATGGACATCGAGCAATAAGCGCATCAGCTCGGGGATCGCAATGCTGGGATGGGTATCATTGAGCTGAAACACGTGCTTGCTACTGAACTGGCTAAAGTCTTTGCCGTGTTTAGCGGTATATTGATTGAGCACATCTTGAAGGCTTGCCGATGACAAGAAAAATTGCTGGCGTAAGCGCAGTTCTTTGCCGTTTTCGCTGCTGTCATTAGGATAGAGCACCATGGTAATTTGCTCTGCCAAATTTTTACGGGCCACAGCTTCAGTGTAATCCCCTTCATTAAATTCAGTTAAATCAAAGTCATCACTGGCTTCTGCCCGCCACAGCCTTAAGGTATTCACCCGACCATTACGATAGCCTGCGATGGGCATATCGTAGGGGACCGCCAGCACATCTTGAGTGCCTTGCCAGACAAAGTTACGCTTACCGTCTTTATCAATATAACTTTTAGTGCTACCAAAAAAAGGCACGCTGACGATGCGATTCACCATGCGCACTTCCCAGGGGTTGCCGTCCCTAAGCCAGAGATCTGGGCCTTCTACCTGATAGCCATTATCCATTTTCTGCACAAACATGCCGTATTGATAACGAATGCCATAACCTGTTACTGCAAGGTCGATACTGGCGCAGCTGTCTAAGAAACACGCCGCCAGACGTCCAAGGCCACCATTACCCAAGCCCGCATCATGCTCATGGCTTTCAAGCTCCTCTAAACTGACCGCATGAGGTTTCAAAGCCTGTTTGCATTGCTCTGTTAAATCTAAATTCAATAGTGCATTGCCTAAGGTGCGGCCAAGTAAAAACTCCAAGGAAAGGTATGACACCTTTTTAGTTTCATATTGGCTATCTGCCAAGCGGGTCTTGCGCCACAGGTCGAACATCTGTTCTTTCACGCTTCTAGCCATGGCATTGAATAGCTCACCACTTTGGCTCTGCTCTCGGCTTAAATCATACCTAAGGTGGCGCTCAAAGGAGACGTCTAGGCTATCGCAATCTTCACAGGGCTCCTCTAGGGCATGGTCTGCCTTAGGTTTTGACCCATGGTCAAGCGACTGTTTCAGATCATTTTTTAGTTCACCCTTTAGCGCTGACTCTCTTGGCTTAGCCATACTTGTCTCCTTGCTCTGTCGGCTTATTGTTGCAAACTTATGCTACACATAAGTGTGATCATCAATTAAGTTCGCCCGCTTGATAAATTTGCCCATAAAACAAACCTAGGCTGCGAGGCATAAGGGAATATTGTGCTGTAGCATCAACATCTTCATTGGCGGCAGTTTCACTTGAAAGTAAACATTGCCAAGGTGCTAAAGTGGCAAGTTGTGGAAAGGCAAATTCATGGGCGCTATCATCGGCATTAAGCATCAGCAGCAAGGCCTGCTGTGGCTCAAGCTCCCCACTACTGGGTTGATTCGCTTCTGTTTGTTGCAATGGGTATTCTTTGGGCGCCGACAAGACTAAAATCAAAGTCTTGTTATGACATTCACTCCAGTGAGACTTAGTCATTACCTCCCCTTGACGGCTAAACCAAGCAAAACTGGGCTCAGTGCTAGATTGGCTATTGTGAATAAACTTCTGGGCACACAGGGCGGGAAATGCTTTTCTGATCTCAATAAGCCTTGCGACGAACCCTATCAAGGTCTGATCAAACTCTTGCCAATCGAGCCAAGTCAGCGGGTTGTCCTGACAATACGCATTATTGTTACCTTGTTGGCTATGGCCAGTTTCGTCGCCAGCGCACAACATGGGCACTCCCTGGGACAATAATAAGCAGCTAAGTAAATTACGCTGCTGGCGAGCACGGCAGGCGAGAATATTTTTATCTGATGTGCTGCCTTCTACCCCGTAATTGGCACTAAAGTTTTCTTGATGGCCATCACGATTTTTTTCACCATTATCCAGATTGTGCCTATCTTGATAACTGAGTAAGTCCAACAAGGTGAAGCCATCATGGCTGGTGATAAAATTGATACTGGCACTGGGAGAGCGGCCGCTGTGTTCAAATAAGTCACTCGATCCATGAAATCTGTGGGCAAATTCAGGTAATAAGCCTATATCACCGCGCCAAAATCGGCGCATTGTGTCTCTAAACCTGTCATTCCACTCGCTAAAGGCTAACGGATAATTCCCTAGCTGGTAGCCACCAGGGCCAATATCCCAGGGCTCGGCAATCAATTTAACGTGAGATAACACAGGATCTTGTGCTAAGGCATCGAAAAAACCAGCACCTTTATCAAAGCCATAAGCCTCACGTCCAAGGCTAGTGGCTAAATCAAACCTAAAACCATCCACCCCCATGACTTGAACCCAGTAACGCAATGAGTCCATCACCAGGGTTAGCACTTGGGGATGATTAAGGTTCAGCGTATTACCACAACCAGTATCGTTGAGGTAATAGCGCGGGTTAGCCTGATTTAATCTGTAGTAGCTAGCGTTATCTATGCCTCTGAAGCTATAACTTGGACCGAGTTCATTGCCTTCAGCAGTGTGGTTATAGACCACATCCAAAATAACCTCTATGCCTGCCTGATGAAGCTTTGACACCATTTCCCTAAACTCAAAAATATCCCCTCGATTAAGGTAAGCTGAGTGCGGGGCAAAGAAGCCAATACTGTTATAGCCCCAATAATTACTAAGGCCCTTCGCAGTGAGGAAGGCTTCGCTGAGGAATGCCTGTACCGGCAAAAGCTCTACCGCGGTTATCCCTAATTGTTGCAAATAGGCTATGGATGCTGGCTCGCCCAAGGCGGAAAAGCTGCCTCTTAAATGTGGACTTATCTCAGGATTTAGCTGACTAAAGCCCTTAACGTGCATTTCATAGATGATAGTTTGCTCAAGGGGAGTATTAAGCGCAGTGATAGGAGCAAGATGCGCCATATTGAGATCCACTACCTGACATTTAGCCATAAAGGGGGCACTATCAGTGTCACTCATGGTTAAATCTAGCATAAGTGACTTGGGATCATGGCCATTGGGCTCATAGGCATAAAGCGCTGGGTGCTCTATGACCTCACCAACTAATTTTTTAGCATAAGGGTCTAGCAAGAGTTTATTAGGATTAAATCTATGCCCAAGCTCTGGCTCCCATGGCCCATACACTCGGTAACCGTAACACAATCCTGCTTGGGCTCCGGCCAAGTAACCGTGCCACACTTGTCTAGTACACTGAGGTAAGCTGTATTGGGCTAACTCCTTAGTGCCGCTTTGATCAAAGACACACAGCACAACTTGGGTGGCGTGGGCTGAAAAAATGGCAAAGTTAACTCCGCCATCATCGACAGTCGACCCAAGTGGGCTAGGTTTACCAGCTAACATGCTAATGCCCAAAGGGTTAACCGCAAACGCCTTTTTATCTAAGATGCTAACGCCTGCACCGAGTATATTCATGGTTATCCCCTTACACCTTGTGATCTGCCTTGAAGTAAGTGCGGCTCAAGCTCGGATCCAGTGTCATCAACTTTATGTGCACTTAACACCACGCAAGACAATGGCGGTACTGTGAGCAACAAGCTGTTATCCATGCCCTGCCATGGCATAGACTCTGAGGGGATAGCCCAGTCCATCACCAAGTTGCTGCCGCCATATTCTGCACTATCGCTGTTGGCCACTTGATAATATTGACAAGCCTTAGGCACACCCACGCGAAAATCATCATGGGGTGTGGGCGTCATATTGATAATAAAAATCAGCGCTGAGTCTGGTTCTGCGCCAGTACGCATAAAGACAAGGATACTATTTTTGGTATTTTCACAATCTAACCAGCGAAACCCTGAGGCTTCAGTGTCGGTGAGATACAGGGCTTCTTGGGCTTGATACAAGGCATTTAAAGTGCGCACCCATGCCTGCAAACCTTTATGTGGCGCATATTGCAACAGGTGCCAATCCAAACTTTTATCGTGGTTCCATTCATCACGCTGCCCGAACTCTCCTCCCATAAACAACAGCTTTTTACCCGGATGTCCCCACATAAAACCGTAATAAGCCCGCAAGGTGGCGAATTTTTGCCAATCATCTCCTGGGATCTTATGCAGTAAAGATCCTTTACCATGAACGACTTCATCATGGCTTACCGATAAGATAAATTGCTCGCTAAAAGCGTACATCAGCCCAAAGGTCAATTCATTATGGTGATGGCAGCGATAAATAGGGTCACGTTTAAGGTAGCTTAAGGTGTCATTCATCCAGCCCATATTCCATTTAAAACCAAAGCCTAGGCCTTGCTGTGACGTAGCCTGAGTGACGCCAGGCCAAGCCGTAGATTCTTCTGCTATCATGACTATGCCACTATGGGCGGCATACATGCTGGCATTGAGCTGTTGTAAAAACTCAATGGCTTCTAGGTTTTCACGGCCCCCGTGCTCATTAGGCAACCACTGGGCTTCTTCGCGGCTGTAATCGAGGTAAAGCATGGATGAGACAGCATCAATACGAAGCCCATCGATATGAAACTCACTGAGCCAATAATTGGCGTTACTGAGCAGAAAACTTCGCACTTCGGCGCGGCCGTAATTAAAAATTAACGTATCCCAATCTGGATGCTCGCCCCTGCGAGGATCTTGATGCTCATAAAGATAAGTACCGTCAAACTGCTTTAGTCCATGAGGATCGCGGGGGAAATGCGCCACCACCCAGTCGAGTAGCACACCTATGCCTGCCTGATGGCAGGCATCGATAAATGCCTTAAGTGCTAAGGCATTGCCGAACCTGTGACTCGGAGCATAAAGCCCTACTGGCTGATATCCCCAAGACCCTTCGAAAGGGTATTCACTTAATGGCATTAATTGCACATGGGTAAAACCCATATCCAGCACATAGGGAATAAGCTCATCGATAAGCTGCTGATATTGCAGTTGAAAACCACCATCCTCACCGTTACGGCGCCAAGAGCCTAAATGCACTTCATAAATGGATATCGGGGCCTTGTGCCAAGCTGTTTGGGTGCGTTTAGCTAACCAATTATCATCTTGCCAACTGTGGCCAGCTTGGGCTGGTATTATGGCAGCATTGCCCGGTGCTCCTTCCATGGATACAGCGTAGGGATCGGCTTTTGCTTCCCAGTGCCCGTGACCTTGTTCGATAGCAAATTTATAATGCTCTCCAGGCTCCACATCAGTGATGAAAATGTCCCACAAGCCACTGGCAATATGGCGGCGCATCTGATGCTGACGTCTATCCCATTGATTAAAATCACCGACTAAGGATACCTTGCTAGCATTAGGAGCCCAGACGCAAAAATGCACCCCAGTGACGCCCTGATATTGACGCCAGTTTGCCCCTTGAAAACGATAGGCTTGCAACTGCTGGCCTTCGTTGAATAAATACACATCATCATCTTGCAACAAACAATTAAATTGGTAGGGATCAGTCACAAGCCGCTCACATTGCCCATAGGTTACCCTCAGTTGATAAGCAAAAGGGTTAACACGGCGAAGTTGTGAGCTGAAAAGTCCGCTAGTCTCAAATTGAGTCAGGCTTGCGACCTTACGGCCACTACTTTTATCCAGCAAATCCACATTCAATGCCCCAGGTAAAAAGCAACGCAGTGTTAATCCTTTGCGATGTTCACTGCTGTGTAGCCCTAAAAAGGAAAATACATCTTGGAGCTGTAAATTCAAAAATGCTTGGATTAGGCGCAACTCCTCTAGGGCAGTGCTGTCCTGCTCAGGGGGCGTTTCCAGAGTTTCAACACCTGAATGTATTTGATGCTGCTTATCCTGTGATGTCATTAGCTTTGCCATTTAGCCCTCCTTAGGCAGTGTCAGATGGTATGTTTAGACAATGCACTTGCAAAAATTGTGATCCTTGATGAGCAAAGTATTGGTGCTCAAGGTTTTTTGACACTTTATTTAGCTTTTATCTCTTGCTTTATCTATGGTCTTTACCCATGAGTGCAGCTGAGAACTTTGTGAAATATCTTGTAAACTCAGGGATAAGCGCTGCCGCCAATTGGGGTACTCTTTCCATGTACCAGGAATATTAACCCCATGGATTTGAGCGATAAGATCGCAAAGCTGTACACAAAACAAGCCACTCTCACCACTTGCCACCCATTCACACCAAGGCCCCATGATGCTCTCAAAGCTTATCTGCTGAAGATCTAAGCGACTAAGATCTAAATCCTGATGTTCGGCCAGTGATAAATGTGTCGCATCAATAAGGCCTGCATTGATAAGTCCAGCAAGCAGCGTCTGTTTTTCATGATTGCGGCTTTGCAAAGCTTGTTGAAATTCATCTTCTGTCATTAAGGACAAGCTCAGACGTAACGTAAGATCTTCCTTTGTCCACCAAGCTGCCATAGTCGGTACATCGTGATTAGCCAGCATCATTAGGCTTTGAGCTTTATATTGAGCAGGCGCCGTGAAGCCATCATGATCTTTACAGAAATAAAACAATTGGTTGGAGTAAATGCCAGCATTGGCAAGGCTGGAGATGATTTCAGGAGGCACAGTGCCTAAGTCTTCGCCAATCAAGAGGCACTGAGCGTGATGACTCTCAAGGCATAAAATAGCCAGCAAGGTATCGAAGGGGTAATACACATAAGCGCCGTGGCCAAGCTTTTGCTCAGGACCAGCCTGTTGGGGCCACCACCATAGGCGTAATAATCCCATCACATGATCGATACGTAAGGCGCCGCATGACTGCATATTGCTGCGTACTAATCGAATAAAATGTTCATAATCAGAATGTTTCAATTTACTGGGATCTAGGGGGAGCAACCCCCAGTTTTGTCCCTGTATTGAGAAGGGATCTGGTGGTGCGCCAATGCTAGCTTGTTGGCAAAATAGCCAAGGGACTTGCAATACTTCGGCGCCAGCCTCCTTAACCCCAACGGCAAGATCCCGCACCAGCCCCAGACTCATGCCTTGATGTTTAGCCTTTGCCTGACAAGCGGCTAATTGGGACTCAGCGATAAACTGTAAATAAGCATAAAAGAGCGGTTCTGCTGTGAATTTTTCGCATCCGAGACAAGCTTCATGCTGGCAAAAAGAATCTAACTCAAGCCCCCCCTTAGCATTAAAGCCCAAAAAATCATGGTATCTCGCTGTGTCACCCGCCTTTTCTTTGGTTCTAAATATTTCATACATAATAAAGAAGGCATCATATTTAAGGTCATGTACTGCCGCATAATCAATCAAATCTTCTTGGCTAATAGCCTGTTTACGCCGCTGCCATTGTGGGCTTTCAAGTTGATTTTTTATCTCAGCATATTCAGCTACCGCTTCAATATGAATATACAGTGGATTAAGCCTGCGCCTATCACTGGGGCTATAGGGGCTGGCATGAGTTGGATTGGCTATGTCTAAGGCATGCAAAGGATTAAGAGTTATAAAGTCAATACCCCAGTTTTTCGTCAAAGAGATAAGAGACATAAGATCGCCAAAATCGCCGATCCCCCAATGGCTCTCACTGACTAATGAATAGAGCTGAATACTCAAACCCCAAGGGCGCTTAGCGTGCACAAAATCAGTCGAATACGCCTTTCGCGGCGCTAGCATTAGCCTGCCCTGATAGCGATTCTGCTGATCTTGTACGCTTCCTTCTATTGCCCTAGCACTTATTGGGGGCTGTGCTGCAACATTGACTTTGGAGTCTAAAGTGAGGCTTAAGTCAAAGTACCCCAGCTCAAGAGAATTAGGTTCTAAGGCATAGCGGTAATGACAAAAACGGGTATCCCCAAACACATAATCCCCTACTATGATCATATCTTGGATAGCAAAGTGATATTCTCGTTTGTGCCCCTGTGCTGAGATTAAGCTAACGCAGAGCTTTTGATCAGCGTCTTGATTGACGCTATTTTGAGCACCGTTTTCAGGGAAGAAAAAATCTAAGGCTGGCTGATCCTGATAGCACCATTGAAAAGCATGCACTGGCTCAAACCAAGGGGCAACATCGAGGTCAAAAATACGTTGATCGATAAAATCATCATCGAATGCCTGTGCCAACTCGTCTTGGGCTAAACTAGCTGGAACTAAGCCATTTTGGACTGAGCTATTTTGGAGTAAGTGCGCTGCATTAATGGCGCCCTCTTCCCATGGCTTGTGCAATAACATGCTCGCCAGAATGCCTAGCCTGTCCTTGTGTTCTATAGTCACTTTATGACCAAGGCAATCAATAAACTCGGCCCCTATTCCCTGTAAATACAGTAACTTTTCCAGTCCCATATTGCCTTCATCCCTTGGCAGACCCATTGCTGATTAAAGCTCATTGCTGCTTAACCCATCTATAGTGATGTAGCAGCTACTATGCCAGTCCTAGATAACAGTTTAGCGACAGCAATATGACAAAATTAATCACTAAGAGCATAGTTAAATAAAGCTATTGTTATCAGGCAAATAGTATATGGTGCGGAAAATTTATTGTTCGTGTAATAATGTGAATGGTGGCAATAAATAACCAATGAGAAAAGAAACCAAGTACGATTAACGCACTGTTATAGTGCGTTAATCGTACTTGGTTGCGCTATGTTGATGCAAACGGCTTAACAAGTTAGCCTTTGATCTTGCTCTTGGTTGCTCAAGAGATAAAGATTGGCGAATGAGTTTTGGCTATGATAAATATCAGCACAAAGCTGGCGCTAGCAAACACCACAAAAACACTGCGTATTTTTCTGGAAACCTTGGGGTTAAAGGCAAACAAAGCCCCTGCAACATACAAGCCTAAGAAGAGTAACTTTTCAGTTAACCAGGGTTCTAGGAAGGGATATTGTCCAATAGAAATGCACAAGAGTAAGGCTGACAAGAGTAGTAGTAAGGTTACGACCTTGTGGGCCTTAAGTGCCAGCTCATTGGCTAACAGCTGAGGGGAGAAATAAGCCCAGCTGCTTCGTAGGATAAAGCTGAGTAAACTAAGTACCACTAGGGCTATATGAGTGTTTAATAAAATACCGTACATGGCAAGACCTTATTCATAGGGTTTAAAGTGGTAAAAGTGTCTTTTTATAACTGGCCTTATTTAGCTTAGAGACTGAGCTTTGCTCAACAGGCAAGTTTAAAATCAAACACTCGTTTTAAAACCCCTGTAAATTATGCTTTTCTCTGGCAGGCTTCCTTGATCTATATCAAATACAGCTTTCAAATGTGATTTATCTCAAGCATGTGATAGCCGAAGATCTGAGTGCCACCTGACAGTCGCAGTCAAGACTCGAAGTCAGTGGTATGATAGTAATAGCAACATTTATGTTTCACAGCTTGGGGACAAAGTAGAGGGATGGATATTAATGGATAAAAATGAGTTTAGAACCCGCTATAGCTTACACCGGCTCAGTAGTATTATTCCTTCGGCACCAACCAAAATACCGAGCCGAAAAGCTGCAGTCCTTATTCCCTTAATCGAAAAAAACCAACAACTGCATTTACTGCTAACCCAAAGACCGCTGCATTTACGCTCTCACCCCGGCCAAATTAGCTTTCCTGGCGGCAAGACGGAGCAAGACGATAAGGATGATATTGCCACCGCATTAAGGGAGGCCCATGAGGAAATTGGTTTAGTCAGTAGTAATGTAGAAGTGCTGGGGCAATTCCCAGCCCATAAAACCTTTACCGGTTTTGATGTCACTCCTGTGGTTGGGATCATTGAGAAGCCGTTTAAGCTGGTGCTTGACCCTGGCGAAGTGCAAGACTGTTTTACCGTACCCTTGCATTACTTTATTCAGCAGGAAAACCGCCATCAAAAACGTTTTGTGCGTAATGGCAACACCTACACAGTGCATCTGATGCCATTTGAGAATCGCTTCATTTGGGGGGTAACAGCGGCGATTATAGACTTACTTTGCCGCCACATTAGTAATGATGCGCCGAGTATTTAAGCTCAATGCAATACTGACGATTAAACCACGTAACGGATATACAGGCCAGCCGCCAAAGACACTAAAAACAACAAGGGAATATTGACCCAATAGCCGACTTTACTGTGGCTTGAGACATAAAAGTTAAACGCTAAATTGACAAAACTGATGGCCGCACAGGCCCATATAATATATTCCAATTGCACAGTTAATGCTGGATCCCACTCTAGCCTGACAGCGACCCCTTTGCTAAGGAAGTATCCCACCGCCCTGTCAGGTCTCGCTTCGCCAAAAACCAATAACGCATACACGGCCAATGCCCAGCCCGCGATAGATAGCAGCGTTAGTATTGCCTGAAAAACTCGTACCTTATTCATGCCATCAATCCTTATTTGCCACTGAGTCTACCTTTGGCTGGCGTTGTTTAACGTTATTACAGCTAGATACTGCACTATTTTTAATCAGTTTTCGCCTTTTTTAAGCCGATTTAGATACGATAACAAAAACTTGACTGATAATCTCTATAGATCAGCGTTTACAGCTTGTTAAATGTCTCCAGCAAGGTAAGATAAATGCACTTTTTTATCTTATTTCGATCCATTGGAGAGTTAAGCAACAATGAGCATTGCATCTGTCGCGTCTGTATTTAACGGTGATCATGCTGTCGGTTCACAAGTCACTGTACGTGGCTGGGTTAGAACCCGTCGTGATTCTAAAGCTGGTATTTCATTTTTAGCCCTGTATGACGGTTCGTGTTTCGATCCTATCCAAGGCGTTGTGCCTAATAATTTACCCAATTACGACGATGAAGTGCTTAAGCTTACTGCCGGTTGCTCTGTTGTCATGACTGGTGATGTGGTTGAATCCCCTGGCGCAGGTCAGGCGTTCGAGCTGCAAGTGACTGCTGTTGAAGTTACGGGTTGGATTGATGATCCCGATACTTACCCTATGGCAGCTAAACGCCATTCTATCGAGCATTTACGTGAACTTGCCCATCTTCGCCCAAGAACTAACATCATTGGCGCCGTAGCACGAGTGCGTAACTGCTTGTCTCAAGCCATTCACCGCTTCTACCACGAGCAAGGTTTTATTTGGGTATCAACCCCACTGATTACGGCTTCTGATTGTGAAGGCGCCGGTGAAATGTTCCGTGTCTCAACACTGGACATGGAAAACCTGCCGCGCACACCAGCGGGTAAAGTGGATTACGACAAGGACTTTTTCGGTAAAGAATCCTTCCTTACGGTATCGGGTCAGTTGAATGCTGAAACTTATGCCTGCGCCCTGTCAAAAGTGTATACCTTTGGCCCGACGTTTCGCGCAGAAAATTCAAACACCACCCGCCACTTGGCTGAATTTTGGATGGTTGAACCTGAAGTGGCTTTCGCCACCTTAGATGATGCAGCAAAGTTAGCTGAAGACATGTTAAAATTTGCTTTCAACGCCGTGCTTAATGAGCGCATGGATGACTTAAGCTTCTTCAACGAGCGTGTCGACAAAACCGTTATTGAGCGCCTGCAAGCCTTCGTTAGCAGTGACTTTGCCCAAGTGGATTACACTGATGCAGTTGAAATCCTTAAAAACTGTGGCAAAAAGTTTGAATTCGCCGTTGAATGGGGAATCGACTTACAGTCTGAGCATGAGCGCTACTTAGCTGAAGAACACTTTAAAGCCCCTGTGGTAGTTAAAAACTACCCCAAAGACATCAAAGCCTTCTACATGCGCCTCAACGATGACGGTAAAACCGTTGCTGCCATGGACGTATTGGCACCAGGCATAGGCGAAATCATCGGCGGTGCACAACGTGAAGAGCGTTTAGATGTGCTTGATGCGCGCCTTGCTGAAATGGAATTAAGCCAAGAAGATTACTGGTGGTACCGCGATTTACGTCGTTACGGCACAGTACCACACGCAGGTTTTGGCTTAGGGTTTGAGCGGTTAGTGTCTTACGTGACTGGTGTTAACAACATTCGTGACGTTATTCCTTTCCCTCGTGCTCCACGCTCTGCAAGCTTCTAATAGCTATTGCTAGCTTTACTCTATCAATAGATAAGTTTCAGGCAATAAAAAACGCGCTAATGCGCGTTTTTTATTGCCTGAAATTTTATGCCGCTAAAACCAAAGTTATTAATCAATCAGCGGGCTTATCACCTGTGGCTTAATACTCAACTGCAACTGCTCTAATTGATCAATTTGCTCATTGGTTAAGGTAAAGCGCCCATGTTCTGTGAGTTGCTGCTCAATGCCATTAAGACGTACTACTGGGCTGATTGCAGTACTTATTACAGTGCCCTGCTTTGCATCTGTTGCAAACTCAAAGGTTAAGCCGCTTAAGGGTTTTCTGAAATATTTCATCGGAAACCCCTGCAAACCATCAAGTAGTGCATCCATGTCCGCTTTTAGCATCAGTAACTCTGTTTGACTGTAGTCTTGCTGCACGGATTTTGCCCGTACCTGCATGGCGATAGCGCAAGTGCCGGCTTTTCCTGCCATCTCTAGGTTAATTAAGCCGCGATCTGATTTAAACTCGGCATCAAAAGGCAAAAATAACCGTTGCGACTCATCATAAGACAGTGGTGCACGGGTCTTCACTGTGGTGATATTGCCAGATATGATGGTGCAGTCAGCGGTTTGGGGTACGCTAAAAGCCAGCTCCGCAAAGGGATAATTGTGTTTGTTAACCTGTTTTAATCTGTCATAGAAACCTGCATATTCCAGTGAGACAGTCTCCGCGCTGACACCTGCGGAGTTAATCGCCAATACCGCACTCAGTAGGCATGTACTTAGACCTGACAGTTTCATAACTGGGTTTCCTTGGAGTTTTTAAAGATAAACAATATTGATGCTGCAAATTCGCTGAACGAAAAATGATCCATCCTAGAACCCAGTTCAACAGCGCAACAGCGCAACAGTGTAACTGAAATCGCTATAAAATCATGCATTACTCGCAAATATGCCGCCTCATTGGCCATAATTCAGACAAGCATCTGAATTATTGCATTTGCAAAGGGTAAACTGGCTAAATTTACATTAGAATGGCCTGTCATTGTCAGGTTTTAAGGAAAATCCCTGCATGGGTAAACATATTTCAGCCGTTACAAATCAGCTCGATTCAGTACAGCACTTGGTTGCCATTGGCGGCGGCCACGGCTTAGGCCGAGTATTATCTGCATTATCTACCCTTGGCCCACGTCTCACAGGAATCGTTGCCACTACGGACAATGGCGGCTCCACGGGTAGATTAAGACAAGATCAAAACACCATCGCTTGGGGAGATTTACGTAACTGTATTTCTCATCTTGCCACCCGCCCATCCCTTGGCGCGCGGTTATTGGATCACAGGTTCGAAACTGAAAGCGAACTCAAAGGCCATAACTTGGGTAACCTTATCCTTTATGCGCTGGACCAACTCTGTGTGCGCCCATTGGAAGCGGTGGATCTTATCCGCAATATGTTACAAATAGACACTCGCATTATTCCAATGTCAGAGCACTCCACCCACTTGGTGGCATTAAGTGCCTGCGGTGCCAAAATTTTTGGGGAGCTCAGCGTCGATGACATGAGCGATGCGCCGCTTGCCTTGATGCTAGAACCTCAAGTGAGCGCCACCTTCGAGGCCAGTGAAGCTATTTTAAACGCCGAGGTGATCTTGCTAGGTCCAGGCAGTTTTTTGACCAGTATTATGCCCAACTTATTATTACCCGAATTAGCTAAAGCCCTAAGAACTACTGAAGCTCAAATCATTTTTATAGATAACTTGCACCAAGAGTTGTCCCCAGCAAAACACTTCAGCTTGGCTGATAAAATCGCTTGGTGTCATCAAGCCATAGGCAAAGACGTGATCCGACAAGTTATTTGTCAAGGCAGCCATATAGAACTCAATGGCCTGTACAACCACTTTCCACTGGCATCAGCACAAGACAGCGGCAGACACGACAAACAACTGCTACGCCAAGCCATTGAACGGCTCATCGCAGAAGAAAACGCCGTCAAACTGCAAGCCCTATTACGACCGACCTTAACAACACTCTGATCATCAAGCATCTACCTGTCGCTGTAGCCCTACTGTGATGTCGTCGCTGCTATGCAATAAGCTGCTTGCTGGCATCTATCTAGCTAATACTTGAGTGTTCCACTCGCATCTTGATGCCTTAGTCTGTATACTGCGCGACCAGTTCTAGGCACTTGCCCCGTTTCACATAAATGGCCCGTGCCGCCTTATCTCATTGATACCCTAGGAAGTCCCGCTTTGATCTCTACCGCAAACATCACCATGCAATTTGGCCCAGAGCCATTATTCGAAAACATATCGGCGCAATTTGGTCACGGCAACCGTTACGGCTTAATCGGTGCTAATGGCTGTGGTAAGTCGACGTTTATGAAAATATTAAGCGGCGCACTAGCCCCAACCTCAGGCAATGTATCCATTACCCCAGGTTTAAAAGTGGGTAACTTGAGTCAAGATCAATTTGCCTTTGAGCAGCATAGCGTGATTGATACTGTGATCATGGGTGACATGAAACTGTGGAAGGTCAAGCAAGAGCGTGAAGCCATTTACGCTAAGCCTGATATGACAGATGAAGATGGCATGCGAGTGGGCGATCTTGAAAGCGAATTTGCTGAGATGGACGGTTACAGCGCTGAAAGCCGCGCCGGTGAAATATTAATCGAAGCAGGCATCGATGAGTCAATGCATTTTGGCTTAATGCAGCAAGTGCCTCCAGGTAAAAAATTAAGGGTGTTATTGGCTCAAGCACTATTTGCCAACCCAGACATCTTGCTACTGGACGAACCGACCAACAACTTGGATATTCACACCATCAGTTGGTTAGAAACCGAGCTTAATAAGCGCAAATGCACCATGATCATCATCTCTCACGATAGGCACTTCTTAAATGCTGTCTGTACTCACATGGCTGACATAGATTACGGCGAATTGCGCATTTACCCAGGTAACTATGAGTTCTTCTTGGCTCAATCAAGCTTACTACGCGAACAATTGTTGGCAGGAAATGCCAAGAAGAGCGCTGAAATCGATGAATTACAAGACTTCGTTAACCGTTTTGGTGCCAATGCCTCTAAAGCTAAGCAGGCCAGCTCTCGCGCTAAGAAAATGGACAAAATTAAACTTGATGATGTTAAATCATCCAGCCGCATTACCCCGTCTATTCGTTTTGAAGCCGGCAAGAAAATGCACCGCCAAGCGTTAATACTAGAAGGCTTAGGCCATGGTTTCGATGAAGGCATGCTATTTACCGGTGGCGATTTGATCTTAGAAGCCGGCGCCAAGCTCGCTATCATAGGTGAGAACGGCGTGGGTAAGACCACATTTTTACGCTGCCTAGTCAACGAATTAAGCCATAAAGAAGGCGTGGTCAAGTGGTCAGAAAATGCGGCCGTGGGTTATTGTCCCCAAGACAGCAGCGCCGATTTTGATAACGATCTTACCCTGATGGATTGGATGTCACAGTGGCGTTTACCTAAGCATAACGATTTGATGGTACGCGGCATGTTAGGCCGTTTACTGTTCACCGAAGATGATGCCAACAAGAAAGCCCGTAATTGTTCAGGTGGTGAGAAAAACCGTCTATTATTTGGCAAGTTGATGATGCAAGACGTCAACGTGCTTATCATGGACGAGCCCACTAACCACATGGACATGGAAGCCATTGAAGCTTTGAATAACGCCTTAAAAGACTTCGAAGGTACCTTGATTTTCGTAAGCCACGATAGAGAATTTGTTTCGTCACTAGCAACGCGGATCATAGACATTAAAGATAAAAAATTGATTAACTTCCAAGGCAGCTTCGATGAATACTTAGCCAGCCAATCAGAGGCGCAAAAAATCGCCTAAATCGAGACTTTATCGTGCCCGAAGGCCTATCTTGAGATCTCTATTCCGTTACGCTTAAACTCACCCGCCATTGTCTTTCAATGGCGGTTTTTTTTTCTGCGTTTAATTGGCTTTATGTTTTGCGGCAAAGGCATTCATAAAATCAACCAAGGCCTGTACGCCTTCAATTGGCATGGCGTTGTAGAGACTTGCCCGCATGCCGCCCACTATCCTGTGACCTTTTAGGGCAACAAGACCTGCGCGTTCAGCTTCTGCTAGGAATGTACTGTCAAGGGAGTCATCGGCGAGTTGAAACGTAACGTTCATCTGGGAGCGGTTCTGCTTAGCGACCCCATTACAATAAAAAGAATTATCATCAATACATGCGTATAGCAGCTGGGCTTTTTGCTGATTAATCTTTGCCATTGCTTCAACACCGCCCTGGGCTTTGAGCCAGCGAAACACCTCTGCGGCCAAGTACCAGGCAAAGGTCGGCGGGGTATTGAACATTGAGCCATTTTCAGCCGCGATGCGATAATCCATCACTGAGGATTGCGGTAAGCTTGCAAGCTTTAGCATGTCATCACGCACGATAACTATGGATAACCCCGAAGGGCCGATATTCTTCTGGGCGCCAGCATAAATGAGCCCATAACGGCTAACATCAATCTCACGGGACATGATTGTCGAAGATAAATCGGCCACGATTGGCCAAGGACTGTCGAGTTCATCAAATATTTCAATGCCATCTACGGTTTCATTACTGCAATAATGCACATAGCGGTAATCTTTTTTGATGCTGTGTAAGTCAGGTAATGTCACTTGATTAAGGCCATCGAGCTTAGTGACAATATTGAGCACATCAATTTGCGCTTCACCGGCTAGCTTTTGCGCTTCCTCAACAGCTGATTTTGACCATTGACCGCTAACAAGATACAGCGCCCGGCCGTGCTCGCCAAGAAAGTTATTCACCACGTTGGAAAACTGGCTGCGGCCACCGCCGTGCATAAACAGCACATGGTAGTGATTAGGAATATTCATCAGCTGACGTAAATTCACTTCGGCTTGCTCAGCTAAGGCAATAAACTCTTTGCTGCGGTGACTAATTTCCATCACGGAGACGCCAAGGCCGTTCCAATCGAGTAATTCCTGTTGGGCTTTTTGCATCACGGCTGCGGGTAACATGGCTGGCCCCGCGCAAAAGTTGTAAATACGGCTCACTGCATACTCCTCAAGATCAAAACTAATGTGCTAATCATCCAATACTAAAGTATTTACTCTGTATTTGAATAGGCCTTTATCGGTTGTTTTAGATGATATTTTTTCCGCAAAATAAAACGAGCGCCCTAGGGCGCTCGTTGTGGCATTAAAGTCAAACAAGAAGTTTATTCTTGCTCGTCTTCAGCAGTGTCTGTTTGAGCAGCAGCTTCAGCGTTACTATCAACGCTTCCAACGCTTAGCTCATCACCATCCACAGACTCAGCAGGCACGATCACGTTGCCGTCGGCATCGAGAACTTCATCAGTTTGAATTTCTTCAATGCGCTGCAAACCGACGACTTTTTCGTCTTCTGCGGTGCGAATGATGGTTACGCCTTGAGTGTTACGGCCTATGATAGATACGCCTTCAGCTGGAGTACGCACTAAGGTGCCTTTATCACTGATAAGCATAATTTCATCAAACTCACCCACTTGCACAGCACCAACAACAGCGCCGTTACGTTCTGTGACCTTGATAGACACCACACCTTTAGTGCCGCGGCTCTTCGCTGGGTATTCATTCAGTTCAGTACGCTTGCCGTAACCGTTTTCGGTCACAGTTAAGATAGCGCCATCGCCTTTAGGCACAATAAGTGACACCACTTTCTGGCCATCTTCAAGCTTAATACCACGAACGCCGGTTGCGGTGCGGCCCATTGGACGCAGTGCAATAATTTCTTCGCCAGTTTCGGCGTCAATCTTAACTTCACCGGTTTCAGAATCGCGCGCTTTCTCGTTGAAACGTACCACTTTACCTTCGTTAGAGAACAACATGATGTCGTCGCTGCCGTCAGTAATATCAACGCCAATCAGCTGATCGCCATCTTTTAAGTTCACCGCAATAATGCCGTTGGCTCTTGGATTGCTATACGCTGTTAATGCGGTTTTCTTCACCGTACCGTGTGAGGTCGCCATGATAATAAACTTATCATCGGCGTATTCACGTACTGGCAATATTGCCGTAATGCGCTCGCCATCGGATAGCGGCAACAAGTTAACAATAGGCCGACCACGGGCTGTACGGCTCGCAAGGGGTAATTGATACACTTTAAGCCAGTACATCTTACCGAAGTCTGAGAAGCACAAAATGGTGTCGTGAGTGTTAGCCACCAACAGCTTTTCAACGAAATCTTCATCTTTTACCTTAGTCGCAGCCTTGCCTTTACCCCCTCGGCGCTGCGCCTGGTAATCAGATAACGGCTGATACTTGGCATAACCTGTGTGAGACAAGGTCACCACAACGTCTTCTTCATTGATAAGATCTTCAAGACTCATATCAATTTCGTTTTCGTTGATGATAGTGCGGCGTGCATCGCCATATTGCTCAAGCACTTCTTCAAGCTCTTCTTTGATGACTTCCATCAAGCGCTCTGGACTGCGAAGAATAAGCAATAAGCCCGCAATAACAATCAATAATTCTTCATATTCAGACAGAATTTTTTCATGCTCAAGACCGGTCAATCTGTGAAGACGTAACTCAAGAATCGCCTGGGCTTGCTGCTCAGTAAGGAAATATTGGCCATCACGTATGCCGTACTCAGGCTCTAACCATTCAGGACGCGCTGCATCATCGCCGGCTTTTTCAAGCATGCCTTGTACATGGCCGAGTTCCCAACCTTGTGCAACTAATTGCAGCTTAGCTTCAGCTGGCGTTGGCGAGGCTTTGATTAACGCGATGATCGGGTCAATGTTTGCCAGTGCTATGGCTAACGCTTCTAAAATGTGCGCACGTTCGCGGGCTTTACGCAGTTCAAATACGGTACGGCGGGTGACCACTTCACGGCGGTGAAGAATAAAGCACTCAAGCATTTCTTTCAGGTTAAATAACTTAGGTTGGCCGTTAGTTAACGCCACCATGTTAATACCAAAAGAACACTGCATCTGAGTTTGAGCATAAAGGTTGTTTAATACTACCTCGCCCACTTCGCCGCGTTTGATTTCAATCACGATACGCATGCCGTCTTTATCAGACTCATCACGTAAACCGCTAATGCCTTCGATTTTCTTATCTTTAACTAGCTCAGCAATTTTCTCGATTAAGCGGGCTTTGTTCACTTGATACGGAATTTCGTGAACGATAATACGTTCACGGCCATTGTCTTCGGTTTCAATTTCAGCTTTTGAGCGCATAACCGCGCGGCCGCGACCGGTTTTATAGGCATCAATAATGCCTTTACGACCGTTGATAGACGCTGCCGTTGGGAAATCTGGACCTGGGATATATTCCATCAACTGTTCAATGGACAAGCTTGGCTCATCGATTAAGGCTAAACAGCCTTTAACCACTTCCGTTAAGTTATGTGGCGGAATATTGGTTGCCATACCCACGGCAATACCCGATGAACCGTTAATTAACAGGTTAGGTACCCGTGTCGGCAATACCGCAGGGATCATTTCAGTGCCATCATAGTTAGGCACAAAATCCACGGTTTCTTTTTCAAGATCAGCCAATAGTGAATGGGCTAATTTCTGCATACGGATTTCGGTATAACGCATTGCTGCCGCGCTATCGCCGTCTACCGAACCGAAGTTACCTTGACCATCGACCAAGGTGTAACGCAGTGAAAACGGCTGCGCTAAACGAACAATTGCGTCGTATACAGCGCTATCACCATGGGGGTGATACTTACCGATTACGTCACCGACCACACGAGCGGATTTCTTATAAGGTTTATTCCAATCGTTCTTTAATTCGCTCATGGCGAATAGCACCCGGCGATGCACTGGCTTTAAGCCATCACGAACGTCCGGTAGTGCACGGCCTACGATTACGCTCATGGCGTAATCAAGGTAAGAATTCTTAAGTTCGTCTTCGATATTAATTGGCGAAATAGATGATGCCAGATCAGTCATAAACTGCTCGTTCCCCTGAAAATTAGCCGGCAATTATGATTCCATTTATCGCCGAGCTCAAAAACGTGATTTGGCATTCTAACACAGATATTTATTGTCGCTAGGGCTAAGACGCAGTTAATCCTTTGTAGATCATAAAAGAATGATAAACATGAATATATTCAGCAAGATTACCGCTGACATTCGCGCTGTAACATCAGCCAATTTGGGCTATTTTTCGCCGGTTAAGCACACTTTTTAGCTGCCTAATGGCTGTTTTGTCGATTAATTAATCAATTGCCTGTTCGCGATTTATTAGCACAGGACTTTAGTCTCATTCAAAGGCTATAATGCCGCCTAGAAGATAATCAAAACCTTAGGCAAGCGCTTAGGTCATTATTCAGGTACAAGAGGCGTAAATGAATCAAGCTAACGTTGACCCAGCAGAAATCGCAAAATTTGAAGCCATGGCACAAAGTTGGTGGGATCCCAACGGAGAATTTAAGCCTTTACATCAGCTCAACCCGTTAAGACTTAATTACATCGACAGCACCTGTGGCGGCCTGTTTGATAAAAAGGTGCTAGACGTTGGCTGCGGTGGCGGCATTTTATCTGAAAGCATGGCCAAGCTCGGTGCTAAGGTCGACGGTATCGACATGGGGGAAGCGCCGCTGGAAGTTGCTCGCCTGCATGCACTGGAGTCTGGGGTCAAGCTAAGTTATAGCCAAATTACCGCAGAAGCTCACAGTGAAACTCATGCCAATCACTATCAAGTGGTGACCTGTATGGAAATGCTGGAACATGTGCCCAATCCGCAATCCGTCATTCAAGCCTGTTGTGACATGGTAGAACCTGGTGGTTTTGTGTTTTTCTCAACCATTAATCGCAATATGCTCTCTTACGTGCAAGCCATCTTAGGCGCCGAGTATCTATTAAAGCTGTTACCTATTGGCACCCACGATCACAGCAAGTTTATTCGCCCTTCTGAACTCATGGCCATGGTAGATAACACTGATTTAATCTGTAAAGATGCCCTAGGCATTAGCTTTAACCCACTAACCTCTATCTTTAGCTACACCAAAAGCCTTGAGGTGAACTACATGATAGCCACGCAGAAGATGGCCGATTAATGTCACTATCTCAGCAGTTAGCAGCTCAGCACTTGACGAATAACCCAGAAATTAAGGCGGTATTGTTTGATTTAGACGGTACCTTGGTCGATACCGCACCTGACTTAATTGAAGCGCTTAACTTAAGCCTTAACGATGCAGGCTTTGAGCGCCAATCGCCTGAGTTTATCCGCCCCTTTGCCTCCCATGGCAGCATGGCCATGGTCAACGCGGCCATTCTTCATGCCAATGAGGACATAAAAGCCAACGTGCGCCAAGGGCTGCTTGAGCATTACCTGCGCATTAATGGTCAGCAGAGCCAGTTATTTGATGGTATAGCGGCATTACTTACCCAGCTTAAACGTAAAGGCCTGCCCGTTGGCATAGTGACCAATAAGCCCGCCCGTTTTGCAAGACCACTTATCCATGCCTTAGGCCTAACCGACCAATTTGGCTGCATTATCAGTGGCGATAGCACGCTTCATCCTAAACCCCATACCGCGCCCATGTTATTGGCCGCCCAGCAGATTGCTGTGGCGCCCGCGCACATCTTGTATTTAGGCGATGCACTGCGTGACCTTCAAGCCGCGCGCAATGCCAATATGCAAGGCGGTATTGCCCTGTGGGGGTATTTGGCCCGTGATGATGAGCCCGCCTCTTGGCCGTCTGAATACCAATTTAATAGCGCGTTTGAGGTAACAGCGCTGTTTTCTTAGCAATGGGTTAAGCAAAAATTCAACTGGCGATCTCAGCCATTGGACTAACGTCTCGAGTGACGCCGTCAACACGTCCTTGTGGGCTCGGGCGCAGCATCCCTGCTGCTCACGCACCCGAGCCATTTAGCCCAACCCCCTCTCATTAGCATCGGAGTTGCCATTTAGCTTTTATCAACAGGCATATTTCGGTATGTGCATCATAGTTAAGTTCTGACACATTTTTGCACCAAGGTTACTTAGAACAGCCCATGATTTTGTAATGCTACAATGTCAACCAATCTAGGCTCTAAACCCTTTTAAGACTTAAAATGAGGTCCGGAGTTTGCCAAACTCAACCTGGGCATGCAGATGAATATCTGTATGTTGAGCACATGATTGAATGCAACTTAACTCTGATAAGAAATAAGATATTGTAAAAGTAGTTGTTTTCGGTAAACATAGGCCCCAAGGAATATTTTTCGCTTATTTCCTGACCATTATAAGGACAATAAAATGGAATTCGTGATAGGGATCGTCATCATTTATTTTCTGTACAAGCTTGTATCAGGAAAACCTAAAAGCAGCTCAATTACTCGCTCCACCAGCAGTAAACCTGTCACCCCAGATATTCAAAGCAGCTACTCAACTAGCTCTCGATCTACAACTATTTCTTCTAGTAATGACAATGACGACCTTGCGACTTTCACAGTCCATACAAGTTTTGGCAGAGAAACAGAAAAATCTACCAATAAACAGAAAGGTCGCTGGGTTGGAGAAAGTGAACAACTGACAATTAATGGAAGGCGATTTACCAGAGGGCTTTTTTATTTTGGTGGGGTTATGGAGTCCCTCTCGGGCTATGGCACCGAGCCCTCTTTGGTCGATGATAAGCTGCCAGCACTGCTGATGTCAGTGAACATCGGATCTGAATTATATACCGATGAATCCTTCGGGTACTGGCCAAGTTATGCTTCCCTTTCAGAAGGTTGTAGAGGGGCGTATCTCGATTTTTTAGCTTCTGATCGTTCAGAACCAACCACCCCCATTGGGTACGTATTCATCTACTTCTATGGGTTCGAGAGACGAATTATTGAAAACCGAGCGAATAAGCTGGTTTCAGATCAAGAGTTCCTCACGATATTTGAAGAGGTACTACGCCTTAACCAAGTGTTCAATGCGAACCGTTCTTTTAGGGGATATTCGGCTAATTTCCTGGAATTAATGGCCTTGCTCAGACCCGATCTGCTTAAACACAGAACGAAGGAAATCCCGGAAACAAGCAATGGATTGTCATTCAAAGTTAAACTTGCAACTACGATAGCAAACAATCAGCCAGTTGATGCAGATCTTGCACTAGAGTGGTTAAAAAATACGTTTGAGTATTCTCTGAAAACGCCAGCGCGAAGATGTGAAGACGAGTTCAGAAAGCTGTTCAATATAAGATTTACTAAAAAATTTGGCGATGGAATTTCGGTTAAGCCAAATAAAACCAAGCTCTCACTGACATACCATTCAGCGAGTAATGGTATTCACAGTGTTGAAATCAATAAACACGATCTACCGGATCCAAGTCTTTTAAAAGCACCAATAAATAAACTCATTCCCATTGCAGAGCTGTGTACAGAAGAACTGAACAGTTACAGTCGCTATTTGGGTAAAGCAGATACCTCTGAGAATGATATTGCGGCTTTAATGCTGTTGCCTAAAGAGCTGGTAAATGAATCAAACTCCCCAGTTATCGAATCATTTAAGCAATGGGCTGAGCAATTAATCCAGAACAATATGGGGTTAACAACAGTACAAGAGTTTTGGTCCCAAACAGGAATGCCACTGCCAAAAGCCATTAATAAAAAAGAGATTGAACTGCTGACTAATCTCGCAACTAAAGCTGATATTGGTATTGCACCCGACCAACGTTTTCATTTCACCAAATTCAAAGTAGACGGAAATATCGTATTGTTTTCGCCTGGGCATGGAGAGTTTTTTGAGCCTCGCCCAGCCTTTCATCAGGTAATGCTCGCATTAAGGCTCGGTGCGATGGTGGCGACCATTGACGGCACTGTTGATATTGATGAAGAGCAAACTCTTCGCAAGCTTATTGAGCATGATGATAAATTGTCGCCAACGGAGAAAAACTCCTTGTCAGCTTATCTTACTTGGCGATTAAATAGCCCTGCTAACACCGTAGGATTGAGTGCAAGAATAGAGTTATTAAACTCCAACCAAACCGAGTTCTTGAAGAAACTTATCATTTCCATTGCTCTTGCTGACGGTAAGGTTGAACCGTCGGAAATAAAACAAATTGAAAAGCTTTATACCTCATTGGGGCTCGATAAATCACTGGTTGCAAGTGACGTTCACAACGTAACAACGACTAGGAGACCAACATCATCTTCGACGTCAGACGTTGGCCCAAATAAAGATGTATTCCAGCTGGATGAAGACATTCTTGCAATGCATGAGAGTGATACCAGTGATGCCAAGTCAATGTTAGCAAATATCTTTACTGTGGATGATGAACCAGAACCTGAGCAAAAAAGTTCATTAGCGACTAAGCCAGATGGTCTGAATATAACTCATAAAGCATTGTTTGACGCGCTAATCACTAAAGCTGTATGGGCTCGTAATGACGTTAACGAGCTTTGCATTAAACTCCAACTGATGGTTGATGGTGCTATCGAAACGATTAATGATTGGGCATACGAAAAAGTCGATGCACCGGTGTTGGATGACGATGGTGATATCTATGTTGATCTCGAAATTGTTGAAGAGTTAAAGGAGTAAATGATGATTGTTAAGAAAATTCGAGCTAAGGAAAGAGACGCAATTATCCAATCTCTGAAATCTGGTGTAACACCCAAGGTTGGGATCCAACATATTCAAGTCGGCCGAGTGAATGAACTAAAAGCTATGATTCAAGATATTGAACGGATCTCAGACGGTGGTTCTGCCTTCAGGCTTATTATCGGTGAGTATGGCTCGGGGAAGACATTCTTTTTGAGTGTAGTAAGAGCTATTGCGTTAGAAAGAAAGCTGGTGACTATCAATGCCGACTTGTCACCGGTCAGGCGGATCCATGCCTCGGCTGGCCAGGCAAGAAATCTTTATTCAGAGCTTATGCGTAACATGTCCACACGCAATAAGCCGGATGGCAATGCATTGACAAGTGTTGTGGAAAAATTTATCACAGAAGCTCGGATGGCAGCAGACAGCAGCGGTAAAAGCATCAATGCCGTTATTCATGAAAAGCTGTCGTCACTGTCAGAGCTTGTTGGTGGATATGATTTTGCGAAGGTTATTGAGGCCTATTGGAATGGTCATGAAGCCGATAACGAAGCACTAAAAGTGAACGCCATAAGGTGGTTGCGTGCTGAATACTCGACTAAGACAGATGCCCGTAATGACCTTGATGTAAGAACCATCATATCGGATGCATCTTTTTATGACTCGCTTAAGTTAATGAGTCTTTTTGTTCGCCAAGCTGGTTATCAGGGGTTATTGGTAAACCTTGATGAGATGGTGAATCTTTATAAACTTAACAACACCACCGCCAGAACGTCAAACTACGAACAAATATTGCGAATTCTTAATGACTGTCTCCAAGGTACAGCAGAGCACTTGGGTTTCTTGCTTGGCGGAACACCTGAGTTCCTTCTCGACCCAAGGAAAGGTCTTTATAGCTATGAAGCGCTGCAATCCAGGCTTGCTGGCAACACCTTTGCTAAACAAGCTGGTGTTATCGATTACTCATCTCCCGCATTGCATCTTGCAAGTTTGACCCCGGAAGAGCTCTATATCTTGCTTAAAAACTTACGCCACGTACATGCTGAAGGTGATGAAAGTAAGTATCTTGTTCCTGATGAATCCTTAAAAGCGTTTCTAAAGCACTGTAGTCAAACTATCGGGGATGCTTATTTCAGAACGCCCAGAAACACAATAAAAGCATTTTTAGATATGCTTGCTGTCATCGATCAAAATCCAAGTATAGCATGGAGTAACTTGGTCGCCTCTGTCGCAATCGAAGAGGAGAAGCCTTCTGATGTAGAGCTCGATATCGAAGAAACAGAGGAAGAGTTGGCTGACTTTAAGCTATGAGAAACGAACATGAGAAGCTTGATATCAGAGTTCAACGCTGGATTTTCCAGCAAGGTTGGCCCAGCCTAAGAGAAATCCAGTGCCTGGCCATTGAGCCGATACTATCCGCAAACACCGATGTTTTAATCAGTGCGTCAACTGCAGCGGGAAAGACGGAAGCTTTCTTTCTTCCCGCCATTAGCGCGATTTCGGCTCAAGAAAATGGGGTAGGTATTCTCTATATCAGCCCACTTAAAGCCTTGATCAATGATCAAGACAGGCGTTTGGAAAGCCTCTCTGATTTACTCAATATGCCGGTCACACCCTGGCATGGCGATAGTCCACAAAGCAGAAAAAATAAGCTAAAGGCATCACCTGCAGGTATTGTCTTGATCACGCCAGAGTCACTTGAGTCTCTACTTATTCGTGATGCCAGTTGGGTAAAGTCCGCATTTTCATCTTTAAAATACATTGTGATAGATGAATTTCATGCCTTTTTGAGTTCAGAGCGCGGACATCATTTATTATCGCTGCTGCACCGGCTGGAACATCTGCTCGGGCGCTTAAAAACACCAATTCCCAGAGTGGCATTGAGTGCCACACTTGGCGAGCTAGATAAAGTCCCGTTATCACTGCGGCCAAATCAATCTTTACCCTGCAGAATTATCCGGGATTCAAGTTCGACATCGACTCTCAAGGTCCAAATCAAGGGGTACCTAAATCCTGCTTTGTTAGATCCCGAGATGCCAGTCGATGCCGAATATCAGATCTGCCAAGATCTCTTCAAATTTTGCCGTGGAAGTAACCATTTAGTATTTGCAAATAGCCGGAGCAGAACTGAGAGCATAGCTGCAACGTTGAGTGACTTATGTGATCAACTGTCGGTGCCAAATGAATTTTTTCCACACCATGGTTCGTTATCGAAGGAACTGAGGGAAAGCCTCGAAAAGCGCCTTCAACAAGAGCAATATCCCACAACTGCTTTGTGTACCATGACGTTGGAATTGGGTATCGACATCGGAAAAGTCAATTCGGTTGTCCAGGTAACCGCTCCCCACTCTGTTTCAAGCCTTCGCCAAAGGATGGGACGTGCCGGGCGACGTGGTGGCCCATCTATTCTGCGCATGTTGATTGCAGAAGATGAACTGACTAAAGATTCAAGTGTTATTGATAATCTCCGTTTGGAGCTAATACAGTCATTTGCAATGATCAGGCTATTGATTAGCAGTAAATGGTACGAGCCGGCAGATACATCCCTTCACCACTTTTCTACTCTTTTACATCAGATCCTTGCTGTTCTTGCACAATGGGGAGGGATTAGAGCTGATCAGCTGTTCAACCTGCTGTGTAAAGAGGGCCCATTCCAACACATTGCTGTAGAAGACTACAAGGCCGTTCTGCTGCATATGGGTAGCACAGAGTTAATTACCCAGCTTGGTAGTGGAGAGCTGGTTTTAGGCGTGTTAGGTGAGCGTATTACCAGCCACTACTCATTTTATGCCGTATTCAAAACGCCAGAAGAGTTTAGGATTATCAGCGGCACCAAAACTCTGGGTACGCTGCCTATCGATTCTTTGGTGTTAGTTGGTCAGCACATCATATTCGGCGGCAAAAGATGGATAGTTAAAGACATAGATAGCGACAAAAAGACCATTTATGTTGAACATGCCAAAGGTGGGAAACCACCCAAATTTGGTGGTAGTGGCATGTCGGTACATGATGTTGTGCGTCAGGAGATGTTCCAAATTCTCTGTGAAGGCGATTACCGAATATCTGTCGCAGATCAGAAGATAGATTTTGCCGATGCGAACGCTAGGGCGTTATTTCAGGAAAGCATGGCGTTTTTTAGGAAGACCAATTTAACGCATAACGTATTGCTGCAGCATGGTAATAGTACCTATATTTTTACGTGGCTTGGTGACAAAACGGTAAATACGATAGCTGCTCTGCTAATTATGCATGGATATGAAGCAGGCGCTTATGCTGGGGTTATCGAAGTGAGTAAAGCATCTTTAAGTGATGTTACGGCGACCTTACACTCCTTGGCAAGTACAGATATACCTAACGCAACAGAGCTCGCTCGCAGTGTTTTAGAAAAACGAGTAGATAAGTTTGACGAGTTCTTACCTGAAGAAATCCTTTCTACCGGATATGGAACAAAAGCATTTAACATAAATAAAGCAAAAAACTGGCTAGAAAGATTCAGCACTTCGATTACTCATTCACCAAAGGAGGGCCTTAATAATTCTGTGTCTGGTTAATTTCACAGAATGATATATTCGTCCAAACGGCCTTCGAAATGGATTGATAGCTGCGATAGTGTCAAATTCCAATTCTGCATCGGGTGAGTCGAACGCGCAATGGTCTTCAATATGAAACCCGCACAAACTATCTTGAGTAAACTGTTCTCGTTGGTAAAACCCCCCTTGGTTTTGGTTAGCTTTCTAAACTGACGATGCACTGCTTCCACAATTTAACGGTGGCAATCATTGTTTAATTTTGGGTGCAGTCTTTTGAGTCAACATATACAAAACTGAAAAGGTGAACCATGAGTGTTTGCGAGACGACCGTCTGAGACAGGACGTCGAAGCGAGCTACAGGGAGGTATTTGATTTAAATCAAGAGCACGCGTGTCGGTGAGACTTTTTATGAAAGAAATGGGCCATGGCAAGCCTGTACTCGCAACACTGGAATTAAGTTATTTTGGTGTATAACAAACTCCTGTCCCAAACCAGTTTGGTTAATGGCTGGAAATGCTGCCTGATTGCAAAGTCAGATTGATAATCTTTTAAGGGCTAACAGATACACAACTGCTAAGAAGGTGAACCATGACGCTTCACCACGGGAAAGCGAAGCGACCGTCTACTTCTTGCTACCGTCATGGCGTGTTTTGTTGCTTAGCATGGTCCATTTAGCCGCGATCTTATTTCACAGGAAAGATCAATCACAAAGATGTCTGCAGAAATCGATCGCTGCTTATTTTAGCGATCAAAACAAAGCGAAAAAATGATTAAGTTTTGTTCTCAGCTTTGAAAACCTAGCTCAATTTGAGCTCTAGGGTTAGCCGCTACTAACGCTACTCGTTATCCTCAAGATATCCACAACTTATTAAAAAAAACCTGCTTGCAAATAGTGGCCAAACTCACTATCTTGTAGGTACAAAATTTATTTAACACTATATCTTGTGTGTCACTCATGTTCTAAGCCACTATTCAAGACAAAGTAAACATGACAAGGTGCGTCGTTTTACTTTGAATTTACTTGGCTAGTTTAGCCGCCATCGCGTTCGCAGGCCTAAGCCCTGCGCAAACGCTTTTAGTGATCAAAAGATAGCAACAGGGCCTCTCTTTAATGAATACCAATATGACAGTCACCAAACGAAGTGGCGAACGTGAATCCATAGATTTGGATAAAATCCACCGCGTAATTACTTGGTCTACCAAGGGATTAAAAAATGTCTCGGTTTCTGAAGTTGAGCTGAGATCTCATCTGCAATTTTTCGATGGTATCCCCACCGAAGCCATCCATGAAACCATCATTAAAGCTGCGGCGGATCTTATCTCCCCAGAGGCACCTGATTACCAGTTCGTTGCCGCTCGTCTTGCGGTGTTTCACCTGCGCAAAAAAGCCTATGGCCAGTTTGAGCCGCCATCACTTGTTGATCACGTCACCCGTTTAGTTGAGCTTGGTAAATACGACAAAAACATTCTTACTGATTATACCCGTGAAGAACTTGAAGTGATGGATACTTATATCGATCACTGGCGCGATATGAACTTCTCTTACGCTGCGGTTAAGCAGCTTGAAGGCAAGTACTTAGTGCAAAACCGCGTCACTCACGAAGTGTACGAAAGCGCCCAGTTCCTTTACATCTTAGTGGCGGCGTGTTTGTTTGCTCGCTACCCGGCCGAAACGCGCCTTAAGTACATCAAAGATTTTTATGATGCGACCTCAAGCTTTAAGATTTCATTGCCAACACCTATCATGTCTGGTGTGCGCACCCCAACGCGTCAATTCAGCTCTTGCGTATTGATAGAGTGTGATGACAGCTTAGATTCAATCAATGCCACGGCATCTTCTATCGTTAAATACGTTAGCCAGCGCGCAGGCATTGGCATCAACGCCGGTCGTATTCGCGCCTTAGGTAGCCCAATTCGTGGCGGTGAAGCATTCCACACAGGTTGCTTGCCTTTTTATAAGTATTTCCAAACCGCGGTTAAGTCGTGCTCTCAAGGCGGCGTACGTGGCGGTGCTGCTACCCTGTTCTACCCAATTTGGCATTTAGAAGTTGAGTCATTACTAGTACTTAAGAACAACCGCGGCGTCGATGACAACCGCGTGCGTCATTTAGATTACGGTGTGCAGCTTAACAAGTTGATGTACCAACGCTTAATCAAAGGCCAAGACATTAGCCTGTTCAGCCCATCAGATGTACCTGGTCTTTATGATGCTTTCTTCGCTGACCAAGTGGAGTTCGAGCGTTTGTATCTGCAATATGAGCAAGACACGAGTGTGCGTCGTAAGACCTTAAAGGCTGTTGAATTATTTTCACTCATGATGCAAGAACGCGCCTCAACGGGCCGTATCTACATTCAAAACGTGGATCATTGCAACACCCACAGCCCGTTCGACCCAAGCGTAGCGCCAATTAAGCAATCTAACTTATGTTTAGAAATTGCATTGCCGACTAAGCCACTTAAAAATATTGACGATCCAAACGGTGAAATCGCGCTTTGTACGCTTTCAGCCCTTAACTTAGGTGCAATCAAAGATTTAAGTGAGCTTGAACCCTTGGCTGACTTAGCTGTTCGCGCCCTTGATAATCTATTAGATTATCAAGATTACCCGATTATTTCGGCGCAGCTTGGGTCAATGAACCGTCGTACACTGGGCATAGGCGTGATTAACTTCGCCAACTACTTAGCCAAGAATGGTAAGAAGTACTCGGACGGCTCTGCTAACAATTTAACTCACAAGACATTCGAAGCCATACAGTTCTACCTGTTAAAAGCTTCAATGAACTTGGCTAAAGAGCAAGGTGCATGCCCGTTATTTCACGAGACCACTTACTCTAAAGGCATCTTGCCTATCGACACCTATAAGCGTGATTTAGACGCCATTTGCAATGAACCCTTGCACATGGATTGGGAAACCTTGCGTAAAGACATTCAAGAATACGGCTTACGTAACTCGACCCTGTCAGCGCTTATGCCGTCTGAGACCTCATCGCAAATTTCTAACGCCACCAATGGTATCGAGCCACCACGTGGACTTATCAGCGTCAAGGCAAGTAAAGATGGCCAGTTAAAGCAAGTGGTGCCTGATTTTGAAGAGCTGCGTGATAGCTATGAATTGCTCTGGAACATGCCAAACAACGATGGATATTTACAACTTGTAGGCATAATGCAGAAGTTTATCGACCAAGCGATATCAGCCAACACTAACTATGATCCAAGCCGTTTTGAAGGCCGTAAAGTGCCGATGCAAACCTTGCTTAAAGACTTGTTAGGTGCCTATAAACTCGGCGTTAAAACCCTGTATTACCATAACACTCGCGATGGTGCCTCTGATCAATTCGATGACATCACTGCCGTGATTGAAGAAGATGATGATTGTGCCGGCGGTGCGTGTAAAATTTAATTTTACACTCAATATTTAACTTGTATGGGGACCTTGAGTCCCCCTTCTCATGGAAGCGTAAACATGGCTTATTCAACATTTTGTCAAACACCGAACGATGCCACCAAAGAACCTATGTTCTTTGGTCAAACGGTCAACGTGGCTCGCTACGATCAGCAAAAATACGACGTATTTGAAAAGCTAATCGAAAAGCAATTGTCTTTCTTTTGGCGTCCAGAAGAAGTTGACGTCAGCCGTGACAAAATCGACTTCAATGCCTTGCCTGATCATGAGAAGCACATTTTTATCTCTAATCTTAAGTATCAAACCCTGCTGGACTCTATTCAAGGCCGCTCACCCAACGTAGCGTTTTTGCCGTTAGTGTCCTTGCCAGAACTTGAAACTTGGATTGAAACTTGGTCATTTTCAGAAACCATTCACTCCCGCTCTTACACGCATATTATTCGTAATATTGTTAACGATCCCTCGGTGATTTTCGATGATATCGTAGTGAATGAAGAAATCCTTAAACGCGCCGGTGATATTGCCCAGTATTATGATGACTTGATCCATTTAACTCAGATTTTCAACCTTCATGGCGCAGGTACCCACCTTATTGACGGTAAGCAAGTTACGGTTAATTTAAAGGTGCTCAAGAAGTCACTGTATTTGTGCATGATGTCAGTCAATGCCCTTGAAGCGATCCGCTTTTACGTAAGCTTTGCCTGTTCATTCGCATTTGCAGAGCGTAAGGTCATGGAAGGTAATGCCAAAATCATCCGCTTAATCGCCCGTGATGAAGCCCTACATTTAAACAGCACGCAGCACATTTTAGCCTTAATGCAAGGCGGCAAAGATGATCCTGAAATGGCCGAGATCGCCATTGAATGCCAGCAGCAAGCCTATGATTTATTCTACAAAGCAGCTGAGCAAGAAAAGGAATGGGCCAAGTACCTGTTTAAAGACGGCTCCATGATTGGCTTAAATGAGCAGATCTTGTGTCAATACGTGGAATACATCACCAATCAAAGAATGAAATCAGTGCATTTACCTCAGCCTTATGCTGAAATCTCTAATCCTTTACCTTGGATGAAAAACTGGTTAGAAAGTGATGCTGTGCAAGTAGCCCCTCAAGAAGTGGAAGTATCCTCTTACCTAGTAGGACAGATTGACTCTTCCGTTAACAGTGACGAGTTTTTAGATTTTGACCTGTAAACTGTTTAAGAAAGCGCCTATCGTCAGCTTAAACCTGCAGCCCGTCATCTTGTTTGATGGGCAGCAACCAACGCTGCTGGAAGCGTTAGAACAGAAAAAAGTTAACATCTTTTCAGAGTGCCGCAATGGATTTTGCGGTGCCTGTAAAACCCAAGTGTTGTCCGGCGAAGTCAGCTACATCAAAGAGCCTATCGCCAGCCTCAAAGCTGATGAATGCCTGCCCTGCTGCTGTATTCCCAAAACCGATCTTAGCCTTAATCTTTCCACCGAAGGTGTCGAGCTTATCGCTAGACCTCTAAGCGCCACATCGCTCAATCTATTTTAGCGAAATTTAAGTCTCCTTGAGATTGAATTAGCAAGCTTAAGGGATCATAAAATGCTGTCCATATTAATGGCTTCAACTCGATTTCTGCCATTTTCTTTGGCGCGATATAATTGTTTATCTGCAGTTTCAACAAGGGTCTGAAGATCCATGTCTTGACTTGGATTCACGCTAGCAAGCCCTGCACTTATGGTGACAAATGCCATTACATCTGATCCTTGATGAGGAATTTTTAGGGCGATAATGCTGTCCACGATTTGCTGAGTAACAAATAAGGCACCATCGTAATCGGTGTCAGGTAAGACACAGATAAATTCTTCACCGCCAAAACGTGCGACTAAATCATAGGGACGATTGACCCTACTGCTGATAGCTTGGGCCACAGAGCGCAAGCAAGTATCCCCTTGAGAGTGCCCATAATGATCGTTATAGCGCTTAAAATAATCAATATCTAACATTATGATTGAAATGGGCTGCTTAGCGCGGACACAATAAAGCCAAGATTGAGGATAGCTCTCTTCAAATTTTCGGCGATTGGCAACCCCTGTAAGGCCATCAAGTAAAGCAATTTTCCGCAATAAGTCTGACTGGCATTTGAGCGTAAACTGGTTTTTAATCCGCGCTTTAGTGATCACTGGATTAATAGGTTTATGGATAAAATCCACCGCCCCCAATTGAAAGCCTTTGACTTCTTTTTCTTCATCAAAATGACCAGTGACAAAAATAATCACCACATCTTGCGTCAAAGGATCGGCTTTGAGTCTTTCACAGACATCAAAGCCACTTAAGGTCGGCATTTCTATGTCTAGCAATATGATATCAGGCTGTATTTTTTTACACATATCAATGGCTTGAACACCATCTCTAGCCATGTGAATGTCATAATCGTCATTCAAAAGCTGGTGTAGAATTTTGATGTTAACCACTTGATCGTCCACTAGCAGTATTTTTCCCCGTATGGGGAGCACCGCCGACACATACTCATCTATGAACATGTCGTTAGATCCTTTTTAATTTTTTTTGTTGTCTGTAGTGCATCAGCAAACGCCAAATCGTTCACTTGGGCGTTGAGCGTTAACCAAAGATCGCTTAGCTGCACTTTTGCCAGTAGCTCTTGCATATTGCTAAGTGCATCTAAGTTTTGTTCTGCCAATAACTTGTCTAATGTTAGCAAAGATCCCATTATTTCGGTTTCAGGTATCAAATGCTTAGGGCTTGGCAGCGGCAAATCCTCTGGACTCACTGATGGAAATAGTTGTTCAAGTTTTTCAACACTTTGAGCCACATAATTCTGCATTTTTTCAAGCCACCAAGCGGCGCCATCTAAGGGAGCTGTTCCTTGACAATGGGTTTCTAGTTGGGCTGCAAAATGTGATAAACGTTTAGCACCAATATTACTGGCAGTGCCTTTAATCGTATGGGCAATTAAGCCTAAATTGACTAAATCCTTATTCGCTATGGTCGTTTCTAGTTGTGTCAGCTGAATCGCCATTTCTGAGATAAAACTCTCTTTTACATCAACAAAAAAGGCCATTTCGCCACCAAAACGCCGTAGTATAGACTCTGTGTGCTCTAAAATAGCCACTTGTTCTATATCAACTTCAGCGTGTAATTGAGCCCTATGGGCTTGGGTTGACCCCTTATAAAGTGCTGGGATCTCTCGCCCCAATAACCCGAGCATTTTCGGCAACACTAGGGCTAAATCGATAGGCTTGCCTACGTGCTCGTTCATGCCAGCGGCTAAACACAGTTCTCTGTCTAATGCCGATGCATTGGCTGTCATGGCCAGAATGGGTAAAGTATCAAAACGTGGGTCTTGGCGAATAAGCTGTGTGGCTTCAAGGCCATCCATATCGGGCATTTGCATGTCCATAATTACAATATCAAAATGGAGCCCACTTTCAACCACTTGTGCAACACCTTCCAGCCCGCCATGGGCTAATGTTACGCGCGCGCCCTGTAAGCGCAGTAATTCATCGATAATTTGACGATTAAGCTGATTATCTTCTACCACTAATACTGACACATCTTTGAGCAATGCCCCTTGTTGCTGTTTTGAGGCCAGAGGCATCTGCATATTGTCATAATCTACATAACTGCTAATAATGTTATCGACCGTCTCTAGAATAAGATTAGCGGTAACGGGTTTAGTTAATAGACTAACAAAGGGTTGTTTGACATAACTTTTACCTTCAAGGAACATTTCTTCCCCATAGGCAGTTAACATGATAATTGCTGGCGGCTGAGTAGCATCAAATTGACTGATGATTAATTCTGCAGTCGCAAGCCCACTCAGATCTGGCATACGCCAGTCCATTAAGATCAAGTCGAAGCTTAGATCAGCTTCACTATCCCGCTCAATAATGCTTAATGCTTCTTTACCGCTACTGGCCTCACTCACCTGTGCACCATGGCTGCTTAAGGTTTTAGCCAAAATTTTACGGCTCATGGCGCTATCATCCACTAACAGCAAACGCTTGTTAGACAAATCCATTGCTTGAGCCATGGTTTTATCTGACACCACCTCCAATGCTAATTCAAAGCTAAAGCGGCTGCCTTCACCCAGCTCGCTGTTCACTCGCAATTCTGAGCCCATTAATTCGACTAAACGCTTGGTAATCGCAAGGCCTAAGCCTGTACCGCCAAAACGCCGTGAGGTTGAAGACTCTGCCTGCACGAAACCTTGAAATATCTTGCCCTGCTGAGCTTGGGATATGCCTATGCCAGAATCTGTAACACTGATCTCCAGCGTGACGCTACCTTTGCATTGACTGACACACTTAATACTTACGACCACATGGCCTTGTTCGGTAAATTTCAGCGCATTTCCCGCCAAGTTAAGCAACACTTGTTTGATCCTTTGCTGATCACCAAGCAATAAGATAGGCATGTTAGGGTCAATATCAAAAATAACTTCAACGGGTTTATGTTGCAGGTTGGCTGCCAGTAATACCGATAGCTCGCGCATAATGGCTTCAAAGGAGCATGGATGAAGGTCCAGCTCCAATTTATTAGCATCAATTTTAGAAAAGTCTAAAATATCATTAAGTAAGCCAAGCAAGGACTTTGCCGCCACTTCTGTTTTTGTGACGTAATCGAGCTGCTGAGCCGTCATTTCTGTGTGCTGCACCAGCTGTAGCATGCCAAGCACTGCGTTCATCGGGGTTCTGATTTCATGACTCATGTTCGCTAAAAAGGCCGATTTAGCGGCGCTGTCAGCATCTGCTGAAGCTTTTGCCTGCCTAAGAGTATGCTCTAGTTCTCGCTGCTCAGTAATATCACGATTAATTCCAACAACTTTTATGGCATTACCTTGATTATCATAGGAAATTTGTGCCCAAGCTTGGATATAGCGTACCCCTGCGCTTGTAATAATCCTAAAGATAGGCTCATAAATGGCGTGGCCTTCAATGGCTTTATTCAAGCTTTCTTCTGCCATTTCAACGTCTTCAGGGTGCATTCGCATTAGCCAATGCTCATAGGTTAAGCCTTCTTCACGTAGGCTTTTCGGTTGATCGTACATAGTAAACATACGATCGTTCCACTCCTCTGTTTTAGTCTGTAAATCTAAGGTCCAAATACCCAGCTCAGCAACTTCTGCAGCTTTACTTAACTGGGTGCTCGCCGAGATCAGCGCTTCTTGCTGATGCAATAAAAGCTCCACATCAATAGCAACCCCAAGATAGCCGGTTATCACGTCTTGTTCATCACGTATGGCAGACACAGACAAGGACACGCGACATAAAGAACCATCTTTACGGACATAAGTCCAATTGCTGGTTTCTGGTCCATAGGTACGGGCTTTATAAACAAAAACTTCAAATCCACTGACATTTAGGCCTTCATCACGGTTAAGTTGACTCGCCCTTTGTTTGACTTCGCTTTCTAAGTGAAAAATTCCTGGGCTAACCTTGCCAACAACCTCATTTTCTTTATAGCCCAATAACAACTGTGCCCCTCTATTAAAAATGCTAACGATACCCGTTTCATCTGTGGCAATAATTGAAATTTCTGATGCCGCATTCAGCACACTAGACAGCAGGGCTGCGAGTTTATTTTTTTCCAGCTGGGCTTTTTTCTTGTCGGTAATATCCGTTCTTAGCGCAACAAAGCGTTCAATTTGTCTCTTATCATCAAAAATAGGGCCAATAACAGTATCAAACCAGCGTAGTTCACCATTGCTATTACGGTTACAAATTTCTCCGTGCCACGACTCGCCCACAAGCAATCTTTGCCACATGGACGTCCAAAAATCTTTTGGGTGTTCACCGGATTTGACTAATGTATGACTCTTGCCCACCAATTGCTCACGGCTATAACCTGTCGCGATGCAAAAATTATCATTAACTGCCAGAATAACCCCTTGCCTGTCCGTTTCTGAATAGAGCAATTGCTTATTAATAGTGTCTAATAGGGTTTTATTCTCCGCAAGGGCATGCTCCAACGCTTGCGTTCTACGGCTAACTTTGAGCTCTAAGCTGGCATTTAACTCTAATATTTGCCGCTGTGCATCCAATTGCACGCTAATATCACGTATGGTTTGGCTTACGCCTATGATGTGACCAAACTCATCGTAAATAGGTAAGGACGTCATGCTTGTTGATAGGCTTCGCTCAAATTTATCCTGATGTTGTCCCATGTGATTAAGCAAAGGTATGCCTTTTGAAACCTGCTTAAAATGCTCAGCTTCTTCAAGGTGTAAATGCTCAGGGACTATTAATGCTTGACTACTATGGCCTATGACTTCGGGCTCAGTGTAACCAAAAATGGTTTCGGCCCCTAGGTTCCAACTGCTAATTAACCCATCAAGATCAAAGCTAATAATGGCATCGAGTGAATGTTCAAGAATATTGGCTCGTCTAGCGTTATCAGCCACCAATAATTGCTTACGCTGCTGATTAAAGCCAAACAAGGCCACCACACCAGCAAGCAACATACTCAAAAGCAGGCTGTAAATAAAAACGAAGCTGGCAGACGTTAAGTTCAAGCTCTTTATAAACTGCGGATAGGCACTTAAGGCTATTTGCCATTGTCTGCCAAAGACGTCACGGTTCACTGTGATGTTGTAGTCGGTTAATCGAGTTTGATCATTAAGATGGGTTTCATAGAAGTGAACTGGCTGATGGCGGTCTGTGACATCGGTAAGCGTCAATTTGGTGAGCGCTTGTGACAGTTCAAGATCGGCGAGCACCTCATTAGTGACTAAAGCTGCATAGCTCCAGCCAAAGGCCTGAGCGTTTCGCTCTTCCATGCTCGCTGGCGTCACGCCGGTTCGATATATGGGCATTAAAATCAAAAAAGATTGCAACGGGCTGCCCGTCGCTTGCACTAAGGTAATTGGACCACTTAAACGTGTCTCCCCTGTCAACATCGCAGCTTGTGCTGCCTGCTGGCGGTTGGACTCTGAGGCAATATCTAACCCAACTGCAGCTAAATTGCGCTCCACAGGCTCAATGTATTGAATGACGTAACGCTCACCGTTATGGGGGTTAAGCTGGCGAATGGCAAAATCGGGCCAACTGTCTTGCTTAGCATTCAAGATAAAATCCGCTTCTTGGGCTAGCGGCACTCGGCGAATAAAGCCAAAGCCACGGGCACCAGGAAACTCTTCATCCACATCTCGGGTCAAACTATAATGATTAAATACCTTACGGGTAATCGCCGTTTCTCCCGCGGTAATAATCGGCGCCCTCGCACTTTTTAAGCCATATTGGTAGAGCACAAAACGATCGGTGATATTATTGATCACTTGTTGTGACAGGTTTTTTAAAGAACTGATTATGATGTCTTGGTTATTACGATCAACTAATATCGACACTGTGATACTAATGCTTAGACCAAGCGCAAAAATAGCCCCTCCCAACTTAGCGGCATGCTTGACGTGTAAACTTTTATTTATTGGCATATTCGGTTTATCTTAATCATCAATGGCCACAAACATTAATTCTGGGCTGCAGGAGCATTAACCTTGGTTGATAAATCACTAACTTGCAAGCTAAGCCCTGAAAAATAGAGTGTTTTCACCCAGCGGGAGGATTTGACTATACATTTTTCGACCACTGATTAACCAAATCTTACCGCAAGATTTATGATACGACGCTTTTATCTAGAACCCAACGCCGACGGCAGAAAAACACTGTACACCTCAGTTTTTTCTTTTAACTAGGTTTGTAATGGCCCAATGAACCTACGATTATCATCCTTCATTACAAACAATGAAGACAGTACCTGTGAACCGATCTTTTTATTTTTTGTGTGCATATCCGAATTCATTTAAGGTCTTAGTATTTATGCCTTGTGCTGTTTGCAAGGCATACATCGCGTGTTGGATTTGGCCACTACCACGCCCATGTTATTTGGTGCGCCTTACGCTATAGAAATTTTTTACGGTAGTTGTTTCAGTGCCTTCGCGCTAATCGATTGTTCTGATTGAGTTTCTCTTCCTTGCTCGACACACACAAAAAAGCGCTAACCTCAGTTAGCGCTCGATGTTTACGGATCTAATGAGTCATCATGACTTAACCCATATCAAAATAGGCCTAAATATTGATACTCACTGGGATCTTACTTGGCAGCAAGACATTGTACTCGGGTCTGTGCTGATTGCGGGCATTGATGGTGGTTTCTATGCTGGCAAGGCTTGATTTAAATTGTGCCAGCGGTCCGCCAGATTGAGTGATTTGTTTGTCTTCAAACCAGTCAAAGTAAGGGAAGTTATTAGTTTGATAATCCCCTAACTGGCGGTAATACACTCCGCCTAAAATCTGCAATAAAGATAATTGCTGCAACGACTTTTGCAGTGGCGCCATGTTGGCTATCCATTGGGCTTGAGTGGTTATTGCGCTGGGTGCTTCACACCACGTTGCCCCTGTGAGCGCTGGGGCAAAGCTCATCAAAGGTTTTTGCGGAAAGTTTACCGCAGCATGTTGCGCACTGGCGGTAAAGATTATCATGGTCAGCACTTCAGCCAGCTGCGGGCGGCTCTCTATGGCTTTAAAGCCTGTCACCGCCCCTTGAGTGGCGACGGCTGACACCCATTTTGCTAACTCATAATCATTCACAACAGCTGCATCATTTTGATAATACACCTCGACATAATGCTTGCTCCAGGTGGCAATGGCGTCCCAAACTAGCTGGGCATCATCACGGTAAGGATAATCTGACAGGTAATCTTTATCGGCTACGCCTCGGGCTGCTAAATCATTGGGCAGCATATAGGCGTAGAAATCCAGTGACAGCCTATCGAGCGCCGCCGCTTTTTGCGTCGCGCTTATCTGGGCGCCAAATATACTTTCAATGGGGCCACCTGCGGCAATCAGTGAACCTGCGGCGCTATTATTAATAAACAGCGTACCCTCAAAATGCGGCGTAAGCAGGATATTAACGGGATGATTTTGCGCAAGTTCGCGCTCTGTTGCCACTGCAAAGGCTTCATTGAGTAAATGGGTTCTGCCTAAATGCACAAATAACTCATGATAATTGCCATCTGCCACCTGCACTGTGCTCATAGCAGCTTGCCATTGCCAAAATGCTGCTGCATCTTGGGTATCTGTGACCGCCAATACTGTGGGTGAGTGAGCGGCATCTTGACCCATCTGGATCGCAACTGGGCATAATTCTGAGCCAGTTTTTGCTACCGCGAATAAGGCGATAGGGGCAAATACGCGCTTATTCGCGGCCTGTGGATGGTCCACCAGCACGCTGAGCTCTTTATAATCCACCACATAAACACGTTTGTCCGTTATCGCTTTAGCCAATGAGTCGTCATTGCCCATCACCTGTTTAAAGTCGGTATCACTTAAGGGAAAGCTTGCCATAGGCTCAGTTAAGCGTTTGATCAACATGGGATTAGGACCCGCAATTCGATAGCGTGCAAAGCTTTGATTCTGAGTGAACACATCGGCCACACTGGGTAAATCTAAGGTTTTGAATTGATCGCGATATGCTTGCACGCCCAATTCTTGCTGCTCTTGACTGGACTCTTGTTGCAACTCTTTTTTCACTAAATCCTGAAATAACGCCACCAGATCTTTAAGGGTATGGCTGGTATGGGTAATTAATGGCCAGTGTGCGCCAACTTTCGCCGCCTCCAATGCTTGAGTTATCTCAGATAAATGGCTTTGCACCTCTGCCAATTGCAGTTCATCTTTAACATTGGCCACTAAGTTTTCAACAATAGGGATCAACACACGGATCACATTCACCGACCAAGTGAGTGTCGGGGTCGCTTCCTTCGGCACTGACTTTGCCATCGGCACTGGACCTACATTGGGATTTTGATCATCCCACACATAACTCAATCTGCTGTGAGCTAATTGCCACTTGCGTTTTGCCTGTAAAGCAGGCGTGTCATTTTGGGGTAATGATGGGTGTTTACGGGGAAATAATAGCGACATAATGAATCCCTTCTTTAACGGTGCAAATCAATCTGCATATCCAAATTAGTTTAATCAATCTCTTAAAGAACGATTAGTGCCTGTAGTTTAAAAAACCACCTTTAAATTGTAGTTGATAGAGCCGCGTTCCATCCCAGCTATAGTCATAAAAAAAGACGCCTCAGCGTCTTTTTTAACATTAATGCAAGGCCATTAATCCACGACTTGCCAGTCCAGCATTTCACCGGCGCGAATGGGCACCACCTTGTCATTGCCCAGCGGGTACGAGTCAGGCACCTGCCATTGACGCTTCTCTAAGGTGATGGTGTCAGTGTTACGGGGCAAACCATAGAAATCGGCGCCATAAAAACTGGCAAAACCTTCCAACTTATCCAAGGCTCCCGCCGCTTCAAAGGCTTCGGCATACAATTCAATTGCCGCATGGGCAGTATAAGAGCCCGCACAACCACATGAGGCTTCTTTTTTATCCTTAAGATGCGGCGCTGAATCGGTACCAAGAAAGAATTTTTTGCTACCGCTGGTGGCCGCTGTAATTAATGCTTGTTGGTGGGTGTTGCGCTTAAGGATCGGCAAACAGTAAAAATGAGGTCTAATGCCGCCTGCAAGCATGTGATTACGGTTATAAAGCAAATGGTGGGCGGTAATGGTGGCCGCAACATTGTCTGGCGCCTTATTCACAAACTCCACCGCATCAGAGGTGGTAATGTGTTCAAGAACAATGTTAAGCGTAGGAAAATCAATCACTACTTGCGCCAGAATTGTATCTAAAAAGACTTTTTCACGATCGAAAATATCGATACTTGAATCCGTCACTTCACCGTGCACTAGCAGCAACATGCCTACTTCGGCCATAGTTTCCAGCACTGGATATAAGTTAGCAATGCTAGTGACGCCGGAATCGGAGTTGGTGGTAGCTCCAGCAGGATAAAGCTTGGCAGCGTGAATGAGCCCTGTGGCCTTGGCTTTACGGATTTCATCAGGGCTAGTGTTATCTGTAAGGTAGAGCACCATTAAAGGGTCGAACTGATTTGACGGCGCTTTAGCGGCAAGAATGCGCTCTCGATAAGCTAAAGCCGTCTGGGTGCAAGTCGCTGGCGGCATAAGGTTGGGCATAATAATCGCGCGTCCCATATAACGGCTGATATCACGCACAGTATCATTAAGCTGCACCCCATCACGCAAATGCACATGCCAGTCATCTGGTCTTGTTATGGTTAAACTTGTCATTTTGCCCTTCCCCTATTAGTGGCTATCACACTCGATATGCTTCTCTACTCTTGTCTCGCCTTAAGCCTTTACATCACTGTCATTTAGGCTAAATTTTTTAGCCATTAGCGGCCTGCTAACGCCGCTGCAGGATCTATGTGGCTTGCTTTGTACGCTGGATATAAGGTCGCCACTAGGCTCATTAATAAGCCCATGCCAACGACCATAACCACATCTTGCCCTTGCAATTTTGAGGGTAAAAAATCAATAAAGTACACGTCCCCTGCCAGCAATTCTATGCCAAATACAGCTTCTATGCTTGACGCGATTGAAGATAAATTTACCGCCATGGTCACCCCAAGTGCGGCGCCAATACTGCAACCTAACACGCCGTTAAGGGCGCCTTGCATAATAAAAATGCTCATGACAGCACCGCGCTTTAAGCCCATGGTCATCAGAATTGCAATTTCAGCGGCTTTATCACGTACTGCCATCACTAAGGTGGAAACAATATTGAAGCAAGCCACCGCAATAACCAGCGCCAGCACTAAATACATTATGCTGCGAACGAGTTGAATATCTTGATATAAATGTCCCTGAGTTCGAGTCCAATCATTTAAATATAAGTACTGTTCTTGAGTCATCCCTAAGCTTCTTGTCACCCTAGGCGCGGCAAACACATCGGCAATGTTAAGCCTAAGCCCTGTGACACCATCACCCATATCTAATAGTTGACTTAAGTAACTCATGGACACATAAGCTTGGCTCGACTCGATTTCACCGCCAAGTTTATACACCCCAGACACCAAAAAGATGTGACTTTTGGCGGCATTAAGCTTGGTTGTCGAGGCTTTTTTGCCGGCGCGGCCCGTCATGCTTGGGGTATACAACACCAGTGAATCACCAACACTTAAGCCAAGTTTATTCAGTAGGCTTTCACCTAAGACAATATTGTTTGCAGCTGGCATCAGTGACGCCCAGGCAGACTCAGGCATAAAGTCGGCAATCTTAGACACCTTAGGCTCAAGGCTGGTTTCTATGCCATTGACCATTAATGCCTGAAAGCCGCCACTCTTTTGCACTAAGCCTTGCAGACGAATAAAGGGCGCTGTTGCCACAATCTCAGGCATTAAGCGAGCATCATCGGCCATCGCCTGCCAATTGCGAATAGGGCCTTGGGCGCCAACCAGCTCGCCGTGAGACACCACAGCCAGTAATCTGTCCTCTAACTGCTCTTCAAAGCCATTCATGGCCGATAACACCAAAATAAGCACCGCCACTCCAAGGGCAATACCTGCCGTGGAGGCAAAAGAAATAAAGCCAATAAAACCGTTAGATTGACGCGCACGGTAAAAACGCCAGCCTATTGTGAAAGGCAGCAGCGCACTCATTGGCCAGCCTCAGACAGCGTTAACACGCCGTCTTTCATGCTCACTTGTCGATCCATTCTGGCGGCAAGGTTGGCATCGTGAGTCACCACCACAAATGCGGTGCCTAGCTGCTCGGCTAGCTCACGAATAAGCCCGTACACTGCCTCGCCGCTGGCCGCATCTAAATTACCTGTGGGCTCATCAGCCAATACCAATTTAGGTTTATTAATAAGCGCCCTTGCAATGGCAACTCGCTGACGTTCACCGCCCGATAACTGCGACGGTAGATGGGTTAATCTGTGCCCAAGGCCGACCCGCTCCAGTAACGCCGTCGCCTCAACTAAGGTTTGAGTTTTATTCTTACCTTGGATAAATGCTGGCATAGCGACGTTTTCTAATGCATTAAATTCAGGCAACAGATGATGAAATTGGTAAATAAAACCTAGATCTTGATTGCGAACCTCAGCTTGGCGCTTGGACGACAATTGATGTAAGTTTTCGCCTTCTAACAATACAGTGCCAGACGTTGGGCTTTCTAAGGTGCCCATAATATGCAAAAGCGTACTCTTACCCGAACCTGAACTGCCCACGATGGCAAGCTGTTCGCCGCGCATCACAGATAAATTCACCCCTTTTAGCACCTGAGTTTCACTGGCGCCATCATGGAATACTTTGCTCACTGCGTTAATTTCTAATAATGTCATAGACTCAAATTTCATAGGTTCGTGGGTTATAGACTCGGATGTCATTATTCATATCTCAAGGCGCTAGCAGGTTGAACCCGTGCGGCAGTAAATGCGGGATATATGGTCGCAAGTAAGGTGATAACTAAAGTGCCAACAGCAATAAGTCCAAGTTGCTCTGCGCTTAATGCCACGGGTAATGACTGTCCTGTGCCTAAAATTGACACCCCAAACAGATTAAGGATGGAATTTAAATTTAATGCTAAGATAACGCCCACCAAAAGCCCAGAGGCGAGTCCCAATATCGCATTGAGTGAGCCTTGAACGATAAAAATATTCATCACCCCAAGGGTTGGCAGTCCTTGGGTTTTTAATACCGCTACATCGGCGGTTTTATCCACCACCATCATCACCAAGGCTGAGACGATATTAAATGCCGCTACTGCCACAATGAGGCTTAGCATTAAGGCCATCATGCTTTTTTCCATCTTAACGGCGGCAAATAGCTGACCAAAATCGGCGCGCCAATCTCGGCTACGTACCTCAATACCTTGAGTTGCCATCAACTCGATGGCCTGTCGGCTTAAACTGGGGGCTAAAAAAGGGTCGGTTAAATACAATCTGACTTCATTAATGCTTTGGCTCTCTAAGCGCATCAGTCGCCTGGCATCTTGATAATGCACATAGGCCACACTGGCATCCACTTGAGATCCGGTTTCAAATATCCCAGCGACCACAAACTTACGCTGACTTGGCACTGGCCCTATGGGGGAATACACCACGCCATCACCGCTTAATAGCCGAATTTTATCGCCCACATCAACGCTTAACGTTCTGGCAAGCTCAACCCCCAGAACGATGCGATAGTGATTAGGCTCAAGGGATTCAAACGCGGCAGAATAGACACTGCCTATTTTGGCGGCAAGCCGAGCTTCTTGTTCGGGGAAGATGCCGTAGATCTGGGCGGCACCAATATTTTCAACGGATTGGATCATGGCTTGGGTGGTGACCGTTGGCGAAGCGCCAAGGACCTGAGGTAAGGCTTCTATTGGGGCAATATCTTGCTGCCACTGGGTAAAGCCTGCATCATTTATTACAGTGAGCTGCGGAATAGCACCTAAGATCCGCTGCTTTAGCTGCCCTTCTAAGCCATTCATCACTGAACTGACTAAAATTAACGCCACCACTCCCAAGAAAATCCCCGATACCGCAAACAAGGTCAGGAAAGAGGCAAACGCATTGGCTTTCTTTGCGCGCCAATAGCGATAACCAATAAAAAAAGAAACGCCAAAATTCATCAAAACAGCATTATCCTAAGCTTATAATGTGACTAATTTTTATCCAAAACTGAATCACTTTGGGTATGACTTGCTAAATCATTAAGTTGGGCACGATAATAGGGGTATTAGCGTGATAAATAAAGAGGCAAAACCGTGTTCCCCGAACTCAATTCTTATTTTAGTGTGCCCCATAGCTTTGCCGCTTATCTGACACCTTGGAGTCAAGGTGCACCGCTGCCTGATGAAGACGAACTCAGAGAGATGCAATCCACCGGTTTACAGCTACTTAGCGAAGTTAAAACCTTAGAGGCCGATTGCTTAATGCAACTGCGTCACTTAGATAATGAAGCTAAAGCTGTGGTGGACTTCTTAAAACTGCAATCACGCAAGGTCGATCTGGTATTGCAACATATATTGGAAAAACAAATACAGGAAGGTGAATACCACCAAGGGCTGCAATTTGGTGGTTCTGGATTCAGTATTGCCTCTCCTAAGGCGCTTCTCTCTGGCAGCGTGTTTAAGAGCCATATTTACATCAGCTCTGAGCTGGTGGCATTATTATGCTTTTGCACTGTAGTGAGCTGTAAGCCACAAACAACCTTAACACCAATGGAGATTAATCATGGCAGCAACAGTATCGAGAACGCCAATGTTAACCCAGACGATGTTAACGCTGACACAGGTTATCTCATTGAACTGGAGTTCAGCCAAATTTTAGATACCGATGTCGAGCAATTAGTGAAAGCCAGTTTAAACGTACAGCAAAAAATGCTAAAAAAACGTAAAAAACAGCGACAGCAAGCGACCTAATATTGCACACCATTCACCTAAAGTACGCCCTAGCTTGCGTAAGCCGTCATGTTCGAAGCCTACTATGCTCAAGCCGTGCTATGTGCGGCATTGCCTATGCTGGGAGCCATAAACTTGGTCTTCAGCGGTTCATTTAAAATGGAATTATCGACCTTATTACCATGAGTCAATTTAGTGTATTCACTCCGCCTAGTGTTAAAAAAGGCCAACAAACCCAACGTCTTGTTACCTTAGGGGGCGCGTCTCAAGCCCTAAGCTTAGCCCAGCTTATTTTAGCCAATAAGGGCACTAGCCTTATCGTAACTCACGATACGCCTACAGCGCTATTGCTGGAAACTGAACTGCATTATTTACTGGCAAATCATGATGTTAACCTGTGCTTATTCCCAGACAGAGAAACCCTGCCCTACGACAGTTTCTCACCCCACCAAGACTTGATTTCCCAGCGCCTTGAGACCTTAGCGCAACTGGGTAACCATGCTCACAGTGCCGTTATCGTGCCGATCAATACCTTGATGGTGCGCTTACCCCCTAAAGCTTACTTGAGTGCCAATGTCATGGTGCTTAAAAAAGGTGATACCTATGCCCTGCAAACGGTAAGGCAACACTTAGTCGATACCGGTTATCACTTGGTTGAGCAAGTGTATGAACATGGCGAATTTGCGATTCGCGGCTCGATTTTAGATATTTTCCCCACTGGCTGCCAACAGCCACTGCGAATAGAATTATTCGATGATGAAATCGAATCCATTCGCCATTTTGATGTGGAGACTCAGCGCTCTGAGGTGGCGGTCGATGCTATACGTATGTTGCCCGCCAAAGAGTTTGCCACCGACAGCGCCGCCATTGAAGGCTTTAGGCAAAGGTATCGCCGCCGCTTTGAGGTCATTTCAAAAGAAGCTGAATCCGTCTATCAGTTGGTGAGCCGTAATCTGATGCCTGCAGGCATTGAAAATTATCTACCATTATTTTTTGATGACACGGCATCACTATTTGATTATCTGCCAGACAATACTCAGCTGGTGACCTTAGGCGATATAGATAAAGCCTGCGCCAGTCATTTAAGTGAAATTCATCATAGATATGAAGACAGACGAGTCGATCCATTAAGGCCACTGCTTGCGCCCCATGAGTTGTACCTGACTCAAGAGCAACTCTTCGCCGCCTTTAAGCCTTTTAAGCGCAGCCAATTTTTTATTCACGTCGCAGAAGATGCTCTATTAGGTGACGATGTTGCTAAAGACGGCAGCTTACAAGCCAACGTTGCTCCACTGCCTAATATCAATGCCAATCACAAACTTAAGCAACCCCTAGAAAGCCTGCAAGTCTTTGCTCAAGACAACAAGCAACTGCTATTTAGCGCAGAATCTGAAGGACGCCGCGAGGCCCTATTGGCATTGCTGGCTAAAATTGGTCTCAAGCCGACGCTATTTAAGCATTTAGATGAATTTTTAGCCGCCAAGGGCGCCTCAAAAGCCCCCTTACATGGCTTAATCGTGTCGCCGCTTTCTCGCGGCTGCATACTGCTTGACTCCCCACGAGGTGAGTTAAGCCTAATTTGTGAAACCGAGCTTTTTGGTCATAAAATTGCTCAGCAGCGCCGCCGTGATAAGCAAAAACAAGTCAGTAGCGATGCGCTGATTAAAGACTTGGCCGAACTTAAAGTGGGCCAAGCCATCGTGCATTTAGAGCACGGCGTTGCCCTCTATCAAGGCCTTGAAACCTTAGACACAGGCGGGCTCGTAGCCGAATATTTAAAACTTGAGTACGCCGGTGGCGATAAGCTCTACGTGCCAGTATCGTCGTTGCATTTAATAAGCCGCTACAACGCTAATTCTGAAGACAATGCCCAGCTAAATAAATTGGGCAATGAGACTTGGGCCAAAGCCAAGAAAAAAGCCATTGAGAAAATTCGCGATGTGGCAGCCGAACTCCTGGATGTTTACGCCAGACGTCAGTCTCGCCCCGGTGAAGCCCTTAGTTTAGATGCCGATGAATACGCGCAATTTGCCCAAGGTTTTCCCTATGAGGAAACGGTTGACCAGGAAAGTGCCATCATAGCCGTGCTTGATGATATGCAGGCGCCAACCTCCATGGATCGTCTCGTCTGTGGTGATGTGGGCTTTGGTAAAACAGAAGTGGCCATGCGCGCCGCTTTTGTGGCCGTCAATGCCGGTAAACAAGTGGTGGTATTAGTGCCCACCACCCTGCTTGCTCAGCAACACTATGAAAACTTTAAAGACAGGTTTGCCGATTGGCCGGTAGAAATCGAGGTCATGTCACGTTTTCGCAGCGCCAAAGAGCAAGAACAAGTGCTGCAATCCTTAAGCGAAGGCAAGGTGGATATCGTTATTGGTACCCATAAGCTACTGCAATCTGAGGCAAAATTTGTCGATTTAGGCTTATTGATCATAGATGAAGAGCATAGATTTGGGGTGCGCCAAAAAGAGAAAATCAAGGCCCTAAGAGCCAATATCGACATCTTGACCTTAACCGCCACCCCCATTCCCCGAACCCTCAATATGGCCATGTCGGGAATGCGTGATTTATCCATTATCGCCACCCCGCCCGCTAAGCGCTTAGCGGTCAAAACCTTCGTGCGTGAATACCATCAAGCCACCATCAGGGAAGCGCTGCTGCGTGAAATCCTTCGTGGCGGCCAAGTCTATTACCTGCACAACAATGTCGAAACCATAGAAAAGTGCGCCCAAGATTTACGAGACTTATTGCCCGAGGCTCGAGTGGTCACAGGTCACGGCCAGATGCGTGAACGGGACCTTGAAAAAGTGATGGCAGATTTTTATCATCAAAGATTCAACGTACTGGTGTGTACCACCATTATTGAAACCGGTATTGATGTGCCCAGCGCCAATACGATTATCATAGACAGGGCCGACAAGTTTGGTCTAGCCCAGCTGCATCAGCTCCGTGGCCGCGTGGGACGCTCCCATCACCAAGCTTATGCTTACATGATAACCCCACCGATTAAGCTAATTTCAACCGATGCGCGCAAACGCCTTGAGGCGATAGACGCATTAGAAGAATTAGGTGCAGGCTTTATGCTGGCCACCCAAGATCTTGAAATTCGCGGCGCCGGTGAATTATTAGGCGACGAGCAAAGCGGTCACATCTCAAAAATTGGCTTCAGCCTCTATATGGAGATGCTCGAATCTGCGGTCAGTGCCTTAAAAGAAGGTAAAGAACCTTCATTGGCGTACATGCTTAACGCCCAATGTGAAGTGGATTTGCGTATTCCGGCCCTGTTGCCAGAAGATTACGTCAGCGATGTCAACATGCGCCTGTCCATGTACAAGCGCATCGCTAACTGCAACAGTGAAGCCATGCTGGATGAGCTCAGAGTCGAGTTTATCGACCGCTTCGGCTTATTACCTGAGCCGACAAAAAACTTACTGGAACTTAGCCTATACAAACACCAAGCCACTAAACTTGGGGCCACTAAAATTGAAATGCACGCTAAAGGCGGCAGCATAGAATTTGGTGACAGTCACAAAATCGACCCCATGTTCATCATAGGTTTATTGCAAAAGCAGCCAAATATCTATCGAATGGAAGGGCCAAATAAGCTAAGATTCGCCATTCCAGCAGAAAGCAGCAAACAACGCCTTGAACTTATGGCGACCTTGCTTGAACAACTCGCTCAACACAGCATTGGAGAGAAATAGTGCTCGCTAAATTTGCCACCAGCTTGGCCGCTATTATTGCCCTAACCCAACCCTTCAACGCCCATGCAGAATCATGGTTTGAAGTGGAAGTGTTTATCTTTGAGCGTCAAAGCAACAGCTTAGAACAGTGGCCTGACTTAAGCGCCCCGAATAAGAATAAACAATTAATTGACATTCTTACCCCTGAGATAAGCACAGATATCACAGGTGTTGCCATCGGCCTTTCAGGTTGTGACTCCAGTGATTGGGCTGTGGACACCAGTAGCTGTAATGATCCTAAAGTCAGTAATAGCACCAAAAGCTACCCAAGCTTATTGCCTTTTACTATCGCGCCAAAAACACCCAAGAAGGCCTATATAGGTGAGTCAGCGGTGTTATTAGCCGAACATCAAGGTCAATTTAAGCAATTAATTAAAACCTTAACCCGTGAAGGGAACATTCAAGGTATTGTCCACCTCACTTGGCAGCAAAATATGCAATCTCGTCGGCAAGCGAAAGCGATTAGGGTAATAGGTGGCCGCGATTTCTCTAAACAATTTAGTTATCATGGCCAGCAAGTGAACCAATCTCAACCCAGTGCTACGGCAGATATGCTCAGTGATTATTCAGCCCTTGGTAGCTTCAGCGCACCGGCCCCAGTAATGCCAGTATGGGAGCTCGATGGCAGCATCAACATCTACTTAAGCCATTACCTGTACATTGAAACCGATGTATTCTTGCGTAAAGTGAGCCAAAAATTGATGGATCCTAGCCACGGCGAAGTCGTGGGTTTTAACAGCCAAGGCCCAGCGCAAAAAGTCATGACACCTTTCTTGCAGTCTATTCCGCTACAGCAGAATAGACGGGTTAGAAGCGGTGAAATTCATTACTTTGACCATCCTCAGATGGGGATAGTGATGCAAATTCGTAAGATGACACAGCCAACTCAAGTTAAACCCATAGTGATTTCAGCCCCTGTGCCACAAGCTGTGGAGCAACCTAGCATCGATCCTTACCAGCAGCTAGAACAAGAAATGCAGCAAGACGCACAGCAAAAATTAACCCCGCAGATCAAGCCCTACGAAGGCTAAACAGCCATGAGTATAAGTTAAATCATGAGCTAAGCCAGCTAGCATTATGTTGGTCTTATTTAAGTCAAAACCACTCAACGCCTATTGATCTCAATGGGCGTTTTTTTATGCCGCAACTTCGTCTCAACTCGAGTTAGCCAATGCAAAATAATTCAATATGGGTCATTGCCCACCCATCCGCTTAACACCTGTAGAGGGAAGTTCACACAAAACGGTATCGCAACATGGAGTGAAATATTAAATAGTCATTAATAAACAATGGATTATATTTTTATAAAATCTTGGCTTAGTCTTTGCCTATAGTTATTGCAACCTTGTTAATGAAAAGTGTCACCTTTGAGCTTTAATTAACTAGAGTGAACACAAAAATACAACATAAAAGGAAGCAAAACATGACTCTCTCTACCCTCCATCCCTTAAAAAAACACCTCACTAATCTCAGCAAGCTTGCCAGCGCTGCCGCGCTTTGCTTTACCTGTTTCAGCGCCAGTGCCGAGCCCGTTGAACTTAAGTTCTCTCATGTGGTGGCAGAAAATACCCCAAAAGGTCAAATGGCCCTTAAATTTAAGCAATTGGTGGAACAAAGACTGCCGGGCGAATACAAGGTCAGCGTCTATCCTAACTCTCAACTTTTTGGTGACAACAATGAACTCGCTGCACTGCTACTAAACGATGTGCAATTTGTGGCGCCTTCTTTGTCTAAGTTCGAGCGTTACACTAAAAAACTGCAAGTGTTTGACTTACCCTTCTTGTTTGCAGACATGGCCGCTGTTGATAGATTCCAGCAAGGCGATGCAGGCCAAAGCCTACTCAATGCTATGACCCGCAAAGGCATAGTTGGTTTAGGCTATTTGCACAATGGCATGAAACAGTTTTCAGCCAATGATCCTTTAAATTTGCCAAAAGATGCTGCAGGCAAAAAGTTTAGGATTATGGCCTCAGATGTGATTGCTGCACAGTTTGATGCTATTGGTGCCATACCAGTGAAAAAGCCTTTTTCTGAAGTGTTCACCTTATTGCAAACCCGCGCTATTGATGGCCAAGAAAATACCTGGTCAAACATCTATTCAATGAAATTTTTTGAGGTTCAAAGCCAAATCACCGAATCAAACCACGGCGTGCTCGATTACATGGTCGTGACCTCAGATAAATTCTGGAAAGGGCTACCCAAAGACAAACGCGATATTCTTAAGCAATCCCTGGCCGAGGCCATTGCATTAGGCAATGAAATTGCCGCCGCCAAAGACAATGAAGACAAACTGGCTATTTTAGATTCTAAGCGCTCTAAACTTGTGACCCTAAGCCCTGCTGAGCGCATGCAGTGGGTCAATGCCATGAAGCCTGTGTGGACTAAGTTTGAAACACAGATTGGCAGCGATATGTTGAAAGCCGCTCAAGCTGCTAATCAAGCACCGCAATAACTCAAGCCTGCGACAAATAGGGCTTAGTTCATAAGCTAAGCCCTGCTTTATTAGTAAAGTGCTATTGATAAAGAGTTATTACAAAGAGCTATTAAAAAGAGCCGTCCACTGCCCCATGGATAACCCTAGGGCTCAGTGGCACAACTCAAAATCCATTAACGAAGGAGCAAGCTTGTGATCGCTAAGCTGCTGGACAATTTCGAAGAAGGTTTTCTCAACCTGTTAATCACTATGATGACACTGCTGGTTTTTGGTGAAGTCATTGCCCGATTCTTTTTTAATACTGGGTTCCTTTGGATCCAAGAACTGACCCTGACCCTCTGTGGTTGGTTTGTGCTTTTTGGCATGTCCTACGGCGTTAAAGTCGGCGCGCACATCGGGGTGGACGCGCTGGTGACTCGCCTGTCGCCGAGTAAACGTAAAATCGCGGCGCTTGTCGCCTGTGGCGGATGTTTACTCTACTGCGCCTTGTTTATTAAAGGCAGTTGGGATTATTTATCTCAGATGTACCAAATTGGCATTCCCATGGAAGACATAGACTTGCCGTCAATCTTAATTGAACGCCTCGATCCGGATTTTGCTTGGGACACACTGCGTATTGATGTTGAAGATGGCGCTGTGCCGATTTGGATGTCTCAAAGCATCATCATGATAGGTTTTCTGATGCTGACTTGGCGTTTTATGGGCTTATTCAAGGCCATCTGGACCGATAAAGTCGACGGTTTTCAATTTGCCGATGAAGCCAAAGACAGCATGCACTTTGTTGACGAAGCCAAGCTTAGTACAACCCAAGTTGATAGCACCAAGCTTGATACAAGCCGGCAAAATACGATCCCGAAAAGTACAATAACAAAGAGTACAATCACCAAAAGTCCAGCCCAGAAAAACAATAATAAGGATGCCAGCTAATGACCATAGCGACTTTATTTATCGCCTTGCTGGGGTGCATGTTAATTGGCATGCCCATTGCCATCGCTTTAGGCTTTTCCAGCATATTAACTATCATGTTGTTCTCTAACGATTCATTAGCCTCAATCGTGCTTAAACTTTATGAATCTACCTCAGAGCATTACACCCTATTAGCCATTCCATTTTTTATTCTGTCTTCCGCGTTTTTATCCACAGGCGGTGTTGCCAGACGCATCATTGATTTTGCCATGGACAGTGTGGGTCACATTCGTGGTGGCCTTGCCATGGCATCAGTCATGGCCTGCATGCTATTTGCCGCAGTTTCAGGTTCATCGCCTGCAACCGTTGCAGCCATCGGCTCCATTGTCATCGTGGGTATGGTTCGGGCAGGTTATCCTGAAAAGTTCGCCGCGGGCGTGATTACTACCTCGGGCACCTTAGGTATTTTAATCCCGCCCTCAATCGTGATGCTGGTGTATTCAGCGGCAACCGAAGTCTCAGCGGCGCGGATGTTTATGGCTGGGCTTATTCCCGGTTTAATGATGGGCGGTATTTTGATGCTAGCCATTTACATCGTGGCACGGATAAAAGGCCTGCCTTCACGGCCATTCCCTGGGGTAAAGGTATTAGCCCTTTCCAGCGCAAAAGCCTTGGGCGGATTGGCGCTTATTATTATCGTACTTGGCTCAATTTACGGCGGCGTCGCAAGTCCTACAGAAGCGGCGGCTGTCGCCTGCGTTTATGCCTATTTCATCGCAGTTTTTGGCTATCGAGACATAGGTCCGCTTAAGGCTGTACCTTGGCGCAAACCTCAAGAGTCCATTGCGCTAGCGGGACTGCGTAATTTGGGTTGCAGCCTGCTTGCTGTGCTAAAAACTCCCACAGATAAAGACATACGCCACGTGGTCAGAGACGGCGCTAAAGTCAGCATTATGCTGCTGTTTATCATCGCCAATGCCATGTTGTTTGCCCACGTTCTCACCACTGAGCGCATTCCCCACATGATAGCCGAAACCATCATTGGCTTTGGCTTACCGGCATGGGGATTTTTGATCATAGTCAACTTGCTACTCTTGGCGGCGGGTAACTTTATGGAGCCCTCAGCCATTTTATTGATCATGGCACCTATTCTGTTCCCCATAGCGACTCAACTAGGGATTGATCCTATTCATCTTGGAATAATCATGGTGGTGAATATGGAGATAGGCATGCTCACCCCCCCTGTTGGCCTCAACTTGTTTGTGACTGCGGGGATAACAGGAAAAAGTATGGGCTGGGTTATTCATGCCTGCCTGCCGTGGTTATTGCTGTTATTAGGATTTTTGATCTTAATCACTTATGTGCCACAAATATCACTCTTTCTTCCTGAATATATTGATAAATTAAACGGGTATTAGACTAAAGGATAATTCAAAAACGTGACTATGGGCGGGCGCTAAGACCCTGCCCATAGTAGAATTACCCTAATATCCATAGTGTTAATCAGCTTGGTATACACTTATTGTTCAGCCTTACTTGAGCTAACTCCATGGTATTAGCCCAGATCCTCTAAAGGAAACTCAATGACCTTTTTGACTAAGAGTCGACAACGTAAAGCATTACTCTCGCTGTTTCTCTGTCTAGGTTTAGCCGTCAGTTTAAGCATAAGTTATTGGTATTTACTCACCCAAGGCACGGCTCATATCGCGGCAACCTCAACAAAACAGCTCAATGAGCTGGTTCTTTTTTGGCGTCATGCCCTCGACCGTTATGAAACAATCCCTAAGGTACTGTCCAACAATCCCTTACTGGCCGATGCCCTAAAGGACAATAAAAATAAAGCCAAAATAGACAAACTGAATCATTACTTGCAAGAAATACAGCAAGCGACCCATGCTTCTGATATCTATTTAATCGATGCTCAGGGGATCACCTTAGCAGCCAGTAATTGGCAGCTAAGTGATAAATTCATTAATCAGGACTATTCCTTCAGGCCCTATTTCATTGATGCATTAAAAGGAGAACAAGGACGTTACTACGCCGTAGGCACAGCCTCAGACAAACGCGGCTATTATTTCTCTTATCCCGTATCAAGTGCAAATGAAGTGTTAGGGGTGATTGTAGTAAAAATGGATATAGATGCCCTAGAAAATCAAAGCCTTGGCATAGCCAATGCCAGCGGGTTTGAGTTTATGATAAGCGATCCTGACGATGTGGTGTTTCTTGCCAGTATTAACAGTTGGCGTTATGCAGCCTTAACCCCTTTGACTCAAAATAAACGCCATAAACTCAATGCATCAAAACGCTATGCCACCCGCTCAATTACCGAATTAAGCATCAAACCTGCCTATGTAGAAGACTTTTATTCGTTCGGCTCAAGTGAGCAAGTGAGTAACGCCATGGCCATGCAAACCCAGCCTCAGGTGTTTACTATAAACTTAGTCACCAGCCCTAAGCGTTATTTAAAAATCAGTGAAACCATGCCTGCAGCTAAGTGGCGTGTCCATATTTTGGCTCCGATGTCGCCCTTATATAACACCCTCCCAACGGCATTGTTATTGGCGGGAACCCTGTATTTATTATTTGTACTGGCCATCATTTACAGCTTTGAGCGCAGGCGTTATTACTCCCAGATGAGCAATGCAAAAGAGCAACTTGAACAAAGGGTTAAGCTTCGCACCGCAGAACTTGAGCACAGTAACCATAAGCTTAAGCATACCCAGGAAGAATTAATCCAAGCGGCTAAACTGACCGTGATTGGCAGCTTATCTGCCAGTATCAACCATGAATTGAATCAACCCTTGGCCGCACTTAGAAGTTATGCGCAAAATACCCAAGCCTTTATGCAACGGAATATGATAGACAAGGCTAATGAAAACATTCACATTATGATCCAGCTCACCGACAGATTAGCCGATATCATAGGTCAATTTAAGAGTTTCACCCGTAAAAGTCAGGGCCAAGATAATGCGGTGGAAATCGCCACGACCATCACTCAAGCCCTAGTGATAGTTAAACCTGAGATTGAAAAGTGCCATATAACATTACGCACTCACTTACCCAGTGGCCGCTGTCAGATCTGGGGGGATGGCTTACGGCTGCAACAAGTCTTGGTGAATCTAATGACCAATGCCATCGCCGCCATGGAGCACACCCAAGTTAAAACATTAGCGATTAAGGTGCGTTGTGATAATAAAATCATCATTACTATCCAAGACAGTGGCCCAGGGGTGATGGAGAGTCAACTTGACAAGATATTTGAACCCTATTTCACCACCAGTGAACGCCAAGGATTGGGCTTAGGCTTGTCGATTTCAGAGCGTATTATTGGATCTATGCAAGGCAGTATTACCGTTGAAAATGCCAGCCAAGGCGGTGCTATCTTTTCTATCATTCTGCCCGCCCACCTAATTGAGAAAGCCTAACGCTATGGAACATCTTGCAAACCTTGATAGCTATTCAGTCCTTATCGTCGATGATGAATCTGCCATAGGCACAGTGCTGGTGCAGCTGTTTGAGCTTGAGGGCATCAAAGCCATCGCCACCACAGCTCCGACTCAGGTGGCGGTGAATATTCATCCCCATTGGGCTGGGGTGATAATTTCAGATATGGCGATGCCACAACTCGATGGATTAAGTCTTTTTTTACAGATAAAACAAATAGATAAAGATTTACCTTTTATTCTTCTCACAGGATTTGCCGACATTTACATGGCCGTTAACGCGGTTAAACGAGGAGTCTATGATTTTCTTGAAAAACCCTTTAATAATGAGCATTTACTCGACGTCACCAAACGAGCACTAGAGAAGCGCCAGCTCACCTTAGAAAACCGCGCCCTTAAAAAAGCGCTCGATGCCCACCAAGCTCCAGGTCCAAGAATTTTAGGTGTTAGCCCTAGCATCACCAAGATGCGCACCATAATAGACAAGGTCATTAATGCTCCCGCCGATGTGTTGCTTGAAGGTGAAACAGGCACAGGCAAAGAGTTGGTCGCTCGCTACTTACACGACCATAGCCTGAGAGCACAAGCCAATTTTGTTGCCATTAATTGCGGCGCGATTCCGGAGAACCTCATTGAAAGTGAGCTCTTTGGCGCTGAAGCTGGGGCGTATACTGGTATCGATAAACTCAGGATCGGCAAGTTCGAATACGCCAATGGCGGCACCTTATTTCTCGATGAAATCGAAAGTACGCCCATGAGCCTGCAAGTAAAGCTGCTGCGGGTACTTGAGGACAGACAAGTGGAGCGCCTTGGATCAAATAAACCCATTAAACTCAATATCCGCGTGATTGCCGCCACTAAAGTTGATCTTTCAGCCCTTTGCCGCCAAGGCTTGTTTCGTGAGGATTTATTCTACCGCCTGGCCCTCGTTACCTTAACCATACCAGCGCTGCGAGAACGCCGAGAAGATATTCAGCTGCTATTTTTGCATTTTGCCCGTATCGCCTCAGCCCGCTACCACATGGCCCTAGTGCCGCTAAATCCTGAACAAAGCACCCAGCTTACCGCTCACTCTTGGCCCGGCAATGTGCGCGAGCTAAGAAATTTAGCCGAACGATATGTGCTGCTGGGAGCCGATACCGCCTTTGGCATTGAACTCAACCAAGAGAGCGTTCGCGCCAGTATGTCACTGAGTCAGCGAGTGGAGTTTTTCGAGAAGTTATTAATTGAAGATGCGCTAGCAAACAATAATGGCAGCATAAAACTCACCATGGAGCAATTAGCTCTGCCCCGCAAAACCTTGTATGACAAGATGCAAAAATTTGCCTTAGACAGAAAACACTTTTTAAGTTGAGGTTTAGATTTAGCTAACTACCACAGATATTCAATGTAAAAGCACGACCTTTTAATAATTGATATACCACATAGATAGTGGCATATCTGTTGATATTGAATACACTGCTCTATGACTACAAAACATTGTTGTTGAGGCGTGAAATTTGGAACGTTCTAGTTAATTTATTCAATAATTAACGAGCATGCTTCACGCCCATAGATATCACCTAAAGCATTATTAAGAACAGTCGAGACCATGCTTGTTGATGTTTGTTCTTTGAACAATTTCTGAAGCTTCTTTTCATACTCTTGATATATATCCGAAGAATATGCCTTATTTTTTGCCATTGCAGAAATAAGCATCATTTTATGAATATCACTATTCGGTTCCTCAAGAGCAAGCGCTAGTAGCCTATCAAAAATATGCCTTTCTCCATACAAAGTGCTCGCTCCATCTTCAATGTTACATGCTAATGAGAGTGCTAAACAACTCTCATTAGCGTCAACATAATGAGCAAATAAGTCAGGAGTTATTTGGCTGGCGCTAACAAGCCCGTTAGCTAATTTAACTGAATAACTTTCCGTTATATAAAGGCAAGCTTCATCCACAAGTTGTTTTAAAGCCAATGATGGTTGTTCAGGGTTGAATTCAACAGTAATGGTTTTTACTTGTTGAGGAACAGTCGGCTCAAATATGCGAAACTCCATTCTCCATATATCCAAATCAGCATAAAGATGTGGAAGTACAATTATGTCACATGGCATTTGCTCTGTTAGTTTGATGGCCCAATCTACTTCATGGCGTTTTGCACAAAAAACAAAACCTGCATTTGCAAAAAATGGCACTACCATGGTAGCTTGCCCATTAGTTTCCAAGTTCAATTTATCGCAAAAAGACAGAGGAACACCACGGCAGATGCTGCCTTCTTCATTCGTTTTTTGTATGATTATTTCATCATGATTTTCTTTGAGTGAGCAACTACCCGAAGTGGTAAGAATAGTAAAAGGCTTGCTCATTTTAGCTGGTATAATATTGTCTACTGAATTTAATTTATGTAACCAAATGGGCTTTGTAATAGGCATCAAAGTTACCTTAGGTGGTTCATTATCTTCTACAGGACCGAAGTCCATCATCAAATTGTCTAATTCATCACTCCAATAGTTCAATCCTTCTTTCCAATCTGATCGTTTTTGCATAAATAGAGCTTCAACAAGAGATTTAGCTTCCTGATATCTTTTTAATTCAATGAAAGCTTTTATCAAATTGTTCCCAACTGAAAAACCATGTTGTTCGATATTGAAATGCGGCACTACGACTGTAAGGATGTCTTCAATATGCCCTTTTAGTCCAAGATCTCCACTTATTTGCTGTAGCACTTGTGAATTTGGATTTTTAGCTCGCAGAAAAACTTCCTCGTAACAAGAAATTGCAACATCCTTATCTCCACGTTCCAGAGATTCACGAGCTAACCACAAATGTGGCCTCCAGGCACCAGAAAGCTTACTGACTTTTGTAAGCGCATCAATATAAGCAGGTTTCCCTCCCCGTTCATGATGAATGACGGAGTACCAATCAAGAGCATTATCTTGATTAGGATCTAGTTCAAGTGCACTCCATAAAATCGTTTCTGCCGTGCCATGCTCATTACGCATAGCGTAAACCTTAGCCAAGTTAGTAAGTAACACCCCTGATCCGCCAATAACACTCATGGTTTCCTTTAGAATTTTCTCTGCTTGCTTTAGGCATTTATTTTTCATTAATACAATTGCATAAATGCAAGCACTTCGTTCTTTATTTGGGTCTATCTCATACAGGCGCGCGCTCGCGTCTTGAAGGTGTACCTCAAACCCGTCATCCAGCCCTGATAGGATCATGCTATAAAGTTCATCAGGGTTATCACGATTTTTCTCTAGGTTTCCGATCAAGACACTGTCTAGCCAAACGTTCCGATCAATATGAATCTCACGACCGTATTCATCATGAACCTTAACTAGGTTATCTTTTGATTGCGTTTTACCTAAGTCAGAACAACTCGGTTCTTCGATATTTTTTTTATTACTTTTTCCACTAAATAGTTTTTTAAAAAAACTCATGAACATTCCTTGTATTAAATTATCCGATTTAAACTTCAAAAAATTGAATTTATATGAGTTAAGCGCATTTTTGATATTTGCTTAGTCTCACTATTGCAAGTAGCAACAACAGCATGATGACAACTGAGCCTAATACCACTCCTGGCCACAGGGCTTGTTGCCAAAATACCATAAGATAAGGCCCGCCCAAGGCGGCGCCTAAGTAGTAACTGCATAAATACAGCGCGGTCGCCTTCGCCCTGTGACTTTGAGCCCGAATGGCCACAAAGGCATTGCAGCAACTGTGGGTGAGGAAGAATCCCGCTGCTGTAAGTAAAAAACCGACCACTATCATGAACAAAGTATTGAATAATGTCAGCACACTGCCCAGCAGCATTAAGCCTAAGGCCAGTTGAAATAACGGCAAGCTGCCAAATTTAGCTATCCAGCGGGCAGACAAATAAGAGGTCAGAGTGCCGCTTAAATAACACAGGAAAATCAAGGTCGCTTGAAAGCGGCTTAGGCCGTAGGGGGCTGCCATTAAGTGCAGCTGAATAAAACTAAATTGATTCACCATCACAAAGAAAGCTAAGCCGCCAATGATGAAGGCAAGCCGCATTTGCTTATCACTTAAGTGGTATAAAAAGCCTGCGATATCTTGAGCTAACTTGGCTTTTTGACTCAAGCCTTGAACTTGAGTCGCCACTGGGTTCAGCACCGCTTGGCTCGCATTGGGGCTAACTTGGGTGCTAAATAACCGTTCCGCGGTACTCTCTAACCCCTTAAGGGATGCATCACGGTTTGAGGTTAACGGCCAAGTTTTAACCCTGAGCAAATACTGCACTAATCCAACACCTAACAACGTCATAATAAACAGTATTATCATGCTCTGTTGCCAGTCAAAATACTGGGACAATACCCCGCCGACAATCCGCCCTAAAATCCCGCCAAAGCTATTGGCCATGATGTAAATAGCCGCCGCCTTTAAGATGAATACCGCGGATAATTGCTCTTTCATATACGCCATGGCAATTGCGGGAACGCCTGCCAGTAATACGCCCTGTAACAGACGAATCGCCACTAAATCATCAAAGTTTTGCACTAGAATAAGCAGCAGATTTGAGCTCACTAATAACCACAAGGTGATGATAATCGGTCCCTGTCTGCCGACTCTATCTGAAATCAAGGCAAACATAAGCAAGGAAAAAGCGAGGCTAAAACTTGTGGCCGATAATACCAAGGCAGCATTGGCACCACTCACCTTAAAATGCTCCGCAATAGAAGGCAGCATGCCTTGCATCAGGTACAGATTAATGTAAATGACCACGGAGGCGATGCACAGCCCCCAGATCAATCGCCTTGGATTTACGTCATTCAATGAATTAATGCACCTGCTTCATGACAACTTCAGTGGTGAACTTATCGTTATGGATAACCCTAAACTTCTCATAGGTTTGAAACAGTGCTTTGCCTTGATAGGTTATCATGGCCACCACACCATAATCGGTGTTTTTCTCTATGCTGTTGGCGGGAAAAATAAACTTAAAAGGGACTGGCGCTCTGGCAATATCGAAGGTTTTCTGTGAAATAATGCGGTTTGGGGTATTAAAATCAATCACGGCAATATTAATTTTACAGCCTTGAGGCAACATAATGCGCTCTAAATACCCTGCATAGCCGTTAACCACCACTGGCGGCTCAGGCTTTACTGTCACGCAGCCTGCAAGTAGCACTAAGCTAAGCAGTAATGCCATAGATGTCTTGATGACGTTCATCCCAGTGGCTACCCTGTTACATAATCTGATTAATATCATGCTGTTTTCATCCTTATCATGCCTTCTTGAGTACAAGATGCCACCAAATGACCTTGGGTGTTGAAAAACTGGCCTTTCACAAAACCGCGGCCACCACTGGCGTTGGTGCTTTCTATGCTATAAAGCAGCCATTCATCGAGTTTAAAGGGGCGATGAAACCACATTGAATGATCTATGGTTGCCATCCGAATGCCGGGCGTTAAATAGGAAACACCGTGGGGCTGAGTGGCTGTGATTAGAAAGTTAAAATCCGAGGCATAAGCCAATAAATATGCCTGCATATTGGGATCGAAGGGCAAATTACCATTGGCCTTTAACCACACATAACGCTTAGGCTCAGTGATTTTTGGCGAGACAGGGTGCACCGGCTCCACCACTCGCATTTCTATGGGGGTGTCAGCTAAAAACTTGGCTAACATTTTAGGTGGTACTTTATCTCCCATGGTCATGGCAAGCTCGCGCTGATTGAGTATACCCTCAGGGCCTGGCACACTTGGCATCTCGCTTTGGTGTTCAAAACCGATTTCTGGGGTTTGAAATGAGCAGGTCATGTAAAAAATGGGCTGACCTTTTTGAATGGCTTTGACTCGCCTTGCGCTAAAGCTGCCACCATCACGCATGATTTCTACGTCATAAACGATAGGTAATTTTTCATCACCTGCGCGCAGAAAATAAGAGTGCAACGAATGCACAGCACGGTCATCTGCCACCGTCTGTTTAGCAGCGCTTAAGGCTTGGCCCATCACTTGACCACCAAATACATGACCAAAACCCAAATCTTGGCTTTGGCCGCGATAAAGGCCCATTTCAAGTTGCTCAAGGGATAACAATGACACCAAATCGTCCAATACTTGACTCATAAACTCGCTCTTTAAAAATTCTGCATGCTCATAAGGTTACCTCATCTCTAGGGCCCCTTCCTAGGACTTATCACCTAATTATCACCCAAGCCATGAAAAAGCCTTAACGCTCGTCTTTTAAGAGATTTTTTTGCTATGCTAGCGCCACAGATTATTTCGCTAGATAACGGATTTATGACTCAAGACATCGCAGATATATCACAAGCTCGCGCTTGGCTACTGGCCATTAGGCCGCGCACACTCCCCGCCGCCATTGGGCCGCTATTAGTGGGCAATGTGCTTGCCTTAGGCGTTGAAGGTTTTAGCTTGCTGACCGCACTAATCACCCTTGGTTGTGGCTTGTTGCTGCAAATATCCGTCAATCTGGGTAATGATTATTTTGACAGTGTCTCTGGCGTTGATACCCATGAACGCCTCGGGCCGCTGCGACTCACTCAAGCTGGGATTATTGCCCCAAAACAAATGCGAAATGCCATGATAGCGAGCCTTATCAGCGCATTTTTAGTGGGGTTTTATCTTATCGTCATTGGCGGCTGGCCTATCGGGCTATTGGCCGCAGCCAGTATTTTGGCCGCCTTAAGTTACAGCGGCGGGCCTTATCCTCTCGCCTCTCACGGACTGGGTGAATTGACTGTGTTTATCTTTTTTGGTTTAGTGGCAGTGGTCGGCAGTTTTTATTTGCAAACCGGCATTACCAGTCAAGAAGCTTGGCTTTTGGGCGCTGCCATTGGCTCACTCAATGCTGCCATTATGCTAGTCAATAATACCCGTGATATGAGTACTGATGCTAAAGCCAATAAGCGCACCTTAGCGGTGCGCTTAGGGCAAAGCCAAGCGCGGGTGCTCTACCAAACCTTAGTATACTTGCCTTACGCTATTATTATTTGCGCATTTTTATTGGGCTTTTTACCAGGAATCGCAGTCATTTTATGCGGATTAAGTTTACTCTATGCCCGCAAACTCAGCCTGCATTTCCATGAATTAAGCGGCGCTGAACTTAATCCTATTCTGGCCAAAACCGCACTGCTGACTTTCGTTTTTAGCGTGTTATTCAGCCTAGGCTGGTACTTAGGTTTATCCTAAAGCCAGCAGCTTCGATAATGATAAAAGACAATCATTGTCTATTTTATATTCATCTAATCATTTTTTAGCGCATAGCATCATAGATTAAGCATCTATCACTTGTCTTCTGCACTAGATTAATCAAAATGCGCACTCTTTACTTTAAGTGGTATTAAAGAGGATATATGGAAGGAAATAAATTAGTTCTTGTTGGATTAACGCTAAGTCTACTAACTGCATGTGGTGGCGGAAGTGGCGGTGACAATAACTCAGCATCTGTGATTGTAGAAACGATTAAAGGTCGAGTCATCAATGAAACCACGTGTGGAAATCAAAGTTATCCTGGTGTTGAAGTACTGGTACATGACAATGCTGGAAAAATAGTAAAACGGGTTAAAAATACTGATGATGGTGAGTTCAGCGTATCTTGGGATAAAGGTGATACTCATATCTCTTTTGTTAAAAATGGTGTCAACTTACACGCAAAAACACTGCTAAATGTCAGTGCTGGTGATCTTGGTCTTATTCCGTTGAAAAGTGATGCCACTAACAATTGTGATTGTACTTACGTCAATTTTGACACTTCTGAAATTGCACCTCTTTATCCTAATACCCAATTACTGCCTTCATCATCAAATGTGAAAGTCTGTAAAGTTGAAGGTAAATACCAGTCAATTAACCTTGCTTTAGTGCCAACTCAGGATGGTGTTGCCCCAATTGCAACAAGCATTGATGTTAACAACCTAATTAACGGTCAGGCTATACTGCTTAAAGCTGAAGATTTTAATGGTGAATATCGCCAAGGCCAAGCTATCACGCTCGATGGACTTGTATCAGGTGATCACCTAAGTACTGGTAGTGTCTCAAATCGCCAATCAGGCGCAGATCAACAATTTAGTTGGCAGCAATCAGCTTATGCGTTCCCACAACAGTTTGGTGAAGAATATGTTTCAGCCAGTCATACCCAATTCCATAATCTGCCCAATGGAACATCGATTTTCTATTTAAGCGCCCATACTCAGCAAATACACGATGCAAATAAAATCTATAATGCTGAAATAAACCGAGATTTCGCACCACTACTCGAGGCATTACAGCCTGTGTTAGAAGGCGTTGCAGCGAACCAAGCGACAAGCTATGACTTTAGCCAATATGACGCCAATATCTCAGCTGTCAACTTTGAACTCGGCTCACAAGCTTGGGATTGGAGTATTGAAGGTGCAAAATCAGGAACCTTGCCCTTGATTGAATTACCAACGGATGCCGTTCATAAAATCAATCTTTCCACTAGTTTCAACTCCTCACTGGGTTTGATCTTAGTCGAATCTAAAAACAGTACATCTTATGCCGATTTCAGACAAGAATGGGCCAAAGTATCTCGGGACAGCTACTTTTTAACCGATGCAAAGGTAAGTATTTTGCATATTTCTGGAAAAATATAATCAGAGAAATGTCGATAAACCGCCACTTTATCTGATAAAAAACCGCCAGTTAAGTGATTAACTGGCGGTTTTTTATTAAGCGATGCGTGAACCTTAGAGTACTTGGGCTATCGCCTGACAGATTTTATCCATATTGTTCGTTGTCATGCCGGCAACGCTGATGCGGCCAGAGCCGACAATGTAAATGCCAAATTCTTCACGTAGGCGCATAACTTGCTCTTTATTAAGGCCTGAGAAACTGAACATGCCTGTCTGACGGGAAATAAAGCTAAAATCTTGAGTTACCCCAGCCCGCTTTAAACGTTCAACAAATAACACCCGCATTTGAGCAATACGCTCACGCATTTGGGTTAGCTCGCCTTCCCATTCTTGTCTCAGCTCTGGGTTGGCTAAAATGGTGCTGACAATTAACCCACCGTGAGCGGGCGGATTTGAGTAGGTTGCGCGAATAGTTTTCTTTATTTGGCTAAAACTGCGAACGGCAGTGTCTTCATCTTGTGCCACTAAGGTCACGGCGCCAATGCGCTCGTTATAGAGGCCAAAATTTTTGGAAAATGAGTTAGCGACAATAAGCTCAGGCACGGTATCTGCAAGCACTCGAAGGCCCACCGCATCTTCTTCAATGCCAGCGCCGAAGCCTTGATAGGCAAAATCAACTAACGGTACTAAGCTTTTGTCACGGCAAAGCTCAGCCACTTGCTGCCATTGGCTTAAGTTTAAATCTATGCCGCTTGGGTTATGACAACAGCCATGAAGCAGCACTAAATCCCCTTCATTGGCCTTGTTTAAATCAACTAACATGGCATCAAAATCAAGATCATGACTCGCGGCGTCATAATAACGATAATCTTTGCAAATAAGCCCTGCGGTTTCGAAAATGTTGTGATGATTGGCCCAAGTTGGGTTACTGACCCAAATGTGGCGAGCCTTAGTTTGGCGCACTAAAAACTCAGCCGCGATACGCAAAGATCCAGTACCGCCAGGCGCCTGCGCCGTCACCACACGTTTGTCTTGGATCACCTTATGTTGTGAACCAAAAAGTAAACGTTGAACTCCAGCGTTATAGGCTTTCACCCCTTCAATGCCTAAATAGTTTTTGCTCTTCTCTTCTGCGAGTAACCAAGCTTCAGCTTTTTTTACCGAGCTTAATACCGGCGTAAAACCTGCATCTGTCTTATAAATACCCACACCTAGGTTGACTTTATCCTGACGCGGATCGGCATTAAACGCATCATTTAAGCCTAAAATGGGATCTGCTGGAGCAAGAAGCATGTCGGTAAAAATCATTTGAATATCCTAGAATGGCGATAAAAGCGAAAGATAGCTCTTTATACCACCCCAAGGCGCTGATTTGTAGAGCCAAGTCAGCAAGTTGAAAAATTTAGTTATTCCAACTTGCTGAAACTGCCTTTTTGCTCTTTTTTCACGCTATTTTGACTTTCTATTACAGCTGTATGCTACATTTCAGGCTCTGGCACTCGCACCCAGCCTTCCATTAACACTCGCGCGCTGCGACTCATTATTGCCTTCGTCACCTGCCACTCATTACCAATAAATTCAGCCTCTGCGCCCACTTTTAACACCCCAGATGGATGACCAAAACTCACCACTTGACGGTTACCGCCGCCCGCTGCCAAATTCACTAAGGTGCCGGGAATTGCTGCTGCTGTACCTATGGCAACCGCTGCGGTGCCCATCATGGCATGGTGTAATTTACCCATGGACATGGCGCGCACTAATAAATCGACATCGCTGGCATTGACCCTTTTCCCGCTAGACGCATGATAGTCCAATGGCGCGGCCACAAAGGCAACTTTGGGGGTATGTTGGCGGTTTTGTGCTTCATCTATGTGCTTAATTAAACCCATTTTTACCGCACCATGAGCACGTATGGTTTCAAATAGACGTAAGGCGTTGTCATCATTATTGATGGCATCTTGAAGTTCAGTGCCTCTGTAGCCTATGGCGGCGGCATCGACAAAAATGGTGGGGATACCGGCATTGATTAAGGTGACCTTAATATTGCCAAGGCCTGGCACAGCTAATTCATCGACAAGATTACCTGTGGGGAACATGGCGCCCTCACCGTCCGCTGGTGCCATAAATTCAAGCTGCACTTCGGCTGCGGGAAAGGTCACGCCATCTAGCTCAAAATCACCGGTTTCTTGCACCTGACCTTGCGTCATGGGCACATGGGCTATGATGGTTTTATTAATATTGGCCTGCCAAATACGCACTGTGGCTATGCCATTTTGTGGAATACGGCTGCTGTCCACTAGGCCATTGCTGATGGCAAACGCCCCCACGGCAGCGCTTAAGTTGCCGCAGTTACCGCTCCAGTCCACAAAGGCTTTGTCTATGGCCACTTGGCCAAACAGATAATCCACATCGTGATTTTTTTGCTCACTCTTAGATAAAATTACCGTCTTGCTGGTGCTTGAGGTGGCGCCGCCCATGCCATCGGTTTGTTTGGCGTATGGGTCTGGACTGCCGATAATGCGCAATAACAGGGCATCACGATAAGGCCCCGGCGCTTGGGCTTTTATGGGTAAATCCTTGAGGCTAAAAAATACCCCTTTACTGGTGCCGCCGCGCATATAGGTGGCGGGCACTCTCAATTGGGGGGGGAAAGTTAACTGAGTTGAAGACGTCATTGGAAGATCCTTTTAATCAAAGGCGCTATCGTATTTCATCAGTCATTTAACATGATAAAAACGATAGCGCCTTTTTGTTGTCGCTTTTCAAACTAATATGGCTTAGCTAATATTGCCAGACAGATATTGCCGAACTAATACCCTAGAGCTAATACCGCAGCGCGAATACAGTCGAGCACAGCCAAGCTAACAAAGAGAGTTAAGCATTGCCTGCTAAGAAGTCTTGAGCAAAGCGTTGCAGCACGCCGCCTGCTTCATAGATAGACAGCTCTTCTTCGGTATCGAGGCGACATTTCACCGGTACAGATACCGACTGGCCGTCTTTTCTGTTGATGATAAGTGTCATCATGGCGCCTGGGGTGCGATCCCCAATAACGTCATAGGTTTCTGTGCCATCAATCTGATAAGTATGGCGATTATCACCATTGACGAATTCAAGCGGTAATACGCCCATGCCCACTAAGTTAGTGCGATGAATGCGCTCAAAGCCTTCGGCGACAATCACTTCAACCCCAGCTAGGCGTACACCTTTGGCCGCCCAATCTCGAGACGAGCCTTGGCCGTAGTCGGCGCCAGCAACAATAATAAGCGGTTGTTTACGCTCCATATAGGCTTCAATCGCTTCCCACATGCGGGTCACTTGACCTTCAGGCTCGATGCGAGCATAAGAGCCTTGCTTTATCTTAACGCCGCCGTCTTTGCCGATTTCGCTCACCATTTCATTAAATAGTTTAGGGTTCGCAAAGGTGGCGCGCTGGGCAGTTAAATGATCGCCCCTGTGGGTGGCATAAGAGTTAAAATCTTCCTCAGGCAGTCCCATTTTATGCAGGTATTCACCGGCGGCGCTGTCGAGCAAAATGGCGTTTGATGGCGATAAGTGATCTGTGGTGATGTTATCCCCAAGCACGGCCAAGGGGCGCATGCCTTTCATGGCACGCTCGCCTGCTAGTGCACCTTCCCAATAAGGCGGGCGGCGAATATAAGTGCTTTGAGGGCGCCAGTCATACTGAGGATTGATGTGGCTACCGTATTCGACTTTTAAGTCGAACATCGGCTCATACACTTTACGGAATTGCTCAGGTTTTACGCTTTTAGCAATCACAGCATCGATTTCCTCATCCGATGGCCATAAATCTTTCAAGGTCACGGCATTGCCGTTTTTATCCAATCCCAGCACGTCTTTTTCGATATCAAAACGTATGGTGCCAGCGATGGCATAAGCCACCACCAAAGGCGGAGATGCCAAGAAGGCTTGCTTAGCATAGGGGTGAATACGGCCATCGAAGTTACGGTTACCAGACAGCACAGCTGTGGTGTAAAGATCCCGCTCAATGACTTCTTGTTGAATAACTGGGTCAAGGGCGCCGCTCATGCCGTTACAAGTGGTACAGGCAAAACCAACAATACCAAAGCCTAATTGCTCAAGCTCGGTCAAGAGGTTCGAGTCTTCTAAATACAGCTGCACCGCTTTGGAGCCTGGGGCCAGTGAGGTTTTCACCCATGGCTTACGGCTTAAGCCAGCGGCATTGGCATTACGAGCCAAAAGCGCTGCTGCAATCACGTTTCTTGGGTTACTTGTGTTGGTGCAGCTGGTGATAGCGGCGATGATCACAGCACCATCTGGCATCTTACCTGGCTCATTTTCAACTATGCCAGATATGCCCTTAGCGGCTAAATCTTTAGTGGCCACCCGTGCATGAGGGTTTGAGGGACCGGCGATATTGCGGCCAACACTGGATAAATCAAAACTTAAGTTACGCTCATACACAGCCGTAGTTAGGCTATCAGCCCACAGGCCTGTGTGCTTAGCATAGGTTTCAACCAATTTAACTTGCTCGTCATCACGGCCTGTTAACTTAAGATAATCAATTGTTTGCTGGTCAATATAGAACATGGCAGCGGTGGCGCCATATTCAGGGGTCATGTTAGAAATGGTCGCTCTGTCCCCTAATGTGAGGTGGGCTGCACCTTCGCCAAAAAATTCTAAATAAGAGGACACCACTTTTTGCGCGCGCAAATATTCGGTCAATGCCAGCACTATGTCTGTTGCCGTGATCCCTGTTTGCGGCTTACCGGTGAGCTCTACCCCGATAATGTCTGGCAGGCGCATGTATGAAGCGCGTCCAAGCATCACACTTTCCGCTTCTAGGCCGCCCACACCGATAGCGATAACGCCAAGCGCATCCACGTGAGGCGTGTGGCTGTCGGTACCCACTAAGGTATCAGGAAATGCCACGCCATCACGGGCATGGACCACAGGTGACATGCGCTCTAAGTTAATTTGATGCATGATGCCGTTGCCGGGCTGAATAACATCGACATTTTTAAAGGCAGTTTTGGTCCAGTTGATGAAATGGAATCTATCATCATTGCGTCTGTCTTCGATGGCGCGGTTTTTCTCAAAGGCATCGGTTTCAAAACCCGCGTGTTCCACGGCTAAAGAATGATCCACGATAAGCTGAGTTGGCACCACAGGGTTAACTTTTGATGGGTCGCCGCCTTTCTCGGCAATGGCATCTCTAAGGCCGGCTAAATCTACCAGTGCGGTTTGGCCCAAAATGTCATGACACACAACCCGTGCAGGAAACCAGGGGAAGTCTAAGTCACGTTTACGTTCAATAATTTGTTTCAGTGAGGCTTCAAGGGCCTCTGGCGGGCAGCGGCGCACTAAGTTTTCGGCATACACGCGGGAGCAATAAGGCAAAGTGGCGAATGCGCCGGGAGAAATGGCGTCGACTGCCTCACGGGTATCAAAAAAATCTAACTTAGTGCCGGGTAACGGCTTGCGGTATGACGAATTCATAACTTAATCCATAAGCAATTTAACAAGATAAAACAGTGCGATAAATGACGAGGCAACGGATTACCTCGTCATTGGCACTCTCTTTATGTTTCAAGTGATAGCTTGGAACATGGGTTGTTGCTGGCTATCTCTGTGCGATAGGCGCCACTTTACGCGGCTCTGGGCCCGTGTAATCGGCACTTGGACGGATAATGCGGTTATTGCTGCGCTGCTCCATCACGTGGGCCGCCCAACCTGTTACCCGTGAACATACAAAAATGGGGGTAAATAACTTGGTGGGAATGCCCATAAAGTGATACGCAGAGGCGTGGAAGAAATCGGCGTTACAGAAGAGTTTCTTGGTGTCCCACATAAATTCTTCACAGGCAACCGAAATGTCATACAGTGAGGTATCGCCATTTTCTTTAGCCAGCTTTTCAGACCAGGCTTTGATGATGACGTTGCGGGGATCCGAATCTCGATAAATCGCATGACCAAAGCCCATGATTTTCTCTTTACGCTCAAGCATGGCCGCCATTTGTACTTTGGCATCTTCTGGCGAGCTGAATTTTTGGATCATCTCCATCGCCGCTTCGTTTGCGCCGCCATGGAGTGGACCGCGAAGTGAGCCGATAGCGCCAGTGACGCATGAGAACATGTCAGATAACGTCGATGCACACACACGAGCGGTGAAGGTTGATGCGTTAAATTCATGCTCTGCATACAAAATTAATGACACGTCCATGACACGTCTGTGCTGATCAGAAGGTGTCTTACCGTTAAGCAGCTTTAGGAAGTGACCACCGATAGAGGCCTCATCTGTGGTGCACTCGATGTCTACGCCTTCATGGCTGAAACGGTACCAATAACACATGATGGCAGGGAACGCCGCCAATAAACGGTTAGCCGCTTTTGTCTGGGCACTAAAATCCGTTTCTGGTTCGATATTACCTAAAAAGGAGCAAGCGGTGCGCATCACATCCATTGGATGGGCTGAAGCTGGAATAAGCTTAAGCACTTGCTTAAGTGCATCAGGCAAGTCGCGCATGGCGGTTAATTCGCTCTGGTAAACATCAAGCTGGGCTTTTGTTGGTAGCTCGCCATTGAACAGCAAGTAGGCCACTTCTTCAAACGTCGCGTTATCGGCTAAATCTGCCACGTCATAACCGCAATAAGTAAGGCCTGAACCTGATTTGCCCACAGTGCACAAGGCCGTTTCCCCTGCGCTTTGACCACGAAGACCTGCGCCCGCTAATTTTTTATCTACCATGATAGCTTCCTTTTTTTAGATCACGGCCACTTAAGTGGCCGCGACGTGTAGGGTGAATGTTGATTCTTATTATTTATCTTTCAATCTTTGCTTAAGCTAATGATTTACTTATTTTTTCCTTCAGCAAACAAGCTGTCTAACTTTTGTTCGTACTCGTGATAGCCCAAATAATCGTACAAGTCCATGCGGGTCTGCATGCTGTCGACCACGGCTTTTTGATCGCCCTGCTCAAGAATAGACTGATACACCATTTCTGCCGCCTTGTTCATGGCGCGAAACGCACTCAAAGGATAAAGCACCATGCTTACGCCCCACTCGCCCAACTCTTTTTTGTTCCAAAGCTCAGTTTGGCCAAACTCGGTAATGTTCGCCAAAATCGGCACATCTAAGGCTTCAGCAAAGGCGCGATAATGAGCTTCTGTTTTAATGGCTTCGGCAAAAATACCGTCGGCGCCAGCTGCCACATAGGCTTTAGCACGGGCAATGGCGGCCTCCAATCCTTCTTGAGCGAAGGCGTCAGTGCGCGCCATGATGAAAAAATCAGGATCTGTGCGCGCATCCACGGCCGCCTTAATGCGGTCAACCATTTCCTCTACTGAAACGATTTCTTTATTAGGTCTGTGACCGCAACGCTTTTGCGCCACTTGATCTTCCATGTGCACCGCCGCAGCGCCCGCTTTTTCCATGTCGCGCACGGTTTTAGCGATATTAAACGCGCCGCCCCAACCTGTGTCGATATCCACCAATAATGGTAAATCGCAGGCTGCAGTGATGCGCTGCACATCCACTAACACATCGTTAAGGGAGGTCATGCCAAGATCAGGCAAACCGTATGAAGCGTTAGCCACGCCGCCACCACTTAAATAAATGGCTTTATGGCCCACTTTTTTCGCCATAATCGCGCTGTACGCATTGATGGTGCCTAAAATTTGCAGTGGCTTATTGTCGGCTAATGCCTGACGGAATTTTTTACCTGCGCTCATGGTGTTCCCTCATCAGTCTGGTGTATATAAATGTCATGCTGGCTTATGCCAACTTGGTTTCAATATTGTGTTTTGAATACATTATGTGGCGCCGCATCAAAATTTCGGCTAATTCTTCATCGCGGTTACTAATGGCCTGCACTATATGTTTGTGCTCATCAAATGCGGTGGTCACTCGCGGCCCCGCCATCCCAAGTTGCACCCGATACATGCGCACTAGGTGATAAATGCCATCAAATAGCAGTGCAATCAGGTGTTTATTCTTACTGCCTAGGATAATGCGATAATGAAAGTCCACGTCTCCCGCTTCTTGGTAATAGGACTCGCCGCCTTTGACTTCATCAAAATGGCGAGTTAATAAAGCGCTCAATTCATTGATTTCTTCTAAGGTCATGTTTTTAGCCGCAAGCCTTGCTGCCATGCCTTCTAAGGATTCACGCACTTCATAGAGCTGCGCCAACCCTTCGGAGGTTAAGGCCACCACCCTAGCGCCCACATTGGCTTTACGCTCAACGATGTGGCACGACTCTAAACGATTAATGGCTTCACGGATCACGGCGCGGCTGACACCGTATTTTGTCGACAACTCAGTCTCGCTGAGCTTAGCGCCAGCCAGAATACGTCCTTCGACAATATCATCTCGAAGAAGAATAAAGGTTTTATCTGCTGTTGTGATCGGTGCTTGTGAATGGAATGTCATTTGATAAGCAATATATTAACAAGGTTGTCGACAATGTAGCGCCATTTATGCCAATGGTCAATAAATTACCGGAAGATTGTCGACAAAGATGATATTTTAATGAGGGATATCCTATGAGGGATGAGTGCTACAGTTTCAAATTCACTCAGCAGATGGCAGTTAGGTGCTCATTTTTGGCTGTATAAGGCAATAATCGTTATAAAGTATTTTAAAGGAACTGCAGATTACCTAGGGCATCAAAATTTAAGTAAAGGCCGGCAGTTTGAGGATTTGGTTCATAGAGAAATGGCACATAACCTAAAAATTCACCTTGCATCACCTGCTGAAGGCTATCAAGGTTATCATGGATACAAGCCATATCTTTATCCACTTGATTAGCCACCCAGCCGACAATCTTAAGCCCATCATTGAGAATCGCCTCCTGGGTGAGTAAGGCATGGTTCAAACACCCCAGCTTCATGCCCACCACAAGGATGATCCCAAGCCCATTTTGATCCTGTTGCACCTTGGTATTCCAGTGCTGAGCAAGTTCTGACAAATAGCGCCCTTCTCCTAAAGGTAAACGCCAGCCTCCTGCGCCTTCAATCAAAGCAAAATCAGCACCCTTAAGCTGTGTCCATGGCATAGCTGCATCAATGGCATCAAGCGTAAGGCTGATACCAGCGTGTTTTGCCGCTATATGAGGGGCTATGGCGGGTTCAAAAGCGATGGGATTAATCTCCTCATAACTGAGCCCCATGTTTGATTGAGCCATTAACTGCAGTGCATCTGAGTTTCTAAGTCCATCGGCGGTTTGCATGCAGCCAGAGGCTATAGGTTTAAGCCCGGTTTTTTGGCCACTTGCTAATGATAACAATGCGGCGGACACTAAAGTTTTACCGCAGTCTGTGTCTGTACCTGTTACGAAAAATACCATGTGGTGATCCCAATTATTCTGCCTGCTAGGCTAATTTAAGCCTCAAATAGGCAATCTGGTAAGTCAGAGGTAAGCCTTGTTCTGTGCGCATGGTTTCAGCAAGTTTAAGTCTACGCTGCCATTGGCTTTTAGACATTACTGCTGTGGAGTTTAATAGCAAATCAGCTCGAGTAGTCTCTCCTGGTAAGGTGTGGCTAGCAAGCTTGCTTTGGGCTGATGCGCCAACTCCTTTAATGGAATACAGCATGCTGCGTAAATCATTGAAATAGACTTGGGTTTGTTCAATACTCGCATCTAGCACTTGCCAAGTCTTTGCCGTTAAATCATGGGATTGAGATTGCTTAACGCGATCATTTTCTGTTTGATTAATGCCAGTAACAGCCTTAATGATTTCAGCTAAGCTCATGAAGCTATTAGTTCTAAAACCTAGGGCCTCAAGCTCAGGTAAACTGCCTGCCGCCACTATGCTGAGATGACACTCAGCGCCGCGAACCGACACACGGGCAAGTTCCGCTGCGGCGCGCGGTAAGTCCGTGCACCACTGCAATGCTAAGTTTGAATAGAGACTGTCAACAGCATCATCATCGAGTGTTATACGCTGCACATCGCAGCACACTGTGTGATAATCCTTAAAACGCGCACTTAAAGTCTCTAACATCCCTTGAGCGATATCCAAGGCGATGACTTGTTTTATATCACTAAATGCTGCAAAGCAGGTCCCAGGACCGGCGCCCACATCCAACAAACGGCCTGATAAATTCGCGTTTTTTTGTAAGCGAATTGCGGTTAATCGCTGCAGCACATCATGCTGTTTATAGTGCTTAGCGGCCTTTGAAAAACACTCAATATGGGGCAAAGCCTGTGAACTGGCTTGCCCGCAGACTTGTGAGCTAGCTTGTAAAGGAACAGCTGAATCACCCATAACTGCAACACCTGGTTTAACCGTCATCACGGCGTATCCTCTAAGGCGCACTTTAGGGCGTTAACCAATGAGATGATTTGCTCGCTACTGTGCAGTGCGCTTAGGGTGATCCTAAGCCTTGCTTGACCAAAAGGCACTGTAGGTGAGCGAATAGCCCCTACGATAAACCCCTTATCAGCTAAGGTACTAGCGATGGCCATAGTGCGTTCATTACTACCCGTAATGATTGGCTGAATGGGGCTATTTATGACTCGCTCATGGCTGTTCATTTCAGCAGGCTCAAGGCTGCTTACTAGCTCAAGGCTGTTCATTCCACTGTCAGCGGTTTCAGAGTCAGCCATCTCACTTAGGTTTATGCCCTGCGCCTTGGCTTGTGTTCGAAACAGTAAAATATTGGCCATTAACTTTGATCTTGCTGCAGGCTGTTGGCACAAGTTAATGGCATTTAAGGCAAGATGCGCACAAGCAGGTGACAAAGCGGTGGAATAAATGTAATGCCGTGAATTAGCCACTAAAAAATCAATCACGGTTTGTGAAGCAAGGATTGCTGCGCCTTGGCAGCCGAGGGCTTTGCCGAAGGTGACGATTTGAATATCGACCTTCTCTGCACTGATTACGCCTTGGGGCAATACCCCAAATCCGTGGGCATCATCCACAATAAGCAGACTTCCCTGTGCCTTAGCAAGGGTCGATAACGCATCAATGGGGGCGATATCCCCGTCCATACTGAAAATACTTTCTGTGACTATGGTTGAGCGAGGATAGCGAGCTATTTGAGCAGCCGCGCTGGCTAAATCATTGTGAATAAAGCGCGCCAGTTTCGCATTGCTTGATTGAATTCCAGTAATAATGGAGGCATGGACGTATTTATCGGCGATAACCACGTCATCTTGGTTAAATAAGGCGCTCATCAAAGCACTGTTAGCGCTAAAACCTGAGCAAAACAACATCGCCGCTTCATGGCCAGTGTACTGACACAAGCTTTGCTCAAGCTCAACATGGGCTTTTGAGTAGCCACTCACCAAAGGTGATGCCTTGCTGCCAACCCCATAGTGCAGTGCGCCTTCATAGAGGGCATTAGCTTGTGCCTCACTTGATGCAAGCCCAAGGTAGTCATTATGGCTAAAATCGATAGCGTGATTGCTATTAGCAAGTCTGCGTTTACGTAACAGGCCTTGCTGTTCAAGACCTTGCATTTGCAGGCGCATTTTATCCATCAGAGGATGGCTCATGACTGTTAACCTTTTATCCTAAAACGATACCGCTATGGCCATGCTCAAGTCTTAGCATAACTATCAATGAACCGCCTACATGCCTTAAGTTATATTAAAGTGCGCCCGCATCATAAAACTGCTGAGTCGCTTTCTCATTTAAGGCACTGGCTTTTTTCAGTAGGGCTTGTTCTTCTTCCAGACTGTTTGCCTCATGGGCGACAGGGGCTGCAGGACCTTGCTCTGGACGCAGACCTAAACGCTTAAACAGGCTCATATCATCGTTTTCTTCCGGATTCGCTGTGGTCAGTAGTTTGCAACCGTAGAAAATCGAATTCGCGCCGGCAAAAAAACACATGGATTGCAGTTCATCGCTCATGTTTTCACGCCCTGCCGATAAGCGCACCCGTGATTTTGGCATGATGATCCGTGCCACAGCGATAGTGCGCACAAATTCCAGCGGATCTAAATCATCGATTTTCTCAAACGGCGTCCCCGCCACTTTGACCAGCATGTTAATGGGTACTGAATCTGGGTGCTGTTCAAGATTGGCGAGCTGCTGCAGTAACCCCGCCCTGTCGCTTGCCTTCTCGCCCATACCAACAATGCCGCCAGAGCAGACTTTCATGCCAGAGGCGCGCACATTAGATAAGGTATCTAAACGGCTCTGATAAGTACGGGTGGTGATAACGTCGCCATAATACTCTGGCGAGGTGTCTAAATTATGGTTGTAATAATCAAGCCCAGCGCCCGCAAGTTTTTGAGATTGCTCTGTGGACAACATGCCTAGGGTCATACAAGTCTCCAGCCCTAAGGCTTTGACATCTTTAACCATTTGAGTCAAATAGGGCATATCTCTATCACGAGGATTACGCCAAGCTGCGCCCATGCAGAAACGTGAAGCCCCCGCCGCTTTGGCACTTTTTGCTTCGGTAAGTACTTTTTCAATTTCCAGTAAACGCTCTTTCTCAAGACCCGTATCATAGCGAGCACTTTGTGGGCAGTACTTACAATCTTCAGGGCAAGCGCCCGTCTTGATAGACAATAAACGACTGATCTGCACTTCGTTTGGATCGAAGCTTTCACGATGAATGGTGTGCGCCTTAAACAACAAATCGTTCATAGGCAGAGCAAATAAGGCTTCGATTTCAGCTTTTTTCCAATCATGGCGGACTTCAAACAACGACATGGACAACCCTTTTAATGTGTTTTTATGTTGGCTAGCATACCTTGAGGCCTTAGACTGTCAACGCAGACCAGATTCCAAACTTGACTAGCGGTTAAAATATGAACAAATCTAAAGCCAGTGATCTCAAACTCGACCTTGCCTTCGACAGTGCCCATATTTGGCACCCTTATACTTCGATGGCCTCTCCCCTGCCAGTACAAGCCGTGGTCAGCGGTCAAGGCTGCGAGCTAACCTTAGAAGATGGCACTGTGCTCATCGACGGCACTAGCTCTTGGTGGGCCTGCGTTCATGGTTATGGCCACCCCGATATTCTCGCGGCCATGGAGCAGCAATTGCGTACTCTCAGCCATGTGATGTTTGGTGGTATCACTCATCAGCCCGCTATCGATGTAGCCAAGCTGCTGATTGAAATGACAAGCCCAGCCCTTAGCAAGGTATTTCTCGCCGATTCTGGCTCCATTGCCGTGGAAGTGGCCATAAAAATGGCGCTGCAATATTGGCAAGGGCGACAACGCCAAGACAAACAGCGCATTATGACGGTGAAATCCGGCTACCACGGTGATACCTTCGCCGCCATGAGTGTCTGCGATCCCGACGGCGGCATGCATACTATGTTTGGCGCCAATGTCACCCAGCAGCTGTTTATGCCGGCGCCAAGATTGGGCTTTGATGCCCCCTTTAGCCTTGAGGATGAACAAGTCTTAAGGGCACAATTTGAGCAACACCACGCCCAAGTCGCCGCCGTGATCATTGAGCCGATAATGCAAGGGGCTGGTGGCATGCGCTTCTACTCCCCCGCTTATTTAACAGCCCTTCGAACCTTGTGTACTCAATTCGATGTGCTACTGATTTTAGATGAAATTGCCACAGGCTTTGGCCGTACTGGCAAGTTATTTGCCTATGAGCATGCCGATATTCAAGCCGATATTCTCTGTCTAGGTAAAGCCTTAACCGGGGGGTATATCAGCCTTGCTGCCACCCTATGCACGGATGAGGTCGCCCAAGGGATCTGTGACTCACCTGCTGGGGTATTTATGCACGGCCCCACCTTTATGGGCAATCCGCTGGCCTGCGCCGCGGCGGCAGCAAGCTTAACCTTAATTAAGCAAAACCACTGGCCCAAGCAAGTCGCCGCCATTGAGGCCCAGCTCAGATTAGAGCTTGCTGATGCCATCGAGTATGAACAAGTCAAAGATGTACGAGTATTAGGCGCCGTTGGAGTGATAGAAATGAATCATCAAGTCAATACCGCCAAGCTCCAGCAGGCTTTCGTGGATTTAGGCGTCTGGGTGCGCCCCTTCAGTAACTTGATATACATCATGCCGCCCTACAGCATCAGTTCAGCGCAATTAAGCCAACTGACCCAGGCCATGACGCAAGTCGCTGCCAGCATTAGCCACGAGAATCATCAGACTAAAAATGAGCCAAGCTTCATCAGCCATGGTTAGGGAATAGCCCGGTTTAATGCTACAACTCTTTAGATAGCAAAACTTAAATTTCAGACATTAAAAAAGGAACCCTGGGGTTCCTTTTTTTGAGCTTAACTAATAAATTAGTTTAATGCTGCTTTTGCTTTTTCAACTAATGTTGCAAATACAACTTTGTCGAAAACAGCGATGTCAGCCAAAATCTTACGATCGATTTCGATAGACGCTTTCTTCAGACCGTTGATGAAACGGCTGTAAGACAGACCATTTTGACGAGCCGCTGCATTGATACGTGCAATCCATAATTGACGGAATTGACGTTTCTTCTGACGACGGTCACGGTAAGCATATTGACCAGCTTTAGTTACTGCTTGAACAGCAACACGGTAAGTACGGCTACGAGCGCCATAATAACCTTTAGCTAATTTAAGTACTTTCTTGTGACGAGCACGAGCGGTTACACCACGCTTAACTCTAGGCATTGTTCATCTCTCCTTTAATTAAGCGTATGGTAGTTGACGTGCAATTGCTGGCACATCAGACTTAGCAACTAAACATTTAGCACGTAAGTGACGCTTACGCTTAGTGCTTTTCTTGGTCAAAATGTGACGTAAGTGTGCTTGTTTGCGTTTGAAACCATTAGCGGTTTTCTTAAAACGCTTTTGTACACCCTTGTCTGTTTTCATTTTAGGCATTTCTAAAACTCCGCATTGGGATATTAATAAACGTAAGGCGAGTAAAAGCCTCAAGAGACTTTTGCTACTTTTAGGGTTGCCCTACTATTTCTTTTTAGGTGCTAGCACCATAATTGCTTGTCTACCTTCCATTTTCGGGAAAGATTCAACAACCGCATACTCTTCCAAATCAGCCTTGATACGGTTCAAAAGATCCATACCTAGGTTTTGGTGTGCCATTTCGCGACCACGGAAACGCAGCGTAATCTTCGCTTTGTCCCCATCTTCCAGAAAACGAATCAGGTTGCGTAGTTTTACCTGATAGTCGTTTTCATCAGTGCCAGGACGGAATTTAATTTCCTTAACCTGGACCTGTTTTTGCTTCTTCTTTTGTTCCTTCTGAGCTTTCGCCTTATCGAAAAGGAACTTACCGTAGTCCATTATGCGACAAACAGGTGGCTCAGCATTTGGGCTGATTTCAACAAGGTCAACCCCTGCTTCATCTGCTAAATTCTGTGCTTCCTTGATGCTAACTACACCAACTGGCTCGCCTTCAATGTCTGACAAACGTACTTCTAGTACGCCTGTGATTTCGTCATTGATTCTATTCGGGGCTGGTTGTCGCCCTGCTGCTCTTTTGATCTTTATGACCTATTCCTCCAACAATTTTAGACTACGGCTCGAAATATCTTTGTGGATCTTTTTAGCAAAATCTTCAATGCTCATTTTGCCTAAATCGATACCATCACGAGTTCGGACCGCAACTTCCTTATTTTCCATCTCTTGATCACCAACGACCAATAAATAAGGTACACGTCTGAGTGTGTGTTCACGTATTTTAAAGCCTATTTTCTCATTCCTCAAGTCAAAAGATGCACGAATGCCTTGTTCTTTGAAGATTTTTACAACATCTTGAACGTAATCAGCCTGTTTGTCAGTAATATTCATTACAACAACTTGCATAGGAGCCAGCCAAGTTGGGAATTTACCTGCGTATTCTTCGATTAATATCCCTAAGAAACGCTCTAACGAGCCTAAAATAGCTCTATGGATCATCACAGGCGTCTGACGAGTGTTGTCTTCAGCCACGTAAGTTGCCCCTAAACGGCTCGGCAATGCATAGTCTAATTGCACTGTGCCGCACTGCCATGCTCTGTCTAAACAGTCATGCAAAGTGAACTCAATTTTAGGACCATAGAAGGCACCTTCGCCAGGAAGGATTTCAAATTCGATGTTATTAGCATTAAGCGCTTGCTTCAGTGCTTCTTCAGCCCTGTCCCACATATCATCGTCGCCGATGCGTTTTTCTGGACGAGTTGAAAGCTTGACTACGATATTTTCGAAGCCGAATGTCGCATAGGTGTCATACACCATTTGAATACAATCGCTGACTTCTTTTTGAACTTGGTTGTCGGTACAGAAAATGTGCGCATCGTCTTGAGTAAAGCCGCGTACGCGCATCAAGCCATGTAATGAACCCGATGGCTCATTACGATGACAGCAACCAAACTCTGCCATGCGTAACGGTAAGTCGCGGTATGACTTAAGGCCTTGGTTAAAGATTTGCACATGGCCTGGGCAGTTCATCGGCTTAATCGCGTATTCACGGTTTTCGCTGTTGGTGGTAAACATAGCATCTGAGTATTTATCCCAGTGACCGCTGCGCTCCCACAAGGCGCGATCCATCATGAGTGGGCCCTTCACTTCTTGATAAGTGTATTGACCTAGCTTTTGACGAATAAATTTTTCAAGTTCTAAATACAGACTCCAACCATCGTTATGCCAGAACACCATACCTGGTGCTTCTTCTTGCATATGGTAAAGGTCAAGCTGTTTGCCAATTTTACGATGATCGCGCTTTGCCGCTTCTTCAAGACGGGTTAAGTGCGTCTTAAGGGCTTTTTTATCTGCCCACGCTGTACCATAAATACGTTGCAGCATCTTGTTGTCTGAATTACCGCGCCAATAGGCACCGGCGACACTCATCAACTTAAAGTTCTGGCAAAAACGCATGTTAGGCACATGGGGGCCGCGGCACATATCAGTGTATTCTTCATGATGATAAAGTGCTGGGGTCGCATCTTTACTGATGTTTTCATCAAGAATGGCAATTTTGTATTCTTCACCGCGCTCGCTAAAGGCGTCGCGAGCTTCTTGCCAAGACACTACGCGCTTTACTACGTCGTAATTTGTCTTAGCCAAATCCATCATGCGCTTCTCTAACGCTTCGATGTCTTCTTGGGTCAGCTTGTGATCCAAATCGATGTCATAGTAAAAACCATTATCGATAACAGGACCAATAGCCATCTTGGTTTCTGGCCACATTTGCTTAATCGCGTGACCTAATAGATGCGCACAAGAATGACGAAGGATTTCAACACCCTCATCGTCTTTTGCCGTGATGATAGATAAATCCGAATCTGTGCTGATGATATCGCCAGCATCTTTAAGCTCGCCATTAACGCGACCGGCTATACAGGCTTTCGCAAGACCTGGGCCAATATCTAAAGCGACATCTAAGGTTGAAACGGGATTGGCAAACTCGCGTTTGCTGCCATCAGGCAAGGTAATAATAGGCATGAAGTGTCCTTTCCAGTGGTGACCCACACGTAGGGCCACTTGGTTTATGTAAAATTAAGTATGTAATTCGATTATTTTGAGTGTGCTGAAGCCCTCACCCATCAATATTTGCCCTATTGAAATCAAGACAGTACAAGAGTCTTAGTTACCCAATTTGGCCTCTAAGCATAGAGAAAGCCATTCTAGTAGATTTATGTCACCACACGCAAGAGTCATCCAGGGCTAAACCCTCACTGTTTTGATGCTCTATAATTATGCGATGGCACTAAATGGAAGCCTTAGGGAGTGAATAAATGCAATTACTCAACCGCGCCATTAGCTGCCCTTATTGCGGGCATAGCCAGAATGTTGATATTGACGCCAGTGGTGGCGATCAAGATGACTACTATGACTGCCGTATTTGCTGTAATCCCATTCACATGCGGCTGCATCTAGATGAATCGCGTAAGTGCGCCCAGCTTTATATCGATGCCGATGATGAACAAATTTACTGACTCATCACGCATCTATTTAAACACGAATTTTTTAAACAAATAAATTCATAACCTTACTTATAAGTCATAAGAACATGGGTAGCAGCAAAAACATCTATTGACTAAGTAGGTACTCAGACAAGGCCTCGCTGGGCGAGCACTCGCTCAACGGTATCAACGATAACTTGGGTCTGGCTGTCTATTTCGATATTAATAAAATCTCCCACGACTAATTCACTTAAATTAGTTAACGCCAAGGTTTCTGGAATGAGGTGCAATATAAAGCCGGTCTTATTCACCGCGCCTACTGTTAAGCTGCAGCCATTAACACCTACAAAACCTTTATAAAAGATATAGTTCATCCATTTAGCGTCTAGACTGACTTCAATATTGTAATGAGTATCCGTGTGACTGATTGCGCTCACTCGAGCCTGGCAATGCACGTGGCCCGATAAAATATGGCCGCCAATTTCACTGCCGAAGGTTAACGAGCGCTCAATATTAATATTATCACTGACGCTTAAATGGGCTAAATTGGTCAAGGTTAATGTTTCTTCCATTACATCAAAGAACACCTTATCATTTAACACCTTGGTGACTGTCAGGCACACACCGTTATTAGCAACACTCGCCCCGGGAACTAAGCCCTGAACTAAGGCCTGCGTCATCGCGACTTCAAAGGTTTTTAGTCCCGGGCTTTCCTCTATGTTAAGCAGCTCACATTTGGCCTGCACGATACCGGTAAACATAATCTCTCCACGCGTTAAGGTTATTTTCGATGAATGATACAGGTTTTCAAGTTAAACGCTTAATTCAATTGGCGTTGCCAGTGCTTATCGCACAAGTGACGCAAACCATGATGGGCTTTATCGATACGGTTATGGCTGGCCGCGTCAGCGCTGTCGATATGGCAGCCGTTGCAGTAGGCACCAGCTTGTGGCTACCTGCGATTTTATTTGTCCAAGGACTATTAATGGCATTTACGCCGGTGTTTTCACAGCATCACGGCGCCGACAACCAGCAAGCTATCCCTAAAGTCTTATATCAAGCTGGTTACATAGCATTGATTGGTGCGCTAGGGGTTATGGCATTTCTTGCCTCTTCTGGATATTTATTACAATTTATGGATTTAGAGCCTAAATTGCATAGCCTTACCGTAGGCTATATTGATGGTTTCTTATGGGGCGTGCCAGCATTTATCATGTACCAAGTCCTTAGGGGCTGCAGTGAAGGCATTTCTTATACCATGCCCACTATGGTGATTGGCTTTATTGGCCTTGGGGTAAACATTCCCGCCAACTACATCTTTATTTACGGTGAATTTGGCATGCCAGCCATGGGCGGCGCAGGTTGCGGCGTGGCGACGGCGATGGTGTTCTGGGCCATGTTTATCGCCATGGTGATTTACATGTTAGTAGACAAGAAATTCATTGAACTTGCGCCTTTTAAGCACTTTTATGCACCAAAACTTAGCAGCATGTGGAGCATGACCAAGCTAGGGTTCCCCATTGCCATGGCGCTGTTTTTTGAAGTGAGCCTATTTGCCATCATCGCCTTATTACTCGCCCCGCTTGGCGCTAACGTGGTTGCCAGCCATCAAATCGCGTTAAACTTTTCATCCATTGTATTTATGTTGCCATTGTCTATCGGTATTGCCGTGTCTATTCGCATTGGTTACTACCTCGGACGCGAGCAAACTGAAATTGCAGCTTTAGTGGCAAAAGTGGGCCTCGCCTTATCACTGAGTCTTGCCTTCATTACCGCCATGCTGACAGTCAGTTTAAGACAAGAAATCGCCCTTTTGTATAACGATAATCCAGAAGTCGTCACTCTAGCGGGCAGCTTAATGTTTTTAGCCGCCGTGTACCAAATATCGGATTCAATCCAAGTCGTTGCAGCAGGTGCTCTGCGTGGTTACAAAGACACCCGCAGCGCTTTTTATATCACCCTGGTATCCTACTGGTTTATTGGTATGACATTGGGATATTCACTGGCCTACACAGACTTAATTGTCCCCGCCATGGGCGCTCACGGTTTTTGGATAGGCTTAATCGCCGGACTCACCTCAGCAGCAATACTGTTTGCGATACGCTTAAGGTACATTCAAAAGAAAGGCATCATCTTTGTTGAAATAGACTGAGACTAAGCCACGCTCGCAATAAGGATGCTGACATGGCGAGCATAAAAGATGAATAACGTGCACATTCTGGATAAAAGCAATCGATTAAAATGACTTTTCTATCAAAGAGAAAGGCAAAAACAAATGGCACATTTGCTCATCCTTAATGCGATTTGCGCATCAAATCGCCATTTGGCAATAAAAAGCATTTTTTTACTTGCAACAAACAGGCTATCACCCTTACTATAGCGACCGCTTTGACGCAAACTCAATTTGTTAAAAACGATACGCCTAAATAGCTCAGTTGATGAAGAGTAGCACTACCTACTCATTTGTAAGCTGGCGGTAGGGGCGGACTTCTCTAAACAAAGAGAAGTCCACTCGGGTGAAGCACTCTTCTCAAAGGGTTTAAACATTGAAACGTAAACAATACACCCGTAGCTCAGCTGGTAATAAAGAGTAGCACTACCTGCTCATTTGAAAGCTAACGGTAAGGGTCGGTATTCTCTAACAAAGAGAAGTCCACTCGGCTGTACCACTCTTTCACAGAGTATAAAAAGTGAAGTTTTAATAGAGATAATTGTATACACCCGTAGCTCAGCTGGTTAGAGCACTACCTTGACATGGTAGGGGTCGGTGGTTCGAGTCCACTCGGGTGTACCATTTCTTTTAAGATGTGGAATTAGAATAAAGCATCACACTACCCTCTCTTTGTTAACGGCGGCGGTAGAGGTCGGTGGTTAAAACCACTGAAAAAATGCTAAAAGTTAGATAATATACACCCGTAGCTCAGTTGGTAATAAAGAGTAGCACTACCTACTCATTTGTAAGCTGGCGGTAGGGGTCGGTATTCTCTAATAGAGAGAAGTCCACTCGGGTGTACCACTATAAAAAGTGAAGTTTTAATAGAGATAATTGTATACACCCGTAGCTCAGCTGGTTAGAGCACTACCTTGACATGGTAGGGGTCGGTGGTTCGAGTCCACTCGGGTGTACCATTTCTCATGCTAGTAAATGATTGAATGACTAATTGAGGCCAACGAAAGTTGGTTTTTTTGTACCTTAAAATTGTACTCTAACCCTAGTCCAGTGGAATAGTTACCCTAAAACAAGCAGAGCACTACCCTCTCTTTATTAACGGCGGCGGTAGGGGTATAAGACTCCAATCCACTCGGGTGTACCATTTCTCTAGTGATATATGATGTGAAGAATCACTGGCCAACGAAAGTTGTTTTTTTTTGTGCCTACAATTCACTGATGCCTAAAGTTAAAAGAATAAAGTATCGGCCAGCATAAGCTGGTTTTTTTGTCCCTGAAATTTACAGTTGCGTATCGTTAAGAGAATAAAGCATCGCACTACCTTCTCTTTATTAACGGCGGCGGTAGGGGTCTAAGGCGCGAGTCCACTCGGATGTACCATTTCTTACAGTAGTATATATCTAGATAGACTCTGTTAAATTTGTTCTAGTACGTGATCAGTGGCTTTGGCCAGCTCATCAAAAAAACGTAAACACTTAGCGAGTTCATCTTTCTTGATTATTTGAGGTTGATTCATATCCCCTCCAGCTCTGTGCACGGCCTCACCTCGTTTACTAATCCAACGGTTTAACTGTTCTCTGGCATCTTTTGGCATAACATTATTCCATTGCCAATGCTCGGTGACATCGATATCAAAGAACTCTTCAAATAGATGTTTTGTTTTTTGTGAATTTGGATTGTGGAAAAACTTCAAGCGCTCGTTTAGCTGCTTTGCTGCAAACACGCCTAATTTAGAACCTTTAAGTAAACTAAATTTACTATCAAACAGCTCAGTAACGACATCCTCTATATAGGTTTCCCATGCGGTCAGCGTTAAAATAAGGCAGGCTTTTTTTAATGAAGATGGAGTAGACAGTTCTGGGTGGCTATTAAACACATCATAACAATCAGCCAGTTCACGGGCTTCGCTTAAAGATTGGCGAAAAATTTTTAATGAATCAGTCAAGGTAATGTCCTTATCTAAATATCTCTAACTATTGATGTTATGTTTATGTTGCAACACTTTTTTTGTGAATCGCTAACCATATAATTGATTGTGATTTCTAATCATTTATGTCATCAATTTTATTTGCCACTATTGGCTTTGATAACTCTGAGCTACTTAAATATGGGACTTTTCCGGATGGAACTAAATTTGCGGCTGCATCAAGGTGCACGTCCTGATCATCGAAGAAGATGTGAGGCCGAAAGGCTTTTAACACTTTAGTCTTCTCTACTCCTCCTAAGAAAAAAGCCTCATCAACATACACGCCCCAATGCCTTAAGGTTTTAATTACTCGCATCTCTGATGGACTATTACGAGCTGTGACTAATGCGATGCGGATCGGTGAGTATTCAACGCGAATGGGTAATCTGTCCTGCAAGCGAGACAACTTATGCAATAAACTGGCGTAAGGGCCCTCTGCCATTGGGATATTTTGTTTTGCATCTTCTTCGGCATGAAAGGCTTCCATGCCTTGGGTTTTGTAAACCAATTCACTTTCATCAGAAAACAATACTGCATCACCATCGAAGGCGATGCGGACCTGACCCTCGGGTATTTCCGGTGCATCCGTTGGCGGTGCTTTTAATATTGCCGCGGCGCAGTTCTTGGAATCAATCACCTGCTGAGCATCTTTAACATTGGTGGTGAGAAACAAATCCACATCAAAGGCATCGAGATAATCGGCAACGGTTTCACCCGCGGTAAAGGCTGAACGAGTAATGTTGAGCTTGTCGTGGCGAATAGTATTAAGCACCCGAAGACCGGTATCTGGGCTGTTTTGTGACATCACCACAACTTCAACAAGCGGGCTATTGCCCTGCTGATATTGATTAAGGCCAAGTAAAGCTTTGATCAGAGGGTAAACGGTCCCAGGTTTTAGCGGCTCATCTTCGTGTGCCAGCATAAACTCGCGGTATTTTTCAATGGCAGTACCAGGATCTGATTTAAAGGTTTCTCTGAAAATTTGGTCAGATTCCGCCATATCGAATAAGGCCGTGGCTGAAATACCAACGACTAAGGTATTAGAAAGATCTAGTGGCATAAAAACATCCTTGTTTCAGAGACTTGTATTCAAGCATGAAGCTTTGCTGAACTCAAATTTTTTTGATAGCAAAGCTAAATAATCATGACAAATACTGCAGAATACACAGCATATCCCTTTTATGGGGTTCGGCTTGTCAGCCTTTATGAATGCTAATCCTAAGCGAGTCATATTAATCCTTTAACTGTTGTTGCTGTTTAAGCTTAGTATCTTGGTTAGCAATGTTTTTGCTAACTGGCACTTCATAGGTGTCGCCTTTGGCAAGGTATACTAGCAAGGCGATGGCGTTGATGATTAAGATCACCACTAACAGGGCTAACAGTAACAACAGCTTGGACATTGTTCATACCTTTTCAATAAATGTATGACTGCTAATGCCAGAACCGAGCCAAAACTGCGCTAACAGCGCCATCGATTAAACTCTAAATATTTCAATTACTTATGACAAACCCACTTAAACGCATTAAATATTGAAGGTAGTTAATTTTAATAATAGGTAATTATTATTACTTTCTGTAATCACTCAGTTGAACTATATTGCCGCCAACAAGAGTACTATTAGCCGCCGCACTCTCTGCAGCCGCACTCTCTGCAGCCGCACTCTCTGCAGCCGTATTAGTAGCAGATGCTAAATCTGGCTTTGCTGGTAAGGATTGCGGCTCCAGCAATATCCCCTGACAATAATCCATCATCTTTACTATTGGCATAAATTTTTGTGTTTGATTATTTGCTCGCTTTTTTTGAGTATTGAGATGAATCGCTAAATCGGTGCACAGATCAGAAGGCAGCTCATTAAGCCCCTGCTCCGCCAACGCTTGGCTAACCCAAAGTGCGGCATCACTAATATGGCCGCTAATGCTTAAATCGGTATTTTTAACCCAATGAGTATCCATGTGCAGTTCAGCTAGCTCACTTAATAACATAGCAATATCACTACTTGGTATGGCGCGCAGTTGCTGCAAGGTTTCTGCTAATGAATATTGCCACTGCATTTGTAAGCGTGCTGCTAATTCATCCAGCGTTAGCTTGGTATCAACTGGAATAAACACAATAAAGCGGCTGTTTGCTTCACAGGCAATAATGGTTTTATGCCGAGCCCTCTCTCTATATACAGCGGGGCCATTATCGATAATGTTTAATTGCCAGCAAAACGTTTGCTCATCTGATGTTAAGCTATGCACCCCGACTCGTTGGCCCTCTTTATTAGGTAAGCGAGGTAAGTCGGCCTTAAGCCATTTATTGAGTGCATTTGACACACTAAATTGCATTTGAAATTTGTTAATCATGATTTAAACCTAGTATATGATGATTAATTCTGTCTTTAGCATCGTGACTGATATCAAAAGGAATAACCCACAACCTCAACTTCCCTGCGGTATCATAATTAAAACTATGCTCGAAAGGTGCGTTAAAGCTACTGGTTTTAGGGTATATCAATACTAATTCACCTTCGGCATGTAAGTATTTGTGACCATAACCTAGCATTTGATAAAAGTCTGACTGTGACAGTCCAAATTTGTTTTTCCCTTTGGGTTTAGCCATATCAATTAATTTCCACTTAGTATCAAGCACAATCGAACCTAGATCTGGGGTTGTTATAAGCAAATCTGGCCGTAAGTGGAAATAATTTTTTGCATCATAAGTGACTAAAGACGTAGATTGAACTTGAGCAGACAGCGTAGAGGGGTATTGGACTTTCTTCCTCAAATATTGGGCAACAAAGCTTTCAAACACGGCTTCCATTGGAAATAGCAGCGAATAAGCGTTGTTTTCGCCTAGCATTGATTGCGGAGAGTAACCTTGCAATATTAATCTTGCCCAACTTAACGGCACATCATAATGCTGCATTCCCCGCTGCAGCTTGATACGAGAAAAGTCATCTTTATAATTGGTGCTTAACGGCACCTCATCAAAAGCAAATAATAGCTCCTGAACCAGCTTTTTACTCTTAGTCACTTGGGTATATCCGGCAACCTTGCCTAAGGCTGAGTGGATAAGGCGGTTTTCAGCTCTATCCATAAGGTAGGCATCATACTCAACATAAAATTTATGGCGGTTGATAAAATTATGTTTTAGCTGTTGGCTATGTAACAACTTACCCTTTAAAAATGGGCTATTGCTTTGCTCTCTCACATAGTCACTTTTAATGCCCTTTTTGATTAAATGGTTCACTGCAGTTAAAAACTGCGCAATAAAAATTTCCATTAAGGGCATTTTTTGCTTTTTGATGCTGGCCACTTCAGTTTCAATGTGGCGAAACTGCTTAAGTGATTTCAGCATCATCAACAATGAAAGCCTAGCCCGCTCTTCACTGCCTTTGTTATCGCAGTAATTGCTATCACGGCAATTGTTATCACTGCTAAGCTTATCACCCATAGGGCTCATGTCACTGTGTTTGGCAACCTTAGGTAGCACTTCAATCTGAGTGCCATCTGGGCACAGTATAACGCCAGCATAATTTTGCACTTGCAGCACTTCCATGCCGTGTGCAATTGTTAATTTTAAAAATCGAGACTCAGAAACATCACATAAACAGCACTTTTTTAAATATTCAAAAGCGTGCTGCGTAATCGCGTTGACTCGTTCGTCTTTAGCTGCTTTGTCGCTTGCACTTAAAAGACCATATTCAAATACAGTAATATTGGTCTTCTTTGGCTGCTTTAATCCCTTCAGCATGATTGACTAATCAAGCCTCAATCTTAGGTAATTGGCTAGCATCATAAATGGCAATATATGTATTTACACTCTGCCAGAGCTTGGAATCATTACTGATCAGGCTAAACGCTTGGGCTCCATCAGCCAAGTCACTGACTTCGTCACTGTCACCAAATAGCGCGCTGTAATCGACATCAGACTGTTTAATAAGCTGATAAGCTTCTGGCTTTTGATTATCACCCAGCACTAAACGTATCTTTTGCCAATCTTCAAAAAAGTACTCAGCGAGTAATGGAATTATCTTATTCTGAAAACAGTTTCTAAGCTCATGAAGTGGCTCATCAATTTTATCAGCAGCAATAACTTTCACAACAGGCATTAAAAACGCATGACCTAGCTGATGTTCCCTGTCATATAACGCTGAAATTCGTTTATTCATTGTTTCAAGTAAACGCGCTAAATCTATTTCAAAACCTTCATTTGCAAGTTTGAATGGCAAGCCTTCTTCGTTATGTAATACATTGTAATCAGGCATCATTTCGACAAAATCGAAACGGCGGCGAAGAGCTGTGTCCATAAGTGCTAACGACCTATCAGCAGTATTCATGGTGCCGATTATATAAAGGTTATCCGGTACAGAGAACCTATCACCAGTGTATGGCAAGGATACTTCTATAACCTCTTCACCACCCAAACGCTTCGATGGTTCAATCAATGTAATTAGCTCACCAAAAATCTTTGATATATTTCCCCTATTGATTTCATCGATTATCAAGACGTAATTTTGCTTATTAGTAACAACTGCGCTAGTTTCTTCCGAGATACAAGCCTTAACAGCATCTAGTGCGCGAATATAGTAAGATGCATGCTGCTTGGCTAGCCCTGAAACATTATCTGATTTTTTAATGCCTTGTCTGCTATCTACCCCTTCAAGGTATAGCGACCTTAAATCATCATATTTCATTTTTGACGTATTATTCCAATTACCACCATATCTAAAGCCATCCTCTTCAATGGCAATAAGCGAGCAAGACTCTGTCAATGGGTAGGCATCAGCTTCGTCAAACATTGATAACTTGAAAGCTTCTAGTGCTTGGTTGAACTTACTTTCATCTTTTAATTTTGCGGTTGATTTTTGACTGTCTTCTACATTGCGCTTTGCAACTTTACAAATCTGTTTAAACACACCATCTTTTTCAAAGTAACTAAGCTGGTCACCCTCAGTTTTAGCGCTTAAACCCTCAACGAACTCCTCGTAGCCATAACTTTGATGAAAAGTAACAAACTTTATACGTCCTGCGTCATAAAGTTCCTTGTAAAGGCGAGTTAATTCGGCTCGCTGATCTGGTGTTGCACTTGAACTTTCATCTATACCAAGAGCACTAAACATTTTAGGTTCAGCCGCTTTTACCGCTGCTTGAATTGAGTGATATGTTTTACCTGTGCCCGGTGGACCATATAAAATCTGATTAAGAGGTACTCTATTCATTGTTTCCACAGATCCATTACTACTGTTATTTTCAGGCTTAGTTATTTGGCGAGTATCGAAGCCCAAGTCTTCAAATGTAAGTTCGTAGTATGGCTTAAGAACTTCCTCTTCAAACATCCAGAATTCTTTTTTAGGTACTTCCCAGCTTGTGCCGTTAAAGCTTGGCGACCACCTTTTAGGGTTACCCTGATACTGTATAGGTTTATCTAATTGCTTAATAATCTCGTACTTACGCATCATCCATTCATTATCGAAATATGGCCCCTCAAAATATTGGACATCCGACGTAACTCTAACTACCTGATATACCTTGCCACCGTAACTCAGCGATACAACATCTCCCTCACTAATTTCCTTAAATGCGCTAGCGCTACCATTACCCGTATTTTCATGTACAGTAATAATATGATTTTGCTCTAGCCAATCAAGTTCTTCTTTTTTGAATGTTGATGGGCTGTGAGAAACCTTCCAAACTCTAGGGTTTACGTTAGCAGAGGCATCACCGTAGTCGATAGGCCAACGACCTTTACCGTACAAAGCATTTTTCTCAAAAACTGCCGACTGACTATTTAACTCTGCTTCTATCTGTTTTTGGTTTTCTGCAAGATTATTGGTTAGTTCAATGCGCTTAGCGTTGTTACGTTCATATTTACTCGAAAAGCAAACTACTAATTCGTTATTGATAAAGCGAAAGTCACCAACAACCTTACCATTTGTTTCATCAATGCTTTTTCGGCCAAAATGAAGCTTTGTATGCCCACGACTCACATTCCATAAATCAAAGTTGGCTTGATGAATAACGTTAATTGCAGCATCTAATACCGCCTTATCTAACCCTTTTCTATTAACAAATACCTTAAAGTCATCGGTCGCAGAGCATTTTTCGATATTTGGGTACTCAGTATTACCATTTGCCATTAAAAACCTTCCTTCGTTGTTAAGATTTTCTCACAGGCCTTATAACGTTTCTCAAGTGCAATAGCTTGGTAATAGTCACTTTCTATCCCAGCGGTTAAGATACGTTTTTTATGTCCTGTGTTGGGGTCGGTAATATACGAACTAATGCTTTTAGGAGCGCTTTCGTCTTCATACCATGAAATATTAAACGCACATAAATTCGGGAAAAAGTACATATGCTTATAGGCTGGAATATGGGCGTGAATCCACCATGCTAATGACGTCCAATCACCTGTTTTCTCAAAATAATCAAGATACGAAGGGATAACGATACACGCTGTTGCGCCCATATTGCCATTTTCATCTCGCCTATCCCAAATATGGCCAGCATAGTTCTTTTCATTGCTCGCGCAATTAGCACCTAGTTCATTACCCAACTGGTTTACTTCACATCTTCTAAAAGCAGAACGAATATGAATACGCCCCCATACCTCTTGAATAGGCTCAAGCACTTTTTCACAAAGCTGCGTACCTGCTGCTACTGCCAATTCGATATCATCTGGAATGTTATTAATGCCATGAACAGCGGCAGTTTCGGAAAACAGAAAATCACGTAAGAAAAAATGCTTTGATAAACGCGTTCTGGCTAAGTTATCTAGCGTTGTTATTTTTGACTTTGACATAATAAAATCCTTTACTGCTTTGGTGATAAGCGGTTAATTAAGTCAACAAGTTGAGTTGGCCCTTGGTCGTTTTTCACCATATCGGTTGTACTTGGTCTGAATAAGGTTTGCAGTATAAGCTGGCGGTCTTCTTCTTTAGGCCCTTGTCCTTTACGAGTGAGTGCAAGGTAAGTATGGATCATCGTTCTGCGCTCTTGGGCATCGGTAGTGAGATGTAGGTGAGACATAAAGATATTGGCTGCAACTTTAATTAACCAAATACCAAATGTAGTAATAACGGCAACAGTTATCAGCTTATTAAGTGCGACATCTTTAATCGTTGTGTTTAAGTGATTATCAACAAAGTATATTAGCGTTGTAACAACAGCGATAATCATCAATAACATTACAATACCAAAGCCGATTGCTTTATTACGGTTACTTTTTTGTTGAATGCCCCAATACCTCACAGCAGCATGCAAAGCGAGCTTATCGTCATAGGTTTTTGTGAGGTTTTCTAAATCTGTCTTTGCCTTTACAAGTTCATCATCGAACTTTGTTTTAAATTGATTTTTATGGGTTTCCAAATCGGCAGTTTGCGTATCTGTTTGGTCTTGCCAATCAGTGATCAAACCATCAACAGTTAAGTTCTGGCGAGTTGCTTCGTCAATTTTTATTTGATATTCAGTAACCCAATTATCTCTATTGTTAGTGAACTCATCATCCCAACGATGCTTTAATTGTTCTAGCGACTCTGTCTCGTCGTCAATCCTGCCTTCACTCCCGGAAAAGTAAGCATCCGCTTCTAGCAGGCCTTGATACATGTTTCGGTCAATTTGGGAAACATTAATATCAAACGCGACAGCAATAGCGGCTAAACCATACTCTGTGCTTTTATTCTTTTGTCGTTGAATAAATCCGTTAAATGTCGCTTCTTCAGTGTAAAGCCCCTTGCTATTTAAGTAATTGGTAAATGACTGGCTAAATTGCTCTACACGGGCGTTATAATTGAACGGTTCATGCTTAAATCGCTGTAAACCATTGGTAATTTGTTGTTGTAGATTATTCCAACTCTCATCGAATATGCTGAACAGCTGTTGCATTTGATAGCGTTGAGCAATATTTCTATCAAAAGCATAAAGTTGTCGTTGTTGTTGAACCCAAGCGAGTAACTTTTCAGGTTCATCAAACCATTTACTGCCTGTTTCGGTTTTAATGGTGATGCGTTTAAGTTTTGTTTCTTCTTGTTCTCTTTCTTCTGACATCTAAACGTCCTTGTTATTGTCTTTATTAATAGAGTTATAGTTCGCCGGTGAATGCTTTTTGGCTTAGTGAATCAAATAATGGTTTTTTATTTTGAGTTTCTGCATTTTCAAGCATATCTAAAATCTGAATGACTATCATTTCAAACTTCTTCTGCAACTCTATTGGCGGTACGATTATTTCAAGCGACTCAACTTGTTGTTTAGTCAGCGCTTCTCTTGTAGCGCCTCCAGCAGTCGCAATACTCATTAGCTTTTGTTTATAGCTTTTAGCAGTGATTAGCCTTGCTATATAAGTGGGCAATATAACGTCTTCTTTAACTCTCACTATACAAACATGCTGGTTTACTCGAGCAGGTAAAATTTTGTTATCAACTAAGGTAGCTCTACACACTGAAGCTCCAGTAATATTTAACAAAAGATCATTTTTTTCGATTACCACATTTTTAAGTTTTTCAGCTTGTTCGTCAGATAGAAAAGCCAGATTTTTATGAACAAATTTATTATCATAGATATTTAAACTACGAATTAAAGAAATCCCTTCTTCAAGGTAAGCTTCTTTACCCCCTCTAGGAGTTGATCCACTTCCTAACTTAATTGTTAATTTCTTTAACTCTTTAACTCCCCAACCTTTCGGGTTGGTGACAGGATCGCCGAACATGTCTAGGAAGACGCTGCGGAGGAAGTCGTCCGCGAGTTGGATGGCTTGTTGACGTTTGCGGCGGATGGCATCGGCTTTATCTAATATCGCGGCAATGCGTTTTTGCTCTTGAGGAAGAGGAACGGGTAAGAAAGTCCTTTCCAAAATTTCCATTGTTATGTATTTTGTATTTGTTCCCTTCGAGTCATGTTTTAATTTTTCTAATTGAGCTTGTAACGCATATTTATAAAAATCATAACTATGTTCAGAATTCGCCAGTGTCAAAACGTAAGTTCTTTGGTAAGCATTAAACTTCCCAGAATAATGCTTCACGTCATACTGTCCCTGTGCATTATTACCTGCAAGCAAAAGAGCCTCTTGATCGAAAGCATGTGTATCAATATGAAACAGTTCTTTTGCGCATGTAAAAAATGGGTATTTCCCATTTTCAATTGCAGCATTTGAATTTAGTTTTCCAGTTGTAATATTGAAACATTTAGTAACAGGAAAATATTCTACTCTTGAACTCACAGCATTGCCTCCAGCTCATTCAAGTCTTTTAGAATGTCGTTTTCTAGTGCTTTAAGCTTGGCTAGGATAACTTTTGGGTCGTCATAGACTTCTGCGGTGTGCACCACTTCTTTGTAGCGGTTAATGGACAAGTCATATTTATTAGCAATGATTTCATCTTTGCTTACCCAAAAAGCCGTTCCTGTGCGTCCTGCACCCGCGGCATTAGTGCTTCCCTGCACGTCAGCTTTTCTGAGTTTTTCTTGTTCTATTGCCTCAGATTTATCACGAGCTTTAAATTGCGCAACTAAATCTGGTAAGTCGTTAGCTTTTATTGGGGTGCGCTTGTCGTCTAGTGAGAAACCATCGGCTTGCACATCATAAAACCATACATGATCCGTTCCTTGTGATCCTGGGCCGCCTTTGGTAAAAATCAGGATAGCGGTAGACACACCTGCGTAAGGCTTAAATACCCCACTTGGCAATGAAATTACCGCTTCAAGCTGGTTACTTTCGACTAATAATTGACGTAATTGTACGTGGGCATTGGATGAGCCAAATAACACGCCGTCTGGCACGATAGTGGCTGACTGGCCGCCGATTTTTAACATGCGCTCGATTAAGGCAACAAACAGCAGTTCAGTCTTTTTAGTTTTGACTTTTCGCAGCAGCTCTGGGCAAACATCTTCTTCATCTAAACTGCCTTTAAATGGCGGGTTAGCAAGAATGACATCGAAGCCTTCTTTTGAATCCAGTGGAAAGTTTTCACTAAAACGTTGGCTAAGGGTGTCTTGATAATGCACGTCGGGTTGTTTAATGCCGTGCATCACTAGGTTCATTGCTGCTACCCGCAGCATGGTGGCATCAAAATCAAAGCCGTGGAACATGTCGGTGTCTATGTGTTGGCGTGCTTGTGGGTCAATTAAATCACCAGAAAATAGTACATTTTCAAGCTGCTGCCCTTGATTGTCTAGAAGCGGTTTACCGTCTTCATCAAATAATGGTTCACGTTCTATACTGTCTTTTGAGGTGTATTTTTCGAGTAGGTATTCGTAAGCAATGGATAAAAAACCACCGGTACCGCTCGCGGGGTCACAAATACGGCTGGTTGTGCTTGGGTCTAACATTTCGACCATGGCGCGGATGATATGGCGCGGGGTTCTAAATTGGCCGTTAATCCCCGCGGTGGTCAGTTTACTTAATAAATACTCGTATAAATCACCTTTGGTATCGCTGTTATCAAGTGGCAAGTCGTTAACCATTTCAACCGCTTTTACCAATAAGCTTTGTTTTTGGATCATTAACTGGGCATCTTTCATAAACTCAGAAAATAACGAGCCTTCGTTACCCTCTTTTACTGATGCCGCAGAGCTTGAACCAAAATACGGGAAGAGTTCATCTTTGACTGTTTTGTATAGCTGCTCGGCACCTAAATGACGGATATTTTGCCAACGTAGGTGTTGCTGCGCATCATTAAAACGACGGTTAAACGCTTGGCCAGTTCGTGCACTTCGTTTTTCGTCAACTTGTTCGTTCATGTCGAGCATGCGGGCGTACATTAAAAAGGTAATTTGTTCGATAACCGTTAACGGATTGGTAATGCCGCCGGTCCAAAATTCTTCCCATAGCTTGTCGATTTTACTTTTTAGTTGACCTGTGATCATGGTGTACTCTTTGGTTGTAAATTAGGCAGCGACCGTTAAATAGCCGTTACCCTTGGAGTTAAAATTAGACTCGTTTTTATTGTGTGATGACTTGTTCTATTGTTTGTGTCTTTTGACCTAATTGAACATCAAATTGAGCAATAAAATCTTGAATCACATCGGCTTGCTGCTCGCTAAATATCCCATCTAATCCCATATCATGAACTTGGGTAAAAGGTGCATCATAAAGCTGTGATATTTGTATCGAGCCATAACGAATTAAATGGTTTTGTAACATGCCAATAAAGCGTTGCTGCTTGGCATTCATGTGAGTGTGGGTTTGTTGAACAAACACGGTGAACTTGGCTTCAATATCTTGTTTATCCATCCCCACAATAGTGCGCAATATTTTGTCTAATGTGGCGGTAGATTCTGGAAAAAACTCTTTAAGGGTATTTAAGTCTACGCTTGGGTTTTGGGTATGCACAAGGGAGTTTAGTTTAGCTAAATCATCTGCGGTTACCAGTTCGCCTTTACGTATTTTTTGCAGTACTTGGTCTGTTGCAAATAATGGTGTAAGGGTTTTTTCGACTTCTTGGCGGAATATTTGATAGTCGATAGACACTATTTTGGTTGGTCGCGTTGTTTCGTGTATTTCACTAACCTGTTCTTTTACGTCAATAACATAATCAACCGTTGGAGGTTGAGCAAATTTGTCGCGTAAATGAATGATACTGCGCAATGCTAAACGACTTTGTTCTAATGCATCAAAGGTTAGCAAGTCCCAGAATGCACTGGTTTGTATGTTGGCAATATCTTTCGCTTTGGCGCGCACTTCATTCAAGTGCATTTGTAATGACTCTACCTTGCCCATTACACCTTGCTTAACAAGATCTATTTGATTGGGATCGGTAAACATTAGGGTTTGAATGATGGCTATTTCATTATCCAATTTATAGGCTTCTGATTGCCCCATGATGTTGCGCCATTGCATTAGTGGCGCTATATGCTCGAATAAGTTAGCTTTTGTTTGTGGTGCAAATTGGTTAAGCGTTTTTTCATCTTTACAGGATTCAACCACTTGCCAGTTATCGCGCACCGCAATAGTGTTCATATCAAGTGCTTTAATGTCTTGATGGATAAGCTTTATCACGGCATCAAAGGTGGTGATGTCTGCCTTTTTAAGCGCTGTTTCAGCCAGTAACAGACGGCTTTCAAACAGTTTTTGAGTAAGAGATTTAGCCTGTTTTACATCTTCTTCGCTGGGGTCCATATCGAAGTAGTCGAAGTTTTCCCAGTGGTCAAAAATTAAGAAGTGGGTTTTATCTTTACCTTTACCGTAGAGGTCTTTGCATAGGCGTGTGCCACGACCAATCATCTGCCAAAATTTGACTTTTGACTTAATGGGCTTGGCAAATACGAGATTGACACATTCTGGAACGTCAATTCCGGTGTCGAGCATATCTACTGAGATAGCAATGCGAGCACTGTTGACTTCATTTGATTTAAAGTCATCAATTAACTCTTCTGCCCGTTCGTATTTTGAATGGATAACGCGACAAAAGTTACTGCCTAATTGAGGATACATTTCGCCAAACAGCTGCGCCAGTAGTTCGGCATGAGCAATGTTGCGGGCAAATACTATGGTTTTACCAGGTAATTGACCGTCACTATCACGCAGGCCCTTTTCCATTAAATTACGTAAAATAACGCGATTGGTGTCTTTATTTTTTACCGCTTCATCGACTTGTTTGGCGTCAAAGTTTAACTCGTTAGGGTCAAAGCCTTGATCTTCTAATTGTGCGATTTGCTCATCCGTGAGGTTATCTTTTTTGATACCTTCGCGTAAAAATTTAGTGGTTAAACTAACAATTTTATAAGGTACTAAGTTACCTTCTTCAATCGCCTTTTCTAATGGGTAATTAGCGGTAGGTAATTTGAAATCACAACCAAACAACTGGCACGTTGAGCGCGATACCATTTCAACAGGTGTGGCTGTCAAGCCGACCTCTAGTGCATCAAAGTATTTAAAAATATCACCATAAATATTATAGATAGAACGGTGTGATTCATCAGCCACGATTAAGTCAAAATAACCCACATCATATTTTTGATAAATACTCATCATGCCAGGGTAAGTGGCAATAAATACCCGTGAATTTGTGGCTAACTCTTTTTTGGTTTTACCCACAATGTAGAGTGGCTCGTTGGTGAACTCATTAAAGGCATTGCCCGCCTGTTTACGTAGCTCTTTACGATCACATAAAAACAGTACGCGTTTGGCCCAGCCTGCATCGAGTAGACGTTTAGCCAGCGCAATAGATACACGCGTTTTTCCTGTGCCGGTTGCTTGTACGATAAGAGATTTGCGATGTTTATCGGCGAAACGTTCACATACACGAGTGATTGTTTCCATTTGATACAAACGGCCTGCGACATTGGTATCAATTGGTGTTTGATTTAAATCTTTTTTAAGGCCTCTCTGCTTAATTAGATATTGCAGCGAGTCTTTAGAGTAATAGCCGTAAAGTTTACGACTGTTATAGCCTTGGGCATCGTCTAATATACGGATGTCGTAACCGTTAGAGTAAAAAATGACAGGTCGTTGATGGTACTGTTTGTGGAGTGCATCGGCATAGAGCTTAGCTTGTTGCCTGCCTTTTTCGACAGATTCACGAGTGCGTTTGGCCTCAATTACTGCGAGTGGTTTTCCATCATCGTCCCAAAGCACATAATCTACATAACCTATGCCTGTACTGGTAGGCTGATCAGTTACCTGTACTTCTTTACCGACTTCATCTGTGCTCGTTTCATCAAGAGACACTTGCCAACCAGCAGCCCGTAGATCCATGTCAATGATCCGCGCACGTGTTTCTGCTTCGCTAAAGTTAAAACTTGCCGTGATAAGTTTGTTAAGCGCCTTAACTTCACCGACTTTTGTTTCATTTATCGTTTGTTTGAGTCTTTCGGCTTCTTGCTGGGCTTGTTTTTGTGCTTGTTGAGAAGCCTCTAATTCTTCTAACGCTTTTTTGAGGCGCGCTTCATTTTGACTCAGCTGTAGTGCTAGTTGTTTATTCTTTTTAGTATATTCAGCGTCACCTTGATTTAAGGGCTGTTTTTGTTCAGGCGCAGTAAATTCTGGGCAATCAGCTTGTTTCCCATTTGCGTAAGCCATAAATAAATAGCAGGCAACATAATAACTTTCTTTTAAAATCCAAATAGCTTGTTGTTGATCGACTCGACCTTCGTGTGCCGCTTGATTACCGCTTTTGCGTATTGCGTGAAGTTTATCGGTAATTAAATTGGGGACTACGCTAGTGAAATCATCCGATGTGAGCTTGTCATAGATATTTGAATTGGGAAAAGCAGGCAATTGAAGTTCTTTATATAAATAGCCGACAACCTGTTCAGCAAAACAGCGAAGTTTAACCAATGCACTTTGTGGATCTGATATCGCATACTCTTCGGCAAATGCTGCTAATTGATGGAGCTGCGGCCACTTTGTTTGAATATGTTCAAAATTCATTGATTGCTTCATTCCGTGTTGTTTCCTTTATATCCCTATTGAGCAATGATAATGCCAGTTATGCTGCTATGGTTATTTATCTATGTCAATCTGCAAACGCTTCATCCAATTGGTTAGCGTTTGATGATCTTTTAAGCCCAACATTTGCGTGGCTTGTTTTTTTACATTACCACTGGCTTTTAACGCGGCTTTAACATAGTTTTTTTGAATCTCATCAGTGAGTTGCACTATATCAATTTTATCGTGAATAGACATAGAAATATCAGCGTCTTGCTGTGGTTTATGTGATGCAAGCAAGGCATCAGCAAGATCGTTAGCTGTGATCATTTCTGAGTCTGACCACAAGCAGGCACGGTTTAATGTGCTCCATAACTCACGAATATTACCTGGCCAAGCTTGATTGGAAATAAATTCTATTCCCTTTTCACAAATATTCTTACTTTTATACTGGGGATGCTTGGCCCCAACGTGATTAATTTGGCTAATGAGCTGATTGACTAATTCTGGGATATCTTGCTTTCTCTCTCTTAGTGCTGGCATTTGGATAATGCCGACCGCGAGTCGATAAAACAGATCTTCTCTAAACTGGCCAGCGGCGATCTGTTGTTGTAGATCTTGATGTGTGGCCGCAATGATTCTCACATCCACATAAATGGGTTTATTGTCTCCAAGGCGATTAATCTCACCTTGCTGTAAGGCTCGTAGCAACTTAACTTGAATATCAAGCGGCAACTCCCCGACTTCATCGAGAAAAAGCGTGCCGCCATCGGCTTGCTCAAATAAACCGGCGTAGTCTTTATCCGCCCCGGTAAAGGCGCCTTTTTTATGGCCAAATAAGGTGGAGTCAGCCAAGTTTTGTGCAAACGCGCCGCAATTGACGATTCTAATGGGTTTATTAGCCCTTAAACTGCCTTTATGTATCGCATGAGCCATTAACTCTTTGCCGGTCCCGGTTTCACCTAAAATCAACGCAGGAACTTCGGAGACGGCAATTTTTTGAGCTTTAACAATAAGGGCTTTCATGGCGGGGGATTGGGAGGTTAATGCTGCAAACGCTGCGCTGTGAATAGATAAGGCACTGGCACTCGATGCGATATTCTTAGCGGCGGATTTGACATAGGTGTGAACAAAGTCGAGGGGGATATCCACCTCAATTAATTGATTATCTGGGGTGGTTTGTAAAAAATGGGTATTGGGTTTTCCTTTACCTATGAGCACTGACAATGTGGTCATGGTTGGCGTGCCGGATGTGAGATTTATTGATAGCGTTTGTGCCTCATCGCTGAGTTTTGCTATCCAATGCTCGCTGGCTTTTGCAATTGACGGGTAATCAATCGGACTATTTATATGGGCTTTAAAAACTTGAATATCATCAAAAGGTCGATGATTAATGGCCAGTTGTTTTTTTAAATAGCGTTCAAATTTTGGCCATAGCTGTTCATCTTTATTGGATAAAATGACTATTTTATCGAAGGGGATTTTGGATTTTATTGCTAAGGTTGCAATTGCCGCCCCCTTGTCAGCTTGCATATTTTCAAGATCTTTATTACCAAGCCAGGTAAGCAGTGTGTTCAATTTAGGCACCCATCCATTAGTTTGTAAATAATGTTACATTAAATAATTTTATTTACTACTAAGAAAGTGTATTTGAAATGTCTAACTTTTTAATAAAATCTTTAGGTTTTAGTAAAAATCCCCCAAAAAACCATTAATTATACGTCGAATGTCCCTTTCAACCTGTTGGAATTATCTATGTTCCATTTTGCATCACAGGAGAAATGTTAAAACTCCATCAATATATGCTCTGCTATTATCCAGATGGCTTGGCCTAGCATGCTAAAGATAAAACACATAAAAGTAAAAATGACGGCACTACGGGCCAGCCAGCGAAAATAACTTGGACTTGAACTCATGGCTTCCTTTCATTGCCGCGCAGATTACGGCACTATTCTAATTACTAGATATCACTATTATTATGCTGAACCCTAGCTTGGGTTCTTTCTTATGACTCTTATTGATGCATCATAGTGGTAACTCACATTAATATGCTTCTTATCCTACTTTGCGTTTCTCGCATCTCGCATATAGCTTTATCAAGCATTAAAGCGGCATTAATAACAAAAATCTAAAATTTTTAAAAATGAAGTTTAAGAAAAAGGCATTGAATTAAATTCAATGCCTTTTGGGCTTAGCCTATAACGGTTATGCCACCCATGTAGCGGTGCAGCGCTTCTGGCACAGTAATGCTGCCATCGGCATTTTGATAATTTTCCAAAATCGCCACTAAAGTACGTCCCACTGCTAAACCAGAACCATTTAAGGTATGCAGCAATGCAGGCTTGTTGTCTTCTGGGTTACGATACCTTGCCTGCATACGACGGGCTTGGAAATCTTTCATGTTTGAACATGATGAGATTTCGCGGTAGGTATTTTGCGCCGGTAACCACACTTCAAGATCGTAAGTTTTGCTGGCGCCAAAACCCATATCACCGGTACAGAGCAACATAGTGCGGTATGGAAGACCTAACAACTGCAGCACTTTCTCAGCATGTAATGTGAGCTCTTCAAGGGCTTGCATCGAATCTTCAGGTTTAACGATTTGCACAAGTTCCACTTTCTCAAACTGATGCTGGCGAATAAGACCTCGAGTATCACGGCCATAAGAGCCGGCTTCACTTCTAAAACACGAGGTTTGCGCGGTTAACTTAAGCGGCAAATCACTCACTTCAACAATAGTGTCACGCACTAAGTTGGTTAAGGGCACTTCTGCGGTCGGGATAAGGCTTAAGCCTTGCCCTTCTTCTGTGGCGGGTTTAGTGTGGAACAAGTCTTCGCCAAATTTTGGTAGCTGGCCTGTGCCTAATAAACTGTCTTCGTTGACCAATAATGGCACGTAAGTTTCTGTGTAGCCGTGCTCTTGGGTGTGTAAATCAAGCATAAACTGGCCGATGGCACGGTTTAAACGTGCAAGCTGACCTTTCATGACGATAAAGCGTGAGCCGGTAATTTTAACCGCACTTTTAAAATCAAGGCCGCCTAAGGCTTCACCGAGATCAAGATGATCTTTGACTTCAAAATCGAAGTTTTTGGGAGTGCCCCAGCGGCGCACTTCAAGGTTTTCTGTTTCATCTTTACCCATTGGCACACTTTCATCTGGCAAGTTTGGCGTGCTCATGGCGATAAGATTAATCGCGTGTAATAACTCGGCAAGCTCCGCTTTCTTTGCATCTAACTTGCTGCCTAAATCGCCCACTTGCGCCATGATGGCACTGACGTCTTCGCCGCGGGATTTAGCCTGACCTATTGATTTAGAAATTGCATTACGAGAAGCCTGCAATTCTTCTGTTTCCACTTGTAGCGACTTGCGGGTCTCTTCAAGTTGGCTCAAATGAGCAGTATCAAGGGTAAAACCACGGCTAGCTAAACGCTCGGCTGTGGCATCAAGTTCAGTACGCAAAAATTTAGGATCAAGCATGTCATATATTCTTTTAAGTTAAACGCGAGAAAAAACCAGTTGCTGACCCAGATATACCATGAAGATACACAGGGAAACATTCAACAACACATTAATAAGTGCTTTAAACCAACAACCTTGCTGCATCAGCAGTAGGGTTTCGTTGGAAAAGGTTGAAAACGTGGTTAATGCGCCTAATAGACCAACACCAACCATGGCTTTCAACTCAGGGCTTAAGTGACTCATTTGCCCCAGAGCGTAAACAACGCCCATAAAAAATGAACCCAGTACATTGACTAACAGTGTACCAAAAGGAAAACTGCTTCCAAATAGCTGAAGCATAATAATTGACATAAGATAGCGTAAAACTGCGCCAATTGAACCACCTAGAGCGACAAACAACAGATTAGTCATAGCGTTTTACTCGACTATGCTCATCGAGCTGAGTTAACTGGCTAAGTTTCTCTTTGATGCGTTTCTCAAACCCCCGATCCGTGGGTTGATAAAATTGTTGCCCAATAAGCGCTGGCGGTAAATAGCATTCACCTGCGGCGTAGGCATTGGGCTCATCATGGGCGTAACGGTAGCCCTCACCTACGGCTAAGCTTTTCATTAATTTGGTAGGGGCATTGCGTAAATGATTCGGCACTGCTTCATGGCCTGTGGCGCGGGCAAGCTCACGGGCAGCGCTAAAGGCGGTATAAACCGCATTGCTTTTGGGCGCACTGGCAAGGTATAACACAGCTTGAGCGATAGCCCGCTCACCTTCGGCAGGCCCCACGCGGTGGAAACAATCCCAGGCATTTAAGGCGACCGTCATGGCGACAGGATCGGCATTACCTATGTCTTCAGAGGCAATAGCCAGTAAGCGCCTTGCCACATATAAAGGATCGCCGCCGCCTTCTAAGATACGACAAAACCAGTAAAGCGCCGCATCAGGAGCGGAGCCGCGAATGGATTTATGCACAGCTGATATTAAATCGTAAAATTGATCGCCATTTTTATCATAACCCGCCGCTTTATGGCCCACCACTTGGCTTAACATCTCAAGGTTAAAGGTATCACCATCGGCCACAAGATCGCTCATTAACTCGATTAAGTTAAGCGCTTTTCTAGCATCGCCATCGCTAACATGGGTAAGCTCTGTCATCACCTCATCTGGGATAATCAGTTGCCGCTTACCAAGACCACGCTCGGTGTCTTCAAGGGCTTGAATGATAATCGCGGTAATTTCAGCTTCGGTTAATTTATGAATTAAATACACCCGCGCACGGGATAACAGCGCGTTATTGAGCTCAAACGAGGGATTCTCTGTGGTGGCGCCAACAAAAATCACCGTGCCATCCTCGATATAAGGCAAGAAGGCATCTTGCTGGCTTTTATTAAAGCGGTGGACTTCATCGACAAATAATAAGGTGCGCTGACCGCGGCTTTGGGCCACGGCTTTGGCTTGTTCAATGGCGGCGCGAATATCCTTAACCCCAGAGCTTACTGCAGAAATACGCTCCACATGGGCATTGGCATAATGGGCAATAAGTTCAGCAAGGGTTGTTTTACCCGTACCTGGTGGCCCCCACAACAGCATAGAGTGGGCACGGTTTGCCTCCAAGGCAACTCGCAAGGCTTTGCCCTCACCTAACAGGTGCGACTGGCCTATGTATTCACTTAAGATCTTTGGGCGCATTCTGGCGGCCAAGGGTCTAAAATCAGGCGAAAAATCGAAGCCTAGATTTGCCAAAACATCACCTTATTTACTTTAAGTACCTTAGTTACCTTGTTTACCTTGCTTAAGGCGCTGATCGTCAATATCAACATTCTCGGGCAAGGCAAACTTGAACAGCTTAGCTTCATCACTCTTCACTTGTCTCTGGGCACTTAAAGCGAAACGGCTTAGATTACCTTGGCTATCAGTGAGGTTAAAATCTGTTAGTTGCTTACCATTAAAGCACACTGAAACCGCAACCACATTTGCTTTTAGCGTCTTAGGCAAGATATCAAAACACTGCTTATTCCCTTGCACGCTTGCTTGCTCAACATGGTATAGCGACCACGTTTCTTCGTCACGGTGCACCAATAAAGCGATGGGTGAAGCGTCAACCGCTTGAGACACATCCATCACAGTCACTTCTTCGGCAAAGGGGTTGTATACCCAAAGATTGATACCATCCGCAACGATTAATGACTCATCAGGCTCAACTAAATGCCAATAAAACTTGCTAGGGTAAGCCAGTGCAAATACGCCCTGACCTTGCTGGATCACTTTGTTGTTGATGTCTGTCACTTGCTGACTGAAGGCTGCATGCAGAGAATCAATCTCGGCAAGTTTACTGCGAAGCTGCATAGCATCATCGGCAACACTGACCGTTGATGTCACCATAGCGCTGGCACCTAAAGCGGTGACACACATTGACGATAAAAAGCGTTTAAACATGGTTTATCCTAATCAAAAGAGTTTCTTGGTGGCGGCGGTGCTAGCACTTCACGGTTGCCATTATGGCCCTGTGAGCTGACTATGCCTTGGGATTCCATCATTTCGATGATCCTTGCCGCACGGTTATAACCGATTTTAAATTTACGTTGTACGCTTGAAATAGAGCCTCGGCGAGTTTCGGTCACAAAGGCCACGGCTTCATCGTACAGAGCATCATGCTCATCATCATTCTCGGCGGTTTCACCCGGAAGCAATACTTGCTCGCCGTCACTGCCACCATTTAAAATTTCATCAATATATTGCGGCTTGCCGCGAGCGTGCCAGTCGGCCACCACATTGTGCACTTCATGATCGTCAATAAAGGCGCCATGGACACGAATTGGCACGCCAGTGCCTGGTGGCAAATACAGCATGTCACCCATGCCTAATAAGGTTTCTGCACCTTGTTGATCTAAGATAGTGCGTGAATCGATGCGCGATGATACTTGGAACGCAATTCGGGTTGGGATGTTGGCTTTAATCAAACCGGTAATTACATCCACAGAAGGTCGCTGGGTCGCCAGAATTAAATGAATACCCGCGGCGCGGGCTTTCTGGGCGATACGGGCAATAAGCTCTTCCACTTTTTTGCCGACTATCATTATCATGTCTGCAAATTCATCCACCACAACCACAATGGATGGCAGTTTTTCTAACGCAGGCGCTTGCTCCTCCATGCTGTCAGAGGATTTCCACAGTGGATCTTGAATGGGCGCACCGCGCTCTATAGCTTCTTTAATTTTAATGTTATAGCCTTTCAGGTTACGCACCCCAAGGGCTGACATCAACTTGTAACGCCGCTCCATCTCACCTACGCACCAACGCAGGGCGTTCGCCGCCTCTTTCATGTCGGTCACCACTTCACAAAGTAAATGTGGAATACCTTCATAGACGGACAATTCAAGCATCTTAGGGTCAATCATGATGAAGCGCACATCATCAGGACCTGATTTATACAACAGGCTGGTTATCATGGCGTTGACGCCCACAGATTTTCCTGAGCCAGTGGTACCTGCCACCAACAAATGCGGCATCTTGCCTAAATCGACCACCAAAGGATCGCCAGCAATATCTTGACCCAGCACCATAGAAAGGTTTGATTTGCTCTCGCTAAAGGCGGGACAATCAAGTACATCACGCATATACACGGTTTCACGGTATTTATTGGGTAATTCCAGGCCGACATAGGCTTTACCTGGAATTACCTCAACCACACGAACGCTTTCAGCAAGTAAAGAACGCGCCAAATCTTTAGATAAATTTGTGATCTTTGACGCTTTCACCCCAGGGGCGAGTTCAAGCTCAAAACGGGTGATCACAGGACCTGGATACACGCCAACCACATTCGCTATGATGTTAAAGTCAGCGAGTTTGGTTTCTACCAAACGAGCCACTTGATCTAGCTCTTCTTCGCTAATAGGATTTTGCTTGCGATTAGGCACATCAAGTAAGCTAATGCTTGGCAATGGCGTCATAGGTTTAGGCGGCACTGGCTTATCTTGCCCTGGCAGTATAACGATACCGTCAACAATTTTTGCCTTGGCTACGGCTAACGCCTGTTTTCGCTCAGCCGTTAACGCGCCTTGGGAGCTTGTGGTGTCAAACGCTATCTCGTTATCATGGATATCACTGTCTAAGTCCTGGTCTAGATCATCATCCTGGTGATGACTAAAATGAATAACCGCTTCATCTTCATCAAAGGCATTAATACCATGGGTATCTTCCCTATTGCTTTGCAGGCCTGCAGCATCAAGCTCATCATCATTGGCCACCCAAGGAGCAATAGTGGAAAAAGACTTAGATTTAGAACTAGCTTTAGCATTAGGCTCAGCTCCAATTGCAGTCTCGGTATCGATATCCGCAGTGCTACTGACTTGCGGCTCTTGGCGCTGCTTAGTTGGACGCATTTTACGTTTCAATTTACCGAAGAATGAATCGTCTTCATATTCAGGATATTCATTCTGACTCGCGCTATCTGCAGCGGCTTCACTGTCATCAAAGTCTGAGTTTTTACGACTTTTATTACTGTGCTGACTCTCGGATTCAAATTTAATCTCATCAAACTCTTGTTCATCGCGACTTTGACGGAACTTTTCCACTAAAGACATAAAGCCTCGAGTATCATCTGTCTCTTTGGCAGGCGCCAGCAATGCTGGTAATGTCTTAATTTTGTTATAAAGCCAAATGGTGCCGTAACCCGTTAACTCGATAAGCGTTAACATGCTGACCCCTGTAGTAAGGGTGAAACCTGCCGCAATAAAACACAATAATAATAAGGTAGTACCTATGGTATTAAAATAGGGCAGCATGGCTTGGCCTATTACATCCCCCGCCACTCCGCCGGCTGAAAATACATACATATCATCGGCATTCATGCTGACAAGCGCCGCCAATGACAATATCATCAGCATAAAACCTATGATCCTAAGCCCCACTGAAAAATAGTCAATTTCTAATAACTTGTGGGCGCGATTAAAGATAAACCAACCTGTTGCGGCAATAATTAGCGGGATAAGATAGGCAATAAAACCAAAGAAGTAATACAAGACATCAGCAATCCAAGCTCCGACTGAACCTGTGAGGTTGGCCACTTTACCCTGATATTGGGATTGACTCCAACCAGGATCGTTAGGGTCAAAACTGCCCAAAGCCAACAGAATATAAGTGGCAATCATGCAAGATAAAATCAGGCCACCTTCAAGTAACCGCTGAATACCACTAAGTGTGGTTAAATTTTTTCCCTGAGACACACGCAGACATCCATAAAAAAGTGATAGAAGTCAGTATAAAAGATGAAGTTCGACTGACTGAATGAATAATGATTATGCCTTGAGTTTATCTCAAGCTCAATCTATTGTTGCGACTGAGGTGCAGCCACACTGAAGTTAAAGTAAATGAAGCTAAAATCAATCCATTCCGAGGTTATTTAAGCCAATCCGAGTGCTCTGTTTCACCTCTTCCATCACCACGTAAGTACGGGTATCGGACACTGAAGGCAATTTCATTAAGGTTTCCCCTAATAAGCGACGATAGGCTGACATATCTGAAACCCGAGTTTTGAGCAAATAGTCAAAATCCCCTGAGACCAAATAACACTCTTGAATATCATCCAGTAACTGTACTGCGCGGTTAAATCTATCAAATAAATCAGGCACATCGCGATTTAAAGTAATTTCAACGAAAACCAATAATGAGGCCCCTAGAAAATTGGGATTTACCAGCGCGGTATAGCCTTTAATAAACCCTTGCTTTTCTAGACGCTTAACTCTTTCTAAACATGGGGTTGGGCTTAGGCCGACCCGTTTAGATAACTCGACGTTTGATACTCGGCCATCGAGTTGTAATTCATTAAGAATATTACGATCTATTCTATCGAGATCTTTTTGTGGATTATTTTTTGCGCTCACGATATTTTTCACCATTAACTTACACTAAAACAATATTATTTCCTGTTTCACACCGAACTTCAGCAGCATAAACTGCCAGAGGGATACTATACTAGTTACACCTGAATGAACATCTCAGGTCCCTAAATAATAATAATTCTACCCACCTATTATGGTGGGTTTTATGTAAATCGAGGCTCAAAAATGATTATTGGCGTTCCAAGTGAAATCAAAAATCACGAATATCGTGTTGGTATGGTCCCATCGAGTGTTCGTGAATTGACCATCAAGGGTCATCAAGTGTTTGTTCAGTCAGATGCTGGCTTAGGCATAGGCATGACAAACCAAGACTATATAGAAGCAGGAGCCTCAATTTTAGATACAGCTGCAGAAGTGTTTGCTAAAGCTGACATGATAGTAAAAGTGAAGGAGCCACAGGCCGTTGAGCGCGCCATGCTTCGTGAAGACCAAATTCTATTCACTTACCTGCATTTAGCGCCAGACTTACCCCAGACACAAGATCTAATTAAAAGTGGTGCTGTGTGTATCGCTTACGAAACTGTGACTGACGACCGCGGTGGTTTGCCGTTACTTGCCCCTATGTCAGAAGTTGCTGGCCGCATGTCTATTCAAGCTGGTGCTCGCGCCCTTGAAAAATCTTTAGGTGGACGCGGCATGTTGCTCGGTGGCGTCCCGGGTGTTGAGCCTGCTAAAGTCGTTATCTTAGGCGGCGGCATGGTCGGTACCAATGCAGCACAAATGGCTGTGGGCATGGGCGCAGATGTGGTGGTATTAGATCGCAGCATAGATGCACTTCGTCGTTTGAATGTGCAGTTTGGTTCAGCAGTTAAAGCCATCTACTCCACAGCTGATGCTATTGAGCGTCATGTATTAGAAGCCGATCTTGTGATTGGCGGCGTATTAGTACCTGGTGCTGCTGCGCCTAAACTCATTACCCGCAGTATGGTTTCACGCATGAAGCCTGGTAGCGCCATTGTCGATGTGGCCATAGATCAAGGCGGCTGTGTTGAAACATCACACGCAACGACTCACCAAGACCCAACCTACATTGTTGATGATGTGGTGCACTATTGCGTTGCCAACATGCCAGGTGCAGTTGCCCGTACTTCAACATTTGCACTAAACAATGCCACCCTGCCTTTCATCTTAAGACTGGCTAATTTAGGCTACAAAGAAGCCCTACTGCAAGACAGACATTTACTTAATGGCTTAAATGTCATGCACGGTAAGCTTGTATGTAAAGAAGTGGCTGAAGCCTTAAGCCTTGAGTTCACCGATCCTAAGAGCTTGCTTGCCTAAGTTTGTCGAGCGAATAATCGCAGTTGAGCGCAGCACTGAATGTTAAACATTCGTGGTTAAATGCAACTCATAAAAAATGCCGTTCAACTTGAACGGCATTTTTTTATCCCTTCAGCCCATTAGATTCAGAAAGCTTAAATCAAACCGTAACCTGCTTGTTCAAACAGTAACGATAAAAATTCTTGTTTAGGCATAGGTCGATAAAAGTAATACCCTTGCACCATATCAATTTGATTGCCACTTATAATCGCCAATTGCTCTTTAGTCTCAACCCCTTCGGCAGTAACAGTCAATTCTAAAGAACGACTCAGACTAGCAATAGCTTCAACGATGGCAATGTGCCTGTGACCTTCAGTCAATTTCTGCACAAAGGATTTGTCAATTTTAATCTGATCTACTGGGAAGTTAACTAAATAGGATAATGATGAATAGCCAGTACCAAAGTCATCCACTGAGATTTTAATCCCACGCTTACGCAAGGTTTGCAATAAATTGGCAATTTGAGAATGCTGCTGCATCATCAAAGACTCAGTAATTTCAAGTGTCAGCATATGATAAGGAAAATAATCCAAGTCTAACTCGCGTACGGTTTCATCAAATGAAGCCAAGAACCGTTGCTGCAACTCTGTGGTCCAAAATTCCATTGTTGACACATTAATGGCTAAATCTACAGAAAGTTGATTCTGATGAAATAAGTCTATGGTTTTAAATGCTTCCTTACGGATCCACTCACCTAAGCTAACGATAAAACCTGTCTGTTCCGCCACTGGAATAAATTCATCTGGAGAGATAAATTCCCCATTATGGCGCCAGCGCAATAAGACTTCGGCGCGGTGAATTGAAGCTGTGCGAATATTAACTATCGGCTGATAATAGAGCTCAAACTCATCGTTTTCTAATGCGGCTTTGATCTGTGTATGAATGTAGGCGGTACGCTCTGCTTTAAGTTGCATTTGTTGATCAAAAAACTGAAAGCCATTGCGGCCTTTTTCTTTGGCGCTATACATGGCTTGGCTGGCACAATTAAACAGCGCGCTAATACTGGTTGAATCCGCAGGATAGCGGGCGATACCAATACTGGCACTGGTATACAACACTTGCTGATTAATCACAAAACGCTCTGTGATCAACTCATTCAAAGAGAGTGCTAATTCACTCAGTTCATCAACATCGACTTTCTCAGGCAGCATTAGAATAAATTCATCACCGCTTAAACGTGCTAGCAAGGCTTTTTTAGGGCAGACTTGATTCAATCTGTCTGCCACTTCCATCAATAAAGCATCGCCATTTTCATGGCCTAAGGTATCGTTTATCTGCTTAAAGTTATCTAAATCCAGCTGTAACAAGCTAAATTTAGCGGTTTTTAGATGCTCAGTTTTATTACTGTGAACATATTTTTTTATCTTCTCCAGCAAATACTTACGATTACTAAGCCCTGTCAGAGAGTCATTATTAGCTTGATATTGGATGAGTCGTTTAGCTTTTTTACTGTCGCTAACATCGACCATGATCCAGGCAAAACAATTTTGCTGTCCGAATACATCCCGATAAGGAGTCACAGACAAGGCAAGGTAGATAAAACGGCCATCTTCTCTTTGACAACAGAGTTCGCCATCCCAAGATAAATTTTGATTGAGATTTTCAAGCAAGCTTTGCAATGCCGTTGATGGTGACGCAGCAAAAAATTGCTCTGGTTCAAACACTCGGCTTCTGTCTTGTTCAACTAATTGCAGTTTTGTTTGTGGACTGACTTCATTCCCGGAGATTATCGAGTTAAACAGGCGGTTCGAAAATAGCATAGAACCTATGCCGTTAGTGATCACTAAACCCATAGGTAAATGATTAAAAATCATGTGGGTAAGTTTTTGTAAATGGGTATTTTTGTTGCGCTCAATGGCAAGGCTTGCAAGTTTTGCGGCTTGCTCGATTAATAACAGATCATCAGGAGTGGGAGATTTCACTTCCTCATAATACATAGCAAAGGTACCAAGCACGTCACCTAGGCTGTCAAGAATAGGCTCAGACCAACATGCCTTAAGCCCGAAGCCTAGGGCCAGCGGCTTATATTGCTCCCAGTGGGGATGATGCTCGATATCATCTACAATCACTCGCTTATGGGTAAATGCTGCAGTACCACAAGACCCCACTGAAGCGCCAATGACAACCCCATCTATGGCGTCGTTATAGCCACTAGGAAGGTTTGGCGCCGCCCCTTTGAGTAGGCGTTTTCCATCATCGCTGAGTAATAATATCGAGGCTTTAGTGCCAACATTTTGCGTTTCAATCAATAACACTAATGCAGTCAAGACTTCCTGTAATGGAGCCCCCGCCAGCACCAATGATAAAATAGCGCTATAGCGTTCAATATTAGGTTCAGTATTTTGACGATTCAAGGTGGCTTCCTCTCCACTGCAACAACGGGCTTAGCTTATGATGACGTCACCTTAGATGACTTGAGTTAACGCAGAAATAATGGCCCTCTTAGGCTTATGCGGCTTTACTTTATTATGACAGAACTAATCAAGAGTATAGCGCCGATAACATGTTAAAAGCATAATACTTATTTTAAGTTAATAAAGCACAAAAGCTAATACTATCATAGGGAAAAATATTGAGAGGAATGATTTCTTAGCTCATGAATAATCAACCACTAGCAGAAAGATAACGGCTAGTGGTACATCAAGCATTATTTATTCGCTTATGCGCTGCATTTTAGCTAAATAAAATCCATCAAATCCTGACTCAGCAACTGTGATATTTTCATCCATTAATAAGATAAATTGTGGGTTTTCGCTTAAAAAAGCATCCACTTGTAAGCGGTTCTCTGCAGGCATAATTGAACACGTGGCATACACCAAAATACCATCAACTTTCACCATACGGCTGTAGCTTTGTAAAATTTGCTTTTGTAAATCCATTAAAATAGGCAAGCGTTCTGGAGTATCGCGCCATTTAGAATCCGGATTACGTTTCAGTACGCCAAGCCCTGAACAAGGAACGTCGAGCAACACTCGGTCCGCGGTTAACTTCATCCGCTTGATGGTCTTGCTGCTAGCAATAATGCGCGTTTCAACATTGTGCGCCCCTGCGCGGCGTGCCCTTATTTTAAGGTTATCAAGTTTCCATTGCTCTACATCCATGGCGAGCAAACGTCCCTTACCTTGCATCTGCGCGGCTATGTGCAGAGTTTTACCACCAGCGCCAGCACAAGCATCAACAACTCGCATTCCCGGTTTTGCATCTAATGCTGCGGCCACCAGCTGTGAGCCTGCATCTTGCTGCTCAAACCAACCCGCTTTAAAGGTCTCAGTTCTAAATAGCGCCGAATCAGAAATAATTTCTAAGGCGCTCTCAACCCCTTCAACAGCAACAGCCTCAACGGCTTCTTTTGCTAGACGCTCAATCAGTTGCACTTTATTGCATTTAAGTTCATTGACTCGAATAAAACGCTTTGGTGCTAGGGCTAGCGCAGCACGCTCAGCAGGCCAAGCATCCCCAAGTTGCTCAGCCCCTAATTCATCAAGCCATTGTGGACAACCATCCCACAACGCCGGCTGAGTTTTAGCGTGGGCTAGACGAGTTTCAAAATCTTCAGTATTTACTTGCAGCGCATACTGCATATTGGGCAATTCAAGGCCATGGAAGATATGCCAAGCATTGAGTAGCTTTGAGCCTAAGCGCTCAAACTCTTCTGGCTTAATGTCGGCTAAATAGCAATACAAGTTCAATTTACGCAGAATATCGCCAACAACTTGAGTCACCCTAGCCTGCTCAGATGGCGGTAGGGTAAGACCAGAAAAATGCTGAGAATAGGCGCGATCCAGCGGCTTATTTTGGCTAAGCACCATGGAAAGAATATTGATCACAAGTTCTGATGAACTGCCAGATAGTGGATAAGTCAGCATGGGGTCACTCTTAAGGTTAAGTCAGAAAAAACGCTGGGATCATAGGAGGTAAGTATGGTCATAGCAAGTATTCATTTTCTCTGCGTTGAGCAGAGTGCGGTGTTAAGAGCAAGGCTTGCCTGCAATAAAAAAGGTACATCTTTCGACATACCTTTGTGTGACGTCCACTTAGGTGCGTTTATTTACCTAACAATTGACAGTGTTAATCCTCAGACAGCTCTTGCTCTAATTGTTTAGCCACAGTATCGGGTGAATTGGTGTGGCGAGCAAACAGATTATAAGCCACTGGGATCACCACTAAAGTGAAGAAGGTCGCCAATAAAATACCACTTAATACCACCACGCCAATGACAAAGCGGGTTTCTGCGCCAGCACCCGTTGCCATCACCAGCGGAATAGCGCCGGCAGCCGTTGTGATCCCGGTCATCAATATCGGCCTAAGACGCTGACTTGATGCTTGTAGAATCGCTTGTTGAAACTCAAGTCCACGGTCACGCAGTTGATTGGCAAATTCGACAATTAAAATCCCATTCTTAGCCGCTAGCCCCACTAACATTATGATGCCAATTTGGCTGTAAATGTTAAGGCTTTGGTCTGTTACCCACAATCCGACTAAAGCGCCCAGGGTCGCAAGCGGCACAGTCAACATGATGACCATAGGATGAACATAACTCTCAAATTGCGCAGCCAGTACCAAGAACACTATCCCAAGAGCGAGCACAAACACAAAGTTCATCGAACTGCCTGAGCTTTGATAATCTAGCGAAGGTCCTTTGTAGCTTATCACCGCCTCTGCAGGCAAGTAGGCTGCGGCTATGCCGTTCAAGTAATCCAGCGCTTCACCTAGGCTGTAACCATCTGCCAAGTTGGCTTCCAAGGTAATCGCCCGCATGCGGTTATAGCGATTCAACGAGTTAGCATCGGCAAACTCTTCCACTGTGACTAAGTTAGATAACGGAATTAACTCGTTACTTCTGTCTGAGCGCACATGAATATTACTTAAATCATTGGCGGTATTGTGCTTATCGCGATCGCCCTCAATCACCACATCGTACTCTTCGCCATCACGCATAAAGGTGGTCACCAAGCGTGAGCCTAACATTGACTCTAAAGTGCGGCCAATATGAGAGATAGACACCCCTAAGGACGCGGCTCGGTCCCTGTCGATGATGACCCTAAGCTGTGGCTTAGTTTCTTGATAATCATGATCAAGACCGACTAAGTTTGGGTTATCCTTGGCGTGTTCAAGCATAATATCGCGCCACTGGGCAAGCTCTGGGTAACTTGGGCCGCCCAGCACAAACTGCACCGGCTTACCTACACCGCGGCCAAAGGCTTGGCGCATAATAGGAAAAGCACGAATACCGGCTAAATCTTCCAAACGGCTGCGAATATCATTGATGATCACCGCAGCAGGCCTACGGCTACTCCAATCTTCTAAAACGATGATCGCCATACCGTTAGAGAAATCAGCCGCGCGGCCAAAACCACGCGGTGCACGAATAAGCAGGCGCTTGATATCGCCACTTTCAACCAAAGGCATTAAGCGGCCTTCCACTTCATCCATGTACTTTTCTATGTACTCAAAGCTTGCACCTTGCGGCCCATTCACCATTAAAAACATAGAGCCCCTATCTTCTTGGGGGGCAAACTCTTGAGGCACCTGTTTTAACAAGAAGGCGCTTAACCCTATGGCAGCAATAATGATAAGCGACACCATAAAAGGGCGATTAAAGGCTTGAGTTAAGGTGCGCTCATAGGCCTTACTTAGCCGAGTCATGCCTTTATCAACTTGGCGCACTAACCAAGGATCTTCCCCCGCAGGCTTTAACAATTTTGAACACATCATAGGGCTTAATGTTAGCGCCACTATGCTTGAGAAAATAACCGCCGCGCTCATGGTGACCGCAAACTCTTTAAACAACTTCCCTAAATCCCCTTCAAGGAACGTGATAGGCATAAATACCGCGACTAAGACCAGTGTGGTCGCCACCACGGCAAAAGCCACCTCCCTTGCCCCTAAAAATGCCGCTTTTAAGGGCGAGTCACCTTGTTCAATGCGGCGGTGAATGTTTTCTAACATCACAATAGCATCATCCACTACCATGCCGATGGCTAAGATCATCGCTAACAAGGTCAACAAGTTAATGGTGTAACCTAGGGCATACAAGACGATAAACGTCGCAAGCAAGGATACAGGTACTGTAATGGCAGGGATTAACATGGCCCGCACGCTACCAAGGAATAAGTAAATTACTATGATGACCAGAATGATCGCCATAAACAGGGTTTGATACACTTCATCAATTGAGGCTTCGATAAATACCGAACTATCGTAAGAGCGTTTAATTTCCATGCCAGCTGGCAGCGTAGGATTAACCACATCCACCAAGGCATTAGCCGCTCTAGCCACATCCAAAGTATTGGCCGTTGATTGCTTAGTGATCCCTATGCCTATCATAGACTCAGTGTTGCCACGAAAGATGATCCGCTCTTCTTCTGAGCCAATCTCAACTTTGGCCACATCCCCAAGGCGTACCAAGTAACCATCATCACCTTGAGCTATGACTAGATTAGCAAAGTCAGTTTCGGTTCTAAAACTGCGTTCGACTCGTAAGGTAAAGTGGCGCTCTTTAGATTCGATAGAACCTGCTGGCAACTCAACGTTTTCTGAACGCAGCGCAGCTTCAACGTCAGCGACAGTCAAACTGCGAGACGCTAATGCTTCTCTGTCGACCCAAATTCGCATGGCGTAGACTTTGCCGCCACCCACATGAATTTGCGCGACCCCATCGATAACTGAGAAGCGGTCCACTAAATAACGGCTGGCGTAATCGGTAAGCTCCAAGGTGGACATCTGATCGGACACCAGATTAAGCCACATAATCACTTCATCACCGCCATTGGCTTTATAAATCGCAGGAGTGTCGGCTTCATCGGGCAATCTGTCTAAGAGACCAGATATTCTATCGCGCACATCATTGGCCGCGGCTTCAATATCGCGGTCTATTTCAAATTCCAAGGTCACCGAAGAGCGGCCATCACTGCTCGATGAGCTCACATGGCGAATGCCTTCAACGCCACTAAGCCTGTCTTCAATAAGCTGGGTGATGCGGCTTTCAACGACTGAAGCACTGGCACCGCGATAACTGGTTTCGATAGAGACGACGGGGGGATCGATATTGGGGTATTCCCTTAATGGCAGTTTATCAAACGCCACTAAACCCAGCACGATAAGTAAAATGCTGATAACCGAGGCAAATACTGGTCTCTTTACAGATAAATCGGTGAGGATCATGCTACATCATCCTCGCTGTTAAGCTTGACGAATTTAAATCGCTCCTGCAGCTCCACTTGGACTTTGTCCCCTGGACGCACTTTTAAAATCCCGCGAATAATCACCGCTTGATCTAACTCCACCCCTTGAGTAATTTCTACCCAACCACGAGTGCGAGCTCCTAAGGTAACCTGTTGACGTACCACTTTATTGTCGCTGTCTAAGGTATAAATATAATGTTCAGATTGGATTGGGATAATGGCCGATTCAGGTAATAACAAGGCTTCACGGCTCTGTTTAATTAGCTTTACTTTCATCAACATGCCTGGCAATAACGCAAAATCGGCATTCGCTATAATAGCGCGTACTATGACTGCCCGTGTTGTAGGGTTCACTCGGCTATCAATAGAGGTTACTTTACCGCTGAAAAGTCTTCCGGGAAAGGCAATGGCTTTGGCTTCTACTTGCTTGCCAACTTGGATTTCATTAATAAAACGCTCTGGCACTGAGAAATCTAATTTAATCTGACTGACATCATCTAAGGTGGTGATCTGCTGCCCTGGGGTCACCAGGCTTCCGGTACTCACCTGAATTAACCCCAGGCGACCGGAAAATGGTGCTGTGATGGCACGGTCAGCAAGGGCTGAACCTGCTTGGATCAACTCCGCTTTAGTGGTATCAATCAGAGTTTGCAGTCTATCTTGCTCATTTTCAGCAATGGTTTTATTGCTGACTAAGCTTTGAATACGAGCGAACTCTCTGTTGTGCTCAGCAAGTTTAACCTCAGCAACCCTAACTTTGGCCTGCTGCTCAGTATTTTGCAGCTGTATCAATAGCTCGCCCTGCTTAACATTTTGACCATCAACAATATTCACCGTCGAAATAATCTCAGACACCTTGGCCGTAATAGTGACAGAATCAAATGCTTTACTTGTGCCTATGGCTTCCACTTCATCGCGGACGGTTTGCATCGCAGCTTTTGCCACCACCACATTAGGCAAAGGGCGGGCTTTAGCAGTCACTGTAGCGGGAGAAAGGCTAGCTTGATAACCAAACCAAGCCAGTGCCGACAGGGCAACCAAGAGGAGTATTTTTTTCATTATGACCTCGTATGCCAGCTTACAAGCTGGATATACATCTAATATAGAGACAAAGTCTGGCTAGTTTACTTAGCCAAACTCTTGAGGCATAGGGGTTTTACTTTTCCTTACAAAATAACAACTGCTTACATTTATGCTATTCCAACCTATGATTTTTCCAAACAGCGGCAATAAAAAAAGACCCTAAGGTCTCTTTTTGCTATTGCTTGCCATAAAAATAGCTGCAACTAATCTATGCTGACGTATTAGCGTACTTTACGGTCCGTTTGCATCAGATCAGCAAGACTCTTAAATACCTGAGCCATCACTTCGTCATCAACAGGTTCACCGGCCACATCTTTCAAATAGATATTAGTCTTATCAGTATCATCGCTGACCGTTAACACTACGCGATAATTGCCTTTATCAAGTTCTAAGCTTTCATCACCCCAGAGAGAGCTCCAGAAACCGCCGCTTTCTTCTAGATTGACGTAATACAGGCCTTTGTTCATGTCCATATCCAGTACATCAAATCCAAGCTCAGGCAACACGATACGTAATCTATCCCACACTTGTTTAAACTTACCATTAGCTAACCAGTACGCCCCCTGCTTACCTTGTGCAGCGATAAGCTGAAGCTCGATGCCTCGGCTTTGACGTAAACGGTTTTCTTTTAGCAATTGCTCACGCTTAGCACTCATGTAAGCAACACTGCTGTTCAGTCTGTCTATAGTGTAACGGCGTTTATCTTCACCACTGAGTAACACACCTTGATTTTCACCGTTATAATGTTCTTCGTGCTCAACAAGATTAATGGTGACATCAGCAGTGCGGCCATGGGGCTTAATGGCGATATCATAACGGTAGCGTTGACGTAACTGGTATATCTTGTCGGCGCTCCACCAGTTAGATTCAATCACTTCTTCGTTGGTTATCCAATCGGTTTCAATAAAACCTGTGGTGAAATTTTCAGCCAAGACTGTAATTCCAGACTCGGTAAGTGAACCACGAATAGTGTCAAAAATCTCTTGTTTAAGATCTATGCTGTTATCAATTGACTCAATAACCACACGGATGTTGTCACTATTTTCTTCAACACGAGTTCCCTCTGCCATTGGTAGCACTTGCAATGGCGCACGGATATCAAGTTTTTTGCCCACAATAGCCGTATTTGCCTTAGTGCCTACAGGAGGGATGTCATATTCTTTGGTGTACGGCGGTGTGTTTAAGCTAGCTGGAATGTTAAGCCCAGCTGTCACTTCTGCATTAATGTATTCATCAGTGCCATTCACCTGGCGACGATCAATAGGCGTACTGCAGGCTGCTGATACTGCCGCAACTAAAAGGATCGGCGTCACTTGTTTTAATTTTACTTTTACTAACATGAATAATTAGACCTTAAGCTGTGCTTGCTTCATTGTTTCTAACAACAGACCATGAAACTGCTCTGAAAGTTCAGTTAAAGGCAAACGAATATAAGCATTAGTAATCAATCCTAACTGATGACTCGCCCATTTTACTGGGATAGGATTGGCTTCACAAAAAAGAGAACTGTATAGCCCTCTTAGGTTTTCGTCATGGAGCGTTGCAAGGGCAGCATTGCCACTTAACGCAGCATCACACATGGCTTTAAATGCCTTAGGCACTATGTTATTGGCAACCGAAATAACCCCATCACCACCTAACAGTAAGAATTCTTTAGCACTAGCATCATCGCCACTGTAAAGTAAAAAGTCATTGCCACACAAAGAACGCAAAGTTTCCACTCGACTCACATCACCAGTCGCTTCTTTAACACCGATAATATTACTGACATTAGCAAGCTCAGCAATCACTTCTGGCTGCATATCAAGGCAAGTACGCCCAGGCACATTATAAAGAATTTGTGGGATGTCGGTACTATTAGCAATAGCCGTATAATGGGCAATGATGCCTTTAGGTGACGGTTTATTGTAATAAGGGGTGACTCCTAGCATGGCATCGACGCCTAACTTAGCGAGTTTTTGGGTGAGCTCAACGCCATGGGCTGTGGCATTAGCGCCATTACCAGCAATAACAGGAATGCGTCCAGCCACAAAAGATACCACTTGCTCAACCACTGCAAGGTGTTCTGACTGCTTCAGGGTCGCAGATTCACCAGTGGTGCCCACGGCAACAATGGCATCTGTGCCTTGATTAATATGAAACTCCACTAACCTTTCTAGGCTAGCGTTATCTATTGAGCCATCACGGTTCATTGGCGTGATTAAGGCTACGATACTTCCTTTTAACATCTGACTTCCCCAGAATTTCAGGATTCGCTATGTTACTTAGCCCTACCGCTAATGACAAGCCTTAACAGGGATCTCAAATTGAAATACTTATGTTAACATTAGACTTAACGCGCAACACGCCCTTAAGTGATGCATTTTTAATCAAAAAATTAGCCAATAAGGACTCTGCATGACCCATTTTCTGGTCGTCACTGCCATGGGCACAGATCGCCCTGGATTAGTTAGCCGCCTCGCCCGCCTAGCCAGTGATTGTGACTGTGATATCGTCGACAGTCGCATGGCGATTTTTGGCAATGAATTTACCTTAATCATGATGATTTCAGGTGTCTGGAGCGCAATAACTAAAATTGAGAGTTTATTGCCAAATCTGAGTGTTGAGCTTGAGTTAATGACCATTATGAAGCGCACCTCAAAACATACGCCGAAAAATTATATTTCCCGTATTGAAGTGACCTTTAATGGCCAAGACCAACGCGGTACCATGCAGAAAATCACCGAGTTTTTAGCGGCTCAGTCTCTTGATCTCGCCGCCGTCCGCTCCCATGCCGATGGCAATGAAACCAGCTTAACTCAGTCGGTTTTTCTGGCAATTAATATTCCAGAAGACATTGATCTACAAAAACTTGAACACAACATTCATTCATTAGCTGCCAATCTATCACTGCAATGCAGCATCAAGCGCATGCAAGGGATAGCAGCCCCATAGGAGAGTCAATGAACACCTTACAAACGGGACAATCAGCGCCAGAGTTCACCCTTAATAATCAAGATGGACACCCTGTTGCATTAACCGCGTTATTGGCCAAAGGGCCTGTGTTAGTTTATTTTTACCCTAAGGCATCAACCCCTGGCTGCACAGTACAAGCGCAAGGGTTACGTGACAGCCTAGCGCAGCTGCAAAGCAAGCAAGTGAGTGTACTGGGTTTAAGCCCAGATCCTGTGGCAAAGCTTAAAAAGTTTCACGATAAGCAAGCACTTAACTTTGACTTACTCAGCGATGAAGACCATGCTATCGCCGATGCCTTTGGCGTATGGGGCGAGAAAAAATTTATGGGAAAAATTTATGACGGTATTCACAGATTAAGCTTTCTTATCGGCACCGATGGGAAAGTGGTCAAATTGTTCGATAAATTTAAAACCAAAGATCACCATCAAGTAGTATTAGATCATTTATCGTAATTCATATGATTGGTATTATTACTGATTGCTAAAACCAATCGCTTGAAGTAAATGCGCGCAATTAAAAAGGCTTAACCCTAAGGTTAAGCCTTTTTTATACTTATTTATTTCTATAGCGCACCTTGATGCTGGTGCGCCGAGTCAAGATGATAAGCTGTTTGTTACGTCTTTGGCTTATTGGCCTCAATGATTGCAGCATCACTTTGTTCGGCGGCTGTCACCTCAAGGATAGCTTCATCGTTAAGCGTTAGTGCCTCTGCATCAATCTTTTGCTGGGCTTTAAGAGCATCCTCTTCAGCTTGCACTTTTAAGGCTTCTTCAGCCAGTTGAGCGGCTTCTAAACGCGCCTGTTCCTTGGCAATCGCCCTTAGTTCTGCTTCTTCCGCTTCTTTTATTTTACGGGCTTCAGCCGCGGCTTTGGCTTCAATTTCAGCTTGAGCTTTAGCTGCGCGGTCAGCTTCATCGGCTATGGCTTTTTGAACCACAGCTTGCTCTTGTGCATCCATAGGCAACAAACTGATAAGCTCGATACCCACAGGAAACTCGAACGGTTCGGTGCCAGAGACAATCTTCAACTTGGCATCTTTAGTCAGGTAAAGTAACGGCATTGCCGTATCACCATAACGCTGACGGAAATGCTCAAAGGTAAAGTTTTCAGTGATGTTAGTCACCTTGAGTACCGCACCTTTTGCCATCATGCTGGCAATTTTGGCGTAGGAGACTGATTCACCAAATAAGCATAAACGCTTTAAATAGTTCTCTGACAATTGGTGACGTGCACTCACGCCTTCTGCATTATTAAGGCCATAGACTTTCTCTGTGCCTAATAAATCCTGGAAGTGGAAACTCACCAATGGATTAAGCTGACGGTATGGCGACATCACTAGCACACGGCCAATACCACTTAAATCAAGGTAGGTAGAAGCATGTTCTGAGGCTGGGTTACCAAAATACACTGGAATATTCTCCATACGTGCTAAGCGAATGTTATCCCAGTTGTTATCGGCTAATACCACTTTGACTTGCTTAGTTTGCAATAAACTTGCAAGTTCACGGGCAAATTTAGAGGCCCCAAAGATCAGCAACCCTTGTGATGATTCAGCTTTTACCCCAAGAAACTTAGCCCAACGCCCAGCGGTTAAACTCTGAATAACAACAGTACCAATAATCACTAAGAAGACTAATGGCACAATTGAGCTTGCACCTTCAATCCCTAAACTTTCAAGTTTAATGGCAAATAACGATGAAATCGCCGCAGCAACAATACCGCGCGGTGCCATCCAACTTAAAAACCATTTGTCGTTTGAGGTTAATGAAGTTCCCAAACCTGAGATCCAAATACTTAATGGTCTGGCGATAACCATTACCACAGCTAATACCCCAAGTCCGCCCCAGCCAAGATCTAACATGGCGCTAGAATCAAGGCGTGCTGCAAGCAAAATGAATAAGGCTGAGATTAATAACACAGTTAAAGTTTCTTTGAACTCTAAAATTTCAGCAATGTCTACACCGCGCATGTTGGCAAGCCAAATTCCCATCACAGTCACAGTCAACAAACCTGACTCTTCCTGAATGATGTTTGAACCAACAAATACCCCAAGCATAATGGTAAGTACTGCCGTGTTACGTAAATAATGTGGAAACACGTTGTTACGCAACGCCACCCCAATAAAGTAACCTGCTAATGCACCCAGTCCTAAGCCAAGTAATAAGGTCAAACCTAATGCATTCAATACGTGGGTGGTAGGATCAGCAGTTACGGCAATGTATTCATAAACCAATACTGCAAGTAAAGCACCTATCGGGTCAATGACAATGCCTTCCCAGCGCAATATGCTAGACAAATTGGATTTAGGCTGCACAGAGCGCAGCATAGGTACAATCACTGTCGGGCCTGTTACAACCACAAGTGCACCGAACAGCAGCGCTAACGGCCAATCGAAACCTAAGATATAATGCGCCGCGGGTGCAATACATGCCCAAGTGATAAACGCGCCTATGGTGACAAGATTGGTCACCATACGGCCATGATCTTTTATTTCTTTAAAATTAAGCGTCAATGCGCCTTCAAAAAGAATGACGGCTACGCCCAAAGAAATAATCGGGAACAATAAATCACCGAAAATAGCATCGGGATCAAGAATACCTAACCCAGGACCAAGTAATAAGCCACACAATAGCAAAGGTAAAATTGCTGGTAAGCGTAATTTCCAGCCAAGCCATTGACAGAGTAAAGACAGCACACCAATTCCAGCAAGCATGCCTGTGATGTGTTCAACCATAGTTAATTTCCTTTGTATATCGCAACAAGCCATTAGGCTTAACGTTGCTGCAATTTGTGCCCTTTTTGCAAGCGCATCAACAGTGCAGCATGCCGCATTAACTGCGGCGGATTTTCGAGCTAAACATCATTATTATATCGATATTATCGAGCCACGTTTTGCATTCCTCTTACATAAGCTGGTGATCGAAACTACCCTGATATTTACTGCGAATAATTCAGTTCCATAAGGTGATTTCAAGCTTAGTACAGACCTTAGCGTAATTGATTAAAATTAACACAATTGCCTCAGTAAACTCTGGCTCATAAAATACTAAAAATCATCGCGGATCAAGCATTTTTTTGAGTAATATCACATAATACGACAATATCAAAATAACACCACAACACATTGTATTAAATACAAATTAATGAATGAAATTCAAAAAAAATTCATATAACTGTTTTTCCGTTTAGTTAAAAAACAACCATCTCACTCAGTAAAATCAGCACTAACCTAAGATGTTTACGTGTGTTGAATCACCAATATTGTTTTATAAGCTGCCAAATACAGATGAAAAGAGCTAAATGATCCATTAAGGATCAAGCAGTGAAGGTATGACTTTTAAGGAGTGGGATGAAAATGACAGTATGGCTTGAGAAGACTAAATAAAGCTGAAGTAATATTACTGAGCTGCAGAGCTTAGATTGTCATCTTAAAATGCTTAAATATTGCACACTTATGCTGCTGCGATTTGTTTTACCCGTTTAAGTGGATGCAGGCGATTATGCATCACTTTAATGGTATCAAACTGAGCCAGTGATTTAGTATCGGACAACTGATAAGCGCTAGATAGATTCATCACCAATACTGATTGTATGCCAACATCAATAACCAGTACCAATAGGGTCTGATTATTACTTTTTAACTGAAACACTTTGCCTTCGTCAAAAAAAACACATTCATCGCTAACATCAAAAAACCATGATTTTGGCATTTGAGGTGTTAATAAAAAATGGGCCGCCGTAGCGTTAAGCGCAGTTTGGACAATCGCAGCATCAGATAGCATTAATACTTTAGGCAGACGTTCGAGCATGCGAATATAAAACTTAGCGTGTTCAACACTAAATTTCATTCCCTTTAATGCATCTGGGATCAGCATTTTTGTTTTAAACGCAGTAAGGAAAGACATCTCAGTGTCTAATGATAATGCCAATTGGCCGTATTCTTCATTAAACTCCCAGTGCCAGTCTTTGGTTGGCATTAATAACATAGCCCGCACCTAATAATAACAATACTTGAGTATAATAGATGATATTTCAGTCAATATCAAAAAAAGTTTAAATATTGTTATTATGGATCAATATCTTATACTGATCGTGCGATCAAAAATTTTGATCGCACGATCTGACAAATGATCTTTCCCTCTAAAAAAATATTATTTAGCCTTATAAGCATTAACTATGTGTTTAATTAATTTCGGGCCTTGATAAATAAAACCTGAGTATATTTGCACTAAAGTTGCACCAGCATCAAATTTATCCAGCGCATCTTGGGCTGTATTAATTCCGCCCACACCAATGATCGGGATCTTTTTATCCAAAAATCCAGCTAGCTGTTTGATCACTAGCGTTGAGGCTGAGGTCAATGGTGCGCCGCTTAATCCACCCATTTCCGTACCATGAGTTAAGCCCTCGACCCCATCACGGCTTAAGGTAGTGTTTGTCGCTATCACAGCATCAAATTGATTGTTAATTAAACTCAAGGCAATACTTTCAATTTCATCAACCGTTAGATCCGGTGCAATTTTTAATGCGACCGGTACATAGCGACGGTACTTTTCAGTAAGCTCACTCTGTTTAGTTTTAATCGATGCAAGTAAATCATCGAGTAAAGCCCCGTATTGCATGCTTCTAAGCCCGGGAGTATTAGGTGATGAAATGTTCACCGTAATATAAGCTGCATAGGGATACACTTTATCCATGCAAATTAAATAATCTTCTTTGCCCTGCTCTACCGGCGTGTCTTTATTTTTACCGATATTCACCCCAACAAGAATATCGGTTTTTTTCGCTTGTAAATTACGGACTAAATTATCAACACCTTTATTATTAAATCCCATTCGATTAATAATGGCCTTAGCCTTAGTTAACCGAAATAATCTTGGCTTATCATTACCTGCCTGGGGTTTAGGTGTCACTGTGCCCACTTCCACAAAGCCAAAGCCCATAGCATGAAACGCATCTATGGCTTCACCATTTTTATCAAGACCTGCAGCTAAGCCCACAGGATTAGGAAAGGATATTCCCATGCATTTTACAGGACTTGATGGCAATGCTTGGCTATAGCCACATGCCAAGGGAGAATTAGCGGTAAATTTCAAACTTTTAAGAGCAAGATCATGGGCTTGCTCTGCATCCATTTGAAACATCATTTTTTGTGCTAATGAGTACAACATCGATTTTCCTCAGGCTAAAAAAAGCCCCGGCATTGGCCAGGGCTTATTAGGATGATAAAACTACTTCACGGCTTCGCAGTGAAGGATAAGCAAGTTAAGTTCTCGAAGTGCCACTGAGAACTTAGCAAATTCATGGCTTTGTGAAACCTTGAAGTCCGCCAGCATGTGGAACCAGCGAGCAAGTAAAGCTTGGTTAGCCCCTATCCACTGCTTGATCACGCTATCGGCATCACAAGTATCAGTACAAGTACGTAATACCACAGAGCTTAACGCCCTTTGCTGCCAATCTAGCTCTTCGCGGAACGCGGCACGAGCCAATGCTTGCCAATGGTTTGCGACTGGCTGCGCACTGATCTGTGCTAAGAACCAATGTAGCTCAACTTTGGCACCAAGCTTGAAATAAGTCTCAGACACAAGTTCTAAAGGCTTATTCTCAATCTGGGCAATTTGCGCGATATCTAAAGCTGAGAACAAGGTGCTCATCTTAGCAATCACTTGTGCCACAGGCTTAGGCACATTCTCTTTGGTTAACGAGTTAATTTCAGCAGAGATGGCTTTCACTTCTGCCGCTATCATGTACTTATCCACATCAAGCTTTAGCTGCTCAAACACAGGCTTAAAGAAAGCCACAGTTTGTTCAATATTTTGCGCACGGTTACGATGACGAATAAACCAGCGACATGCACGGCGCATGTTACGGCGCAATTGATGCAGCATCTCACCTTGAACCACAGCTGGCACTATGCCGTTCAAATCTGTGATTGATTTAGTCAAATCTGCCAGACCAAAGACTTCTCGAGCCATAGTGTAGCAAATCGCGGCTTCAGCAACCGTAGCACCAGTTTCATCTTGCATACGCTGCACGAAGTTAAAGCCCATATCGTTAACCAATTCATTGGCAAGCGAGGTGGCAATAATTTCACCGCGAAGTGGATGATGCGTCATCTTAGATGCATAACGCTTCTGCAGTTTATTCGGGAAATATGCAACCAACAGTTTACTTAAGAAAGTGTCTTCAGTGATTTCAGGGGTCACCAATTGTTCTTTTAGCACCATCTTGGCATACGCCACTAACACAGATAGCTCTGGGCGCGTTAATGGACGGCCATTGGCTAAGCGTTCAGTCAAATCTTCTTCTGTTGGCAGGAACTCAAGCGCTCTATCTAGCTTACCTTCTTTTTCAAGATGGTGAATAAACTGGATATGCTCTTTAAGTTGTGATGCACCATGAACTTGCGTCACAGAAATTGTACGGGTTTGATCTTTACAGTCTTGCAGTACAATTTCGCCCACTTCATCGGTCATTTCTTCAAGCAAAGTATTACGTTGCTTAACTGTTAATTCACCTTCTGCGACGAGCGTGTTTAAGAAAATCTTAATGTTAACTTCGTTGTCAGAGCAATCCACGCCGCCTACGTTATCCACGAAGTCAGTGTTAATACGTCCACCGTTAGCGGCATATTCAATACGACCTAACTGAGTACAACCTAAGTTACCACCTTCACCTATGATTTTAGCTCTAAGCTCATTACCATTAACACGCAATGCATCGTTAGCACGATCACCAACTTCAGCATGAGTTTCACGGGTAGCTTTAACATAAGTACCAATGCCGCCGTTCCAAACTAAGTCTACTGGCATTTTCAGTAGGGCTTTCATCAGCTCAGTTGGAGTCATGGCTTCTTTGTCTGTTTCAAGCATCTGCTGAATTTCAGCAGTGAGCTTAATCGACTTAGCTGAACGCAAGAAAATGCCGCCGCCTTTAGAAATTAATTTGCTGTTGTAATCTTCCCAGCTTGAGCGTGGTAACACAAACAAGCGCTGGCGTTCAGCAAAACTGGCTGGAACATCTGGCGTTGGATCGATAAAAATGTGCATATGGTTAAAGGCAGCCACAAGCTTAGTGTGCTCAGATAACAACATGCCGTTACCGAATACATCACCCGCCATATCGCCTATGCCCACACAGGTAAAATCTGTGGTTTGGCAATCGGTACCGATTTCACGGAAGTGACGTTTAACTGACTCCCACGCACCTTTAGCGGTAATGCCCATCTTCTTATGATCGTAACCGTTACTGCCACCTGAGGCGAACGCATCACCTAACCAAAAGTTAAACTCTAAGGCGATAGCATTGGCGATATCAGAAAAAGTTGCAGTGCCTTTATCGGCTGCAACCACTAAGTAAGGATCATCTTCATCATGGCGCACCACATCAATCGGAGGCACCACTTGACCATTAACTATGTTATCTGTGATATCTAATAGTGCGCGAATAAAGATACGGTAACAGTTTTGACCTTCAGCAAAAATAGCTTCACGACCACCATCAACAGGCATCTGCTTACAGACAAAACCGCCTTTAGCACCCACAGGAACAATAACAGTATTTTTAACTTGCTGTGCCTTTACCAGACCTAAGACTTCGGTACGGAAATCTTCACGTCTGTCAGACCAACGCAAACCACCACGGGCCACTTTACCGCCACGTAAATGCACACCTTCAACTCTTGGCGAGTAGACAAAAATCTCAAACTTAGGCAATGGCTTTGGCATTTCCGGAATAAGATTAGGTGAGAACTTAAACGAAATTGAGGCTTTATAATCACCAGTGTCAGTGGTCTGGTAGAAGTTTGTTCTCAATGTTGCATTGATTAAGTCCAAATAACGACGAATGATCCTGTCGTCATCTAGGCTAGACACATCATCGAGTTGCTTATTAATTTGCTCTAGGAATTTGTTTAGGGTGCGGGTCTTTAACTTAGGGTTAAACTTACGCACAAACATCTTCACTAACAGCTCAGCAATCTTTGGATAACGGCTGAATGTTTCTTCTATGTATGATTGACTAAAGGTGGCATCAATTTGACGCATGTATTTAGCATAAGCACGTAAAATCGACACTTCACGGCCAGTTAAACCCGTTGATAACACCATGCGGTTAAAGCCGTCATCTTCAAGATGCTTTTGCCACACTTGCGATAAAGACGTTTGAAATCTGTCTTGGCTATCAGCAATATTTGGTTTAGCTGCACCTTGGACTGTCATTAAAAAGTCTAAGATCCAGAAGGTGGCACCATCAGTGGTTTTTACTTCATAAGGGCGCTCATTAATTACCCGCAAGCCAAAGTTTTCCAGCATTGGCAAGACATCAGATAGATGAATAGGCTCATCCTTATGGAACAGTTTTAAACGCACTTTATTGTCGGTTAATGCTGTTTCCTGTGGCTGATAAAACAACATGCCCAGCTTGTGCTCATCATCTAGCGCTTCAAGATGTTCAAGATCCACTACCGCTGAACTTGGTAACACATCTTCTTTATAGCTTGGTGAAAATGAACTCAAGTAACGTTTACTAAGTGCAGTGCCTTTTTGCTCACCTAAAGCATTGTTTAGTGAGGCATTAAGTTTATCTTCCCACGAACGAGCTGCTTCAAATAAATTCTTCTCGATTGCGGCCACATCGATATCCATATTGTTATTGTCAACTTTGATAATGTAATGGGTACGAGCCAAAGTTGATTCAGAGAAATAAGTGGTAAATTCCACTTCCTCTGTTGATTTAAAATGCTGAGCTAAGATACGCTGAGTATCTTGACGTAACTTAGTGTTATATCTATCTTTTGAGACATAGACTAAACAAGACAAGAAGCGGCCAAAACCGTCCTTACGAACAAACAATTTCAGTTTGTCTCTGTCTTGCATTTCAAGCACGCCTTGGGCGATGTTTGCCAGCTCTTTGTCTTTGGCTTGAATAAGCTCATCTCTTGGGAAGTTCTCCAAGATATTCATCATGGCTTTATAGTCATGTGAACGCGGTGCTAATCCAGAACCATCGAGAATGCGCTGGACTTTTTCAGCCAGTAACGGAATTTCTCGTGGTGAACGGTTATACAAATTCGAGGCATAAAGACCGATAAATCTATCTTCACCGACCACGTTACCTTTCTTATCGAAACGCTTTACCCCGATATAGTCCACATAAGCGGGACGGTGAACGCGGCTTTTGGCAGAGCTCTTAGTTAATACTAATAGAGTTTCATCTAAGGCTTCTTTGCGGGCAGATTCAGAGAAACTAGAAAGCTTTAAGGTTTTTTCAACCACATTGGCTTTACTCGACTTATTCATCAATCCTAGGCTTGATGAGAGGTCGGGGACTAGCTCCACATCGCCTTCGACTCGGTTAAGCTCGTAGTAACGGTAACCTAACAAGGTAAAGTGATGGTTATTAAGATAAGTTAAGAAATTAACCGCTTCATCCATTTCCGCTTTCGGTCCAGGGAAAGGACGCTTAGGTAGCTGCTTAATCGTCTCAGTGAGTGTGTCTGACATTTTTTGCCAATCATTCACAGAATCAGCGACGTCACCTAATACCGAAGCCAATTCTTTTTCAATGGCCTTGATTTCAGCATCATTGCTACGGCGATCAATTTCCACTAAGAATACAGCAACATTGTCAGCGCCCTTAGAGGCCTCGTTAACAAATGTCACTTGTGATACTTGATCATCTTTACGTACAACCGCCAGTGGCGTGTGTAACATCACGTGAGCCGTTACACCTAAACGCTTTAATGCCATGGCGATAGAATCGACCAAGAACGGCATATCTGGCTGAATAATTTCAATAATACTGTGGGTCGATTGCCAACCATGCTTAGCTTGGCTGGGGTTAAACACGCGGATATGAGTTTCTTTTTCAGTGGTTTGGTTTAGGGCATTCCATAGACTCACTACGGCGCCATATAAATCACTGTCATTTCGTGCGTTTAAATCATCTTTAGACATGTGAGCGTAGAGGCAATGGGCAAATTGCTCCACTTGAGTTGCTTGTGAATTAGGGATTTTGGTATGAATTAATTGCACTACGTTTTCGAGTAGTACTGAAGGCATTGCATCTTTCAAGGCCATTTTGCAGATTCCTTAAGCGTCTATGGCAGCGCTCTTATCATTATTTGGATGCTTCGGCTTGTTGACTCAAAGTATGACCTCTGAGAACTGACACAAAGTCTATTACTAATTTGGTGTCATTTCGAGGAAAATTTTAGTGGTAGATCCTCTGCAAATCCAGTATTTACAGGTTTTTCTTGTTACTGGTGACAATAAACCCGCTAAATCAGCCTAACTATGCAAAAAAACAGGGAGCCTAAGCTCCCTGTTTCATTTCTTCATACCCAGTATAGGCCTAGGTTGCAGCTTGATTTAGCTCGGTTTACGCCAAAAAACGGCCGCGAGTGCTGGTAGGATAATTATCGCACCTAACATATTTACTAAAAACATAAAGGTTAATAAAATTCCCATATCCATCTGGAACTTAAGCGCAGAGAAGAACCAAGTGCTCACCCCTATGGCCAAAGTAAGGCCGGTGAAAATAACTGCACTGCCCCGCTCAACCAAGGCTTCAAAGTAAGCCTGCTGTACCGCCATGCCATTACTGAGTTTATTAGACATAGTCGATAAGATATAAATACCGTAGTCCACACCAATACCCACCCCCAAGGCAATAACAGGTAAAGTACTCACTGCTAAGCCAATATCTAGCAATGTCATTAAGGCTTGCGCCAAGGTCGAGACCACATAAAGTGGAATAATCACAGCTACGGTAGCTTTTAATGACTTAAAGCTGATTAAACACAAAATAAACACTGCGCCATAAACATAAATCATCATAGGCAACTGAGCTTCACTAACGGCTTCATTAGTTGCTGCCATTACGCCCACTGGGCCAGATGCAAGCTTAAAGCTTAACTCATCATTATTAAGCTCCGCCGCAACCGCTTTGACTTTAGTAACCACAGTATTAATGGTGTCAGCTTTATGATCTTTAAGGAATAGATACACAGGCATCACAGAACAATTACCGTTTAATAAACCCGACGTTGTTGGTACCTGCCCCACAGCTTGTACTAGGCTTGCTGTGGTACGCGGCAGCATCTGCCACTTAGGATTGCCTTCGTTAAAGCCAGCGTTTACTTGCTTAGCAATTGAAGCAAGACTTGCTGTTGATTCTACCCCTTCAGTATTGGCCACCATCCATTCGAACTGATCAATCTGGTTAAGCAGTGAATGATAAGTGCAAGCCTCAGGCTTTGCCTCCACAATCACTGTCATCACATCTGTGGTGATAGAGAAATGGTCAGTAATAAAGAAAGTATCTAAATTGTAACGGGAATCTTGATGCAGTGCCGGCGCGCCGCCTTGCAAGTCACCGATCTGCATTTTGGTTGACTGCATATAGCCCACTGCATATAAAAGTGCAGTCGCGGTCAATACAACAACGGCGTACTTGGGGGTGGCAAAGCACGAAAGCTTACGCCAAAGCTGCTCTATTTTCTCGCTGGTTTGAGGATTATCTTTAACCAAAGTTAGATTGGTATATGAAATGACCAAAGGCAGTAAAATCAAGTTAGTTAAAATGATCACCGCAACGCCTAATGACGCAGAAATGGCCAACTCACGAATAATACCGATATCAATCGCTAATAAGGTTAAGAAACCTACAGTGTCAGATAACAGTGCAACGCCCCCTGGTACTAATAAACTTCTGAATGCGCTGGCACTGGCCGCTTTTGTGGTTTGGCCATCGAGCACACGGCGGCGCACGGCGTTTATCATCTGTACGCCGTGGCTCACTCCAATGGCAAACACTAGAAATGGCACCAAGATGGACATAGGATCAAGACCGAAACCGATCACAGTGAGCAAACCTAACTGCCAAATAACGGCCGCAATACTGCACACCAAAGGCAGTACGGTTAGCATTAGTGATTTAGAGAACAAGTACACCATCACAGCGGTAATTGCGATAGCAATAAGGAAGAACAGCAACACGCCCTTAGCGCCTTCAGCCACATCTCCGGCCATTTTAGCAAAGCCTATGATGTGAACCTTGATGGTATCAGTGTCAAACTTAACTCTGAGTTCTTGCTCTAATTGATTGGCAAACGCTATGGTATCCAGAGGTTTACCTGTATCAGGGTCGAAATCCATCAACTGCGCCGACACCATAGCCGCCGAGTAATCGTTGGCAATTAAGCGCCCAACAATGCCCGCTTTTTCTATATTATCGCGCACTAAATTAAGGCTGGCTTGAGAGTTATTGTAATCGGCAGGAATGACCGGACCACCGGCAAAACCGTCTTCCACAACTTCTGTGAAACGGGTCGAAGGCGAAAACAAAGATTTCACCTGTGAGCGTTCAACGCCAGGAATAAAAAATAACTGATCATGAACATTTTTCAGGGCATCGAAAAACACCGGGTTAAAAATGTTACCACTGGTGTCCTCTACTGCCACCATGATGCTGTTGGCGCCACCAAAATCTTTTTGATGCTTTTGGTAAACCTTCATGTATTCATGGTTAAGGGGAATGTTTTTGCTAAACGCCGCGTCCATTTTTAATTGGCTGGCTTGGTAACCTAAAAAGAATGTCATTAAAATAAATGACACTATTACCCACATGCGGTTACGAAATAGGTGAGTTTCAAATCCATTGACCAGTTTTTCTAACATCGCTTACGGCCCTGTTATTGTTATGTTTTAAAGTGACTGCCTAAATTAATTTTTCCTAAACTAATTATTTAAGCTGAAAAAGACCGTTGCTACCAGCAAACCATAATTGTTTATCGGCGCTTTCTGCAACAGCGACAATATTTTCGCCTTGACGTCGTGCCACTATCTCGGCGTGACCTTTGCCATCTAAGCGCAGCACAACACCCGCATTACCGACTATGTAGAGCTCTCCTTGGTGTACTAAAGCGCCGTTTATAGAAGACTTGACAGGTAATTCAACTTGTTGCCAATCAGATAAACTCAAATCTGTTTTAAACACATGGCCGCGCAGGCCCATCACATAGATTTGCTCACCCACTTGGATAGCATTAAACATAGAGCCATCATAATCAAAGTCTGTGCGAGTAAAACTTAAGCCATTGTCACTTGACTCAGCCACTAAACCAAGCTCGCCCACTAATAAAAGCCTTGAATCATCGAGGCGAATAATACGGTTAAAATGCGGCAATAATGCGGCCCGTTCGGATAAATACAAGGCTTCGTCTTCGGCTTTTAAATCCGCAAGATACGACACGTCTTCTTCGAACAATAATTCTTGGTGGAATTCAGGTTCCCAAGTTTTTCCGCCATCTAATGAGCGATAAAACAGTCCATAGGCACCTATGGCAATGCCTTCATTGGCATTAAAGAAACGAATATCAAGAAATGGCTTTTCAATCTCGCTCGATTGCATCTGTAACTGCCACGTTAAGCCACCATCTTGAGTGTGAATAATGCTGGCATCATGGCCTACAGCCCAGCCTAGTTTTGCATCGAGAAAAAATACTTTGGTGAGCTGACTTAACACGGGGGTTGGTACTTGAGTCCAGGTGTTGTCATACACTAGGACATGGCCTTTTTGACCGACGGCAATGAGTTTATCACCTACGTTAGCTAAATCTAAAAGCAAAGAGGATTGAGCTAAAGGTTGGATTTGAACGGTAAGTGGATCTAACTGAGCATTAACCTGTGAGCTAAATACACAGCCAATACATCCTAACATCATTGCTGCGCGAAGCATGCTAAACGACATACAAACTTCCTTACAAGATTAAGGGGGCAAATTTTGCCCCCTTAGGTTTGACTATTAACGAATACCTGCGCGTCTTAGGGCATCTGGGGTAAAGTTAGATTCAGTTAAGTTCGCTTCAAAGTTGTACATGCGACCTTCGTTATCTAGACCCATTGCCAAATAGCGGCGTGACTGTAAATCATGGAATACTTCTAGTGTTGTCCATAATGTGGGTACTTCATAATAGTTAATACTATGAGCATTAGCGACACGGTATAGCTCATCACGGTTATCGTACATATCCGTTAATGAAACCTGCCATGAATCTTCGTCAATATAGAACACACGTGTTTTATAAATATGACGCATGCCTTCTTTAAGGGTGGCTTTAACTTCCCAAACGCGGTGCTTTTCCCAACGAACGAGATCTGGGTTGATGTGACCTGGCTTTAAGATTTGATCGTACTTTAGACTATCAGAGTGCAACTTGTAGTCATTGTACGGTATGTACATTTCTTTCTTGCCAATCAATTCCCAGTTATAGCGTACAGGCGATCCGTTAAACATATCGAAATCATCTGTGGTGCGAAGACCATCGGCTACAGTGCCTGGTGTATCAAAAGCAATGTTAGGTGCTTTACGAACCCGGCGCTGCCCTGTGTTGTAGGTCCAAGCTTGGCGCGGCAGCGCTTCTTGATCCATGGTCTCTTTAACTAACAACGCAGTACCCGCTAGGCGCGCAGGCTGAGTCACAACTTGTTTGAAATAAAACAAGGTGTTGGTTTCTTTCAGTTTATCAAGAGTAATTTCTGGGCGACTGTATTCAAAACGTAGCTCTTCTGCGGTTTCAACTAAGGTGTATGAACCACTTGAAGTCGGTGATGCTTGACTACGGTTAGTCTCTAGGTCAACACCACGAAAACGCAGTACATGGTTCCAAATTACTTCTAATCCATTGGCTGGAATAGGAAAAGGGACACCAATGGTTGCACCTGAAATACCGTTACCTTGGGCCACAAGTTCAGCCCTAGTGGCGTTAGCTTTAGTGGCATCGTAGACATATTGAGGTACTGAAGCAGTACGACGGCTCTCATAGACATTCATTTTGTAGGTTTCAGGGTAAAGCTCGAACAGCTTTTGCTGACCTGGATTTAAAAAGTCTTTGTACTGTGCTTTATTAGCATTAGTAATAGTAAAGAGTATCTTGTCTGCTGGAAAAGGATCTGGGTGATGCATGCCTTTACTGTAACCCGCAACAGGCTTAGTGATCCCGCCATCCCAAGCTGGGATGGAGCCATCGGCATTACCCGCTTTCACTGCGCCCTGAGGCGTTAGCTCAGCGCCTAACTTGGCAGCTTCAGCTTCAGATACTTTCGCCATCGCAACAGGAGCACCGAGTGCCATAACCACTGCTGCCGATAATATCGTCATCTTCTTCATTATTATTATCCTTATATCGAATACTTGACGTTAAAAGAAACGTAGTCTCTATCTTCCATCGCGTTGGTGGTGCCCACTCCGCCAAAGAAGCTATTGTAAGACACTTCCGCGCCCCAACGGCTTTGATAATCAAAGCTTAAGGACATTGCCATCGATTTACGTCCTTCAGTGAACAAGAACATAGGATCAGGCGTTATACCATTAACATCGTGGGCAAATTGAATTTTCGGTGACATGTTAACGCCGGCAAATATGTTGTTGTAATCCGCCTTAACAACCACACGATAACCCCATGCAAAGTCAGTTGGGAATGGGTTAGTTTCTGGGCCGTTATGCAACGCCATGATAATGCCAGGCATTTCAGGGTTACCACCAGAACGCGCTGTACCTGGACCATTTAAACGCAGCTCATCAAACCCAGGCATATCATGGATCCATACGCCGCCAATTTCAGTGGCGAGTACTAAATTATCAGTACCAAAGCGTGGACCAAATAAGTGACTAAAGGTCACCTGAGCTTGAGTAGTGTCTAAGCGTACAAAGCCATCGACGCTAGCGCCAGGCGCTGACACAGACATCTGCGATACACCATCAAGTTCTGGGCGTACGACACTTGGATGATTTGAATTAGCTAGCTGTTGCGGCATTGCCGCAAATAACAATTCAACATCATCGATTTGCAGTGGTTCATCTTGACGGTGAGAAATTTCACCAGCAACAGAAGTGTCACCAACTAAAGTATTGAAACTAAAACCATAAAGCTTAATGTCTTCAGGGAAGACTAATTGAGCTTTAGTGAAAGTTTCCATATTCAGTAATAATTCACGGTTGATTTCGCCACCACTTGCAGCAAGACGACCATAATCGCGGCCTATAGCTTCAACATTGAAGTTAGAACCTGTACCTGCGATAAGTGGACGACGGCTGTGGTAGTTCATGTAATACAGCGCGAATTCAGTTTCACCAAGCTCTGGTGAATAATAACCTAATTTAACCCCGTACTGGCCGCCATCTTCTGCCGGCGCATCATCTTTAAGTAGCGCAACTCTGGTTGCATAAGGCACCATTAATCCTGCCAATGCTGGAGAGAAATTAGCGCCTGCAGCTGCAGCGTAAATCTTTTGGTACTCAGAAATTAAAAAGTCTAAGTTGATATCAGGATTTGCAGTAAAACCAAGCTGAGCATTTTGCTCATAGCCGCCAAAACCCACAAAGTCATTAGAGGCTAAGTTAGAGCCAGGTGTTGGCGCCCACAATTGCTGCCAGTCATATTGATAAAAACCTGCAACAGACAAGTTTTCAGTCAAGCCTAAAGACAATGACACCATGCCTTGAGGAATAAAGGCTTCTTTTAATTCAGAACCTGGCGCATTAAGAATATTCAAATCAACAGCGTTAATTTCAGAAATACCATGGGAGATAAGCGAGCTTTCACCCCAAGATATCACTTGATTACCAACACGTACCGACAAGGGATTCGCCCCGTCGTTAAAATCCCAATCAGCATAAACAAAGGCGTCTAATAAGCGAATATCTTTACATTGAACTTCGCTGGCGCGTTTGTCTTTACAAGGGTCAAATTCTTTACCCGTGAGTGGATCGTTAAAACCAAAATCGCCATCACTGAGTTTGCGATCATAAAAATACATTCCACGTACAAAGAGTCCGTAATTTTTATATTTTAATGATAATTCATGTAACCCTTTTACTATTTCAGAGGTAGTATCACCTTGAGAGTAAAGTAAGTTACTGATGTCGTTATTACTTGAATACGAGCCATCTTGGGTCCAAATTTGAAACTTATCATATTTAAGAGAGCCAAAATTGTCTCCTAAAGCAGAGTAACCAGACCAGTCGAACTGAGGGTGATTTACCTTACCAATCTGATCGTTATAATTACGCTCAGATACACGCCAGCTCACGCCAGCAGTCCATGTGGAGTCGAATGTTCCCTGAACATCGCCCCAATCGAATGAAATCGCAGAAGCACTGCCACTCATCCCTAAATACAGTGCCGACACCACCCCCAAAGCAAGTGCCGACTTGTTAAAGCTTTTTTTAACAATTTTCATTTTTCCATCTCTCCGTAACCTGCTGGATCCGTTGTTATAGGAATGTGAACCAACATCTTGTTAGCCTATAGGCAACACCATTGTTACAGCATTTACCCTAGTTGAGCAAGGCGTAACCGGAGAAAATTTATTATAAAATTAAAGCGCTTGCGAAATATTTGCCTGTTAGTTCAGCGGCTATATTTGAATCTTGTCACAGAAAGGTTAATAGAAAGGTTAAGCTTGATTAAAACTGCAATAAAATCATCAGCCTTTACAGAGTAAAATACAAATTAGGCTACTGTTTAAATCAATTGAGTGTTTGGAGTTATTGCTCTAACGGAATTAATTTTAAACTTGCTCCAAGGCAAGGAAATTTCCTTGATTATCTAAGCAGAGTTTGAAATGGCCGTTAACCCCCAAAGAATTAACAAAAGGCCTAAAGTAGCGGCCATTAATTAACAGCTCTCTACCTTGGCTGTCTTTAACTAATACTTTAGATGCTGTGCCTTGATAATAAGGTAAGAAGTCATCATAACTTACCCTAAGTGAGAAATAGAACTCCACAATGCCCCCTATGTTTAACAATCAACAAAGGGAGTCATATACATGACTCCCTTTTATAATAAAGCCTTATATCTGCAATAGAATATCGCTCTTGGCTACTCTTTTAAGTCAAGCTTAGTGAGAAACCTAAATCCGTCATACTCTATTCACAGTCAGAAAACGCTTAAGCTAATGCTTTCGATACTTTTTCGAACACATCTTTGGATAAGCCAGGCAGTACTAATAACTGATCTAAACATGTACGAATATGCCCTTGTCTTTGAAGATCAAATTTAGCAAATTGAATTAACGGCGTCACCATTCTAGAAGCTAGTTGTGGGTTAATGTCATTTAATTTTATCAAAATTTCAGTCAAATACTGATAGCCGCTGGCGTTATTATTGTGGAACTGATAAGTATTACCCATAGCAAAGGTTCCTATTAATGACCGTACTCTATTAGGGTTGTTAAAGCTAAAGCTTGGGTGTTTACTTAAGCTTTTTAAGGTCTGAATAACATCTTCACTGTCATCCATAGCCTGCAATGCAAACCACTTATCCATCACCAAAGGCGTATGGTGCCATTTTGCTTCAAAGTCGGCCAATAAAGCGCCTTTGTTAGCAAACTGTCCTTTTACAGCGCCTTTTAGGGCAGCTAAACTGTCTGTCATGTTGCTGGCATTATCATATTGCTGCTGCACTGTAACTTCATAACTGTCACTCACCTGACAAAGTAATAGTAAACAGGTATTTTTATACGCGCGGCTTGCTGCATCATCTTTATTCACTAAGCTCTGGTAACGAGCGGCAAGCTCATCCTCACAACTTGCGGCAAGTTGCGCTAGGATAAATTCCCGTGCTTGGGCCAGAGCATCCAATTCAACGTTATCCACTTGCTCAATCAATGCCGCAGCTGAAGGGAAACTTAGCATTTCAGCAACCAAGGCAGGATCTAAACTTTCATCTAGAATAACGCCTCTAAAGGCATCAATAATTTCTGATGCCATGGTCATCACAGTCTGCGATTGACGCTGCTGCACACTTTGCCAAATGGCGTGACTAATGAGTGACACTGAAGCTTCCCAGCGGGCAACTTCACTGCTAGCAAACGCCATTAAGTGCACTAACTCTTCAATTTTATATTGATAATCCAGTTTTACTGGCGCAGAAAAATCTTGCAGCAAAGACACCACTGGTGCCTGAGTGATGTTATCAAAATGGAACACCTGTGATGCTTGAGTCAACTCCAGCACCTTGTTTTCAAGACTTTTACCTTGTCTATCTAGCAATTCGATACTGAAAGGAATATGAAGTGGCAGGCCTAACTTTCCATCAACACCTTTCACTGATTGGCTTAAGGTCAGACTAAAGCGGCTCAATGCCTGATTAAAATCACGTTCTACTTTGACTACCGGTGTGCCAGCTTGCGCGTACCAGCGTCTAAATTGACTCAGATCTTTGCTGCTGGCATCTTCCATGGCATTCACAAAATCATCACAGGTTACCGCTTGACCGTCATGACGCTCAACGTATGTTTTCATCCCTGCTTGGAAACCTTGCTCACCTAAAAGGGTGTGCAGCATACGGATAACTTCTGCTCCCTTGTTGTATACGGTCACAGTATAAAAGTTATTCATTTCAATTACAGATTCAGGACGAATGGGGTGCGCCATTGGGCTTGAGTCTTCTGCAAATTGCTGGTTTTTCATCACTTTAATCGCATGAATACGATTTACCGCCCGAGAGCCAACATCGGAGCTGAATTCTTGATCCCTAAACACAGTCAAGCCTTCTTTTAAGCTCAACTGAAACCAATCACGACAAGTAATACGGTTACCTGTCCAGTTGTGGAAATACTCATGACCCACCACAGACTCAATACCATGATAATCTTCATCGGTCGCACTGGCAGTATCTGCAAGCACATACTTGGTATTAAAAATATTTAGGCCCTTGTTTTCCATGGCACCCATGTTGAAAAAGTCCACCGCCACTATCATGTAAATATCAAGATCGTACTCAAGGCCAAAGCGTTCTTCGTCCCATTTCATGGATTTTTTAAGGGACGCCATCGCATGGGAAGCTTTGTGAAGATTGCCTTTATCAACAAACACTTGTAATTTTACGGTGCGTTCGCTCATGGTAACAAATTGATCTTCCAATAAATCGAAATCTCCCGCCACTAAGGCAAACAAATAGCTAGGCTTTGGAAAAGGATCCTGCCAGCACACAAAATGACGCCCATTGTCAGCATCACCTTGCTCCATCAAATTACCGTTACTGAGCAAAAAGGGAAACGCCGCTTTATCCGCTTCAATGCGCACAGTGTAAGTTGCCAGTACATCGGGGCGATCGAGGAAGTAACTAATCCGCCTAAAGCCTTCAGCCTCACATTGAGTGCAATAAGCACCATCTGACATGTATAAGCCTTCAAGGCTTGAGTTTTTTTCAGGGTCAAGGGCAGTTATGATTTCCAGCTCAAACTCTGTAGTCTGAGTCTCGATACGTAGTTCACCGTCAATTTCTTGGTATCTGGCGGCTTTTCCGTCAATGGTGACGCTGAGCATGTTAAGTTGCTCACCCACAAGTACCAAAGGTTCATCCGCAGACCCTAAACGTACCACCTTACTTTTTGCCCTCACTTGAGTACGGCTTTCATCTAAATTAAAAGCAAGATCGACATGAGTAATGGTATAGGCAGGTGTTTGATAATCTTTAAGGTATTTAGCTTGTGACTGGGACATGTGAAATCCTTACTGGGTTAATACTGAACATGAACTTAACGGATTTATAAAAATGAGCAAATAAAAAACGCGCTAGTTAGCGCGTTTTTATTGAGTATGTGGCTTATTTTACGCTGTTTTTGGCCATTTTAGCCGAATCAACCATATCTAAGGTGATATAAACCGTTTCATCTAAAAAAGCATCAGGGTTTTCAATCTCATCTTCGATATCATCCATTGACGCCACGGCTTTTAGGCCTAATTTTACTCGGCGTTCATTGGTTCTATCTAGCACACGTTTATCATCCTCTGCACGGGAAGCTAAACGCTCGCTTTCAACTAGTGAGATAGTAGTGTCTTCATGATGTTTCTTGTATTCGGTAATATCTTGATTAATATAACCAAACTCAACATTCTGGCCAATACGCCCTTGATGCTTAGTATTGAGTACACTAACTAATTCGCTGTTAATTTGTCCAAGAGATGAATAATTGGCAACCGGTACTTTATCCCAAGGTAGTGCATATTTCTGCTCAGACTCACCGTATTCACCTGGTTCAAGTGCACTTGGGAATGCTAAATCTGGGGTCACGCCTTTAAGCTGAGTGCTACCGCCATTAATGCGGTAAAACTTAGCGATAGTATACTGGACATGGCCGATTGGCTTGTCGTACATGTCATAAATTCGTCCAAGACTCTTGTGCTGTTGCACTGTCCCTTTACCGAAGGTCGATTCACCGACGACTAGCGCACGGTTATAATCTTGCAGAGCTGCTGCAAAAATTTCTGACGCTGAGGCGCTGTATCTGTCGACCATTATCGTTAATGGACCGCCGTAAACGCTGCTACCATCATTATCGCTATTTTGACTCACTCGGCCGTTAGCATCACGAATTTGAACCACTGGTCCTTTATCAATAAATAAACCTGTCAGTAACGTGGCTTCAGTTAATGCGCCGCCGCCATTGCCTCGTAAATCCACAACCACACCTTCAACATTGGCTTCATTAAGCTTGACCAATTCTTTGGTGACGTCTTGGGACAGGTTCATATAAAAACCTGGGATTTGAATAACGCCCACTTTACGGTTGGCGTATTCACCTTCTTTAGGTTCGATAATCTTAGAGGTTGCAGCTCTGTCTTCGAGTCGGATTTTATCGCGAGTTATCATAACTTCAAAAGTTTTGGCATTTGCGCCACCTTTATTAGGCAGAATTTGCAACACCACTTCACTGCCCTTTGGACCTTTGATGAGTTCAACAACATCATCTAATCGCCAGCCGATAACATCGACAATTTCTTTGTCTTTTTGACCAACACCTATGATTTTATCTTCTGGTGAAAGCTTTTCGCTCAGTGCTGCAGGACCACCTGCGACTAAACTTTTAATCACGGTATAGTCATCATCCATTTGCAACACAGCACCTATGCCTTCAAGGCTTAGGTTCATTTCCATTTGAAAACGCTCAGCATTACGTGGTGATAAATAACTGGTGTGGGGCTCAACGCTGCGAGCAAACGCATTCATTACCGCCTGAAACACATCTTCACTGTGAGTTTGACTTAGACGCTTGATAGCATTGTTATAACGCTTTTGCAGTACTTCAACGATATCAGGCCATTCTTTACCGGTAAGTTTAAGGTTTAGCGCATCATATTTAACACGCTGACGCCAAAGCTCATCCAATTCAGCATCATTTTTAGCCCATGGTGCATCTTCACGATCAAACTGATATTTATCGCCTGCCTGGGTAAAGTCGAAGGGTTTTTCTTTATCGAGCAGGCTCAATGCATAAGCAAAGCGCTCATAACGGCGCTTTTGCAGCAAATCAAACATGGTAAAAGCCGGCGTCAACTCACCACTGGTGACCATGTCATCAAAACTATGTCGATACTTATCAAAGCTATCAAGGTCGCTCTGAGTCATCACATTACGGCGATAATCTAGCTGTTCCAAATAGAGATTGAAGATATGCTCAGAAAACGCATCATCGAGGGCAAATCTATGATAATGCGAGCGAGTGAACAAGCTGGCCACTCGCTTGCTCGCCACTTTATGTTGTGGCTCCTGAGACAAGCTGGGTAACTCGTTGATTTGAATCGCTGGTTCAAAAGCCCACGCTGGCAATCCAGCAAACAAAGCGGCAATCGACACGGCTAAGGTAAGTTTTCCCATCAACAAGTTACTCCTTTTAGAACATTATAATAATATGTGCTCAACACGTACCTTGACTGTTAAGCCAGTGTCTAACTGAACATGCACATCTTCTTTATTAATATCAGTGATAACACCTGACACTGGATTTTGGCCTAACTTGATATTGACGCGCTGCTTTTGCTTAAGCTCTTCAAGCTTAGCGGGCACAAGCTCAACCACAGGCGCGGCTTTTTCAGCTGGTGCAGGTTGTTTTTTAACTTGCGTTTTAGGCGCTGCCTTTTTAGCTGGTCTAGCTGGCTTCTTCGCTGGATTTTTAGCAGCAACAGCTAAACGCTTAGCTTTGGCTTTCTCTTGACTTTCTTTGAGCGTAGCTTGGGCGTGGTCGATATGTTCTTGTTCTAACTCACCGCAATCAACGCCGTCTAAATCGATACGTTGAGCACCAGGCTTTACGCCTTTAAGGTAGCGCCAGCTGCTAGTATAACGGCGCAGAGCAACCCTAAGTTGAGTCTTACTGACTTTAGAATCATCAGCCAACTTTTCAGCCAAGTCTTGAAACAAACCGATTTTTAATGGTTTAGTCTCGCCCTCTGCAATAAAGCATAAAGGAAATGTTTCATATAAATACGCTAAAATTGCGTTGGTGTCGGTCAACTTGTCTGTTGATTCCATTTTTACTTCCACGTTAAATAAGGGGACATTAGGCAAGGTACTGCCCGTAGTCGTTCATCTTCGCCAAGCTTACGCTCAACGTACAAATTAGCACTTAGTGCACGATAGCTAAAGCCTCTGAAACAAAGCTTAACAAATTATCCTAAGTGGCTCATTAGCTTATTCATAGCTAATCAAGAAATCCAGCTCAAATATCTATCGCGACATATTATAAGGTTCACGCCAGCGAAAGCGACCTAGATTTAACCAATATTGTTCGCTTATTGAGCAAATAAGCAAGATTCTAAGCTTTTAACCAGTTTTTCTAGCCCAAGTTGATCTTCACTGTCGAATCTGTCTAAAGATGGGCTATCGATATCAAGCACAGCTATCACTTCATTTCCACGGCGAACCGGAATAACGATTTCCGAATTGCTGGCACTATCACAGGCAATATGGCCATCAAATTGGTGCACATCAGCGACCCTTAAGGTGGCATTTTGCTCTGCTGCACTGCCACAAACGCCTTTTCCTAACGGAATACGAGTGCAAGCCACTTTTCCTTGAAAAGGTCCAAGCACTAATTGGCTATCACGCATGATATAAAAGCCCACCCAGTTTAAGTCATCTAAGTTATCATTTAACAGGGCTGAAAAATTAGCCATGGCGGCGATGATATCGTCTTCCCCAGCTAATAGTGCACTGGCTTGACGTTCTAAGGTGTGGTAGAAATCAGCTTTCATCTGTTGCGGTGCTCCCTAACGATGGCCCTTCGGCCATGACTATGATTCTTTATCGGATACTTTTTTAGCAGGCTTTTTAACTGCTAAGGGCTTACTCGATGCTACTACAGGGCTAGCCCCTTTTAGTAGACCGGTTAATGCGTCTTTTTGCTTCGCCATGTAAAACGCTAATTGTTCACATTGGCTATCATCAAGTGCTAACGGCGATTCTAACAGGAATGGGATCAGGTTATCAGCGATATCTAACATCTTATCAAAGGCATCAGCCTCCTTTTTCGATGTGAATGTCATCTTCTCTACCCCTTCTCTGACCACGACAAATTGTGTAACGACAGCCATACTCCACCTCTTACTGTTTTTATATACAGTGCGTAGAGTGTCACATGATTAAGTTAATATGCAAGTGTTTCAGTTATTCTGATATCATTTATCATCTTTAAGTATTCTTTAGTAAAATCAGGCGCTAGGAAATGAACCTCATCAAGGTATCATTCACCCTTTAAACCGTCCTGCGGCGAAATAGAAATTCAACTATGCTGTTCAGGCGTTATCTTACTCAGACATCAACCGCGGATAATTGATTATCACTTATGCAAGCAACTCGTGAACCCAATGGTGTTGTACTGTGCCGCTCTTGTGATTTAGCTGTACGCAAGCGGGCATTGCCATCGAGTGTGAGAGCCCTATGCCCTCGCTGCCATACCGTTTTGTATGATGCGCCCTACTGCTCACTCAATGGCATGTTAGCCCTTTGCATCACAGCATTAATCTTCTATATTCCCGCCAATTTATTACCTGTGCTTGAGATCCAATTTTTAGGCAGCGTGCGCACCACCACAGTATTACACGCAGCGTTATCGGTTTGGACTCAGGGCTACTGGGTGGTTGGGCTTGCGGTGTTGACGGCAGCCGTGGTCGCGCCGGGATTACTTATTTTATCGATATTAGCGCAAATCCTCATCGTCAAACTCAATTTAAGCGGACGTTTTTGGCAAAGCATTTATAAACAGCTATTGCGCCACCATGGGGTAATCTCTCAAATGACTATGCTGGAAATTTACGTAATAAGTTTTTTAGTTTCAGCATTTCAGTTGTCTGACTTTGCCGATATTTATTTTGGCTTTGGTACGTTTTCATTCACTATGCTGTTCTTAGTCGCCTTGTTTTTGCAAAGAGAATACAGCCTAGAACATATGTGGAGCCTGAGTCATGGACACTGAACAGCAGTCAGTAAAATCAACCTTGGGCATCACATTAGGCCTGTGTATTTGCACTGTGTGTAAAAAGCTGAATAAGACCAGTCAGACTCACTGCCCACGTTGCGACAGCCCCATCATTGTCCGTAACAAGGCCAGTTTACAACAAAGTTGGGCACTGCTAATTACCGCCGCCATTTTATTGATCCCTGCCAATATTTACCCGATTACCACTTTAACCAATCAAGGAAAGGTCACCCATGACACTATCTTAAGTGGCATCACCCATTTAGTGCACCTTGAGCTTTACCCCATTGCTGTTATCGTATTTACTGCCAGTATTTTAGTACCTTGGCTTAAAATTTTTGGCCTCGGGGCTTATCTTTGCGCCATTAGCTACAATATCCCTATTTCTAAGCGCAAAATGATGGTGGGTTTTCATGTCATAGAATGGATCGGCCGCTGGTCCATGTTAGATTTGTTCGTCATCTCACTCACTGTCGCGCTGGTCAATATGGGGCAACTCTTGGATGCCAAGCCAGCCCCAGCAGCGACAGCGTTTGCACTGGTTATTTTACTGACGCAGCTTGCTGCTAAAGTGCTAGATACTCGTTTACTTTGGGATCGTTTGGAAACTCATAATGACACACATTGAATCACCAAAAGTTGTTAAGAAAAAACTATTCTCCCCCATTTGGTTACTACCAATCGTGGCGCTGATCTTGGGCGGCTGGCTCGGATTTAAAAGCATTCGCGAATCCGGCATAGAAATCCAAATTCACTTCCCTAACGCTACCGGCATAGATGTCGGTAAAACCTTAGTAAAATACCAAGGATTAACCGTGGGTAAAGTCAGTGACATCAGCATTGATGATGACCTTAAAGGCGTCAATGTCAAAGTATTGATGGATTACCGCGCTGACCCTTTCTTGCGTAAAGACACCCTCTTTTGGTTAGTCACCCCCAAAGCCAGTATTACCGGGGTCGAAGGACTCGATGCACTATTTTCTGGTAATTATATTGCCCTGCAGCCTGGCAGTGGCCGCTCCGCGACTCAATTTGAAGCCGAACGTGAAACACCGAGCATTTTACCCAGTAGTGAAGGCTTAGTCATCGAGCTCACCAGCCATAAATTGGGCTCCATCGATGTTGGCTCGCAGGTGTTTTATCATCAAATTCCTGTGGGAAGCGTAGTCAGTTATCGCCTTGAAAACAGCCAGCTCATCGTCATAAGCGTGTTTATTCAAGAACAATATGCCCAGTTAGTTAAAAAGAATTCACGCTTTTGGAACGTCTCTGGCGTAAGTATTGACGCTTCTTTATCTGGAATAAAAATTAACACAGAAAGTTTAGCTTCAATGCTTGCTGGCGGGATCAGTTTTGACTCAGAAGAAGCCCAAGCTTTAGCTGAAAATGGCGACAGTTTCTTATTATTTGCCGATGAAGCCCAGGCCACAACGGGCCACCGCTTTACGCTAACAGCAACAGATGGCGAAAACGTCAGTAAAGGCGCTGATATTATTTATCGCGGAATAAATGTGGGGAAAATTATTGATAAAAAGCTCAGTGATGCTGGCGTAACCTTAACAGCTGAACTTAATGCTGAACATCAAATGCTGCTCAACAGTGACAGTCGATTTTGGTTATCAGGTGCTGAAATATCCTTATCAGGGGTTAAGCATGCAGCGCGGTTAATTACTGGCAATGTGATTAACATTCTCCCTGGAGTCTCCACAGACAAAAGCAAAAACAGCTTTGTTCTTGAGTCCAGCGCACCTGATTTATTGTGGGCCAAAAAGCGTTTTATAACTGTGGTCGCCAAAGAGAATAATGGCGTGAAAGCCGGCTCTCAACTGCGCTTTAGGCAACTGCCTATCGGCCAAGTCAACAAGGTCTCCTTAAGTAAAAACTTTGAGCAAGTTGAGTATCAAGTTGAAATTCTTCCCGAATTTGCCGCCTTATTAACTCAAGGCAGTTACTTTATCCCTGAATCAGCGCTTAATATCAGTGCCTCTTTAGAGGGCGTACAAGTACAAACTCGTGACTTGACCACTTTGGTCGACGGCGCTATCAGCCTTATTCCCGGCAGCAGCAAACAATTAGCGAAGCAAAACCAATTTACTTTATTTGCATCGAACGCTGCCGCCCAGCAAGAACAAGACAAAGCCCATAAAACCTACCTAACCCTGACCAGTCAAGATGGTGCTGATTTAAGTGCTGGCGCGCCGATTTATTATAAAAAAATGGCCATAGGCGAAGTGGAAAGCATCATATGGCAAGCCGCAAGTGACACCTTTTCGGTAAAACTTGCTATCGATAAGAAATTTAACGCACTGCTTAAACCTAATCGGGTATTTTGGCGCAATCAAGCCATGTCAGTTGATGCAAGCCTTGCCGGTATTGAACTCGACATAGCGCCACTTGCGGGCGCAATAAAAGGCAGCATTAGCCTTGGGTTTATTGATATCTCAAATGAAGATGCCAACACAATCCAGCAAACAGGTATCCTTTATGAGGACCGCCAACTTGCACTGGTGCAAGCTAAAGCTATCAGCCTCACCTTACCCGCCAGCGCAAAAGTGACTGCCAAAGCACCGATTCGCTATCAGGGCCATCAAATAGGTCAAGTGCAAAGCGTTAAGCTCAGCCCAAATCTTGAGGAGTTAACCGCAAAAGCCTATTTATACGGCGAGTATGCCCAGCACTTCAGTCGCAGTGACAGTGAGTATTTTGTTGTCGATGCGCTTATTTCACTGTCTGGCATCAAGGCCCCCGAGACCTTGCTAACCGGTCCCTATATAGGTGTTACCCCTGGCAGTAGTACAGATGATGCGTTAAGTTTTGCCGTGCAAAGCAAACCAAGGCATTACGCCAATCTCGCTGAAGATGCGCTGACATTTACCTTAGAAGATAAAGAGCTGGGTTCATTAAAAACCGGCTCGCAAATTTTCTATCGCGGTATTGCCATTGGACAAATTGATGGTGTCCAGCTAAATGCTGCTGGAAATAAAGTACAGCTTTTTGCCCATATTCAAGGCAAGTACGCCCACCTTGTAAACCAAACGAGCTTATTCTGGAATACCTCAGGGATTAAAATTGATGTGGGATTATTTTCTGGTGCTCAAATTGAAACCGGTTCATTAGAAACCATACTGGCAGGCGGCATAAATGTGGTCACCCAAGATGTGACTCAAGCAGACAATGCACTGGCATCCGGTAGCATTATCACACTCCAACAAGACTTTGATCCACAGTGGTTAACCTGGGAGCCCGCCCAACAAGCCCAATAATCTCTGTAACGCTAGACACTAAAAAAGCCCGTATTATTCACTGAATACTGCGGGCTTTTTGATTTAACGATGCCATGGCCAACACCGCTGCAATATCATTACCGCCAAATACAGAACTAGACGAAAGTCAGTGAGTACATGAGTATTTAACAAAAGCTGCTCTATAGACCTTGCACCAATGGTATTAATTGACACTTCAGATTATCTCAATCGCTTTTGTTACCTGAACTGGTCTTTACCCAAGACATTAAATTCCCTACAATCTGATGCAAATTGCTTAAGGCATATCCACGGAGAATAAAAAATGAGTGAAGCTCGTCATAGTAACCTTCTTATCTTAGGTTCAGGCCCTGCTGGTTACACCGCTGCTGTTTATGCTGCACGCGCAAATTTAAAGCCTGTGATGATCACAGGGATGCAGCAAGGTGGTCAATTGACGACCACCACTGAAGTGGAAAACTGGCCAGGTGATGCCCATGACTTAACCGGTCCAGCTTTGATGGACCGCATGAAAGAGCATGCTGAAAAGTTTGATACCGAAATCCTATTTGATCATATCAACGAAGTCACACTAACTGAGCGTCCGTTTCGATTAAAAGGCGATAACGGCGAATATACTTGTGATGCCTTGATCATTGCAACGGGTGCTTCTGCGAAATACCTAGGTCTGCCTTCGGAAGAAGCCTTTATGGGCCGCGGCGTGTCAGCTTGTGCGACTTGTGACGGCTTTTTCTACCGTAACCAAAAAGTTGCCGTTATTGGTGGCGGTAACACCGCCGTTGAAGAAGCCTTATACCTAAGTAATATTGCTTCAGAAGTGCATTTAATTCACCGTCGTGACACTTTCCGCTCTGAGAAAATCTTAATCGATCGCTTAATGGATAAAGTCGCCAACGGTAATATCATTCTGCATTTAGATGAAACCCTTGAAGAAGTGACAGGCGATGCCATGGGCGTCACTGGCCTTAAGAAAAAGAGCACTAAAAATGGCGCTGTCACAGACTTAGCGGTTGCCGGGGTGTTCGTTGCCATTGGCCATAGTCCAAATACCGGTATTTTTGCAGGTCAACTTGAAATGAACCACGGTTATTTAAAAGTAAACAGTGGTTTACAAGGCAATGCGACTCAAACCAGTATAGAAGGCGTTTATGCTTGTGGTGATGTAATGGATCAGCATTATCGCCAAGCGATCACCTCTGCCGGTACCGGCTGCATGGCCGCATTAGATGCCGAGCGCTATCTTGACGCAAAAGGCTAGATGCTAAAAAGTAGTCATACACCTATAAAGCAGTGTAATTTGCGATAACAGCCTCAAAAAAGCCAGTTAAAATTATTGACTGGCTTTTTTACAAACCTCCTACCCGACTTTTCATTACTTGAATTAAGCCTAAGTTATTTTCAAGTTCAATTTCATCACGGCTTGGTCTTGCTCTCGTTCAAACAACAAGGCCTTTCATTCAAGAACATTAATGCCAGCTCGAAGCAAATTGTAGATAATTTAGCCATATTGTTATATTTATTCTTTAGTAGAACATACACATTTACATATTGAGATCACATGCTGGTAAAAAATCCTTTATTATACACACACTAGGCTGGTCTACATGACTTTGCAAGAATAACAAAAACAATACATAAGCTTAACAAGAGGACGTGTTGTGGCGACTAAAAAACAGATTATATTGCCTATTGCAGTGATAGGGTTAGGTATCGCAGGACTCGTTGGGATCTCGGCATTAAAAGAGCCTCCGGCAGAAAAACCTAAAGTGGACAATACTCCACTGGTGTCCGTTGAAGAAATCAACTATCAACCTATGACTTTCTCAGTCAGTTCTTATGGGGTGGTGAGTGCTAAATATCAAACTGAATTGATATCCCAAGTTAACGGTGAGATTCTTTACTTATCAGAGAGCTTCGTCAAAGGTGGTTTTGTTAAACAAGGTGACATACTAGCCAAAATCGATCCCAGTGATTATGAGTCAGACCTTCTCGATGCCCAAGCAACGCTAGCCTCAAGTCGAGCCTCATTAGTGCAAGAGAAAGCCAACGTTAAAGTGGCCGAAAAAGAATGGGCACAAATTACCAATGGTACTCCGACAGCACTAAGCTTACGTAAGCCGCAGCTTGCCCAAGAAATTGCCCGCCAAAAAAGCGCAGAAGCTGGCCTTAATCGCGCCAAGCGTAATCTTGAGCGCACCGTTATCCGCGCTCCCTATGATGCCTTAATTGCCAGCCGTGCCATTGGCCTAGGCTCCTATGTCAGTAAAGGCAGCATCATTGGCTCAACTTTAAGTACAGATAAAGCCGAAGTACGCCTGCCCCTTGCCGATAAAGAAATTCAATTCCTGCATAATATGGGGATTGGCGCTAAGGTCACCCTTGCCGGTAACTTTGCAGGCAGTGCCCAACAGTGGCATGGCAAAATTGTTCGCAGTGAAGGGGTGGTGGACAATAAAAGTCGCATGACCTATTTGATTGCAGAAATTGTCGACCCTTATGGTTTACAACAAACTGCACCGCTGCACACTAATGAGCTGAGATACGGCACTTATGTTACCGCCAAAATCGATGGTAGCCATGCCGGCAATGTTGCCGTTGTACCTCGCCACCTCATCGTTAATGGCCAAATCGCAATCTTAGATACTGACAAAACCTTACGTTACAAATCCGTTAACATTATTCGTCAACAAGGCGCCGATGTGGTGATTGCCGAAGGCATTGAAAATGGTGCTAGCCTTATCACTTCCGCGTTAGATTATCCTGTTGAAGGCATGAAACTTGCGCTTCCTGGTGACAAAGTGTTGCAAAAAGAGCCCGCAAAAGAGCCAAGCGCAACTGATTTAGCCATGAGTAACGAGGAGTAGACATGGAAGACACCCACAAAGGACTCATTGCCTGGTTTGCCCGTAACCCTGTTGCAGCCAACTTATTGATGTTTATCATTTTAGTCGGTGGTTTACTGACAGCAAACACCATCCGTAAACAGTTTTTTCCCGCAGTTGAAATCAATTGGATTGAATTCAGTGCCGTCTATCCTGGCACTGCACCGCAAGAAGTGGAAGAAGGCATTACCATCAAGATTGAGCAGGCCCTAGAAAGCGTGCAAGGACTTAAGCGGATAATAAGCTATTCAGACCGTAATGTGGCCAGCGGCTATTTTCAGATTGAAGACTCTTACGATCCACAGGAAGTATTAGAAGAAGTTAAGTCTGAAATTAATGCCATCTCTACCTTTCCTGCGACCATGGAAAGCCCAAAAGTAGAGCGCATTAAAATAAGACAAGAAGTCATGTACTTAAGTCTTTATGGTGATTTGTCGCAGCGACAACTTAAAGAGTTAGGGGAGCGAGTTCACGATGAAATCATGCAGCTACCTGGGGTTAATATTTCCGATTTTTACGGCGGGCTAGGCTATGAAATTGCCATTGAAGTCAGTAAAGATAAACTGCGTGAATACGGCCTCACCTTTAATGATGTTGCCGACGCTGTACGTGGCTATTCACGTAATATGTCAGCAGGCCAAATCAAAGCTGAAAACGGTTACATCAATTTACGGGTACAAAACCAAGCCTATGTTGGTTATGAGTTTGAAGACTTACCACTATTAACCCTAGAAGATGGCACCAATTTATTGCTTGGTGATGTTGCCAAAGTCAATGATGGCTTTGAAGATGGCATTCAATACTCTAAATTTAATGGTAAAAACTCGGTGACCTTTTTCATAGGCGCCGCTAAAAACCAAAGTATTACCGCAGTAGCGGCCACCATTCGTGACTATGTTGCCCAGAAACAAAAAGTCCTACCGCAAGGGGTTAAGTTTGAACCTTGGGTGGACATGACCTACTACCTCGATGGTCGTCTCGAATTGATGCTCGACAGCATGAAAAGCGGCGCAGTATTGGTGTTTCTCATGCTTGCCCTATTCTTACGAGTGCGTTTGGCTTTTTGGGTAATGATGGGGCTACCTGTGTGTTTCCTTGGCACTTTATTATTTATGCCGATGGGATTCATTGACGTCACTATTAACGTCATTAGCTTGTTCGCCTTTATTCTAGTGCTGGGTATTGTGGTCGATGATGCCATCGTTATGGGTGAAAGTGCCCATACGGAGTGTGAAGAAAAAGGCCAGAATATCGACTCTGTCATAAGAGGTGTGAAGCGCGTAGCTATGCCGGCAACCTTTGGCGTACTGACCACCATCGCGGCTTTCTTACCTATCACTCTGGATGACGGCCCCTCCTCTGCGTTTGGTCAAGCCATTGGTTTTGTTGTGGTGTTATGTTTGTTGTTCTCACTTGTAGAATCAAAACTCATTTTGCCTGCTCACTTGGCACACATGAAAAAACCTAAAGTCGTCAAACCAGGTTCTAAAAATCCACTGGATTGGCTTAGAAACGGCGTTAACTTTGTTCAAGGTAAAGTTGAAGTTAACTTAAGCCGCTTTATCACCCATGTTTATCGCCCAAGCTTAGTGCTTGCAGTGCATTACCGTTATACCGTTATCATGGTATTTATTAGCTTGATTTTAATCTGTATTGGTTTGTACACAGGCGGTCTTGTGCGTTTCATTGGTCAACCTAAAATCCCCCACGATTTTCCGCGGGTGAAGCTTGAAATGAATGTTGATGCTTCAGAAAAATCCACCTTAGCAGCAGCTCTCGCCATTGAAAGTGCTTTGTACAAGGTCGATCAGGATCTTAAGCAGCAGTATGGCCAAAGCATGATTTCAGACATGCAAGTTGACCTTCGTGGCCGCACTAGCGCTGAGGTGATGACTAAGCTGGTTGACCCTGAACTGCGTCCACTGAACACCTTTGAAGTGGCTGAATTATGGCGTCAAGCCATACCCCAAATCCCTGGGGTGAAGTCATTTACTATCCAAGACAGTCTCTTTGGCGGCGGCCGTGAAGACGGAGATATTAGCTTTAGATTGGAAGGCAAAGATGAAGGACAACTGGTAGCTGCATCTATCGCACTAAAAGAGAAGCTCAATTCACTTAAAGGCGTTAGCGACGTTAACGACAGCCGTCAATCCAGTGCCAAAGAAGTGCAGTTTAAGCTTAAACCCTTAGCCAGCAGCCTAGGGCTCACCTTAGCCAATGTTGCAGGCCAAGTGGGCGATAGTTTCTACGGCCTTGAAGCTCAGCGTATTTTACGTAACGGCGAAGAAGTCAAAGTCATGCTGCGCTACCCAGAAGAGCAAAGAAACTCTATTGCCTTAGTGCAAGATGTGCGCATAAGAACTTCTCAAGGCGCAGAGTTACCTTTATCTGAAGTGGCTGAAATTACTGTAGTTCAAGGTGTCAACAGTATTCGCCGCGAAAACGGCAATCGCACCATTAATGTGTGGGCCTCGGTCGATGCTGAGCAAGCAGAACCCTTTAAGCTCGCCAAAGACATACGCGATAACTTTATGCCTGAGCTTCTGACCAAGTATCCAAGAGTTCATAGCGAGGTGTCTGGCAGCATACAAGAGCAGCTCGACAGCGCTGATACTCAGATGCGTGATTTTATTATCTCACTACTGGTGATCTACAGTTTGTTGGCTATTCCGCTTAAGTCATATTTACAGCCAATTATGATAATGTCAGTGATCCCTTTTGGGGTGATTGGCTCAGTGTTGGGTCACATTATACTGGGCATAGACTTAAGTGCCTTGTCAGTATTTGGCATCATTGCCGCCGCGGGTGTAGTAGTCAACGACTCACTTGTGATGGTGGATTATGTCAATAACTCTCGCCGCGCAGGCGTGCCATTAAAGCAAGCGGTCATTGATGCTGGATGTCGCCGCTTTAGGGCCATTATGCTCACCTCACTCACCACCTTTATTGGCCTAGTGCCCATTATGGCGGAAACCAGCATGCAAGCGCAGATGGTGATCCCGATGGCAGTATCCTTGGCCTTTGGTGTGTTGTTTGCGACCGTAGTGACCTTATGCTTGATCCCTTGCCTGTATATCGCAATCGAAGACAGCAAAGCCATGATGCGCAAGCTTATTGGCATTTATACGCCAACAGAAGCCTCCGAACACGCCTCAACTGGCGCTCAGAGCTAAAGCTCTCTGTTACGGGAGTGACTAGAACGATAAAAATGCCAGCATCAGCTGGCATTTTTATTTATATAGCGATTCTTTGTAGAAAAGCTATTAGAGCCTGCAGGACATGAATTAAGGCAGGGTTAACAAGGGATTGACTATTATTCTCAATTAAAGACAGATCACACTGGGTTGATAATATCGATGAAATGATGCTTTAAACCAAATTCACGGCTTAAGTGCTCGCCTAACGCCTGAATACCAAATTGCTCTGTGGCATGGTGTCCGGCGGCAAAATAGTGAATATCCTGCTCCATGGCACTATGAAAAGTACGCTCTGATACTTCACCGCTGATAAAGGCATCCACACCAAGCCTTACCGCCTCATCAATGTAGTCCTGTGCGCCGCCTGTGCACCACGCCACTGTGCGAATGTGTTTGCTTTTATCACCAATATGCAAAGCTTCACGGCCAAGGCTTGTGTATAAATGGGCGGCAAAAGCTTCAGGTAACATAGGTACATCTAAATGGCCGTGCCACAGTAAATCTTGTGACACTTGCGGGCAAACCCGAGGACTAATAATGCCTAACACTCTGGCAAGTTCAGCATTGTTGCCCACGCCGTGATGCGCATCTAGCGGCAGGTGATAACCAAACAAGCTGATGTCATTATTGATTAATGCCTTTATCCGCTTATGCTTCATGCCGGTGATGACTTCAACTTCATTCTTCCAAAAAAATCCATGATGCACCAAGATAGCGTCTGCATTGAGCGCTATGGCTTGTTCAATTAAGGGCTGGCACGCTGTAACGCCAGTGACGATTGTGTGTATGTTATCTTTACCTTCTACTTGCAGTCCATTAGGTGCATAGTCTTTAAATTGGCTGACATTTAAAAACTCATCCAAATAGGCCACTAACTGAGTACGTGTTATGCCGTCGCTTGCCGTCATCTTTTGCTCCAAACTTGCTGTTTTCAAAGGCGTTCAATAAAACTGATTATATACAAATAGCCTAATAAATTTGTATATATGTCACAAAAAGAGATTAAAACGCTCGTTTAATGCCCGAAACTGCCTCAAATTGGACTTTTACCCTAGTTTCACTCTAAAATTGCACCTAGCAAATTGTAATCATAAGTTTTAACAAAAACATGAGTAGGTTATTAACATGTCAAATTTAACTAAAGAAGAGGTTATCGCCCAACTGCAACTGGCCCTTGAAAAGCAATCTTCCGAGAAGATTGAAATAGTACAAAAAGGCAGCTGGTATAAGATAAACGAAGGTAAGTCCTTGCGTTTTAGCGATCTCGAGCAGATGTTAGCAGAAGTCAATTCTGGCGCCGCTGTCACCCCAACTGCGATAAAAGCCCCTGCGAAAAAAACGGTTCCTGCAGCAAAAACTGCTGCGAGTAAAGCCGTAAAGAAACCTGCCCCTAAGACTTCGACAAACAAGCCGCTAGCGACTGCAAATGCATCTAAAAACGCACAAAATAAAGGCTTAACTCCAAAACAGTTATGGCGTGAAAAACTTGCCAACATCGCCGGCCAAACCTTACCGCGCGGCTTTTAAATCAAAGGTTTAAATCCACTTACTGATTTAATGCTCTGATGGCCCAATCTTAGGATTGGGCTTTTTTACGCCTGTGCCACCAAGATACTTAACCTGGTACTTAATTGCAGTCACCATGGTTATTATTGGCTTATCAATGAGGTATAGAACTGGGCTATCAATACAGGCTACCAATACCAGCTATCTAAGCCCATTAACTGACCCAGTTAAGCTATTCGCAATCTTTAGCCCTTCACTGAGTAATCACTAAGCAGACTATCAACATCTGCAATAAAAAAGAACATTCATCAATAAAAATACAAAATAAATATGGATCCATCATTTTTTAAAGCAATTAGCACCAATATCTCATGTTAAAAAGCAGGTTAAGTTGAGGTTTTAATAAAAATTACATTTGGCAGTAATCAAAAATAGTGGCATTGTGGTTTCAAGAAACGGTGTTAGCGCCAATAAATTAATTTTACTGTGTTGTTAGGAGTCGCCCATGTGTTCAATATTTGCCATTTTAGATATACAGTCAGACGCGAAAGGATTACGCCAAGTTGCCTTAGAGATGTCAAAACTCATGCGTCATCGTGGACCTGATTGGTCAGGTATTTATGCCGGTGAAAAGGCAATTCTTGCCCACGAGCGTTTAGCGATTGTAGATATCGAGCACGGTGCTCAGCCACTTTACAGCCAAGATGGCAACCTAGTGCTGGCGGTGAACGGTGAGATCTACAACCATAAGCAACTAAAAGCTGAGCTTGGTGACAAGTACAGCTACCAGACTAACTCAGATTGCGAAGTTATTTTGGCTTTATATCAGGAGTATGGCTGTGATTTTCTCGATAAACTCAACGGTATTTTTGCCTTCGTGCTTTACGACAAAACCACTGACAGCTACCTTATCGGCCGTGATCATATGGGGATCATTCCGCTTTACTCAGGCCACGATAGCACAGGCAACTTGTATATTGCCTCAGAAATGAAAGCCCTAATGCCAGTGTGTAAGACAGTGGCTGAATTTCAGCCAGGGCAATATTACTTCTCACAAAATGAACACCCAGTCACTTATTATCACAGAGACTGGCGCGACTTTGCGGCAGTGCAAGACAACCCAGCCAGTGTCGATGAATTACGCGACGCCTTAGAAGCGGCTGTTAAGCGTCAACTGATGTCTGACGTACCTTATGGGGTACTACTCTCTGGCGGCTTAGATTCATCGGTTATTTCTGCTATCACTCAAACATTTGCTAAGCATCGCATTGAAAATGATGATAAATCTGATGCTTGGTGGCCACAGCTGCACTCTTTTGCCGTCGGTCTTGAAGGAGCGCCAGATCTTATCGCCGCTAAAAAAGTCGCCGATGCTATTGGCACTATTCACCACGAAATTCATTTCACTTTCCAAGAAGGCTTAGATGCGATTAAGGAAGTCATCTACCACTTAGAAACCTACGATGTCACTACCATTCGTGCAGCAACACCTATGTATTTAATGGCGAGAAAAATCAAAGCCATGGGCATTAAAATGGTGCTTTCAGGTGAAGGCGCTGATGAACTCTTTGGTGGTTACTTATATTTCCATAAAGCGCCCAATGCCCAAGCATTCCATGAAGAGTTAGTGCGTAAGTTAGATAAACTGCATTTATTCGACTGCCTACGTGCCAACAAGGCCATGGCTGCTTGGGGTTTGGAAGCCCGTGTGCCCTTCCTAGATAAAGAATTTATGGATGTAGCAATGCGCATCAACCCACAAGCTAAAATGTCTACAAATGGCCGTATGGAGAAGCACATTTTAAGGCAAGCCTTTGAGCACAAATTACCTAAAGAAGTGGTTTGGCGTCAAAAAGAACAGTTCAGTGATGGGGTTGGCTACTCGTGGATTGATGGCTTAAAAGAGCAAGCAGCGGGAAAAGTGGACGATTTACAGCTGGCTAACGCTAAATTCCGCTTCCCCTATAACACTCCTGAAACCAAGGAGGCCTATTTCTACCGCTGTTTCTTTGAAGAGTTTTATAATATCTCTGGCGCGGCAGAAACTGTGCCAGGTGGTAAATCTGTTGCCTGCTCAACCCCAGAAGCCTTAGCTTGGGATGAGAGCTTACAAGGGATTATCGACCCATCAGGCCGCGCGGTGAGAAACGTACACACCAGCAGTTATCAGTAATTCTGACTTTATCTGTTAACTCAATGGCATGATTTTAAAGCCATCCTAGGATGGCTTTAAAATGCCTAAGCACTGCGACTCGCTCATTTATCCCTGTCATCAAACATAGAGCTAATAAAATAGTCAGGTAATAAAAAAGCCCATGGCTCCTGATTAATGGAGCCATGGGCTTTATGTTTAACAGCGGCCTAAGTCACAGTTAACCAAAGCAATTAGGCATTGCTTAATGGGCTCAATGCTTCATGGCACAGTTCAGTGATCCGCTGCCAATCTTGCGCATCGACTGCATCGGTTGGCGCAATCCAGCTACCGCCAATGCAATCCACATTCGGCAATGCTAAGTAACGCTGGTAAGAATCTGGAGTGATCCCGCCTGTTGGGCAAAAACGAATGCCAGCTAATGGGCCTGAAAATGCTTTCAGTGCATCAACGCCGCCAGACGCTTCAGCTGGGAAAAATTTAAAGTGGGTGTAACCCAGCTCCATTCCCACCATGACTTCTGAAATACTTGCCACGCCTGGAATTAATGGCACCTTGCCTTTCATTCCAGCTTTTAATAGATCAGGTGTGCCCCCTGGCGTGATAATAAACTGTGAGCCCGCATCAACGGCTTGCTTTAACTGAGCTTCGTTTAATACCGTGCCAGCGCCCACTAAGGCTTCAGGAACTTCTTTTGCGATAAGAGCAATAGCTTCTAAGGCACAAGGAGTACGCAATGTCACTTCTAGTACCTTAATACCACCCGCCACTAAAGCTCTGGCTAAAGGTACAGCGTGCTCTATTTTATTGATAACCATTACAGGAACAATAGGGCTGCAGTTAAAAACATCTTGCGGTTGCAAAGACCAGTTATTCTCTAGCATGAGTAATTATTCCTTATTAATAGAGTTCATCTATGGCACTGGTGCTTCTTGCACCGGTTTCTGGGCTGCTAAGGCTGCGACGCAGTGCGCTAAATAGCTCACGACCCATGCCATAACTGTAATGATGTAAATCAACTTTTTCGGCTTCACGAGCGTCTAATACCGCTTCATCCACCAACAAGCTTAACTCACCGGTAAGCGCGTTTACTCGGATAAGGTCGCCATTTTGCACTTTAGCGATAAGCCCACCATCTAAGGCTTCAGGGGTTAAATGAATCGCAGCAGGCACCTTGCCTGATGCGCCAGACATGCGGCCATCTGTCACTAAAGCCACTTTAAAGCCCTTGTCTTGCAAGGTGCCTAAGAATGGCGTGAGTTTATGCAGTTCAGGCATGCCGTTGGCTTTAGGGCCTTGGCCTTTAACCACCACGATGCAATCTCTATCAAGCGAGCCAGATTTAAACAAGGCATCAATTTCGTTTTGATCGTTAATGACTACCGCAGGCGCTTCAACCACACGATTTTCTTCGTTAACTGCAGACACTTTGATCACCGCGCGGCCTAAATTACCTTTCATTAGCTTAAGACCACCATTACTTTGAAATGGCGTTGCTACATGGGTTAACACTTCTTTATCTAAACTTTCAGTTGGGCCATCGACCCAGCGTAACTCACCGTCTATGAGTCTTGGCTCTTGGGTGTAACGACGTAAGCCAAAACCTGCCACAGTGCTGACATCTTCATGCAACAGGCCTGCATCTAACAATTCTTTAATTAACAGTGCCATACCACCAGCAGCATGGAAATGGTTAATGTCGGCGTGACCATTTGGGTATACGCGGGCAAGCAGTGGCGTTGCATCTGATAACTCAGAAAAATCATCCCAATTGACGATAATGCCAGCGGCGCGCGCGGCGGCCACTATGTGCATTGTTAGGTTGGTAGAGCCGCCCGTTGCTAATAGTGCAACTATGCCGTTAACCACTGATTTTTCACTCACCACTTCACCAATTGGTGTGTATTGAGTGCCCATTTCAGTTAAACGGCACACTTGTTTCGCGGCCATTTTATTCAGTGCATCACGCAGTGGGTCATCTGGGTTAACAAAAGATGAGCCAGGTAACTGCAACCCCATCACTTCGAGCATTAACTGGTTAGAGTTAGCTGTGCCGTAGAAAGTACAAGTACCCGCGCTATGATAAGAGCCAGATTCAGCTTCTAACAAGGCCGCTCTGTCCACCTGGCCTTGAGCAAATTGCTGACGAATACGGGCTTTTTCCTTGTTAGGAATACCTGATTTCATCGGCCCTGCTGGCACAAATAGCATAGGTAAGTGACCAAAGCTTAAGGCACCAATCAACAATCCTGGCACGATTTTGTCGCAAATACCCAGTAACAAGGCACCATCAAACATATTGTGAGACAAGCCCACAGCTGATGACATCGCAATAACTTCACGGCTTAATAAGCTAAGTTCCATGCCTGGCTGACCTTGAGTCACGCCATCACACATGGCAGGCACGCCAGCGGCAACTTGAGCAACACTACCAACATCCTGACAGGCTTTTTTCAACATCTCAGGATAATGCTCATAGGGCTGATGAGCCGATAACATGTCATTGAAGGCTGTCACTATGCCTATGTTCGCTTTGGTCAGCTGCCTTAACGAGTCTTTATCGGCTGGAGAGCAGGCTGCAAAGCCGTGAGCTAAATTGCCGCAACTTAATGCACTGCGGTGCACGCCTTTAAGGCGTGCGTCATTTAAAGCTGCAAGGTACGCGGCTCGTGACTTTTGGCTGCGGGCAATAATTCTGTCTGTGACAGCTTGTACGACTGAGTTCATGTTACTACTCCTTACGCACTATAAAACACGTCGACCGGCGTTTTACGCTGGCCAAGAACGGCTCTAATTGGCATTTTGGACACATCATCATGGGCAAGTGCCTGATGATAAACGGATAATTTAGCTTCACCTACTAAGTGTAAATAGATCTGACGGCTATTTAAAATCGCCATTTTTGATAAAGTGATACGCTCATGGGGCGCAGTGGTGGGTGTCACTGCAGCGCATAAATCTTGAGTATTAAGGGCGTTATCGAGCGCTTCACTGCAGGGGAACCAAGAACAGGTATGGCCATCAGTGCCCATGCCTAGCACCACCACATCAAACGGGCGCGGAAAGTGCGCCAGTGAGCTGATGGTCATTTCACAACCCGCAACTGCAGTTGAGAACATATTTTTAAGGCCAGTAAATTTGGCGCTAGCGGCTCTATGTTGGAGTAAATGGGCACGAACTAAGCGCTCGTTAGAATCTTTTTCATGGTTATCAACCCAGCGTTCATCGGCAAGAGTGATGTAAACCTGCGCCCAATCAATAGCTTTGTGGCTAAGTAGATCAAATAATTTCAACGGCGTTGAGCCGCCCGATACCACTAAGCTTGCTTTACCTCTTGAGTCCACCGCATCTTGAAGTTGGCGCGCAATAGCCTCTGCAAGCTTAGCTTCGAGTGCGCTTGGACTGTCAAAGGCTTTAAATACTGTATCTTTAATCATGGTTATTCCTACTCGTCCCAAGAACGGCCATCTTTGGTTATCAAGGCAACCGAAGCGACGGGCCCCCAAGTTCCTGCGGGATAAGGCTTTGGCTTCTCACCGCTTTGTTCCCAAGACTGAATGATGCCATCAACCCAAGTCCAAGCTTGCTCCACTTCATCTCGGCGTACAAATAGCGCCTGATTACCTAGCATGGCTTCTAACAACAAACGCTCATAGGCATCGGCAATACGCTCATTCTTAAAGGTATCTGAGAAACTTAAATCGAGCTTTGTGGTTTGCAGACGCATTTTTTGCTCCAAACCTGGCACCTTGTTCATCATCTGAATTTCTACCCCTTCATGGGGCTGCAGACGAATAGTGAGCTTGTTTGGCGGCAAATTACGGTAGCTGGAGCGATAAAGGTTGTGCGGTGGATTTTTAAAATACACCACAATTTCTGAGCTCTTAAATGGCATGCGTTTACCGCTGCGTAAATAAAAGGGAACTCCTGCCCAGCGCCAGTTATCAATATCAACACGCAGTGCCACAAAGGTCTCAGTGTTAGAGCGGACATTGGCGCCCTCTTCCTCTAAATAACCTGGTACGGGTGAGCCTTTCAAGAAGCCTGCACTGTATTGACCACGCACGGTATTCTCATAGACGTTATCAAGATTGATAGGTCTTAGGGACTTAAGTACTTTGACTTTTTCATCACGTATACTGTCCGCATCTAGGTTGACAGGCGGATCCATGGCAACCAAGGTCAACACTTGCAATAAATGGTTTTGGATCATGTCGCGCATTTGGCCTGCGGTATCAAAATAGCCCCAACGGCCTTCAATACCCACCTCTTCGGCAACCGTGATTTGCACATGGTCTATGGTGCGGTTGTCCCACTTAGAAGCAAATAAGGAGTTAGCAAAACGCAGCGCTATCAAGTTTTGCACCGTCTCTTTACCTAGGTAATGATCGATACGGTAAACTTGATTTTCATTAAAGTATTCAGAAACTTTATTGTTGATCACTTTCGATGATTCGAGATCTGTGCCTATAGGTTTCTCAAGCACCACACGAGTATCAGGATGAATAAGTTTTTGCTCATGCAGACAGCGACAAATGTCACCAAAAATAGAAGGTGGAGTGGCAAAGTAACTCACCATCACCCGCTGACTTGGCTCAAGTAACGCGTGAAATGCGCTGTAGCCTTCAGCGTCAGTGAAATCTGTGCCGATATAATGGCAGCGGCTAACGAAGCGCGCTAAGGTCTGTTCGCACAATGGCTCTTTGACAAAAGTGGTTAACGCTTTAGTGACAAGTTCAACAAACTCATCTTTGCTAAAGGCATCTTTTGCTACACCGATAACCTTAGTATCTTTGTCTAGCAGTTCGGCTTTATCCAATTGATACAATGAGGGTAACAGTTTACGCCTCGCTAAATCACCCTTGGTACCAAACAGCACAAAGTCACAGGCTTTGGCTCCTTTAATTGATTTGCCCATTACAAAAAGCGCTCCTTTTGTTATTTAGCCATGCTCTATTCAGCCTTACGATGAATAAAAACACACTTTTGTTGTAATATAACAACAGAATTAGCTTAATGCATCTATATTTTGCAATTATTGATTGCTGAACACATATAGGCATTTCTATAGCAAATCTGATATTATTCGTTAGTTAAATGACTCAGTTACACACTTTCCTACACAATATGTTATTGGAAATTTACTACAAAACGGTGTCAGAGGTAACAAAACAACTATTTTCACCGTGACATCTGCCTTTATGATAGTAAATTACATTATCTTTTTATAGCGGACGTATGCTTATGAATACCCTTGAAAAGGTTCAAAACAGTCTAAACCAATTTAGTAAGTCAGAACGAAAAGTCGCTGAGGTGATCCTTTCATCACCCCAAACCGCTATCCATTCAAGCATAGCAACGTTAGCCAAAATGGCTGATGTAAGTGAGCCGACAGTAAACCGCTTCTGCCGCCGTCTAGACACTAAAGGTTTTCCTGATTTTAAACTCCATTTAGCTCAAAGCCTAGCAAATGGTACTCCTTATGTTAGTCGCCATGTTGAAGAAGACGATAGCACTGATTCTTATACCACCAAGATTTTTGAATCTTCCATGGCATCCTTGGATACCGCCCGCCAGAGCTTAGATACTGCAGCTATTCACAAAGCCGTAGACATACTGACTCAGGCGAAAACCATTTCCTTCTTTGGCCTCGGAGCTTCGGCATCTGTGGCCCACGATGCGCAGAATAAATTCTTTCGCTTCAACGTACCGGTCATTTGTTTCGATGATGTATTAATGCAACGCATGAGCTGCATTAACTGTAACGAAGGCGATGTTGTGGTATTGATTTCTCATACTGGACGCACAAAATCCCTAATTGAAATTGCCCGTATCGCACGAGAAAATGGCGCCGCTGTGATTGCCATTACAGCCAGAAACTCGCCTTTGTCACAGGAATGCACCCTGCCTGTAACCATGGAAGTACCAGAAGATACCGATTTATATCTACCTATGGCTTCACGTTTAGCGCAACTGGTCACCATAGACGTACTGGCGACCGGCTTTACCTTAAGGCGTGGACCAAGATTCAGAGAAAATCTCAAGCGCGTAAAAGAAGTATTAAAAGAATCACGGGTTAATAAAGATTCTATTCTCTAGGGGATTTTTTCGACTAGAATCCTATTGGAGCCAGGCTAAAACCTTAGTCTGGCTTTTTTTATGACGAAATTGACTTATCTGTCACAAAAATAACCCCCAGTTTCAGGGTAATTTGTATGTAACTTTACTACATTTGTTTTTATATCTGCTAATATAGCGCCAGAATTTTGAGACAAACAACAGGCATGCCCAACCACAGAGACATGCCAAGTTCGGATTTGTTCAACAAACAGCCAAATTTGTAAGCCAATTTTTTCTTATCATTAACGGAGTGTCTTATGTTCCGCAGAACTAAAATCGTGACCACACTAGGTCCTGCTACTGACCGCGACGACAACCTACGCAAGATTATTGCAGCTGGCGCTAACGTTGTGCGTTTAAACTTTTCTCATGGTTCGCCAGAAGATCATTTAAAACGCGCCACAGATGCACGTCAAATCGCTAAAGAATTAGGGGTTCATGTTGCTGTACTGGGTGACTTACAAGGTCCAAAGATCCGTGTATCCACCTTTAAAGACAACAAGAAAATTCAGCTTAACTTAGGCGATGCATTTATTCTTGATGCTGACTTAGGCAAAGGCGAAGGCAATGAGAAGCAAGTCGGTATTGATTACAAACAATTACCTGACGATGTCATCATCGGCGACATCTTAATGCTAGATGATGGCCGTGTTCAGTTGCGTGTTGACAGTGTCGAAGGCCGTAAGGTATTCACCACTGTGACTGTTGCTGGTCCCTTATCAAACAATAAAGGCATCAACAAAAAAGGCGGCGGCTTAACTGCGCCAGCGCTTACTGAAAAAGACATGGCAGACATCAAAACAGCTGCGCTTATTCAAGTTGACTACTTAGCGGTTTCTTTCCCACGTACTGGTGCTGACTTAGATCTTGCCCGTAAACTGGCTGTAGAAGCAGGCAGCAATGCCTTAATCGTTGCTAAAGTTGAACGCGCTGAAGCCGTTGAAACTGAAGCGGCTATGGATGATGTTATTTTAGCATCTGATGTTGTCATGGTAGCCCGTGGTGACTTAGGTGTTGAGATTGGCGATGCGGCATTAGTTGCTGTGCAGAAGAAATTGATTGAGCGTTCTCGTCAGCTTAATAAAATAGTGATCACTGCGACTCAAATGATGGAGTCAATGATCACCAGCCCAATGCCAACACGCGCCGAAGTCATGGACGTGGCTAACGCTGTGCTTGATGGTACTGACGCTGTTATGCTTTCAGCAGAGACTGCAGCTGGTGACTTCCCTGAAGAAACCGTACTGGCCATGGCGTCTGTCTGTAAAGGCGCTGAATCACACCCAAGTGTTATTGTGTCTAAGCACAGAATGGATCAGCGTTTCACCAGTATTGATGAAACCATTGCCCTTTCTACTATGTATGCGGCAAACCATTTAGAAGGGGTGAAAGCGATTATCAGTCTGACTGAGTCTGGCGCGACAGCTAAGTTAATGTCACGCATCAGCTCATCACTACCGATTTTTGCCTTAAGCCGTCATGAGCGTACCTTAGCCAAATTGGCACTTTACCGCGGTGTTAAGCCAGTTGAATTTGATTCAACTGCTTTCCCTGCTGATGAAGTTGCCCAAAAAGCCTTAGCATTACTAACCGCTAAAGGTTACCTAAAGAGTGGCGACATGGTATTAATGACCAAGGGTGACAGTATGGAAACTGTGGGTGGCACTAACACTTGTAAAGTCTTAGTGGTTGCTTAATCACCTTGTAAGCTGACTAACGTCAGCTCCTGCTCCTACTTAGAGTAAAAAATGCCGCTAAATTTAGCGGCATTTTTGTATCATTCACAGTAACAATATCAGTTATCAATTCACTTCGAAGGCCGTTTGGACGAATATATCTATCTATAAAACGAGCCTGACACTGAATTATCAACGCCCTCCTTCTTCATCTTCAAAGGGGGCAACAATTAACACTTGTTCGAAAATTTCTTTTTGCTTTAGCTCCCAATCACTATCAACCATTCCGAGTAATTCGGTCATTCTAGAAAAAATAATTCTCCTACAGTCTCTATGACCACCTTTGCTCTTGAGTTCATCATCACCTGACATTGTTCGAGTAATCCTCTGGAAAATCATAAAAAACAGTTCACACTCATCATTGATTACTTTCCTAAATATTTCATAACCTCGCTCTGTAGAAACATAGTGGTATACATCCCCGTGTATCTCGATATGTGGTGTCCTATCACCTTTAGGGCGATCGTAGACCCTTAAAAGTGAATCTGGTGCATTGATGGTTATAGCAAGCTTGCGAACTTCAGCTTCAATTTTTGAATGCTTTTCACTCCAACCTCTTTTAGATGCTTCCGTTTAATAAGCCAATTGATGATAACCTTTTCTGGAATACCGGGTAATATTTTCGTTACGCGAATGCTAAAAAGGTGAACCATGGCGATTTGTGAGCCAACCTTCCGCCCCACGGACGGGTCGGCCGACATAAGTTTAAATCAAGAGTCAGGGACGGACTCCGGTTTAAATCAAAAGCACGACGTGTCAAAGACTTCTTGTGGAATAAAAATGCCATGGCAAGCCTGTATGACAGAGTTTCAGCCTTGTTGATTAAAGCAAAAAAAAACGCCGACTTAAGTCGGCGCTTTGTTTATGTGCAAATGCTATTCAAATAGGCTTATAGCTTATCGAAATCATCCACATTGATGGCGGCTAAACGCTTAGCGTCGGCATCTTGCAACTGAGCATATTCGCTGTCGTTGATAATGCCTTTTTCAAGCGCGGTTTCAAACAACACTGGCATAGGCTGTTTTGACTTAAGGTGGCCATTACGTTGAGCTTGCTTAAGCTTTTTGTAAATGTCTTTGCTGGCGTATTTGGCAAGGAATGCTTGTTCTACTTCTGCAATACCGCCTTTATCACCTTCAAAATCGGGGCACAGGAAGGTCAATCTGTCACGAGCAGGTCCTGGGCGCAGCATACCTTTTACTACATCAGTTGTTAGCTTGTCGCTTGGCAGGTTGAAGTGATTACCTAACGGGAAAATAAGCACTTTTAATAAGCCGCGTACAATCAAGTTAGGGAAGTTACGGCTCGCTTCTTCAAGTGCCTTAGCGGCAAAATGAAGTCTTTGTTGCATCACATAATGCACGATAGGCAAATCGTCTTGCTGACGGCCATTATCTTCAAAATGCTTTAAGGTCGCTGAACCTAAATACAACTGGCTCAATACATCACCCATACGGGCAGACATCATTTCTTTACGCTTTAAATCACCGCCCATGATCAGCATAGATAAGTCTGTCATGGTGGCTAGCGCCGCTGACATACGTGTCATGTCTGAATAATACTGCTGGGTAGCACCGCTTACTGGCGCTTTGATGAAACGGCTCGCAGTGAGGGCACTGGCAAAGGCTGTCAAAGCGTTGCGGCAAGCGTAACCTATGTGCCCCATCAATAAAGAGTCAAATCTGTCTAGGGCATCGGTCTCATTTTCCATACCGGCGGCTTCCATTTCTGCCAGCACGTATGGATGACAGCGAGTGGCACCTTGACCGAAAATCATCAATGAACGGGTTAAGATGTTAGCACCTTCTACCGTAATAGAAATAGGGTTTGCCATAAAGGCATGACCTAAGTAGTTTTTACTGCCTAGCTGAATACCCTTACCTGACTGAATGTCCATGGCATCTTCTAAGACATCACGGCCAAGTTCTGTCATGTGGTATTTGGCGATAGCCGTGACCACTGATGGCTTAACTTTAAGATCGATACCTGTGGTGGTTAGACGGCGCGCAGCCTCTAACTGATAGGTATTACCTATGATCCGCGCAAGGGCTTCTTGTACGCCTTCAAATAAACCAATTGACATACCAAACTGCTGACGCACATAACTGTATGCTGTGGTAGTTTTAGTGGTTACGTGACCTGATGCGGTAGCAAGGGCTGGCAGAGAAATACCGCGACCGGCTGACAAACATTCAACCAGCATACGCCAGCCTTTGCCTGCGTATTGTGGGCCGCCGATGATCCAATCAAGTGGAATGAATACATCTTTACCGCTAGTCGTACCGTTCATAAACGCCATCATCATAGGGTTGTGACGACGACCAATTTCAACACCAGGATGATCGGTAGGAATAAGCGCACAAGTGATACCAATATTCTTAGTGTCGCCAAGTAAGCCGTCAGGGTCGCGCATTTGGAATGCAAGCCCGAGCACTGTAGCAACAGGCGCTAAGGTAATGTAACGCTTGTTCCAAGTCAGGCTTAAACCTAACACTTCTTCGCCTTCAAATTCTTGACGACACACCACACCGATATCCGGAATAGCACCCGCATCACTGCCCGCCTCTGGACCTGTCAATGCAAAACAAGGTAGCTCTTTGCCGACAGCCAGTGCTGGCAACCAACGCTCTTTTTGCGCTTCAGTACCATAGTGAGTCAATAACTCGCCTGGGCCTAATGAGTTCGGTACCATGACTGTCACAGCAGCACTGACGCTTCGCGACGCAATAATGCTGACAATGGTCGAGTTAGCGTAAGCAGAGAACTCGCGGCCACCGAATTTCTTTGGAATGATCAGCGCAAAAAAGCCTTCTTCCTTGAAATATGACCACAATTCAGGAGGTAAGTCTTTGCGGTTATGCACTATATCAAAATCATCAATCATGGTCAGGGCTGTCATGACCTGATTATCGATAAAGGCTTGCTCATCAGCGCTTAACGCTGGTTTGCCATAGCTGTGCAAGGTATTCCAATTAGGCTTACCGCGGAACAACTCGCCTTCCCACCACACGTCGCCCGCTTCCATGGCTTCTTTTTCTGTGGTTGATAAAGGAGGCAGCACTTTTTTGAAAAACGCAAAAACAGGACGAGTGATAAACTGCATCCTGATATTACGCACTCCAAATAGCACTATGATTGCTAATAAAAGCAGTATGATAATACTCATTATTTGACCTTTTTTAGTTAGTTTAAACCGCCACTGATACGCCAGCAGCCATATAAGGGATCACTTTGCGAAGAATAGCTTCAATATTGTTATGTTCACCGTATTCAGTTGCTGCGATATCATTTAACGCATCTGCTGATGCCATAGTAAAGACTATGGTGCCCAAGGTGAAATGCAACCGCCAAAACATCTCGGCGGCAGGGATATGGGGGGCGCTGACCTTGACCGCTTGTACAAAGCTTGCCAGATGCTCACCATAATGGGTGGTAATAAACCAACGCAAATGCCCTTGGCTTTCAATGTAACCACGCCCGAGCAACTGTAGAAAAATAATCGTACCACCCGCCCTCACCTTATTTAATTCTAGTAAAGGTTTAATTAATGAGGAGAAAATTTCATTCAAACTCGCCTGCTCTGACGCTTTATTCAAACGTTTAATTTCACTGGCAGCCGATGGCATAAACACATCTAAGTAGCGCGCCAATACCGCACGAATGAGCTCTTTCTTCGAACCGAAATGGTAATTCACCGAGGCTAAATTTACTTCAGCCTTACTGGTGATAAGCCTTAAGGAAGTTTCAGAAAAGCCCCTTTCTGCGAAGAGTTTTTCTGCTGCATCCAGAATTCTGGTTTTTGTATCTGTCCGACTCGCCATCCTCTCACCCAATTAATTTTAAACACCCGTTTAAATTAATCATTGAGCGCACACTTGTCAATCGAAATTCTCAAGTGTTTACCGAGAAATATCAGCACATTTAAGTATGAATTCAAGGTGGTATTAAATGCAAACGGCTTGAGGATTGGGTAAACTAATGGCAAAAATTTACACTAACAATAATATTGAGGGAGCCAAACAAATGAAATTGCCTTTTAAACAGCCATCTCAAATCGCTTTAGTCGTCTCTGTCGCGCTAGGATTAAGCGCTTGTGGTCAGCAAATCAAACCCGTCACTACTGAAAAACCAGTAGACGCTAAAGCGGCGACTGAATTTGTCAGCGATGCTGAAACCAAATTAGCGGCGTTATCTATTGAAGCTAACCGCGCTGAGTGGATTTACAGTAACTTTATCACCGAAGACACCGCAGCACTTTCTGCTGCCATGGGTGAAAAAGTCACCTCCACCTCAGTGCAATTGGCCACCCAAGCGGCGACATTTTCAGGTTTAACACTGGATCCCGTCGTCGCTCGCAAGCTCAATTCACTTCGCAGCAGCTTAATTTTACCAGCACCGTTAGATCCTGCTAAAAATGCAGAACTTGCCAAAATAAGCTCAGAACTTAATGGTCTCTACGGTAAAGGCAAATACTGTTTTGCCTCTGGCGAGTGCATGACTCAGACTGAGTTATCTGCGCTCATGGCTGAATCCAAGGATCCACAACTGTTATTGGAAGCTTGGACAGGCTGGCGTGAAATTGCCAAACCCATGCGCCCGTTATTCCAACGTGAAGTAGAGCTTGCCAATGAAGGGGCTCGCGACTTAGGCTTTAGTGATTTATCTGAGCTATGGCGCAGCCAGTATGATATGAAGCCGCAGGAATTTTCCGATGAATTAGACCGTTTATGGGGCGAAATAAAGCCGCTTTACGACTCATTACACTGTTATGTACGCGGTGAGCTAAATGAGCAATACGGCGATGAAGTGGCACCTAAAACCGGCCCAATCCCAGCACACTTGTTAGGTAATATGTGGGCTCAGCAATGGGGCACTATCTACAATAGTGTGGCGCCAAAAGATGCAGATCCTGGTTTTGATGTCACCGATTTATTAGCTAAGCATGGCTATGATGAAACTAAAATGGTCAAGCAAGCAGAAAGCTTCTTCACCTCGTTAGGTTTTGATGCGCTGCCAGAGACATTCTGGAGCCGCTCACTGTTTGTGCAGCCTAAAGACAGAGATGTAGTGTGTCATGCATCAGCCTGGGATCTGGACAGCCAAGATGATATCCGCATTAAGATGTGTATCCAGAAAACCGCTGAAGATTTCACTGTTATTCACCATGAACTTGGGCATAATTTTTACCAAAGAGCCTATAAAGAGCAACCTTATCTCTTTCAAGGTTCAGCCAATGATGGTTTCCATGAGGCCATAGGCGACACTATAGCATTGTCAATTACACCTAAATACCTGCAACAAATTGGCTTACTTGATACTGTACCTGATGCCTCTAAAGATATTGGTTTATTGCTACAACAAGCATTAAATAAAATAGCCTTTATGCCGTTTGGTTTGATGATAGATCAGTGGCGCTGGCAGGTATTTAATGGCCAAATTAAGCCTGAAAACTACAACCAAGCTTGGTGGGATTTACGTGAAAAGTACCAAGGTGTTAAAGCCCCTGTCGAGCGCACGGAAGCTGATTTCGATCCAGGTGCTAAGTACCATGTTCCCGGTAACGTACCTTACACCCGTTACTTCTTAGCCCATGTGTTGCAGTTCCAGTTCCATAAAGCCTTATGTGATATTGCAGGCGACACAGGACCTGTACATCGCTGTAGCATCTATGGCAACAAAGAAGCCGGTGCTAAGCTTAACCAAATGCTAGAAATGGGCGCCAGCAAACCATGGCCAGAAGCCTTAGAAGTCGTGACAGGCACCAAGCAAATGGATGCCAAAGCCGTGTTAGATTACTTTGCGCCGCTGCAGACTTGGTTAAACGAGCAAAACAGCCAAGCCCAGCGTCAGTGTGGCTGGTAAGTTCACCTACCGTTAGCTAAGTGGCTAAAGCTTGTACCCAGTTCTAGCCACCGATTATATCAACGCCCACATTAGGTGGGCGTTGATTTATCCTTAACGATAATCCTTGCTCGCTCAGCCATATTTGAAGCATTTTATCTCAATAATAGTTAATACATGCATATGTCGATTACGACACACTTTGTAATGATTATTTACTGTTGCGACATCTTGGTGTCCGCTATAGTGCTTGAATATGAGCAACTAGCCTAGGTGCCCAATTCAATTCCCGATTTCAATAATGAACTCGCACTAGGTTAGCCACCCTGTCCTTTTTATGAGGCTCTACCATTGAAATTTCTGAGCACGCTATTATTTATTACCTTGAGCTGGATAACCAACGTCCATGCAAATGAGCAAGACAACTTAGATATTAATCAATATTATCAAAAGTTTACTGTATCATTTTCGAACCTTGACCTTAACGCCATCGATGAACTCTACACTCATAATGCAGTATATATTTCTGAAACTCACAACCGAGAAATCGTTCAAGGAAAGAGTGACATCATTGATTTATATCAATCTTTTTTCGATAGAATTCGTCGTAAGCAAGCTAAGATAGAAGTCGAGTTTCGAGTTCACATTAGGCAACGTAGTGATAATACCGCCACTGATATCGGCTATTATTTAGTGCGTTTTCATCCAGCAAAAGATGCCGGCGAACCTGTAAGCGAGTTTTCTGGAAAATTTGTCAATGTGTTCATTAAAGAACACAATAAGTGGCGTATTAGCGTTGATTCTAATACCAGAGGCGACGCCAGTCTGTATTTTGCAGCAAAACCACAAACTTCACTGTATTATGGTCAACGATTTAAGGCCTCTGAACACAAAAAGCTCCCTAAGCCTGATAACCCCCGCTAAGGGTAACGATATCAAACCAATCCCCGTAGTAGGAGTCAGGTTTTTATCTCCTAGGTTTAAGCTTCATTTATAAGGATTGGTATTCTATGCCCAGCCCATCTTGTCCCTGTGGTAGCACTCAGTCTTATGCCCTTTGCTGCCAACCATTACATCAACAAAAACAATTCGCAAGCGAGCCTGAGCAGCTCATGCGATCGCGCTACTGTGCATTTGTTAAGAGTGAGTTTAACTATCTTATTAACACCCATCACCCAGCTCACTTGCAGGGATTAACGGCAGCACAACTAGCGCAAGGCCCAACAATAAATTGGTTGGGACTTGAGGTTATCTCCAGTTCAAAAGATCTCACAAACAATCTTGCCAAAGTGAGCTTTAAAGCTTGGTATCTAGAGCATGGTCAACTTGATGCTATTTTTGAAAACTCAGAGTTTATTTTTGAACAAGGGCAATGGCTGTACAGTCAAGGTCAGCAATTCACCTGCAGACAACCTGAACGTAATAGCCCATGCATATGCCACAGCGGTAAAAAGTTTAAGCATTGCTGTATGAAGTTGATCCGCTAAGGGATCTTTATCAATAAAGTTAACTAACCTCGTCCAGTACTGAGTACGTAGATCTTAAAACGATTGAATAAGACATGAATAAAGTAGCTGCAAATTGAACGTTTTCTGAGGCCCAAGATTACCACAGTGTTGTTATTGCATTTAGGCTTGTACTGAGTTGTTTTTAGATGACTTATGCTTAATTAACTTGTTGAGACTGTGCTTTGCTGCGGTGCAATTCGAGTAAGTGACTAAATTCGCTTTCCCGCACCGCAGGGCTATATAAAAAACCTTGAGCATGGTGACACGCGCTTAGTGTCAAAAATGCTTCTTGCTCTTTGGTTTCTACCCCTTCAGCCGTCAAGGAGATATTGAGTGCGCTGGCCATGGCAATAATGGCACTAACAATCTCACGGCTCTCATGGCTGCTACTGATGTCCATCACAAAAGATCTGTCTATCTTAAGTTTTGAAATCGGGAATTGTTTTAAATAACGCATTGAGCTGTGACCGGTACCAAAATCATCAATCGCAAGGCCAACCCCGAGTTCTGCAAGTTCTTTACAGAGTCTTGTGGCGTGATCAATATCGCTCATTAATTCTGTTTCTGTTATTTCTAAAATCAAGCGTTTAGGCTTAATGCGATAACGGGTCACTAAGGTCCACACTTGGGAGTAAAGCTGACCACTGAAAAACTGCCGTGCCGATACATTAACATGCATGGTTAAGTCGATATTCTTATGCTGCCATAGGTGAAGTTGCTTACAGGCAGTTTCCAGTACCCAATTGCCCATGGCATTAATTAAACCCGTTTGCTCGGCAATTTCAATAAAAGCACCTGGATACAACACACCTTTTTTGGGATGATTCCAACGTATAAGTGCTTCAGCGCCAATATACTGCTGAGTTTTAAGATCCATTAAAGGTTGATAGTACAGCTCAAACTCACGACCTTTTAACGCGTGCTGTAAGTCGCGCTCAATCTCAATATTGGCTTTAAAGGCTTCCAATAATTGGGTATTAAAAATCTGGTAATGTTTAAGTGCTTTACGCTTGGCATGTTGCAGCGCAATGTCAGCGCAAGACAGTGGCGCAAATAGGTCAACTACACAGGCGATATTAACCACGGCAATGGCAGGCTTTGGCTCAACTTTATTCCGGCCAATAACGACAGGGACCAATAATTTGTCATAAAGACTCTTAACGAAGTGCTCGAGTTGCTCAAGGTCTTGAACCTCAGGTAACAAGATACCGAACTCATCACTGCCAATTCGTGCCACATCTATCGCATTATGGAAACGAGCAAAATGTTTAACTCGCCTTGCAACCTCAATGAGCAGCGCATCACCGCGCTCATGGCCATGAGTGTCGTTAAAGCGATTAAAACCAAGTAAATCAACTAAGAACAACACACCTTGAGCGCATTTATCTAAGCTTCTAGTGAAGTGCAGTCTATTATGTAAACCGGTTAAGTTGCAATTCCATGCTAATCGCTCAAGCTCTGCCTTATGACGGTACTGAGATGAAATATCATGTACAGCCACTAATGCATAATCATTACCACGGGGAGTCAAAAAATGACGGGCATGGTATTGAACCCAATATTCACTTTGATCAGAGCGCACCAGTAACCGCTCGCCTTGCAAGGTCTCCCCCTTGAGCAAAGCATTGACCATGGGAGCGACTTGCTCACTGGCTCCACGGAAAAAATCGAGTTTATTCACATGTTGATCTTGAACCTGCTCGCGCGGCAGTCCAGTTAATCGATAATGCGCTGGATTAACATATTTGATGATTTGAGTTTTAAGATTAACGAGAATAATTAAATGGTCAGCTTGTTCTGTAGCACTTAAATAAAGAGTTAAATCTTCATCTTTCTCATAGCCACGTTCGGTGGCAAGCGCCAATGCCAATTGATCGGCAACTTGACTCACAAATTGGATATCATGTTCATGCCACTCAATCACTGAGTCGAATTCGATACTGAGCAAACCTTCAATGTGACCATTAATACGAATAGCCACATCAAGTAACTGCTTAATGCTGCCATCTTCCAAATATCGAGTCGATACAAAAGGCGCGTTGCTGACATCTATGGCGACAAAAAAACGATGGTCATGAAGATGCTGTTGATATTCAGGCGATATGATGGGCTTAAAGTCGCTAGCTAGGGGAGATTGGCTACTTAAATCGGCACTGGCAACTGGAGTTAAGTGATTATCTTGTGGGTGCAAATGCCACACAGTGACATTAAAAGCCTGAAATTGTTCAAGCAGAAGCTGACAGCACATATTGGCTGTCTGAGTATACTGACCTAATGCTTTTGCATCAGAATTAACTATTATTTCTAACAGCTCCTGATGCTCAGTGAATTCCATGAGCTTCCTATTGACTGCTTTAATTTGCAAAATCAACCAATTAAATTGTAGCAATCTAAAGAATGCTAACGTCCCTGTATTGTCTTTAACTTGGTCCTTATTCTACGCTTTATCATTGACACAGTGTATTTCACTTAATTCCCCTATCTTTTAACGCCGAGAATAAATTAGTTACAATTAGAGATTTTCCTCAAGCTGGAAAATCATTTTTTCCACTGTGTATTCAAAGTTTAACGCTAATATAACACCATCATCTATGCTTTTCATAGAGGCGCTAACGCTTTTAAATCTCTGTAGCGCTTTCTCTTTTAAGCAAGCAGCATCAACCTCTGCATTCTCGCCTTGCAGGCGAATTTCCAGCTCACCATCATTGGCTTCGATAACTGTACCTATATCGACAAAACTGCCACAGGTATTACAGCTATCATTAACTTGATTTTGGCCTTCAGCAGATGATGCTGTGGCAGGTTCATTTGCCACTGTATCAGCCATAGTTGAGTTAATCGTGGATGCGGTCATAGACTTAGTTGCCATTGATTTAGTTGTCATGGATATGCTCCATAAATATGATTAGAGCTTAAGGATCACTCAAGCCCATTTGAAGTCATTATTTTAAGTGATTTTATTGTCATTAACTCAAAGCCAATTCACAGTTCCGCTATCGGCCGCTTCAAAATAAACTCAGCTCAGTAATTTAGAAGATCAGGCACTTAATGCCAGCGTGGCACTGATCTGCCTCTGCATAGCGAGCTGGTCGATGAAGTGCATTTGATTAAAATCTGGCAGCTTAGGAATAGCCTCTTGTTGCCGCAACCGAGTGAGAGGATCGCAATTGCTCAGCGCCAGCGCCATATCATCAGGGGTATGACCACGAATAACCAAGGCTTCTGGCGTCAATGCTTGAGCCAACTGAAACCCTCGCAGGCCTTGCTGATAATACACCTGTGCGTTATCCGTTAACGGCTCAGTGGTCGACAGATCTGCAATTAAGACTTGGGATTTTGGCAGTTCAAATTGTTTGATTAACTTTTCTGCTTGAGATAAATCGCTATCTATTTGAAATTGAGCCTGATCTCTGGCATCTGCCGATAGCAATGCCAAAATTAAGCCAAACTCTCCCCGTCTGTGGTTCTCAATCGCTTGATTCAAGCGATTACCACATTGTGACTCATTGACGAGGGGAAACTCAATTTGCATAAAAAAACACCACCAAAACAACTCGTTGGTTGATTAACTACCGGGATTGACACTTAATCGACCACTTGAAGCATTACTTGAGTTTTATTTTAGTTTTGCGCTTTACTTAACTTTTGTTTCTGACTACTATTGCCGCCGCAATTGAGGAGGGGTTCCCGAGTGGCCAAAGGGATCAGACTGTAAATCTGACGGCTCAGCCTTCGAAGGTTCGAATCCTTCTCCCTCCACCATTTGCGTCTAGTGTGTTATCAAATTACTCCTGAGTAATGACGGATAACCTGCTAGAAAGTACGGCATAGTCCAAGTAAAAAAGATATTGTTGGAGGGGTTCCCGAGTGGCCAAAGGGATCAGACTGTAAATCTGACGGCTCAGCCTTCGAAGGTTCGAATCCTTCTCCCTCCACCATCTTTTTTAACTCAGTTTTTGTCATGCTAAAGTTTTAGGTTCCATCGTTAGTAAGCCACTAACGTGCTTTATCAGTGGAGGGGTTCCCGAGTGGCCAAAGGGATCAGACTGTAAATCTGACGGCTCAGCCTTCGAAGGTTCGAATCCTTCTCCCTCCACCATTTCTATATTGGTATTTTTATCCACGCTTCAATTCACAATGTTAATTTACCTTCTCGGGTTAGCACTCATTCTGCTGTACTCGCAGCTAAATCACTTACGGCTAAAAAACAACCCACAGCTAACCCTAAACATCGCTTAATATTTTAGGCGGCTGCTCTTCAGTTGTGATTTAACCTCCTCTCTTTTTACACCGCACGGCATTGTTATAAAACACCTCTCATCCAGCATATCGACTCAATCAATCACTCTTGTGTTTAAGTTGTTGAGCTTATTTTCCTAAGCACTGTCGATTGGGCTATTTATTGTTATGCTTTTTTATTATGATTTATATCATTTTGTGTTTATAAGGTTTTACCATGTCACAGTCTTGGGTTAATCGCGCCATCGGGCTTATTGAAGCGGATTTTCAGCGCAGCGCCGATACACATCTTATCAAGCTTGCCTTGCCACAACTTGAAGGGGTCGATATTTACTTAAAAGATGAAAGTACCCATCCTACTGGCAGTTTAAAGCACCGCCTAGCTCGCTCGCTGTTTCTTTACTCCCTGTGTAACGGCTGGATAAAACAAGACACCACGATCATTGAATCATCTTCTGGTAGCACAGCGATTTCTGAAGCGTATTTTGCTCGCCTGCTAGGCCTACCCTTTATTGCTGTGATGCCAAAGAGCACCGCGAAGAAAAAAATTCAGCAAATTGAGTTCTATGGCGGCACATGCCATTTTGTCGATAAAGGCAGTGAAATTTATGCCGAATCCGAGCGATTAGCCGAAGAGCTCAATGGTCATTATATGGATCAATTTACTTATGCCGAGCGTGCAACCGACTGGCGTGGCAACAATAACATCGCCGATTCTATATTCAATCAGATGCAAAAAGAGCCTCATCCCATCCCCCAATGGATAGTAATGAGCCCAGGGACTGGCGGCACATCTGCCACCATTGGTCGCTACCTCCGGTATCAACAACTTACCACTCAGCTTTGCGTAGTCGACCCTGAAAATTCGGTATTTTATGAGTATTATCGCAGTGGCGATGCCAGCCTCACTGATTGCAGCGGCAGTAGAATTGAAGGGATAGGCAGGCCTCGAGTCGAACCATCCTTTATTGCTGGCGTAGTGGATGAGATGAAACGCATCCCAGATGCAGCCTCTATTGCCACCATACACTGGTTAGAGCAGCTTATTGGCCGCAAGACAGGCGCCTCCACTGGTACCAACTTGTATGGTGCCCTATTGCTGGCGACTCAAATGCGTGAACGGGGTGAGACAGGCTCTATCGTGACCTTGCTTTGCGATTCAGGTGAGCGTTATTTAGATACCTATTATGATAATGCTTGGATTGAAGCGCACATAGGTGACATCAGTGTGTACCAGAATAAGCTTGCCGCCTTCGACTTATGTGGCCTTATTGAATAATGAATAAGATGAATGGTGAGTTAGACGAGCTAATCATAGTGCTAATGCCGTCAAAGTAATAAATAGCGCGCCAAAGGGCGCGCTATTTATTTCAAGTGCCTTAATTCTAGCGGCAAGATAACAGCATTAATCGATATCAAGATACTTATGAGTCTGGATAGACAAGCGCCAATTACGGGCGATGCAGGTCTTCATTGCCAGCTCGGTGGCCCTCGCCTTCTGGCTGATAGGCTGCAAGCAAATGGTTTTACCGCTAAGGTCAATATCCGCTAACAACTCATCGAGTTCATCGATGTGATTTTGGGTGGCAATGGGATGCTTAATCTCATTGGCGCGAACCAATGCCTGCTCAAGCACCTTGTAGCCGCCTTTCATATTGATTTTAGGCGATACTGTCACCCACACGTCTTGATGACATTTCACTTCAAAGGTGCCACTGGTCTCAATTTGTACGCCATAACCTGCCGCAATAAAGGTATGGGTAATGTCGCTGAGATCATAAAGACAAGGCTCACCACCCGTTAGCACGATATGCTTAGCAGTGAATCCTTTGGCCTGAAAAGCAGCGATAAGACTCACGCCATCATGATTTGCCCAGCGTCCTATGGTGCCATCCACGGTAATCACTTGCTCTGGAGTCACCTTGTTGTCGGCCAGCACATCCCATGTCTGCTTAGTATCGCACCAAGCACAGCCCACAGGGCAGCCTTGCAGGCGCACGAATAAGGCTGGCACGCCGGTAAAACAGCCTTCACCTTGAATAGTTTCGAATACTTCGTTGACTGGATAGTTCATTGTTGGCCTTTAATCTTTGCGGGTCGGCATTTATAGTGGATTTTGCTCTCTGCTGCAAGTTTTTGCGTAAAGGCCTATGCTTAAGATAAACTACCCCACTTAAGACAAGCCTACCTGCTTCATGGACGTCGCTCAGTGTCCGCCTGTCATATTTTCCCTTTTTATTTGGTACTCCTATGTCTAAAGCAGTCGTCGTTTTCAGTGGTGGTCAAGATTCCACTACATGCCTTATTCAGGCGCTCACCCAGTTTGATGAAGTTCACGCTATTACTTTTGATTATGGTCAGCGCCATGATGCAGAAATTGAAGTGGCTAAAGCCTTGGCAAGCAACTTAAAAATCACTAGCCACAAAGTCATGGATGTGAGCCTACTCAACGAATTAGCTATCTCAGCTCTTACCCGTGATGCCATTCCTGTGTCCCATGAATTGATGGAAAATGGCTTACCCAATACCTTTGTGCCTGGGCGCAATATTTTGTTCCTCACCTTAGCAGGTATTTACGCTTACCAATTGGGCGCTGACAGCGTGATAACCGGGGTGTGTGAAACCGATTTTTCTGGTTATCCTGATTGCCGCGATAAATTTGTTCGCGCCATGGAAAGCGCCCTATGTCTAGGTATGGACAAACAGATTAATTTAGTCACGCCATTAATGTGGCTAAATAAAGCTGAAACTTGGGCGCTGGCAGATAAATATCACAGTCTAACCTTAGTTCAAGAGCAAACATTAACCTGTTACAACGGCATCATAGGTCAAGGCTGCAGCGATTGCCCAGCTTGCCATTTAAGACAAAACGGCTTAAATGATTATCTTAATAATAAGCCAAGCGTTATGGCCTCATTAGAGCAAAAGACCGATGGCAAGCCTGCGTAAATCAAATCAGGATAACAGCGCTTCCCTGTGGAAGCCCTTGTATTTATTTGCCGCCATTATCACGGCTATCTCAAGTGCATTTTGGGGGCTAGAGTGGTTTTCGGCTCAAGGCTCATCTGTATCTGATAGTTTTAGCTATCTACGGCTCAATATTACACAAGGTCAAGTGTGGCGTTTGCTGACAGGTAATTTACTCCATACCAACCTGTGGCATTTAGCCATGAACCTTGCAGGGCTGTGGGTGATTTTATTCCTCCACGAAATGCATTATCGCAAGCAAGCCTTACTAATCTACCTGTTATTTATAAGCCTTTGCCTGTTTGAGGGCCTAGGTTTGTATTTCTACTACCCAGCACTACTCAGCTACGTAGGCTTAAGTGGAGTACTGCATGGCTTATTTAGCTTTGGCGCCATAATGGATATCACCCGCGGCTATCGTTCAGGATATCTTTTACTCGCAGGGGTATTGGCTAAGGTGTGTTACGAGCAAACCTATGGCGCAAGCGACAGCGTTGTCGAGCTGATAGGCGCCAGAGTCGCGACAGAATCCCATTTAGTTGGTGTGATTAGCGGCATCATTTGCGCCTTTATCTGGCTAACATACCTTTATATTCAGCAGATGATCAAACGTAAAAAGTAAGCACTGCGGGTAAATAAAAAGAAGAAGAACCAAAGTTCAACTTCTTTTTATTCATCTTTTTCGGGGAAAGTTTTTATCATCCCTTAAGAAGCTTGAATTATAGCGCCGTCCCTAACTCTCTTCTGGTAAGTTTAAGTCGACTTCAGCATTGTCCTGACTTACAGCTTTTTTCTCTGCGGTTTCTTGCTCTTGCATTAATCTTAATTCAGCTGCCGCTAATGCTTTATTCAGTGCCTGCTTTTTACGCCACACAACAAAGCCTATAACGCCAAACAAAAATAACCCCACATTTACTGTGACTATCCAAAATATTGCGTCTTCCTTAGCTTTGAGCTCAGCCACTTTAGCAATTTCTGCAGCAACGGCGGCAAGTTCCGCCTCTGATGGAGGCGGCTCAGGAGGCTCGATAAAATTAAAAAATAACTCTGGAAGTTCTAATACTATCTCACGGCCTGTGATGGTGGTGCTGACCACATTGCCTTTAACTCGATAACTGCCAAAAACAGTGGCTGTAGGTAGTGGGTATAAGGTATTAGCTTGAGTGACTTCATCAATTAAGATTGGAAGTTGCAGCCCTGCAGGCCCCACTAATTCAAATTCAAAATGTGTCTCCTCTAGCTTTAATAAGTCATCATCCACGATAAGCTCAAGCTGCCATACGCCACTTAAGGGATCGTCAGAGGCCAGCATATTGACCTTAATTGGCTGCGGGGATAAGAAGATAGGGTAATTAATTTCACGCTCAAAGACGGCATTTCTGGCGATGACTTGATAGTCGTAATGTCCCCAAGGCTGGTTGAGGTTGATCATACTGGTAAACACGGCATTATCTGGGGCTTCATCTAAGCCTTCACCGTTGTCTTTATAAGCCCCTGCGATGATACTACCTGCGGAAAAGTTTTCATCCTCTGGCAGATGCTTACTGACCAAGCGTACAGTCCATTCCAGCATAAAATCAAGCCCAGGTAAGCGCATTAACAGGTCATCGCCGAGCATTTTGGCCGTCACTTTTAAGCGCTCGCCTTGAAATAACGGTTGAGGGATCTGTGCAACTTCAATATCAAGCTTGGAAATTTTTTGAATGCTCGAGCCTTCAATCACGTTGCCCAATAATTGCCAAGGACCTGGCATAGGTTTTTTAATCTGGATCATGTCGCCAGTTATCCCGTCAACCCATTTCACCTCCTCAGGGTGGCGAGTCGAATACCATTTACTGCCATCTGGCAATACAATAACCACAGGGGCTGAGCCGTATTTCCTTTGCACCAGCAACGTGAGTTCATCGACCATATGATCGATTCTAAAGCGATTTTTAAGCTCGCTAGCACTGGTGTACGGTACTGGCTCTGCATGAGCATAAGTCGAAAAAAAGACTGCCCCTAAAAGCAAGACAATAAAAGCACTGCGGCAATAACTAAGCGATAGACTCATAGGAATGTTGTTATCCTCTCCAGAGGCATTTTCCGGATTTTTGCACCAGATCAAGGCGAGACTCGTGTAATACTAGTTCATCGGCAGAAGCCGCTATCACTTTAAGATTAAATCCAGATGGATCAAGTCGTTGGATCCCTCCAGCTTCCTGCCCTGCCTGTTCACTGGATAAATTAAACTTGATTTGTCCACCGGTCATCAATAAGTAAACATCGGCCAAAATCTCGGCATCCAATAATGCGCCGTGATAGGTCCGTCGTGAGTTATCTATGCCATAACGCTTGCACAAGGCATCTAAATTATTCTTTTGCCCAGGATGAAGCCGTTTTGCTATGGATAAACTGTCGAGGATATCAACGATGTCATGAGTCTTAGGTCCTCTTGGCTGCAACATAGAAAATTCATGATCCATAAAGCTCACGTCAAAGCTCGCGTTATGGGCGACAATCTCTGCGCCTTGAATAAACTCAATAAATTCTTGAGCAATCTGATGGAACCTTGGCTCATTGGCCACCCGCTCATCGGTAATACCGTGAACCGCTATGGCTTCTGGATCAATAAGTTGCCCAGGATTAATATACTGATGGTAAGTACGCCCCGTAAGGCGGCGATTGACCACCTCAACACAACCAATTTCGATGATCCTATGGCCGATGTAAATCGCGCCACCGGCTTGATTCATGCCGGTGGTTTCGGTATCTAAAATAATCTGGCGGCTTGCGCTGGAAATAATGGTCATAGTCTTTATCAACTTAATCTAAAAATCGTTATACTGCGCCGGATTAAATTCGTAATAGGCAGTCATGATGACAACACATAAACAAGTCAATATCTACACCGACGGCTCATGTCTTGGTAATCCAGGTCCTGGAGGCTATGGTATTGTAATGCAATATAAACAGCATTCAAAAGAAATTGCCGATGGCTTTGCCTTAACTACAAATAACCGTATGGAATTACTGGCACCTATCATAGCCCTGGAAGCCTTGATGGAACCTTGTGTCGTTACCTTAACCAGCGACAGTCAATACATGCGTCAAGGGATCACCCAGTGGATCCACGGCTGGAAGAAAAAAGGCTGGATGACCTCAAATAAACAAGCGGTTAAAAACGTTGATTTATGGAAACGCTTAGACAGCGTTAGCCAAAGACACTCTATAGATTGGCGCTGGGTTAAAGGGCATGCAGGCCACGTGCAAAATGAGCGTTGCGATAAACTGGCAAGAGCGGCGGCAGAAGCTAAGCCCAAACAGATCGATATTGGCTATCAAGACAGCTTATGATCCCCTAATCGCCCTGCACTTGGCGCAGGCGACCAACTGTGTTGCTGTGGACGTTTTTTATCGCGAATTGGCGTCAAAGGTGCATCCAATTTACGGGCAACAATAAAATAGACGCTACCTGTACCTGGGAGCCAGCGCTGCAGACTTTGCTCTAGGTATTGACCAAAGGCAAAGGGGCGAATTAAGGGATGATATAAGCTACGGCTATCTTCAAGCACCTGATAACCTAGCAATCCGAGCCAATCTTTCACCCTTGATGGCATAAAAAACTGCCCACACCAAGGCAGCCTTGTTTGATATCGTGACAATACTTTGCCCATAAACAACGGACTTATGGGGTTAAAACCCACAATAATCACATAGCCACCGCTAATAAGTACCCTATCCACTTCCCTGAGTAAACGATAAGGGTTAGTTTCAAACTCAATTAAGAAACTCATTAGCACTGTATCTATAGTGGTATTTTTCAACGGCAAGTGGTGCGGATCGGCAATAATGTCAGCACCAGTGTCATCAAACACAGAATAATGCCGTGAAATACTGCAGCCTTGGCTGTCAAGGCCTGCACTCAAGGAGCCCAATTTCAGCAAGTGATAGCCAAACACTTTAGGCCACCATGAAGCTAACTGAGTTTCAACCGCCAGCTTGATGTGCTCGCTATAGGGAAGCTGCTGCCATTGTCTAGGCTTTGTCACCAAGCGCATGTATCCTCCTCTGTTCTCATTGAAGTCAAACCCTAGCGATTTCAGACATTAGTGCAGGCTTTAATACAAGCTCTAGCACTAAAAGAATGGATATTGGGCCTCAGCCGATTTTGGCTTTTAGTTCACAATCCGTTACTCTGTCAGCTTAACAGAATCGTCATGGAAAAATACATGCTTAGCATCACGGAAATTCCTGCCTTTAACGATAATTATATTTGGATCCTAGGCGCTCAGGATTCAGAGTTTGTTTACGTGGTTGATCCCGGCACCGCAGCCCCTGTGCTGGCCTATCTCAACGAGAAAAACTTAACCTTAGCCGGCATACTTATTACCCATAAGCACCAAGATCACGTGGGCGGCATTCGGGATTTACAAGCACATTACCAAGGAAACTTACCGGTTTATGGTCCTAAAGCTGAAGGCATTGAAGGCATCACTCATCATCTCATCGCTGAAAAATCACTGTTTTTGCCTCATTTAGCGTCCAATGTAGAAGTTATCCATGTACCTGGTCACACCTTAGGTCATTTTGCCTATTTAATCGAAGATGCCATTTTTTGTGGTGATACTTTATTTAGCGCCGGATGCGGCCGTCTATTTGAAGGCACGCCAGAACAGATGCTGTCATCATTAAATAGACTGGCATCATTACCCGCCCACAGTAAAATTTATTGCGCTCACGAATACACCCAAGCAAATTTGAACTTTGCGCTCACTGTCACGCCTAACAATCCACATTTAGTTCAATATGCTTCTTGGGTAACTAAGGCCCGTGATAATAAGGTGCCAACAATCCCCGCTGAACTCAGTACCGAACTGACCATCAATCCCTTTCTTCGTTGCCATACCAGTGAAGTAAAAATGGCCGTTGCTAAACAGTTCAATATCGAAGTTACTGATGAATTACAAACATTTACCTTGCTTCGAAAATGGAAGGACCACTTTTAATTTGTGTAAATGTCATCGATAAAATTAGTTTAATAAGACAAGTGAGATGATTTGTTTTACAATGCAAAATTCGTGTCCGAAAATGACCACTTTTTAGTCAGTATTTGACTCTAATAAGGAAGACCATCTTCAATGAGATCAACATGTTACTTAATTGCTGGCGGCTTAGTCTTCCTTGCGGGTTGTCAGACCTTGCCTCAAACACAGACTCAGCCTCAGTCCTCTTCTTTGGAAGATACCCTTGAATACAGCCGTAAACCCACTGGCAATCAAAGCTTAGCTAGCATTCAAGAAGATGTCGTTCAGGCCCAAGATCTATGGCAAAAACTCGCACTAGAGATGAAACTGCCCATCGCAGACAGCGCCTTAGTCGATGAGTATCGTCAGTGGTATATTAAGCATCCCAAACACTTAAAAACCATTTCTCGCCGAGCGGCGCCGTTTTTACAATATATTATTGCCGAGCTTGAAAAGAATAACTTGCCACTGGAACTGGCTTTACTGCCTATCGTTGAAAGCGCATATAATCCTATGGCTGTGTCACCAGGCCAGGCCGCAGGGTTATGGCAGCTTACTTTACCGACCGCTGGTAACTTAGGCATCAAGATGAATTGGTGGTACGACGGCCGCCGCGATGTCGCCACATCCACTGCCGCTGCCATTAAATTATTAACCTATTTACATAAAAAAATGGATGCTAATTGGCTATATGCCATTGCAGCGTACAATACTGGTGAAGGCCGGGTACTCTCTGCTATTAAGCAAAATAAAGCCCGAGGAAAATCGGCTGATTTTTGGTCATTAGCTTTGCCAAAAACCACACGCCATTACGTGCCACAGTTACTGGCTTTAGCCGATGTCATCAAAAATGCCGACAAGTACGGTATTAAGTTAACCCCTATTAACGACATTCCAAGATTAGCCTTAGTGAATACAGAATCCCAAATGGATTTATCTTTGGCCGCTGAAATGGCACAAATTTCCATTGAAGAATTAAAAGCGATAAACCCCGGATTTAGCCGCTGGGCCACCTCACCTGTGGGGCCACATCAGCTATTTGTGCCCATAGAAAAAGCCAAGCTCTTTAATCAAGCATTAGCCAAGGTAGACAGCGAATCACGTTTAAATTGGGTACGTTATAAAATTAAATCTGGTGATAGCATCAGTGAAATTGCCGATCAATTTGAAACCAGTGCAAAACTCATTCGCTCAAGTAATGGTTTAGGCAATAATAGTATTGTGGCTGGTCGTTACTTAATTATTCCTGTTGCCGCTAAAGATCCTGATCTTGCCAGCATGTCTAATGACCAAGTCATAGCTCGTAAACCACAAATCAAGACCAGTAACGCCAAGTTAATCCATAAAATTAGATCTGGGGATTCATTATGGGAAATCGCCAAGAAGTATGGCGTCAGCATACCGCAAATCTCCAAATGGAATCAGCTCACCATGAGTTCAAAACTACAAATTGGTCGTGAGCTGACCATTTGGGCCAATGAAGCCAGCACAGTGCAAGCCTCACGTATAGTGAACTATAAGGTGCGCTCAGGCGATTCCTTAGCCCGCATTGCAGCTAGATATAAAGTCACTGTTACTGAATTAGTTGAATGGAATAGCCTGCAGAAAAATAACTACCTGCAACCTGGGCAAATCTTAAAACTTGTGATCGACAATCAAGCAACCTCCTAACAATCCGTGTGGGTTGAAATAGAAAACGGCAAGCCACTTTGGCTTGCCGTTTTTATTCCTGCATCCTCTATGACGTCATCAATATTGAATTAAATAGTCCACCTCATTAACTAACATGAGTTTACTGTCATCCATGGCTTTGGCTTTGAGGATAGCTTTTAACTTGTACTCAGGCCCCTTTATATTAGCCAGTGTATGCGCCGGTAATTGAAACTCCACAGTAAGCGTCTCGCCACTGGCCATGGTCACGTTTCTGATGGCTTGAGTGAACATCATCTCATCACTCCACGCCCACAAACGAGTACCATCAGGTGCCAGCAGCCAAAGATCCGCTGTCATGCCTGAATTGTATTGCAATGCAACGGCATATTGCTGTTGATTGACTAAGGTCAAGGTAAGTGTTTGAGCTTGCTGCGTCGACTCCTTAGGGGCAAGTTTCACCGTGCCAGTTAAGCTTGCCTTCAACACTGTGGGTGTTTCTACGGTGTTCTGTGTCATCGCCTGTGCCTCTTGGCTAATCAAAGTGCCAGATACTTTAAGCGCTGCGACTGCTAGTTTCTGCTCCGCTGGCTTTTCAGTAACAACAGATGCAAGGCTTTTATCACTGGAGTCATTAATGGATTCCGCTTGATGACCACAAGCATTAGCACTGAGCATAAGTCCAAAAATTAAGCTCAAGTTGCCAGTATGGCTTGATAACATTACAGACCTCCTAGGCGTTTTAACAAGCTATCTTTAAGCTTATCTTTCACTTTCTCTTTGACTTTATCGGTTTCTTGTTTAAGTTTTGCATCCAACAAACCGCTGGTATCTAAGCCAAACTCAGGTGTCTGTACTGTACCTGATATTTTAAGGGGAATATCTAGTCCTTTTAATGGATTAGCTTGCTCTTCTTGGCCAGTAAGCGAGCCCACAACTCGGGTGGTGAGTTTATAATCTATGGCTTGACTAATGATGCCTAAATCTCCAGCCCCTGCAATACGAAGTAAAGGTGCTGATAGCGCCAAGTCAGGATTGGTTACGATGGCATCCTTGATATTAAAGCTACCCGTTAGGCGACTGAAATCTGTTTTTTTCTCTTGGTTATCCACCGCTGAGAGATCGCCGCTCAGTTTCGCTTGGGCAGTACGTAGCATTTGCGGCACATTCACGCCGTAGAGCGCGCCATCGGCGACTTCAAACTTGCCTTGAGCCAGCAGTTGCTGCTTTAGATTATCAGGAATTAAACTGCTGCCATGGCCAGATATTGAAAAATTCGCAACTCCTGACAATACCTCAAGCTCGGCGGCATCTTTTAATAATGGCCTTATCTGCACTCCGCTTAGGGACTGCTCAAACTGATAGCTGGCAACTCCTTGATTGGCATTCAACGCTGCGGTTAGGTTCATTTTTCCTTGATAAAGGTCAAGGCTAAATTGCTTAATCACAAGCTTGCCATTTTTTACTGTCATGGCTAACTGCCAGTTTTCAGTCTTAAGTTTAGCGGCTTTTATGGCGGCTATTTTTACCGACAAGTTAAGGTCAATCAGGCGTAACCCGGTTAAATCAGGCTCCACTGCTGGGCTTGATGACTCATCAGTGTCAGTGCTCGCACTTTCGTTGCTTGAGTCTTTAGGCAGGTAGGGGTCAAGATCCATTTCATCCAATGCCAGCGACAGATTAATCTTTGGAATAGGTTTTCCATAATTGACATCAAGTTCAGCGCTGCCGCTAAAGTCTTGAGCGGATAACTTATCCAGTGTCAATTGCAGTGCTTGGCGATGAAGATCAACACTTAACGCGCCTTGCATCACAGTATTGATAGTTTGAGGTAACGTATCACCGCTCATCGTGGTGCTGATTTCAAGGCCCGCTATACTCACCTTGCTAAAATCCTGACTCACTGTCAGCTGGCCTTTACCTTCACTGGTGATGTTTACATTCGCTGCCATCTCAAGCTCATAATGCAGCGGTGATGCTTGACCTAAACTGAACGCCCCTAAGGTGAACTCTTTTAAATTCAACGATGTTTTACTGCCTTGAGCCAAATTGATGATATTCACCTTGGCATTAGTGACACTTATCCCGCCAATATTAAGCTCATTGATGGCAAGATTGCGGGATGCACTATTAGCAGAGCCAGCTTCTTCTGCGGCATTGTCTGTTGTAGTTTCTGGATTAGCGTCAGCTTTAGACGCGGTTTCATTCACTAAGCCTTCTAAGCTTGAGCGGCCGTCTTTAGTGGTGACAAGATTAATTTCAACCCCATCTAATAGCAGCTGCTCAATTTCAATTTTTTTAGATAACAAAGGTTGCAGCGCAACACTTGCCACCACAGTGTTCACTTCAAGCATCATTTTGGTGTCAAACCCTTGGGGATTTGACAGGCTAATGCCGCCTAAATCTATGCCGAGCGAAGGAAAGAAGCTCCAGCTTAAATCTTGGCTGATCTGTAGCTCACGGCCAGTTTGCTTTTCAACCAGCTCAACCAGCTCAGGTTTGAAACTGTTTAAATCGAATATCAGCGTAATATAAAGTATTAATGACACGCATAATGCGGCGATGATGGCAAACAGCCATTTAATCAGCTTCATCAGTTTTCCTCTTTGGTAACGCTCGGCACGAGTATTAATACCAGTGCCGAGCGTTAATATTAATGTTAGTGCCAAGCGTTAGTAATGATGGGATTTCATAGCACTATTTATTAGCAGTATTAATGGCACTATTAAATGAGCCTCGACTCACTTAACGCCACACCATTTAAATCAGCATAGAGCATCATGCCAGGCTTTATCGACACTTGGCCGATCTCAATAAGCACATTAAGTTCACCTAAATCACGCTTTTGCGTCTTAATCGGGGTCACGCCTAAAGCTTTTACCCCGATTGGCATCTTGGCTATCGCGCCTGCATCTCGAATACAACCGTAAATAACTATGCCTTCCCAACCATTATTCAAGGCACTTTTGGCAATCATGTCTCCAAGCAAGGCCTTGGCGAATGAGCCCTGTCCATGCACCACCAATACCTTGCCCTTACCCGGCTGTGCTAATTGCGATTTAACCTTGGAGTTATCTTCAAAGCAGCTTACTGTCACGACTTCACCAGCAAAGACGGCTTTGCCGCCATAATTACGCCACTGCTCATTAACCAGTTGTAATTTATCAGGATATAAATCAAATAAATCCGGTAGTAAATCATCCATATCAGGATCTAGTACTCCAAGACTCTCAGATGATGGCCAAGCTTGCTGCATGTTACCACTCCCTATTGTGCGCAAATGATCAACTGCGATCTGCAGTTACCTTGAATTAACAGTACATATTTATTGAGCGAATAAAAAGTACTATGACAGGTGTGAGCAAAAAAACAGCTAAAAAGTCATTATAAAACCACAATATAGCCTAAGGTGCTAGGTGACTTGTGTTAATTAACTGTCTATAATTTAGCTTTCTTACCCTAATAGTATCAGCATCATGCCTAGTGACATTAATTTGCAACAAATGATTAGCGCATTGGATGAAATGGATTTTGAAAAGCGCACCAATAACAGTTTAGAACATGCCCGTACCCAAGCCCAGATGACAGGATATTTATCAAGCTTGGATTACAGCATGAAGCGATTGCAGCTTCTGCAAAGCGCTGTAAATGACATGGTTGAAAAAAAGCAATCGGAACAGATTAAGCAAGAGAAAGTACAAACCTACAAGACAAAAATTTTCAATCTTGCCAAGCAATACGATATTTCCTACGCAGAAGTATTATCTATTATGGCGACCTTAAGCCGCCCATAATAGTCCTGTTGCCCGTTAATTAAACCTTAAACACAGCCACAATATTAGCCATAGCACTAGAACCTGATACGAGTTCATGGCTTGTTGCGCTGATTTGAGTATTTTGATTCCTGTTCTCAAGAGACATGTGATTAATCTTATCAATATGCTCATGCAGGGATGCAATGCCTGTGCTTTGCTCCTTGGTGGTTAGTGCGGTCTGAATGCTCATCTGCAGTATGTGACTAATGGCCTGCTGTATTTTACCAATAGCGTCAACCAAATCGGTCGTTTGCAATACTGCTTGGGCCGATTTTCCTTGGGCGCCGCTAATGGCTTTAGTCACTCCAGTTATTGCTTGCTCAATAAGCGTAATAATACTGCTGATTTCTAATGTGGCATCTTGAGTGCGCTTAGCCAGCACTCGCACTTCACCTGCTACCACAGCAAATCCTCGCCCAGCCTCCCCGGCTCGCGCAGCTTCTATGGCGGCATTAAGGGCTAGCAAATTGGTTTGCTCTGTTATTTCACCTATAGTTGCTAAAATTTGACCTATTTTTCTTGAGCTGTCGGTAAGTGCTGCAACCGCGTGATCCGCAGAGCTAAGCTCATTGGACAATAAATCAACTTCCGCAGCAGTATTTCTTACCAAAGCTTGGGTGTGCACCACTTCGCCATCGGCAATTTTGGCGTTGTCCTGCGCCACTTTAGCGTTATCAGCAATATCATGGGCAGCCACTGAAATTTGCTTAATAGCGCTAACTACATTCTCAGTTTCCTCTTGAACTAACAGTGCATGGTTATCTGCTTTAGATGCAATATCTGACAAGCCCCCAGCCAAATGACGGCTCTGGTACACTGAACCTGATACTGAAGTGACGAGTTGTTGGATTTTACTAGTAAAATCATTGAAATAACCCGCTATCTGCCTAAGCTCATCATTGCCCTCTTCTGCAAGTCGTAGCGTTAAGTCTCCTTCACCTTTGGCTATATTCTCAAACGCCACTAATGTTTGTTTCATCGGGCTCAAAATGCTTTGCACTATGATAAATAAAAACAACAATACGGGAAGTCCCACCAACGCGAGCAGGACTAAATAAGCTTTGATGAATGCCAACTCTTGCTGCTCAATGTCATCCACATACACACCTGTACCAATTATCCAGCCCCATGACTCAAAGCGCTTTACCACTGTCATTTTTGGGCTTGGTGAAGACTGCTCAGGTTTATTCCACATATAATCAACCCGCGCAGTACCCTTGAGTGATGTCCTGTCTAGCATTAACTGGAAGAGCTTAACGCCCTCGGGATCTTTGACCTCAAGCACATTGGTATTTTCTAGTTTTTTAACGTAAGCATGCTGCAGCATCACCCCTTGGCTATCTAAAGTGAAAAAATACTCATTTTGGGAATAACGTAATTTATCCAGCGCCAATAACGCCATTTTCTTAGCTTCTAGCTCTGTCATCTCTGATGAGAGACTGGCTTGCTGATAGACTTCAACTAAGGTAATGGCGGTATCCACTAAGGCGGTGAGTTTGGCTTCTTTTTCCTGAACTAATACTTGGTCCATGCGGCTAAAGGCAAAATACAGCATGAGTAAGGTGGCAATAAGGCAAACGATGCACATAGCCAACAAGCGATTGGCAATGGCAGTTTTACGGAAAAAATGATTAATAGCTTTCATTGGTTCACACCAATAACGTAATAACGTAATAACGTTCCATCGTATCAACTCCCTGTCACGCCCATCATTGGGCTTATTATGATTAACCTGTAATGGTTAACCTTGATGTTCCTTACTTGGCATAACAACCGTATTAAAACCAATGACTAAAGACTAAGTACTAACAACTAGGTACTAAAATCGGGTTTTCAAAATTTAATTAATGTCCGTTCATAATATAAAGCGACCATAAAACGATTTAGATTAACCCTTAGACTCGTTTATAAGCAATTAAGAACTAAATAGTTATTGATACAGATCAAATAAAAATGACCACCTAATGTGATCATTTTTATTGTTTACTAAATCCGCATTAACCACCATAAGTCAGCATGCTTACAGCTTGGATCCTTTAGCACCGTAAAAGAGAATAAAGCCATAGCAAATAACCGGTAAAATAAACGCAGGTTGCAAGCCCATGCTATCTGCCATCATACCTTGTAACAGTGGTACTATCGCACCGCCCACAATGGCAAGACATAAAACGCCGCTGCCCTGTGAACTGTGAGGGCCTAAATCACGTAAGGCTAGGCTGAAAATAGTCGGGAACATAATAGAGTTAAATAATCCCACAGCTAAAATTGCCCACATAGCGATTAAGCCACTGGTATTCATGGCAACTAATACCAATAACGCAGCCATCAAGGCATTAAAAGCAAGCACCTTACCTGCTGCGATTTTTTGCATCACCGCTGAGCCAATAAAACGCCCAACCATAGCACCACCCCAGTAATAAGTGATGTACTTTGCGGCTTGTGCTTCTTCAAGACCGGCAATATCGGTTTCACCTAAAAAGCTCACTAAGAAACTGCCAATTGAAACCTCTGCGCCCACGTAGACAAAAATACCCACAGCACCTAACACAAGGTGAATCGATTGCAGTGCACTGGTTTTGCCATTGTGACTAATCACTTGGCCGTTAGCGCCCGCTTGGCTTTCAGCATTCACTTGATGCTCTTCAATAACCGGTAAGCGTAGTTTTGAGAAAATCACCGCTAATGCTGCCAGCATCCCCGCCAAGATAAGATAAGGTAGTTTTACCACCTCAGCTTCTGCTTGCGCAAAACCAACATCCCCGACCGCACCTGAGGCAACGGATAAAATAAGCACAGCGCCAAAGAAAGGCGCCACCGTGGTACCAAGCGCATTGAACGCTTGGGTTAAATTCAAGCGGCTCGATGCGGTCTCTTTGCTACCAAGAGCGTTAACATAAGGGTTCGCCGCCACTTGCAAGATAGTTATTCCACTTGCAAGTACAAACAATGCGCCTAAGAACAAGCCGTATGTCGCCAGCGCAGCGGCAGGATAAAACAGCAAACAGCCTACACTTGCCATAAGCAAACCGGTAACAATGCCTTTTTGATAACCTAAACGGTTAACTAATTTTCCTGCGGGCAATGACACTAAAAAATAGGCGCCAAAGAAGCAAAACTGAATCAGCATAGCCTCGGTGTAACTTAAAGAAAAAACCGCTTTAAGGTGCGGAATTAAAATGTCGTTTAAGCAGGTGATAAAACCCCACATAAAAAACAGTGAAGTTAGCGACACCAGTGCAAAGCGGTAATTGCCGCCTCCGCTGTGTGATTGTGTTTGGCCTGAAGCCATAGAGATACCCATATTGTCTGTCCTTATTGTTATTGTTCATCACTTTGATAGTGTTATTTTTTTACTCTTGTTAATTTGTCACCACAACTCGCGGTATATGCCTTCAGCTCGCGAAGCAACTCATTATTAACCCAGACGTTTATCAGCGTAAAACACCGCAAAAGCTGCAAATGTTAACGTTCGGCTTGCCCCATCTAGCTTAGCCATGCTTAAACCATGTTCGCTTTGGACGCTATAGTTGTTGATATTGGCCAATTGCGGGTTATCTTGCACAAGTTCATCTAACGATACGTCGTGAGTCTCAGCCGTTAAGTTGATGATAACCAGCAAGCTTTGTTGTTGATGTTCACGCACAAAAGCCAGTAGCGGCGCCTTAATGTCTAAGAAAGTGATACTGCCATCCACAAGAGCGATTTGTTGCTTGCGCCATTGCATAAATTGACGATAACTGTGCAGTGCAGACTCAGCATCAGCCTCTTGTTTATCTACCGCTAACGGCACATGGGCAGCGGCAACGGGCAACCAAGGCGTTACTTGGCTAAAGCCTGCGTGCTGCACGCCGGCAGTTGCATCGGTCCAAGGCATAGGGGTGCGGCAGCCATCTCGGCCCTTAAACATAGGCCAAAATGCTAATCCAAAGGGGTCTTGCAGTTGTTCAAACTCGATATTGGCTTCGGTTAAGCCCAGCTCTTCCCCTTGATAAGTGCAAATACTGCCTCGAAGGGAGCCCAGCAGCGCATTAAGCATCTTAACTTGACCCAGCTTTGCCTCCCCCTGACTCCAGCGACTGGCTACCCGCTCAACATCATGGTTGCCGATAGCCCAGCATGGCCAGCCATCGCCAATACTGGCTTCAAGGGCCTCTACGGTTTCACGGATGTAAGCGGCGCTGTAATCTTTGGTTAATAGCTCAAAACTGTAAGCCATGTGCAGACGCTTATCACCCCGGGTGTAATCGGCCATGGTGGCTAAGGAATCTTCCGATGACACTTCGCCTAAGGTTACGGTGCCTGGATAGGCATCAATTAAGGCCCGCAGCTGCTCGATAAACCCCAAGGTTTGCGGCCGAGTATTATTGTAATAGTGGTATTGATAGGCATAAGGATTGTCTTCACTAAAGCCGCGGCCTTGACGCTTATCCTTGGGTTTTGCGGGGTTATCTCGCAATTCTTGGTCGTGATAACAAAAAGTAATAGCATCGAGCCTAAACCCATCAACGCCTTTCTTCAGCCAAAATTCCACATTCTCCAGCACAGCATCACGCACCGCTGGATTGTGGAAATTTAAATCTGGTTGACTCTTTAAGAAATTGTGCAAGTAATACTGTTGCCGCCTTGGCTCCCACTCCCAGGCGCAGCCACCAAATATGGCTAACCAATTATTAGGCGCTGTGCCATCTTCTTTAGGATCGGCCCACACGTACCAGTCCGCTTTTTCATTACTGCGGTCTTGGCGGCTTTGCTCAAACCATGCATGTTCATCTGAAGTGTGACTGAGCACTTGGTCTATGATGATCTTAAGGCCTAATCCATGGGCTTTGGCAATAAGCTCATCGAAATCATCCATGGTGCCAAAGATAGGATCGATAGCGAGATAATCACTGATGTCATAACCAAAATCTTTCATCGGTGATTTAAAGAAAGGCGAGATCCAAATCGCATCCACATTAAGGCTGGCAATATAATCCAGTTTTGCAATTATGCCTTGAAGATCGCCAATACCATCATCATTAGCGTCCATAAGGCTGCGTGGGTAAACCTGATAAATAACCCCGCCACGCCACCAGCTTAACTGCCCCATCGTATCCCCTCGTTAGAATCTTACTTGATGTTGTTTGGTTAACTCTGTGTTGCTTACCAGTAACAAACTACACCTAAAATGATGAAATGAGCATACGTGTGAAGCCATATTCGGTTCAATAGCCTTGCATACGTATGCAAAGCATTCCAACTCGTGACCTAGGTTACGGAAAAGTTAATTCAAGATACTTATCAATAACCTGCAACAAAAATACCACCTAAAACAGCTGAGTAACACAGGTATTTCCGCCCTATTGCCCCTATGACCCAAGCGTTGAATACGTATGCATACGATTGTTTAGAAAAGAACCCTAGGAGTAGTATCAACACCGCTGCGCAACAATTTGTTCATAACTTCGGCACTTATTGGTTTCAATAGGGAGCTAAACACAATAAAGACGCAGCCCAAGAATAAATAGAACTCAGAGCTCGATTTGGTCGTCAGGTATACTGGGTTCACATAAAGGGGAAAGATCAATGTTGCTATTTAAACCAAGCCTGCTGACCTTAGCGTTAGTTGCCGCCGGTGCAAGCATGCACGGCTACGCTGCTGAAGATGTAAAAACACCCGTCGAAACAACTGCTGATACTAAAGAAGCACAAACTGAAGCTATCGAAGTGATTAGTGTACGAGGTTTCAAAACCTCGATTATTGCTTCATTAAATAATAAACGCTTTAGCGATACGGTTTCTGAATCGATTTCAGCCGATGATTTAGGTGCACTGCCAGATCAATCCATCGCCGATGCGCTAACAAGGCTTCCTGGTGTGACGGCGGTGAGAACTGGCGGACAGGCAAGTGGGCTTAATATCCGAGGTTTGGATGGCGACTTTGTATTTGCAACCCTTAATGGTCGTGAACAAGTCACAACAGGTGGTAAACGCGCCATTGAGTTCGACCAATATCCTTCTGAATTAATCAATCAAGCTCAAGTATATAAGTCCCCTAAAGCTTCATTAATTGAAGGTGGTGTTGCTGGTACTGTGGAGCTTAAAACGGCAGATCCTCTCACTAATGCTAAAGAGCACAGCGTTAACCTGAATGTCCGTGGTAGTTTCAACGATTTGGCCACAGATATTGCCGACTCAGATGAATTTGGTAATCGCTTAAGCTTCTCTTATCAAGGTAAATTTCTCGAAGAAACCTTAGGTGTTGCCTTAGGTTATGCCCATTTATATCAGCCCTATGTTGCCAATCAGTTCATCGGCCTGCATTTCAATGACGGTAAAAAAGATGTCAATGGCGACGGCGCTAAAGAGTCCTTGAGCGAAGGCATGGAAATCCAGCAAAAAGGCGGTAATGATACCCGTGACGGCTATATGGGTGCGATTCACTGGAAACCTACAGATAATTTAAGCCTGAAAGCTGACGTTTTCCACTCAAAATTCGAATCTGAAGCCTATGCTCAAGGCTTTAGGGTCAAGTCAATTAAAAATGGCAACATCAGTAATGCCATAGTGCAAGACGGCTCTATGATAGGCGGTACTGTCGCCACCGATGGCACTGATAATTTTGCCATATTCGTTGTCAATGATAATGACACTAAGCAATCTGACTTAACCTCTGGTGCGTTTAATATTGAATGGACCAATAATGATGATTTAACCATTAGCGCTGATATCAGTTTCTCAACCGCTGATGGTAAATTTATTAATGGCGGTACCCGCGCGGTTATTTATGATGATATGGCCAATAATGTTCGCGCCAGCGAATCTATGACCTATAGACTCAATAATCTAGCCCCAGCTGATGTGAATTTCGCTAAAAGCTACACCGACGTCAATACCTTAGGTCTGCGTGAAATTGGTATGTGGCCATACAATCAACAAAACGATCTTATGGCTTATAAATTTGATGTTAATTATGCCTTAGATAACGATTTTGTCAGCTCTGTTGACATAGGTGTGCGCTATTCGATGCGTGAATTTAATGCCCAGCGCGCACAAGCCGGTTATGGTTCAGAATTTGGCAGTAACCCAGCTGATATGCCAGTGTTGCAAATGACACCGGATATGGTTGAACAAGTTGATTTTGGTGGCGATTTAGCGGGCTACCCTAGCTTTTTACGTATTGATTTTGATAAAGCCGTTAATTTAGTCAATACCCAATTAACAAGTAGCGGCCAAGACCCATTTGCTCCGACAGCGAATTGGGATAATAGCTGGACCATGATCCAAAGTGGCAGCGTCAATGAAGATGTATTGGCAGGCTATGTGCAAGCGAACCTTAAATTTGATATCGGTGATTTACCTGTCACTGGTAACGTGGGGGTTCGGGTGGTGAATACTGACCAATACAGTGACGGAATTCAAGAAATTGGCGGCGGTCAAGGCGTTGATATTACGGATGGCAGAGGTGTAGTAAATAATAACTTTATTTATACTCAAATGGGTAAAACCTATACAGACTATTTACCATCTTTAAACTTAAGTTTCCATTTAACCCCTAACGATCAGCTGCGTTTTGCTGCGGCATCGGTAATGGCTCGTCCACCTATCGATAAGCTTAAATCTGGTGTGGGTTCTTGGTATGACGATGCTGCGCAACCTGGAGTTAAAAAGTACAATGCTTGGGGCAGTACAAGCCCGTTATTGGATCCTTTCTATGCGGATCAGTTTGACCTATCCTATGAGCATTACTTTGAAGAGTCTGAAGGCGCATTTGTTTTTGCTCTTTTCTATAAAGACATCAAGTCCTTCATCAATAATTTTACTATCTCACCCTTTGACTTTAAAAACGCGGGTTTTATCGTCCCAGATGAAGTAGTTATCGATGGCGTAACCTTCCCTGTTTCTGGTAATGAAGGTCAATATCAAACCGCGATAAATAACGATAACGGCGGTTACATCCGTGGCGTTGAAGTTGCGTATACTCAGTTGTTTGACTTCTTGCCTTATGGGTTAGATGGCTTAGGTTTTAGCGGCAGCTACTCTTATTCAGACAGTGAAGTTGAATTCACCACTGATTTAGGTGGCTCAAGCCTTAGCATTCCATTGCCAGGTTTGTCTGAAAGTGTGCTAAATACGACCTTATTCTATGGCTATGAAGGGTTCGATACTCGCATTAGTATGCGTTATCGCAGTGAATACGTATCAGAGCAGGTTGCGGTTGAATCACAACTGGCCTTTTTCGATGCTGAAACCGTATTTGATTACCAAGCCTCTTACGCCTTCGATTCAGGTTTAAAGTTATTATTCCAAGTTAATAACTTAACTGATGAAGCCAACAAGACATACTTCGGTCAAACCCATCAGACAGGGACGCTGCAGTCATTTGGTCGCCAATTCTTCCTTGGTGCCAGTTATTCGCTGTAGGCTTAGCGTTAATACACTGATCAAATTAACCGTATAAATTGCGATAAGCCAAAGCCTGCTCTTCTAGGAGCAGGCTTTTTTATCACACCAAGATATAGATTTACACTTAACAATCAATAATGTGACTTGTATGATAAAAACCTTATCTTTCCCAATAAAAACGTTACTATTAAACGCCGTGTTCCTTAGCTGCATCACTCAAGTTTACGCCAATGATCAAGTGAGCTCGGCATCGCAACGGGTAACAAACATCCCCCATAAAGCGGTGGTCTATCAGGTATTTACCCGTCTCTATGGCAACACCAATACCAATAACAAGCCATGGGGCACGATCAGTGACAATGGCGTGGGTAAATTCAGTGATTTTACCGAGCTTGCCCTTAAAGATATTAAATCCTTAGGCGTCACTCACATTTGGTTTACTGGCGTGCCTCACCATGCACTTATTCAAGATTACAGCCAGATTGGCATAAGTCATGACGACCCTGATGTGGTCAAGGGGCGCGCGGGCTCGCCCTATGCCATCAAAGATTATTACAATGTGAATCCAGATCTTGCTGACAATCCCGCACACCGTTTAGCCGAATTTGAAGCCCTGATTGAACGTACCCACGCCCAAGGCATGAAAGTCATCATAGACATAGTGCCAAACCATGTGGCCAGAGGCTATCACTCATCATATAGTGCAGCTAGACACTTTGGTGAAAATGATAATACTCGCCTCAGTTACGCTAGGCACAATAACTTTTACTATGTCCAAGATGAGAATTTTAGCGTACCTGATGTCACAATGTTCCCCCTTGGCGGCGAGGCTCATCCATTGAGTGACGGTAAATTTCATGAGTCACCGGCAAAGTGGACTGGCAATGGCTCACGCCTAGCAAAACCTGATAAAAACGATTGGTATGAAACCGTTAAGATTAATTACGGCGTGCGCCCCGATGGCAGCCATGACTTCCCAGCTCTGCCAACTCACTTTAAACAAAAAAACACCGCCGAGCATTTAGCGTTTTGGCAAGCGCAAGCTGTGGATACGATTCCAGATTCATGGAAAAAATTCACCCATATTGCCCAATACTGGCAGACAAAAGGCGTCGATGGCTTTCGCTATGACATGGCCGAAATGGTACCGCTTGAATTTTGGAGTTATTTAAATAGCCATATCAAGCACACAAACCCTGACGCATTTTTATTGGCAGAAGTGTATAACCCTAGCCTTTATGAAGATTATATCCAGCTTGGCAAAATGGATTACCTGTACGATAAAGTCGGCCTTTACGACACCTTAAAAGCGGTTATTCGCGGTGAGAAAAGCACCACACAGATTGCCACCACTCAAGCACTTGTCGCCCCGTTTGCCGATCATATGCTGCACTTTTTAGAAAACCATGATGAGCAGCGCATCCCAAGTGCAGACTTTGCCGGCAGCCCAGAAGCTGCCCTGCCCGCTATGGTGATATCAGCCACCATAAGCCGCTCGCCAACCTTAATATATTTCGCTCAAGACGTCGGTGAGGCCGCTACACAATCCCCTGGCTTTGGCGCGCCAACACGCACCAGTATTTTCGATTATGTCGGAGTACCCGCCCATCAAAGATGGATGAATGGCGGCAAGTTTGATGGTGGGCAATCCAGCACGCAAGAAAAAAAATTGCGTACCTATTATCAAAAACTGTTGACCCTAAGTCGTACTGCCCCAGCATTTACTGGGGATTATATGCCGCTTGCCACAGGGGATGATAAGCTGTTCGCTTTTAGTCGCTTCAATAAGGTGCAGCAACTAATTATCGTCAGTAATTTTGATCGTGTGCACGGAAAAACCTTATCCTTAACCGTCCCTAAAAGCCTATTAACGGCGTGGGGAACGGCAAGACTTGAGGGGGATAATAACGCCGATTTACAGCTTAGAGACTTGCTAAAGCCCGCTCTTGAACATGACTACTCTCTGATATTTAACCCAGAGCCAGATTTAGGCGCCAACATACAGCTTAAGCTTGCGCCATTGCAGTCGGTAATCTTAGCCTTAGTAAACTAATTTAGTAGTAAAGCTTAATGGGATTTCTTATCTAACCTCAACTCGGGTTAAGAGATGAATAAATAGCCTTGATACAGTCTAAATTCAATACCTTACATTCAAACTTGAACTTTGCGCTGATAACAAGGCCAATTTATACGTCAATAGCTAGCCTATTGCAGTTATCTAGAAGCTTAAGCCACCGCAATACAAACTTGGTTTCGGCCAAGCTTTTTGGCTTGATAGAGGGCAATGTCTGCCTTTTCATACATATTTTGAAAACCGCTACCAACAAGATGCTCACAAAGCCCAATAGACGCACTGACGCTTAAAGTCATGCTGGCAAATCTGATTGGGGTGTTATAAATGCTGATCCTTAGCCGCTCTGCGATAAGGTATGCTAGCTCTTTATCCGTGTCAGCGAGAAAAATCGCAAATTCTTCACCGCCAATACGGCCAAAAATATCATAGGGCCTAAGCTGCTTGCCAATAAGCCTTGCAACCTGCTGCAGCACTTCATCTCCTGCTTGGTGACCATAAGTGTCATTCACCCGTTTAAAAAAATCCATGTCTAATATAAGTAATGCCGCTGGAGTATGTTGCCGATCTTGCCTGTTAAGCTCTACCTTCACTGAATCCACAAAGCTACGACGATTGGCAATTCCGGTTAACTCATCGGTTAAGGCTAATTCCCGAAGTTTTTCTTGAGTGGTCAGTAATTTGGCTTCTAAGGCTTTTTGCTCGGTAATTTCTTTGGCATGCACTAGCAATTCATTGGTGGGTAAACTTTGCTCTGACAATAAAAACCAACGGCCATCCCAGCTATCAACTTCCAGCAGCCTAAACTCTTCTGTGTGTCTTTTTATTTGCGCATCAGCAATCCAAGCCTCTAAATCATCACTCTCAACATGCCAGCCTGTTTTGGTGGCCGTATTGTGACGAATAAGTTGCTCAAAAGTCATCCCAAGGGCAGTATTGACATCAAAACCAATAATGCTCGCAAATGTTTGATTAATAAATGATATACGGTCAAGCTCATCAAAAATCAAATAGCCATCTTTACTGATCTCAATAAATTGCATAAGTTTGTGATGGACATCATGTGGCATGGGCTTTCCTACTAATTAAGTAAGCTGAGTCGTGTTTGTCATGAGCAATTACGCAATACTCGAATAAGTTAATACTAGATTAGTCGACCATGAACTGACTTGCTTGAAATATACTATTAGAAATAGTCTGAGTATATTCTTCAAGTTAATCATTTTATTGCCCATTTTTTTGAGTCGTTATGAAGGAATTGGCTGATGGCCCATGGATAAGTGTCAATGCGTGCATACGCTGCTTTTTTTCTGTATCACTTAAACGATGCCAATTAAGGATGTCATCCAAGGTGCGGTGACAACCAAGACAAACATCTTGTGCATCTAAGCAACATTGGCGCACACAAGGGGATAGATCACTCTGACCAGACGGCATATTCATTACCACTTGGGTCACTAAAATGAAACCGGCGCCCACCAGGGAAAGTGAATATATCTTTAATCAAGGTCCCCCCAGCCGCTAATACTTTGGCCTGAGTCTGGGCTAAAGCTTGACTATAAAGGACAATAAGCGGACAGCCCTGTTTTACGCTGAAGCCTTGCTCACTCAAATAAAACCCGCCGTTTATTCCGACATTTAAAAAGCAGCTGTATTCTGGGCCATAGTCTTGAAACTGCCAGTCAAAAACACGCTTAAAAAAAGCTTTGCTAGCAGCAAGGTCTTGGGTGGGAATTTCGAGGTAATTGATGTTGTGATGCTGGCTCATGTTTGGCTCCATTTATGATTTTTACACTTTAACGACTCTGATACTGGCTCATTTTTAGCCAAGCAACAAGCGCAATTGGCAATGATTCTTAATAAAGCATAAGCAATAAAAAAGGGAGCGATTTGCTCCCTTTAACAAGTGTGATGTTCAGTCATGAACAATGTTTTTCCACCCACAACACATCAATTAACTGCACATCAATTAACTGCACATCAATTAATGAGTGCAGCCAGCGCGCCTATCATGCCGCCAAACACACCGCCCCACACCACCAGCCATCCAAGGTGAGTCTTTATCATTTCTTCAATAATGTCCTTAACCATGACAGGAGTCAGTTCATTAAGTCGCTGCTCGACAATATCAGCAACCTTAGCGCGCATATCAGCCATGACTTTGGGCTGCTCTAATTCATTAATAAGAATGCTGTTAAATTCTTCACTTTGAGATAACTCAACTAAAGACTGCTTCATTTTCTCGATAAACGGCTCTTTAAGGGGCATGAGTGCCTCAGTACCACCAAGCATAGCTAACATACCGCCAAGTGATGATTGCGCCACAGTGCTCACTAAGGCATCAAATGACGGCGCTAAATCCACCTTCTCTATTACTGGCTTTAAATCAATGGCTTGCGAGCTCTTGCTGGTCAAAAAACGATCGATATTGTCTTGGGTAAAAAACTGGCTCATCATCAAGTGCTTAATGCCTGCTTTAAACTCTTCAAATCTCAGTGGCACAACCCCAGAGCCATAAAGCCCAGGAACTTTTTCAAACAACATGTGCACCGCTAACCAATTAGTAATCGCCCCCGATAAGGCAAATAAACCTATGGTTAACACTATAGGTAACTCGCCAAAATAACCGACTAAGACTAAAGCGGCCGCCAAAAGGTTAGTTATGACACTTTTGTTCACTGACGCTTTGTTGACTAATGTTTTTTTAATTGCACTATTATTTACCGCATTGCTATCCACTTCGTTTTTGCTCACCGTGCGATCCTCACTCTGACTGCCTTAGCCTGTTAATTGGCGGCATCTTACCAATAAGGCACCATGCTTGGCTAGCTAGCGAGAAAGAACATAGCTTGATGGGGTTGTCTAGAGCGTCTGGTGATACATGTACACAGGGGGGGTAGCTTCGACGCTGTCCTGAGAATGACTCGCCTCCTCTGTGCGTGGTTGTGCATCTTGGGCTAGGGGTTTCCCCTGAACATTGTGGTCGATTAAGGTGCGCTTTATGAGCAACACATCGGCACTGTCCGCAAGCTCTTTGGCTTTGGCGATGAGCTCTTTCGCAATCCCTGTACCGCGATAAAGCTCAACCACAAAGGCATCATCAAAATACCAAATAGGTTTAAGTGACACTGAAGAGTGAGAAGGATAAAGCTGAATAAAACCCAGTGCTTGTATATTGTGGCTGGCGATAAAAATCATGGTATCGCTTTCGCTTAATCGCGCACTAACAAACTGCCGACACTTATAGCTTTCTGAAGGTTGACCTAGGCTCTGCCGATATAAATCAAACAAGCCTGTAAGCTGCTCGATATCCGAACCCGAAGCTAAACGTATTTGCATATTCCATCCCTGAAGCGTGTATTGAGTCATTAACTATGATGCTAGGTTTTTCACCGTTTAGCGCGCTTGTACTTAGTTGATGCAGCTTAAGCACGACTCAAGCGAGTTGAACATCTACCCAAACGCGCTTAAGAAGACGAATAACGAAGACTTAAGTACTCATATATTAACTATTCATTAACAAAATGCAAAAAATAATTCATCTATTTGAGGATCTTATGCTGAATTAAAGTAAAATAACCCTCGCTTATGTCACTCAAATATTGACGTCAATTATACTTTCCTCAGCATTCTTTTCAGGTCTTCATCATGAACTCATCTTCGACCCCACTACCACGTCTTAAATGGCGTAATAACCGCCTCGTTAACATCAGCATGTTTAGCATTATCGCTTATGCTGCCTCGATAGGCGCGTTAGGCTTGGCATTGCCTTTTTTCGCCCATAAACATTTACCCAGCTGGCTTGGCGAACAATTAGGCAGAGAAGTGCACATCGCTGATATCGCCATCGACCCGTTTGAGCTTTCATTAACCTTATCAGAAATTAAGATTAAAGAAGTCGATACTAAATCTGATTTTTTTAGTCTGCACAGCTTAAGGGCTGACTTGGCTTTTTGGGACTCCATCAAGCACGGCGATATTCGTCTTACTTCAGTACAAATCAAACGTCCAATGGTTAATTTTGCACGTCATTTAGAACCCGACAGTAAGGCTGAAACATTCAATATCAGTGATATATTGCAGCGACTCAAGCAGCAAGCCGCACTTAATACAGCGCCAGTTGATCAAGACAATCATGCGCCGGCCATCAATTTTGCCATCAAAATCCTCTCTCTTACCGAAGGCAATCTGTCATTTAACGATACCACCACTGGATTAGCACTCAATTATGCAGACATTAGCTTCCAGTTAGAGAATGTCGACAGTAGCCGTATGTTAGAAAAAAATGCTGAAACTGAGCCCGCCAATCGCTTTCGCGTTCATATAAAAGGTGCCGCCAACAGTGAGCTCAGTACTCAAGGTGTATTCCAACTCATGCCACTTAAATTACAAGGTGAGCTTAACATTCATGAGTTGCCGCTCCCTCAATATTGGCAAGCTGTTGATACACTGTTTAACGTCACACTTGAGCAAGGTAAATTGAACTTCAAAGGACAGTATGCCGTCAGTGTCCCAGAGAAGGCTGCACCGCAATGGCACTTGGACAAGGGATCGTTTAGCCTTGCGGAAATAAAAATCCGTGATAAGCGCAACCAGCAAGCTATTCTGTCCTTAAATGCATTAGTACTCGATGATATTCAAGCATCTAGCCAGACTCGCGCTGTTTCTATTACCGCCCTGCGCTCACACTCGGCAATCTTAGCCCTAAGCCACAGCAAACAAGGCATAGATTTAGTCGAACTATTTAGCCCTATCGGCGCCCAAGCCAACACAGCATCGGCTCAGCAAAACCTTACCGATGAGCATACTTCTGACATTCAAATTGCCGAGACCAGCGCCGAAATAACTTCAGAGGAAAGTGGCAAAATAAACCTAGAAACAAGTGCTCAGACAAGTGCAGAGGAAAATACCAAAACCCCAGTAGCGACATCAGTAAACACAGCATCAAATGCCACATCGAGTGAGCCTCAATGGAGTGTCACCCTCAAGAGTAGCCAACTAAAAGATTATCAAGTGAACTTAACCGAGATGTCGGTAAGTGAAACGGCCACGCTATGGCAATTTAGTGATATCGCGATCACAAGCTCTGCCATTGATACAGGACTTAGTCAGCCCCTCGATTATCAAGTTTCAATGACGATCAATGATGGCAGTGTATTTGAATCTCAAGGGCAGCTTAATCTTAATGCTCCTAGCCTAGACAGTCAGATTGCCCTCTCCAACCTTAAGTTGGTTAGGCTGCAACCTTATGTGGCCCCTTTTATTGATCTCACCATAGAAGATGGCACTTTTGGCACTCAAGGTCAGCTTAAGGTTACTAAACAAGGGATTATCGACTACCAAGGTCAGGCACAACTTGCATCCCTTGCCATCAAAGATAACCTTATCAATCAGCCCTTGATCAATTGGCAAACCATGGCGGTAAGGGGGATCAAGTTTAATTCTGGGGACAATCAGCTTGAAATAGCAGATATTAGCTTCGATGCATTGTTCGCAAGGTTGATTATTGCTGAAGATAAACGTACTAATATCAGTCAATTAATTAAGCACCAGCCCACAAATGAAACTGTCGCAACCACAGTCAATGTTAAAGGCAGCAATACCGTTAAAAACGTCAGTAAAGAAGCTGTGCTCACGACTTTAGATAAGCTTGAAAACCGCATTGAGGCCAATATACATACTGGCGCCACCTCCGGCACTAAAACCAAGCCTCTGAGCTTTGAAATCAAACGTATAGCCTTTGACAAAAGCTCGGCATTTTTTGCCGATAACTCGTTAAATCCCAGCTTCAGCTCAGGTATAGAAGAACTGACAGGCGAAATTATTAATCTCTCAACCAAAACTGACAGCCGCGCCACGATTTTGCTTAATGGTAAAATCGATAAATATGCCCCTGTGGTATTAAAGGGAGCTGTTAATCCTTTTGTAGACAAGCCATTTTTAGATATCGACCTATCATTTAAACAAGTTGAATTAACCTCAGTGAACCCCTATTCGGGCACCTACGCTGGCTATTATGTTGATAAAGGGAAATTGTCACTGGATCTTAATTACCAGCTTAAAAATAATCAGTTACAAGGCAAAAATCATTTGGTGATCGAGCAGCTAAAACTCGGTAAGCCCAGTAATTCCAAACTTGCCACTAGTCTGCCCATCACCTTAGCCATCGCATTATTGCAAGACAGGCATGGCGTCATAGACTTAGGACTTGAAGTCACAGGTGACGTGAATTCACCAAGCTTCAGTTTTGGCAGTATCATTTTTGCCGCCATGGGCAATTTAATCACTAAAGCAGTGACGTCACCCTTCACCTTATTGGCAAACCTCATTGGCGCAAATGAAGATGAGCTGGACATTATCAGTTTCGATTATGGCACCTTTGATATTAATAAAGACGAGCGTCGCAGTTTACGTAAGCTCGCCAAAGCATTGAATGATAGGCCATTACTCACCATTGAATTGCGCGGCAGTATAGATCAAGCCAATGACAGACAAGCCCTTGCTGAAGCTATGTTACATCAGCAGTTGGCCCGTATTGCAGGACTTGCAATCAATGAATTGCCTACAAGCCTCAGCGCCAGCCAGTTTCCAACCGATGGACCATTACTGGATGCATTAATGAGTTATCTCACCTCTGAGCTTAAGCTTGAACCTGATGCCGTCAAAAAGGCCTTACTCCATGAGAAACCTGAACTTAACAGCGATGAAATTCGTACCCATTGGCATATCGCCCTGTACAACTTAGCTAAAAAGCAGCAAAAAATTGATAGCCAAGCACTCAGCCAGTTAGCACTAGCGCGCTCAGAAGCCGTGAAAAGTTACTTAGTTGAAAAAGGTAAAGTTAACCCAGCAAGGGTGTTTTTATTGGACAGTAAAATGACCATTAAACAGCAGCATAGTGCACAAGTGCTGGTTAATTTGGATGCCAGTAAGGCCTAGGTTATCAGAGGGAAGCGAACTGAGCGCAAGCTGTTCAAAAAATGAGGCAAAGTGCAGTAAAAGAAGGTTATCAGAGCCCGGTAAGTAAGAGCGGATCAGCCAGCGCCGCGTATTCGCAGCGCTGGTTCAAATGCCTATCTCAAGAAAGCACGCAGACTCAGTGTAAACGCTAAAGTATTGGTATTACATGGTCGCCATATGCCAATAATCGAGACGCTTCTGCGGCTCTGCCACCAGTGTTTTACACTTGTCTTTATATTGCCCCATCAATGCGGCCAAATCACTGGCGTTCGCCATGCTGCTAAGTTGCTCCGCTTTAGTGGCCTCAAGTTGTGCCATCACTTCCGCTTCGCTTGAATATTGCTTTGCAACCGCCAGCGCTTCCACAGATGAACTTGCCAAGCGCTCACCAACGGCCTGCATTTGCGGGGCATTCATGGCTGCTATGGCTGCTGAACTAATTTGATAATAAGCCGCGCACTGAATAAGTTCGCCACTGAAAGCCGCCTCAGCTTTGTCTTGCGCTGCGCAGACTTGTACCCCTAATAATGCGAATAATCCTAGGGCTGAAAAAGTGTTTTTAATCATAACCTTCCTATCTTTTAAATAATACTATGGGTAAAAGCAACACTAGAAACCATGGGTGGCATGACTCACTCTAAACCAACCGGCAATACTAATGCGCGTAGCAAAAGATTCACGTACTTCATGGGGAAAACGCTCACTCATAAAAATCGCCATAGTGCCCATGCGCGGTGGCACGGTTTCAAGTTGGCTATCATCTTCATCATAAATGATAAGTTCCCCGCCATGATCGGTCTGCCAATGAGGGTTTAAAAAAAACACTGTAGTCAAAATACGATTTTGACTACCTTTAAGGGCATCCACGTGTTTACGGTAAAATGCCCCTGACTCATAAACCGCATAATGACTTTCATAATCAAACAACCCCATAAATAAACGGCGATTTAAGCCTTCACGGAGTTGCTCCATCAATTGAAGGTAATCATTATCTACGGCATCCTTTTTATCGAGCCAGCTTATCTTGTCGGCACGGATCTTAGTATCAATTTGTTGATCTATTCCACGGCCGATAGCCGCAGGCTCAAACTCCCAAATTGCGGCGGCGCGCATCTTCGCCAATAACGCTAGGCTGACCTCTTGAGGAATAATATCCGACAAGAGCACATAGCCCTTATCCACTAATGCATCTGCAACCACATCGAGCATTGCTTCACTGAGGGGTGGAACCATATAAGCCATTTCCAAAATGACGGCGCCTAACTTCAAAACTTAAGCTCTAAAACTTACGTTCCTCAACTGAAGTCGGTAACTAAAAGTGAGTCGACTCAAGTTAGCAAGCTAAAGTTTGTAAGCTCAGGCGCGCAGGAGGATAAATCAATCCCCAATATTGGGCGGATTTTAGGTAACTATCCCCCACAAGGCAAACACTATCACTCCAAGCTATTCCATTACTCTATAGGTATTAAAGCTGGCTATGGGCTAACACCTTGTCTTTATCATCTTCTTGCTTCTGGATCATTGCAGCACTGCCCTCGGCAAGCGCGGCTTTGTAATGCTGATTAAGTTTGATAGCCAAATACAGGTCTGAGCGAATCACAATGCCGCCATCACCGTATTTCATTTCTGTTTGTTGGAACCAACCGATCATCTGGCGTTTTCGTCCAGCCAAAATAAGCCGCACACCACGCTTTTTAAACAGCACTTCAAGGTCGGCAAGCATGGCCATCACACTTAAGTCCAAATGGGTAAAACACGGCACTGTATCTATGATAATGCAGTCGGCATTGTCTGACTCTCGCACGTAACGCTCAAGCAAGCGGCGCTTAAAGTAAGTGGCGTTAAAATAGGTCAAAGGCGAGTTGAAACGGTAAATAAACACTCCAGCAATAGCCTTGGCTTTTTCATCCCCATCTATGCTGCGGATAACCCCTTTGCTGTCTAACCCCAACACTTGATCTGTTGGACGCATTACCGTTTGCAAAAATTGGAACAATCCCAATAATACCGCTAAGGTAATCCCTGGAATAACCCCAATAAAGAGCACCGCAAATAAAGTGGTCAAGGCAAGGAAAAAGGCCGGTCTGTCTCTTAGCCTTAATTTAAAGATAGCTTTTAAATCAATAAGATGAATTGATGCGATAACCAATACCACCCCCAATGCCGCGCTTGGAATAAACTCAAGCGGCGCGGTTAAAAATATGGCTACTACGGCAATAATGCAGGCCGCAATGATAGACACTAACTGAGTTTTACCGCCATTTGCATCGTTCACAGCGGTGCGAGAATCAGCGCCACTTACCGCAAAGCCCTGGGATAACGCTGAGGCGATATTGGCAAAGCCTAAGGCCCTGAATTCTTTGTCCGCATCTATGTCATAGCCATTTTTTGCAGCAAAGCTTCGCGCCGTAAGCATCATGCTCACAAAGCTCACCATGGCTAAGTTAAGTGCTGGCATCACCAATTCACGGGCAATACCAATATCAAACACTGGGGCTTGAAATGACGGTAAGCCACCCGCTACGCTGCCGATAGTTTTGATGTCAAACTGGCCTAGATTAAAAACCCACACTAATAGCGCGCCTGCGGCAATGGCAAACATAGATGATGGCCAAGCTGGACGAAACCGCTTCATGGCGAAATACACAATCACAGTGAGTATCGCCATTAATAAGGTGGGAATATGGGTTTTGGCAAGGTATGTTGGTACGCCACCTAGCCTTTCCAATAGGTATTTTTCATCAAAATCAAAACCGAATATTTTTGAAAACTGGCCGACAATAATAGTAATCGCCACCCCGTTAAGTAGCCCCATCAAAATAGGTTTAGAGAGAAAATCTGCTAACACCCCTAATTTAAATCGACTGGCAATAAGACACCAAAACCCCGTCATCACTGTCATGGTCATCACCAACTGCCAGTGCTTTAGCGCATCTCCTGCGGCGAGTGGCGTTACCACGGCGGCTATCACCGCACAGGTTGCCGCATCAGGCCCCACTATCAATTGCTTAGAGGTACCAAAAAGTGCATAGATAAGCATAGGCAACACACATGAATACAAACCAACCGCGGCATTTACCCCTGTCAGCTGGGCATAGGCAATCGCCACCGGCAGCGCCACGGCGGCCACAGACAAGGCGGCGCGCACATCATCTTTTAACCAATGACGTTCATATTTGGATAAGGGGACGAGTCCCGGCATAAACTCAAAAATACGGCTCTGGAGCAAAATAACCTCAACAACGCTGCGAAAACTATGGGCCATGGAAAGTGGCAATAATAGTGTAATATGAATGAATTAGGCAATCTCTGCTGGCGAATACTTTAGCACATTTATCATGACTTATATTGCCGATAACCATGTTATTATAGCCAGCTCTCGTGCCCAATTATTTGCGGTCTACAGCCTGGGCTTAGTAGTTGTCAATGAGAAGCAATAAGAGACAGCAACTTTCTGAGCTGAAATAATCCCTGTTTAGCTAACAGTTACGCATAAAATAGACGACTAACACTACACATTATCTTGATTGCTATAGGAATACTCGTGGATCAGCCAGCACTCTCAACACCAACTAAATTCCCAAACCTTGCCCTGCTGATCCCCATGTTAGCCGCTATGGCGGCTATCACCCCGCTGGCAATCGACATGTATTTGCCAGCGATGTCAGTCATTAGCAGTGACTTTTCAACCGACATCACCTTAGTACAGCAGTCATTAAGTCTCTACCTTGCAGGTTATGCACTTGGGATGCTGACCTTCGGCCCCATTGCAGACAAGATTGGTCGCCGGCCGTTAGTGTTAGTGGGATTAATTGGCTTTGCCTTGATTAGCCTAGCGATTTCAATGTCTCAGTCCATCGAAGTTTTTCTTGGGCTTAGATTTCTGCAAGCCTTTATTGGTGCTGCTGCTACTGTGGTTATTCCTGGGTATATCAAAGAAGTCTATGGTGAGAACACCGCTAAGGGCATGTCTTATGTCAGCTTAATTATGATGTTAGCGCCGCTTATCGCCCCCAGTCTTGGCAGCTTAATTTTAGAAGTTGGCAATTGGCACCTGATTTTTTTATTCCAATTCGCCTATGCCTTAGCGCTTATATTCCTAGTGATTTTCACCCTGAAAATGCCTAGCGATAAAGATAAAACCACTCGCAGTCAAAAAACCGTACTCGGCGGCTATATTACGGTATTCACCCGCCAAGGCGTGAAGCTAAATCTTGCCAGCGGTGTACTGACATCATTTGCTTTTTTCTGCTACCTCACCGCATCGCCATTCATCTATATGGAAGTGTTTTCATTAGACAAATCCTTATTCGCCATCTTATTTGGCACCAATGTCGGCGCATTGATGTTAGCGAATGTGGTTAACTCACGCATCGTCACCCGTTTTGGCTCTAAGCGCATGCTACACGTTGCCACTCTGTTGGCGTGCTTATTTGCCAGCGCCTTATTAATAGTGAACTTATGGTCGCTGAGCTATCACTATACTGTGCTGGCGCTTATCCCTTTAATGGGTAGTCTTGGGATAATGTCAGTTAATGCCGATGCCATCATCTTGATGAAATTCAAGCAAGAAACCGGCACAGCAACAGCAGTCAATGGCACCTTGCGTTTTGGATTTGGTGCCCTAGCAGGGCCGTTACTTGCAGTGTTTTACGACGGCACAGCAATCCCCTTCTCCGCCTTAATGCTTGCATCAGTTATGCTCGTAGGGCTTTGCCAAGGCTATCAAAGCCTTATCAATCGAGCACCACGATTCAAAACCCAATAACCATAGAATTCAATAATCTAAGTGGAAATCAGTTTATCTTGGCTTAAGGAGCACAATAATCACTAGGCCGAGTGTATTGCCAAAAACTCTGAAGCACTGAAATTACTTTAGAGTTAAATGCTGGGCAGTATCACCATTTCCCCTCAGAAAAACTAATGTGTTTATCGCTTCTTCCACTGTTGGAGTATCACCAACAGGTATTCACCACTGTATATAGCTATCTTAAGAGATAGGATGAAACTATTCACTTTTCATCTCATAAAGTCGCGCTCATGGATCCTGAACATACAGTGTTTAAGTGCATCTGCTGAATCCCAAACAGATATATTGACTATATAGTGAGGCCTGAAAAAGCGCTAATACTGGTTGCATTACCAGTTTCAGCTTTTTAAAAGCCAAATAAAACCTTCACTTGACTCTGCTATACCGTTAACAAGTTCCAAATTATCAACCAACGCTGTAATTTCTGATGCCGTTATGGGGACTTTATCTTTGCGATATGCAACAGTCCCTGCAGCATGTGAGTCCTCCTTAATGGTCCATATTCTCTGGTTATACTCATCAAATAAGTGCTAGCAACCTTTAGAAACGAACGAAGTAAAATGTTCATAATAAGACATCCCATGTTGCACAAGGGAGTTTGTTAACAATAGAACCGTGAATTTTACTCACTTTGCAGCATTTTAATAACAAAACCCTTGAAAACAATATTTATCTGATTATGATGAAACTCTGCTCTCTCAAGCAGATGCCAACTTATTTGCCAATAAGTCACAGCGATGTTATTGCTGTTAATGGCACTCAATGAGTTTGAATTACCCTTCAAACTTGAATTTTATAACGATTACCGTCGTTGTTTACAAAGTACTGTTTACCATAACGGTAACTATGAGGTCTTTTCTATGGAAATGTTATCTGGCGCTAGCATGATAGTGCGCTCTCTTATTGACGAAGGTGTCCAACACATCTTTGGCTATCCCGGCGGTTCTGTCCTTGATATTTATGATGCCTTGCATGAGATTGCAGGGGTTGAGCATATTTTGGTGCGTCACGAACAAGCCGCGGTGCATATGGCTGATGGCTATGCTAGGGCTACGGGTAAAGTTGGTGTCGTATTAGTGACATCAGGGCCTGGTGCCACCAATGCCATAACAGGTATTGCTACTGCGTACATGGACTCTATCCCTCTTGTGGTGTTATCAGGTCAAGTCCCCAGTAATTTAATTGGCAATGATGCCTTCCAAGAATGTGACATGATAGGGATTTCACGCCCTGTGGTAAAACACAGCTTTTTAGTCACTGATCCTGCAAAAATCCCTGAAACCATCAAAAAAGCTTTTTATATCGCCAGCACTGGCAGACCTGGGCCTGTGGTGGTTGATTTACCCAAAGATTGCCTAAACCCACAAACGTTGCACGAATATAGCTACCCAGAGTCGGTGAGCATGCGCTCATACAACCCCACCACTGTCGGCCATAAAGGCCAGATTAAACGCGGCTTACAAGCATTAATTCAAGCTAAAAAACCTGTGTTATATGTGGGCGGCGGCGCAGTGATTTCCGGCTGTGATAAACAAATTTTAGCCCTGTCAGAACAATTAAATATCCCTGTGGTTAACACCTTAATGGGTTTAGGTGCCTTCCCCGGCACTCACAAGCACAATGTCGGTATGCTGGGCATGCACGGCCGTTATGAAGCCAATATGGCGATGCACAATTGTGATTTAATTTTTGGTATTGGGGTGCGCTTCGATGATAGAACCACCAACAATGTGGAGAAATATTGTCCTAACGCCACTATTTTGCACATAGATATCGATCCCGCTTCCATTTCCAAAACCATCAGGGTGGATATCCCCATCGTGGGTTCGGCGGATCAAATATTAGACAGCATGCTGGCATTACTGGAACACACACAAGATAGTCAAGATAAGCAGGCCATCGGTGAATGGTGGGATGAAATTACCCATTGGCGCGCCAAAGACAGTCTCGCCTATGATAAAAATAGCGGTCGGATTAAGCCTCAGCAAGTGATTGAAACCTTGTATAAATTAACCAATGGTGATGCCTATGTCACCTCAGATGTGGGCCAGCATCAAATGTTTGCAGCCCTCTATTACCCTTTCGATAAACCCAGACGTTGGATAAATTCTGGCGGTTTAGGCACCATGGGGTTCGGCCTTCCCGCCGCCATGGGGGTCAAGATGGCCATGCCAGATGAAACCGTGATTTGTGTGACTGGTGATGGTTCAATTCAGATGAATATTCAGGAATTGTCGACTGCGCTGCAATACGATACCCCAGTTAAAATCATTAATTTGAATAACCGATTTTTAGGCATGGTAAAGCAATGGCAAGACATGATTTATTCTGGGCGCCATTCCCATTCTTACATGGATTCGGTGCCTAATTTTGCCAAAATTGCCGAAGCTTACGGCCATGTGGGCATGACAATTAGCGATCCAAACAAGCTTGAAGCTGAGCTTGCTAAAGCCCTCGCCATGAAAGATAAATTAGTCTTTGTCGACATCAGTGTGGATGAAACTGAGCACGTCTATCCTATGCACATTAAGGGCGGAGCAATGAATGAAATGTGGTTAAGCAAAACGGAGAGAAGCTAATGCGCCGAATTATATCAGTACTATTAGAAAACCAGCCCGGTGCCCTCTCCCGTGTGGTCGGCCTATTTTCACAGCGTGGCTACAACATTGAAAGCTTAACCGTCGCCCCTACTGAAGATCACAGTCTGTCACGGCTCAACATTACTGTGATAGCCGATCAACATGTGCTTGAGCAAATTGAAAAGCAGCTGCATAAGCTTATTGATATTCTAAAGGTTGCCAATATCACTGAGGCTGCACATATTGAACGTGAGCTGGCATTGGTAAAGGTCAAAGCCCAAGGCGAGCTTAGAGAGGAAGTCAAACGCACTGCGGACATATTTCGTGGTCAAATTGTTGATGTCACCGCTAATCTTTACACCATACAGATGGCGGGTACCAGCGAGAAGATTGATGCCTTTATCCGCGCCTTGTGTGAGGTCACTAAGATCATCGAAGTGTCCCGCTCAGGGGTGGTAGGACTTGCTCGCGGCGAGAAATCCATGCGCGCTTAGCCGTTAATTAAATTCCGAACTCAACAACAAGGGAGCCGCAAGGCTCCCTATTTTTCAGTTCATTAGATTGCAAATCTCAGCATTAATCATATAAGTTTCGTTCACTAGGAATATCTGACAAATACTGCACAAACTCCACTTCAAAGCCGTTGGGATCGAGGAAGTAAATATTTTTTCTGTGTGGTGAATTACCGCCATCTATGGCGATGTCAAAACCTGCGGCAATGAGGCGACGAATAACCCCATCGAGATCATCAGTGACAAAAGCAAAATGGCTTAACCCTAATACTACACTCTTTAAGTCTCGGCTCTCTCCAACTCCCGAATCATTAAAGGTCAGGTAATTATATTCATCACCAAAGTGAACCCAGTTTCTTGGTTTACCAAACCAATTACCTTCACCACCGCCCCTAACTTGCCAATGGGGAAATGCGGCACGGTAAAATGTTAAGGTTTCTTCAATGTCTCTGACGACTAAATTCACATGTTCTAAACGCATCTTTATCTCTCCTTATATTTTCAATGCTGACAGCATAAAACCTCAAGCTAACTTGAGGTAAAGTGTTTTTTTGACTAAAGTGTGTTTATTGTATGAGTGAGCACTATCTCACCTGATGTTCGGCGCTCAGAAGATTAACCACTAAAGGATTTAAGATGGTAAGTGAGACAGAATTAAGTGTGGGACAAGTGGCCAAGCGCTGCGGAGTAAAAGTATCAACTTTGCACTTTTATGAAGCCAAAGGCTTAATCTTTAGCCTTAGAAATCAAGGCAATCAGCGCCGTTACAAGCGTGACATGTTAAGGCGTATTTCTGTCATTAAGGCAGCCCAGAAAATGGGGATTAGCCTTGAGGAAATTAAGCTCGCTTTTGAAAGCTTGCCAAACAAACGTACCCCCAATATTGATGACTGGTCACAACTGTCTAAAGCATGGAAGGCAAAGCTTGAGCAGCGTATCGCTTATATGCAAGATTTAAGTGATTCATTAGAAGCTTGCATAGGCTGCGGCTGCTTAAGTATGGCAAGTTGCCCTTTATATAATCCAGAAGATGCGCTTGCTACTGATGGCGTGGGTCCAGTCTTACTCGACAAAGGCTTATAGGAGAAAGGCTGGGATTATCTTAGTTTGAATGAATTTTTTTAGTGTCTTAGTACTGCGCTGACTGAAACAAAACCGCCCTGCACTAAGACAGGGCTGAAATGATGACCACTATAGGTAAAAAACGGTAGATAAATAACAGTCAATAATAATGAGGGGAGACTGTTAGTTAATAATACGCATTACTCAATAAGGCGTGAGCCTTTAATCTCTATTTTACGGGCTTTTAACGCCTCAGGAATTTCACGTACTAGGTCAATATTAAGCAATCCATTTTCAAGCTCGGCGCCGATAACATGCACATGATCGGCCAATTGAAATGAACGCTCGAAACCACGCTCTGCTATCCCTTGATGCAAATACTGACGTTTATCTTCAGCCGCTTTAGCTTGGTCTTTAATGCCCTTCACCACTAGTTTTTCACCTTCGCTGATGATATCAAGCTCTGTCATTGAAAAACCAGCGACTGCCATAGTGATCCGATAACGATTTTCACTTAATAGCTCAATATTATAAGGTGGGTAGCCTGAATTACCATTATTAGCCGCGGCGTGTTCGGCGAGTTGGGCTAAGCGGTCAAAGCCGATAGCGCTACGGTAAAGTGGGGTTAAATCAGCAGATAAATTAAAGTTTCTCATGTTCATATCCTTGTCTAAAGCAATATTTAAAAGTAAAACCACAGTCTTAATTAATGTGGCTTAGAAAATCACAGCCCCGAAGGCACTGTACTGTGTGAGGCGTTGAAATCTCAAACGAGCATTTCATCTACTTTCTCACTACACCATTAGATATAAGGATTGAAAACTGCTTTTCAAGGCAAGAACGCAATTAAATAAAAATGCCGCTCACCTAAGCGAACGGCATGAAGCCTAAATAGCTTTTATATCGATAATCGAGTAATTATGATTTTGGTACCGCAGGACAAGCTTTAACAGACACGCCAGCAGACTGATAATCAATATCACCAGCGACAGGGTTAAAATCAGCTACGTTAATAGTCCCTTGAGTTTCGATGAAGTCACGAAGCACTAATGCATCAGCAATTTCAATAGAAGTTGCAGCAATGGCAGGATATCCATCGCCACCAGCGGCTAAGAAGCTTGAAATCGAGAACTTATACTCTTTAGCTGGATCAAATACTTTACCGTCAATTTCATTGATTGTGGCTGTTTTCGCATCACAATCAACGGTCATTTTAATACCATCTAACTGAGCATAAGCACCTGCGCCAGCAGTGAACGTAGCAACTTGACTCATATAAGTTGTTAACGCTTCACCTTTCATTGTTGCATAAGCAACCATGTTACCAAAAGGCTGTACAGTTAACACGTCGCGATATGCAATATCACCAGCGGCGATAGATGCACGTACACCACCTGAGTTCATGATACCAAAGTCAGCGTCCACTAACTTATACTTGCTTTGAGCTCTTGCCAGTAAACGACCCAAGTTAGTTTGCTCATAACGAACGGTTGCTTTAATACCAATAAGCTCACCATCAGTCTCACCAATTTTAACATCTAAAAGTGCTTGGCCTTTTTCCTGATATGGTCTAAGAACTTCTAGAACACCTGCGTTTTCTTCAATTGCAGTCGTACCTGGAATTAGTCTTGTTGATTTTTTGTCATTACTGTCAAAAGTCTCTGGAGTACCATATTTGTTCAGTACCATTAAGTTCACAGGTATTAGCTTGTAACTGGCTAAGTTTAACTTACCATCAAAATATTCAAAATCAGCACGGCCAACGTACTTGCCCCATTCATGAGCTTGCATGATGTAAGTACCATTTTGTTGATCTGGAATACAAGCATCACCACGATTGAACTCAGCGTATGCATTTGTGCCAGGTTCCATACAGACTGGATTTTGTGAATGACCACCGATAACCGCAGCTAAATCACCCGCTGGTAGGCTACGAGCTAAAGCAACATCACCAGGAGCATTACTACCACTCGCGCCGTCTGCATAATGACCCATATGAGTAGTCGCGATAATAAGATCCGCAACGTTTGTATCTTTAATGTCTTTAATTACTTTCTTAATTTCTTCTTTTGGATCTGTAAAGGTAAGTCCTTTGATGAACTCGGCATTACCGATTTTCATTGTATCTTCTGTAGTTAAACCAACAACAGCGACACGGACGCCACCAATATTGAATACTTTATAAGCGTCAAAATAACGTTTACCGGAAACATTATCGTAAATGTTGGCGGCTAAAAATGGGAAGTCAGCAAGTTTACGTTGCATTTCGACTACATCAAGGTCGTTATCGAATTCATGATTACCCACAGCCATGGCATCATAACCAATTAAGTTCATACCAAGGAAATCTGGTACTGCATCTTGCATATCAGACTCTGGAACACCAGTATTGATATCACCGCCTGATAATAGAAGTACTTCTTGTCCTTGAGCTTTTAATTCATCACGGATTGAATCAATAAGCGTCTTACGCGCCGCCATGCCGTATTCACCATACTCACTCTGCCAGAAACGACCATGGTTATCATTAGTATGTAAAATAGTAAATTTAGTACATGACGTTGCTGTTTCACATGTCACTGGTATTGGTTCAACCACTGGAGCAATACTGTCTTCAGCACCACAACCCGTTAACGCTGTTAACACTGCAGAAGCAACCATGCCTTTAATCAAAATATTTTTCATTGTTTATCAACCCCTTTGTTTTAATTTTAGTTACACCTAGGCTTTAATTTTTGGCCTTTTAGGTGTGAAATGGCGCACAATTTATTCCATCGCCACGGATAATAACAAAATTTACCTAAGGATTGTGTCAAAAAAATGAATAAATGTGAGCCAAATGTGTATTTAAATTGCCGTTGTGCACTCTGGTTGTCTTGAGCATAAAATAATATTGGCACAACCAAAGAAGGATATAGTAAAGACTATTTATTAACTAACATGCCGCTAGCTAATTTGAAGCTAAATGCAATATCTCTGTACTCAATGATAAACTTTCTTGCTTAAATAACAAAAAACTCGGCATTAGCCGAGTTTTAATCTCAAACATGAATCTTTAAAAAACATTAACTCAGTTGAGCCAGCAACCACTTGCCAATTTCAGTGAGTTGATGCGGTAACACACTATGGGGCATAGCGTAAGTCTGCCATTGGGTTTGGTAGCCCGCATTAAGCAAGGCATCATGAGCCATCTTACCGGCGAATAACGGCACGACATCATCTTGCTCACCATGGTGTTGTAAAATTGGCGTGTCTTTATTGGCTGTACTCAAGGCTTCAGGTAACTTATCGCCGCCTGGCAAATAACAAGATAGTGCCATAATCCCGGCAAGCTTTTGTTCAAACCTCACACCGCTGAATAAGCTCATCACTCCGCCTTGACTGAACCCTGCCAACACAATTTTATCAGCAGGAATGCCTTGAGCTATTTGCTCTTGAATAAGTGCTTTAATAGCGACTTCAGACTCCAGCACACCGGCTAAATCGGCTCTATCGAGTAAATCCATCGATTTAATATCATACCAAGCGCGCATCTGATAGCCACCATTAATAGTCACGGCTTGCTCTGGTGCGTGGGGGAATACAAAACGAATTCCATGCTCTGCAGGTAAACCAAGCACTGGTACCACTGGCGCAAAACCTGCGCCAGAATCACCTAAGCCATGAAGCCAAATCACACATGCGGTTACCGCACTATTTGGCTCTACCGTGATACGCTCAAGTGGCGTTGAAGAAAGGTGAGTTGTATTTGTCATAGGTTGCATAGGGATGAATTTCCTTTAAAAATAATTGCCGCTATCTTAACAAATATGAAGTGCTGCTTGATTAAATATATTCTGCACTTAATCCTGTTAGTTCGAGTAACTCAGCAAATTGCTCTTCTGAGTCTAACTTGATGCTCCATTTGACCACCCCGGCATCAGCCACTAACAATAAGTTTGGCCGTAAAAATCGCACTTCATCCAGCATGGCTTGCAGCACGATGGCATTGTGTTTAAGGCGGCATTGGATCTCATAGGGGCTAACAACAAACTGTCCCTGAGAAAAAGCTACTGACATAGAAATAATCACTTTTAAAATGGATGAATGGTTGCGAAACGGACGAATGTACGCGGCTTACTTTCCCTCCTGGATCCGCGCAGGACTTCAATAAAAAATCCCAAAGAAGCTTTTTCTTTGGGATTTAGGCATGAGTTTGCGATAAACACCATCAATTAATGGTGATGACCACCTACGCCATGGGCGTGACCGTGGGCAATCTCTTCATCTGTAGCATCGCGCGCAGCAACCACTTCTAAATCGAAGGTTAATTCACGGCCAGCCAAAGGGTGATTAACATCTACAGTCGCCATAAATTTGCCGACTTTGATAATCGTCACTTGACGTTGGCCTTCATCAGTTTGCACAACCGCTGCCATGCCAGCTTTCCACACTTTAGCGCCGGCTAAATGCTTTACTGATACGCGTTGCTCAGCACCTTCAATACGCTCGCCATAAGTCTCAGAGGCAGGTAAAGTCACAGTAAATTTCTCACCAATACTTTTACCTGTGATCGCATTTTCAACACCTGGCATCATGTTGTCATGACCATGAAGATAAGCAATCGGATCGCGTCCCTCATTTGACTCTAATACTTCGCCTTTTTCATCGCGCAAAGTGTAATTAAACTGCACCACCATATCGTCTTTCATGCTCATGGTATTTTCCTTCGATAGCCTTAACATTTAAAAATTGGCCGCAGCTTAACAAATGCCTCATTAGCGTGCTAGATTTTTCCTATAAAAGGGTTAACTTTTAGGTAAACCTAAGGCATCAAAGGTACTTTGCCCTGGGTAACCATCGGCAATAAGTCCTTTACTGCGCTGAAACGCTTGTAATCCCGTGATAGAGTTTCGTCCAAGCACGCCATCGGGCTCACCCACATCAAAGCCAAGCTGGTTTAACTTAGCTTGCATCGTTTTAATCACACTGCGATTGAACCTAGCTTGAATAGGGGCCGTGACTTTAAGCTCACTAGCACCGTTTATTCTGTCGGCTAAATGCCCAACTGAAATAGCATAAAACTCAGAGCGATTCCAACGCATAATCACATCAAAATTATGGTATCCCAAGAAGGCGGGGCCCGTATGGCCTGCTGGTAAGTACAATGCAGCCTGCATATCGGCAACGCTCAAAGGGGTATTATTAACCTGACGAATATCAAGGCTTGCCCATTTATCCAGCCCTAAGACATCCTTGCTGCCCAAATACTCATAAGTATAATTCTGAGGAATGATAACTTCCCTGCCCCAGCGCTCATTTGCCTTCCAACCCAAGCTTTGTAAAAAATTAGCCGCCGATGTTAGTCCATCTGCAACGCTATTCCACAAATCGACTTTACCGTCACCGTCACCATCAACGGCATAATTGGCATAAGTGGTGGGCATAAATTGCGTGTGCCCCATAGCGCCAGCCCAAGAACCGACCATATCACGGCTATTAAATTGATACTTTTGTTGTAACTTAAGGGCTTGCATCAACTCTGTCGTGAAATATTCAGCCCGTCTTGGATGACATGCTAAGGTCGCAAGGGAGTCTAATACTGGCATACTGCCTTTATAGCTACCAAAGTTAGTTTCTAAGCCCCAAAAGGCCAAAATATATTGCCCTGGTACACCATATTGCACCGTTAGTTGGTTAAGTAACTGGCGATGAATAGCAAAATACTTACGGCCCTGCTCGACCCGCCAAGGGGTGACACGTTTGCCAAAGTAATCAGCAAAACTTGTGCTAAATTCTGGCTGCTGACCATCTAAAGCAATGACTTTATCCACATATTTAACCTGAGCTAAACTCGTGGTGATAATCTGCTCAGAAATCCCTTGCTGACGCGCCGTATCTTGCAGCTTAATCACGCACTGAGAAAACTCATCCCCCCCAGCAAATGCACTGCTGCTTGTCATCAAGATTGCAGAAACACTGCCAAAACCTAAACCCAACCAGAGCGCTAAACGCTGGTGGAATACACTTTTAAAACCCGCCATTTCACTACTACTTTTGATAACTAGCCCAATGCCAGTATCCTGACTGATAGTCCATAAGGAAACAAGCCTAGCCATAATCAAAAGCATGAATTTTGTTCCAAAAAAATCTCAAATGAATAAAAACCTTGGACTTATTCTGGCATACCGTATAATAAAAAAATCCCTCTTATAGATGAGAATGAACATGACAGAACAAAATCCAGCATTAGCGAGCTTTATTGAAAATGTGAAGCAACATCAAGTCCTTTGGGGCCTACAAGATGAAACTGGTGAAGGTTGGGTCGTCTGTGATTCAGCTGAATTTGAAGAAACCGATGTAATGCCATTATGGTCCAGTGAAACCGTTGCAGAAAGTCACTGCACTGAAGAGTGGGCCGATTACAAAACCGTCACCATTAGCCTTGATGAATTCTTGGAATACTGGGTCAGTGATTTAAATGATGATGGCGTATTGATCGGTATCGATTGGCAGAGCGATGAAGATTGCCTTGAAATTGATCCTATCGTATTAGCAAAAGAATTAGTCGACGTAGAAAAAGTATAACCCTTTTACTGCATCGCAACGAGCCGTTAGGCCTATCTTACACTAGTAACCATAGAGAGTAAGACAGCCTAACGACTCATATTAATGCCTTCATTCTTAACGCTAGTTATTATCACACTATCATCCATGCCATTATCCATTTAAGAATTCATGCCAAACCTTATCGATATTCCGTTCGACAAACGTCATCTTTGTTGGTTTTGTGAAGAGCCCAGTCATCTAGATTTTGATTATTATCGGCAATCACATTGTCCTCACCCTTCACTTTCAGTCCCTAGCTGTAAAGAATGTGCCTCATTAGCCAAACAAAATACCCTGACTTCCATTTGGGAATGCCGCGTGGCCGTAAAAGATGGCTTAATGCGTATTTATCAGAAAGATCTCGCCATTGGTATCAATTGGACTGAAGAAGAGTTAGCCGAGTCTGAGTTTGAATGTATGGTATTTGCTGGCTTTAAGAAAAGCGCTTGGTTTATGTACCAAGTCGCAAGAGACAGAGTCAATGCCCAAGGCTGGCCTTTGGGTTTAGATGGCGTATTACTGGATCAAGAATCTGACGGCCCAAGCCAAACACTGTTTAAATTTGATGGTGTGTCTTACCCTTCACTCTTGCATGCAATTAAGCACTATAGCCAAGTGATGGCACTGGATAAGGCATTTTTACAAGAAATAGTGAGCTTACTTGGGCGAGATAAATTCTCCCAGTCGGTTAAGATTGCCAGACTCAATATTGGCATTACGCAAGGGAAACAAAGGCAAATTATCAACGACCTGATGAGTGAATTAGACCAACACTAAGTTCACTCGATATTTTTAGCGGCACCTTCATACATATCTATACACAGCTTAGCGGTAGAAGTATGAAGGAATGGCATTTAGGTGGAGTGTTACCCCAATAATTGACGTAAGCGCGTCTGGACGACACCGACTAACAAGTCCGGTTGGAATTTTGAAATAAACTGATCGCAGCCCACTTTTTCCACCATTGCATTGTTAAAACTGCCACTTAATGAAGTATTAAGGGTGATATAAAGCGATGCCATTCGCGGATCGGCCCGCACTTCAGAAGTGAGCTTATAGCCATCCATTTCTGGCATTTCAGCGTCAGTTATCATCATCAGCAACTCTTTGGTGACATCTTTACCTGCATCGCTCCACGACTTTAATAAATTAAGTGCTTGCAAGCCATCGGATGCTTCGATGATCTCTATGCCCAACTGCGCCAGAGTCTCGCGCACCTGACGTCTGGCCGTTGATGAATCGTCAACAATAAGCACTTTACGCCCAGGCATTTCAGGTGCCAAAGTCTCATCGAGCACACCTGCTGAGAGACGAATATCATAATTAATGATTTCAGCGAGTACTTTTTCCACATCAATAATAGACACTAGCTGTGAATGACCTTGCTCTTCAAGCCGGGTAATGGCTGTCAGGTAATTATGCGCTCCTGCGGTTTTCGGTGGCGGCATAATATCGCCCCAGGTCAAATTAACAATATGCTCAACCTTACCCACAAGAAAACCCTGAATACTGCGGTTGTACTCTGTGATAATAAGATTTGAATCAGCCGTAATTGGCATTTGAGAGAAACCTATTGCACCACGAAGGTTAATCACAGGAATAGATTGACCACGAATATTAGCAACACCTGCAATATTTGGATGACTGCCTGGCATAGCGTTAAGGGACGGCAATTTAACCACTTCCTTGACTTTGAATACGTTAATGGCGAAAAGTTGTGTCGAGTTAATCCTAAAGAGCAAAAGTTCTAGACGGTTTTCACCCACTAGATTCGTTCGTTGATCGACAGTGTCTAACACTTTTTTCATAACTCAGCGTCTCTTTCTAAACTTAAGCATCTATTTAATAACTAAATTATAAGGGCAAAAATACTAATTTTTGTAATTTAGTTCTAATTTTTTACACATCGCTGACATTTATATTAAAAAACCTATAGTTAATCAGGGATTAGTCATGGTTTTAGCAGAATATTAAATATTCACTATGGGTACCTTTTTGTGGTTAAATTGAAAAACTTGCCAACTAATTAAAAATAATGCTTGCCATGGAATGAAAACTATCGCATTATCTTCGAAGATTTAAGATACCTTGTCATTTCTGTTTACCCTCCTGTTAGTCACAACTACACGCAGTAAACCCAATACAAGTTAGCCACACGCTTTTAGTAGCTATCAATCAAGCGATTACGCTTTTTATATTGCTATTTTTCGCGAGTCTCAAAGTGTTGAATGTAACCTCATAAATAGTTAACTCAACATTTGTGGTACTAATGCCTGCTTTTGTCATCAAGCTGTCATTTATTACTGTTGTTATAGCATTATCAGCTCCCTTGATTTGGCGACAAAAAGTCACTTCATCAATGGAAGTTGAGCCTAAATCTAGCGACTTAGATAAATAAGTCTTGCCAGATGTAAATGAAATGTTATAAAACAAGACTTGCTTAAACTATGAGTTATGAGCTAGATTAAATCACTGAAATGTAAATCTTTCGCAACACTACCAACTGCTAAGGATCCATATTGTTAAAATTTTCTCACCTAAGGGTGAACACGCAAACTTAAGGAGTGTGGCCTATGTCATACAATATAAACGGACATGAAATTACTGTTAACTTCCCTGTTAATTCGATTTCGTCAAACAAAAACTCAATTGCCTTCAGCGACAGCCAAGGCAAATATATGCAAACCTTTTCAAAGCGCATTGAAGCACTTAACTTTATGAAATGGTTGCTATCTACCAATAAATAATCCGTTAACGCGACCGCGTTACTCAATTGCTCTGTTACTGCATAAACACCGCTTCTCGGTATTCCCACTCACATTTACCGAATGTTTATGAGAACAGAGCAAATTGAATTAGCTCACTGATCATCTTTGCTCTCCCTCCAATCTGTAACAATACTCAAATTAGGCTTGTGGATACTTACGCTGATAGCGGCCAAGCATACTTGGGTTACCTAGTACGCCACCTTGATGTAGATAAAGTATGGTGTCTTTAGGGGTGTATTGATGTTGCAGCGCTTGCTCTAATACCAAAAAACCAATGGGATCGTATAAAAGTTCAAACTCAATACCAGCCTTGCACACCCGTTGCCAAATGCGATAACAATCAAGATAGAGTTTGCCAAAGTGATACTTTTTCCCCGTATTTAAAATCTTGGGATAATGGCTAAGCTGTGGACATAACTGTGTAAACTGCGCTAACAGATATTCATCTCCTCCCACACAGCTACAGGTATGAACCTCGATATGAAGCCCTTGCCTTGATGCGTTTCGATTAAAATATTGTTGTAAATACACCGCCGTGGTCCCCGTACCTGAGGGAAAGAACACGATCAGCCGCTCAAGTTGTTGTGCTATGGTCCATTGCAGTATTTCCTCAGCTAATGTCTCAACACCTTCTTGAGCGTATTCACAACGCCCACCTTCGGGAATAAACAACTCATACTCTTGAGCTTGTGCTGCCAGTTGCGCCATAAAGGTTTCAAGTTTAGGTAAGGGATTGGCCTGCGCGCCACACTCAATAACGCCATCGATGCCTACTAGGTACTGGGTCACCGCTGCCATCACAGGGGCATCTTCTGGTACAGTACCGTCCTGAAATCCATCAAAAAGCCTATCTAACGGGATAATATTCGCGCCGCTCTCTAATGCTGCCAGATAATTACCTTGAGGGTGCTTTAGTAAATAATCACTAATATGGCTAACATAATAATCAAACTTCCAGCCCTTTAACTTAGCCAGCACCGCAAGAGAAAATAAAGAGTTCGCTTGGGCCGAGCCATAACCCACAAGCTTAGTGATGTTGGGAAACTCGTGAGTTAAAAAATACTGAAACTTACGGGCTTTGTTGCCACTAAATTGTGGATGAATGAGATCGTCTCGTTTCACGTAGATCCGTCGACCTGAAAAATCAATTTCTTGCACTTGTGTTACCGCAAACATAGAAAGCCTTAATTATCATCCAATGGTCATTTTAACTATTTATTCCGTAAAACACTCACATATTAGGTTCATCAATCTAACAACGGAAGCCAACAAGTGACTAACGACATTAAAATCAACGATTTACAAGTTGGCATGATATTCGCTTGTTACGTTCATTAAATACCTAATAAATACTAAGGGGACTTATGTCTGCACTGAGATTAATTTTTAACATTGCATGGTTTATTCTAGGTGGTTTCATTATGGGATTAGCCTGGTGGTTTGCTGGGATCTTGTGTTTTATCAGTATTATCGGTATTCCGTTTGGCAGAGCCTGTTTTGTGATTGGTGAGCTGGCTTTCTGGCCCTTTGGCCAAGAGCAAGTTAACCGTAGGCAACTAACGGGAGTAGAGGATTTAGGCACCGGCGCCTTTGGCTTAGTCGGTAATATAGTGTGGTTTTTATTGTTCGGCATTTGGCTTGCCATAGGTCATTTAGTTCATGCTTTTGCCTGCGCTATCACCATTATAGGGATCCCCTTTGCACTGCAACACCTTAAACTTGCAGTATTGAGTTTGACTCCAATTGGGCAAACCATCATTACTAGGGACGAGAGAAGCTAACACTAAAGACGGATCACGGCTTAAATAAGCGAGCAAAATGTCGCTTCATGTATTGTTCAAACAAGGACTCGATATCAAGATTGTCGAGTCCTTCATTTAAAGTATCACGCCAAAATAGGCCTTCAGGGCTATCATTAAACGCGACGTAAAGCCCTTTATTTTCGAGTAATTGACTGTTGGCACTGAGGGAGTGCTTTAGTTTATCCCCCGATGAGTTTTGCAGCAAATATTGAAACGTCAGTAAATCAATCACAGCACCATCGATACGTTTAGCCGCCACCTTGCGCAGATTTTGAATATCTGCGGTTACGCTTTCCGCTTCTTGAGTGCCATTTGCGATCATAAGGTCTAACTCTTTGATATTTTCATAACCATCCACAACCCCTAAAGAATAACGATTAAGATCTTTGACTTGCTGCCAGATTAAGGGATTATCCTTACGCTCAATCAAGCCTAGCGGGCTGGTGCCTATTTGGGTTGAAAATAAGTGCTCAGGGGTATTGTATTGATATTCTGGAAAGTAACCGTGGTAATTATTGCCTTTTTTCTCTGCCAAGCGCATGGCGCGATTCCAAGGATAAAAATCCACCTGTAGCTCATGCCCCATTGTCGCTAACGCTTGACGGACAATAAAAATACTCGCCCCTTGCTCGGGCAAGCTTTCCCCCGCAAAAGGGGGCCATTCTAATGAAGTCAGTGCCAAGGTTTTTGCATTTACTGAGTTATCCATAACTGTTAGCAATCCAAATAATGCGTACAGGGCAAACTTACTCACGTTGTAAACGCTTAGCATTGATGGGTGGCTCCTTCATGATATAGTTGCTCGCAACATTGCTAAAACAGCAACTTGTACACAAGTATAGAACAAAGGAGTATTGGTGAACTATTGGTTAATGAAGTCAGAGCCCCATGATTGCAGCATTGATGATATCAACATCCGCGCAGGACAAGCCTTAGCTTGGCAAGGGATCCGAAATTATCAGGCGCGCAATTTTTTACGTGACCAAGTGCACACTGGCGATAAGGTTTTTTTCTATCACTCCAGCTGCAAAGAACCTGGGATTGTGGGTATTGTAGAGGTGGTCAGTGATGCCAGTGCCGATCTTAGTGCCTTTGATAACACCTCGCCCTATTTCGATGCTAAATCCAACCCAGAAAAACCTAGATGGTATAGCGTTGATTTACTGTTTAGCCGTAAATTTTCCAAGGTTATCAGCCTCAAACAATTGAAAGCCGATCCTGCGCTTGCTGAAATGGTGCTGGTGGCAAAAGGCGCGCGCTTAAGCGTACAACCTGTAACAGCCAAAGAGTGGCAGCATATTATTGAACTTGCGGGCGAATAGCCAAGCACTAACTACTAACCATTAACCATTAACCACTAACATCAAGCATTCACTACATAAGCCGCAGTGTTAAGACTGCTGCCGAACACCCCAAAAAAAAGCCCTGCACATCTGTGCTAGGGCTTTTAATTAGCTGCTTTTATTCAAGCAACAATTAGTTAAGCACTGATTCAAAGGTAAGGAAGATTTGCCCGCTCACAGAATCTGCATCGGCATTGTTTGCCGTCTTAGTTTCATATTCTGCCATCAATAAATAACGGCCCGCCTCTTTTAAGTTAAATGTAATCACGCCCTTGCTATCACTGGTGAGCTTAAGGCTGTCTGGGTTATTGCGATAGCGCACCCCTTCACGGATAATTTCAACCTTAACGCCAGCTTGAGCCTTGCCGTTAAACACAAATTTAAACTCTGCCTCCTCTCCTTGAGCAATATCAGAAGGGTGCGTTACCGGCACAAACTCAAGGCCTGAGTTTGTTAAAGGGAAGTTTTGTGTCGGTGAATTCAAGCTGATATAGCTTAAAATGCTGGCATAGGACGCCATGGTTTCAACCTCAGTCGCTCCTTTAGGTAACAAGGCCGCACGCTGAGTTTTATTTACCCCTCTAAGCCACTGTTTTTTCTGCTCGCCTTTTGGCAAAAAGCTTGTCCAGTAGGAGGCTTCGCCGCCCATTTTAAGCTGATAGGTACCGCTGTCTTCTAAATGAATATCCACAACGCTTTTACGGTGACCACGGTAACTGGAGCTTGGGAACACATCGGTGCCATCTGGCGCCGTGATGGTTAAGCGCTCGGCGCCCATAGGTTTGTCCACATTAAATACTTCATTAGATGCAGTCACATCCACCATTACCCATTCGCCTTTATCATTAGACAAGGTGAAGTGACTGGGTAAAATCCAACGATTATGGGCACTGGCCTCAGTACAGATAAATAGCGCCATTGCGGCAAGGGTAATAGACTTAAATTTCATGATTATTCCTTTATATAAAAGTGTGATTGAGCCATTTCTGGGTTTGAAGCTAAGGTAAAACTGTGTTCCTTGCCATCAAGTTCAAAGTCTTGCTTGGTAATAGCGCGGCCGCCATTTTCCCGCACCACTTCAATGTGCAGCACATAATGCCCTGGAGCTAACGGCTGTTGTTTATCGTTTAACGCCTTGATCTTGAGTTGATATTGCCCTGCAGCGCGGGTCGCTGAAGTCATCGCATCCACAAGGGCTTGATCTTTACGGCCCACTTTTCGCCACCAGCGGCGAATGTCTTTAAGCCACTTAGCCCCTTCACGCCACAAGGCGATAGTGCGCACGCTTTGACCTTTGCTGTCTTCTATCCATACCGCCACATAGGGGTTATGGTACTCGCCGCTTTGCACGGGTAAATTAAGGGATAGCTTAAGCTCGGCGGCCTGCTCACTGGCATTCGCATTGCTGCTCATAAGCCCCACTAAACACAATAAAAAAGCGATTTTCTTCATATCATCCTCTGTAGATTTCAATCATAAATATTCATGAGTTCCATTTCGTTCAACCCATGGTTAAACCCAAAGCACATAACCCAGCAATAGCAACAAACTGGTGATGAGGCTTAGCCCCATGGTGCGGTTTACTCGCCGCTGAGACAGCGCCAAAATAAAGCCTGTAATAGTGAAAAAAATCATCATTACTGCGCTCACATCGATAATAAAACGCCAAAAGCCGCCACTATTACGGCCTTTATGCAAATCATTGAATAACGCCCAATAGCCGTAATCGGTTGATTCTTTATAGGCTTCCCCAGTTTGCAAGTCTATGGTGATACTCAAATGGCTTCCCGGCCCCTTGTCCGTGATAAACAGCTCTTCTTCATCTCGTTCAATTGCAAGACGATGACCCTTTAACTGGCCCTGCTCAAATAAATAATCAATCAACTTCCCCTGTGCCTTAGGCGCGAGTAATTCAGGCTTTAAGGCAAAATCACCCTCGACCACCTCACCTTGATGTGAGGCGAACCATTCAGGATGGTTTAAGGTGATACCCGTGATGGAAAAGAAAATCATCAAGGTCAATAACGCCATAGACACATAAACGTGCAACTGACGGGAAAGGGCCAGCAAGGACTTATTGATGCGCATTTATGCGCTGCCCTGACGGACAAGTCGCTGCAAAATTTGAATATTTTCAAATAAGCTCGGCTCTTGTGGTGCGAAATCAGCAGCCTGTTGCAACAACTCAAGGGCTTTGAGGTAACGGCCAAGGGCCATCATCAGATCAGCATGCTCAGTCAACGCCTGCAATTTAACCTCATCCAGTGCCCCCGCTCGCAGCAGCAACATTTGCGCTTGATGGCTCTGTTGTTGCGAGCGTTTAACCGCCGCTAACGCCAATAAGGCTTTGCCGTTAACCCCATTGAAACTCAACGCCTGTTCAAATGAGCGAGCAGCCAAAGCAATACTGCCCTGTTGCTGAGCGAGTAAACCTTTTAAATACGCCAGTTGGCTTTGAACCCCATGGGGAGAGTTTTTCGGTAATGACATTTTTTTGAGCAGCGCCTTGGCGGCATCAAACTCTTGGTTGGCAATTAAATACTCGCAGGCCTCAAACACCAATGGCGCATTCGTTTGAGTTTGCCAAATCCTGCCATAAAGCGTGCGGGCTCTGTTAATACTGCCATGCTGCAATTGCAACTGGGCGGTTAAGGCAAGGTTATCGGCATTGCTTTCACCTAGCCTAATGGCGGCTTCTAAACTGGCAATCCCTTGACTAAATTGATCTTTTTTCAGTAATGCATTAGCGCGGTGCAGCCATAATCCTTTGTCATTTGGCGTGGAGTTAAGCATCTGCTCCAATAAACTCAGCGCCGCATCGTGATGCCCCGCCATGGTATAAGCATAAAGCAGTGCCTGATTAAGCTGAGCGTCATCGGGGTTAAAAAGCTTTGCCTGCTGATAGGCCACCACAGCGCTGTGAAAATGCTCACTCTGGATATAGCCATAGCCAAGAAAACTGTATATTTGAGGGTCGTTGACCCCAAGTTGCAGCGCCTTAGCGAAGTTTTTTGTGGCGGCTATGGGGTTATCTGACTGCAATTGCGCCAGTCCAAGCCCATGGTAAGCTTTACCAAAATTGGCCTGTAACTTAATGGCATGAGTAAAATAGTCTGCCCCAAGGCTTAGCTGTTGCTGCTGCAGCGCTAATTGGCCAATCAAGTAGGCCATTGCGGCACTCATGTCCGCTTTGGGGCGCTGTTTAAGCGTTGCCAGTAAATCGGTGTATTGCGCTTTATTAAGTTTGTCACTGATAAGCTTTTGCTGGCTTTGCTCAGCCTCATTTAAACTTGGCATGGCACTTAAGTCAGTGGCGCTTATTTGCTGTAGCAGCAATTTTGGCTCATCGAATTTGATAACCAACTGCGCGGCGAGGCTTTTGCTTAATGCACTCTGGCTTACTAAAGCCTGGCCTATTAGCAAACTGAGTAAGATAAAATATTTCATCATATTGGGTCACATTCTTCTGTTAAGGCGATGGTTGCGTACTCTTGTTCTGTCATGATTTTTGGCCATAATTTTGAGTCATTACTTGAGTCATTACTTGAGTCATTACTTGAGTCATAATTTGGGGCCATGGCGTCAGTTTTTTAACATCAAAGGCCAGATAAACTCAGCTTGAACCGGTTTACCTTGGCGCTTAGGCGCACTAAATCTTGCTCGGGCGATTAATTGCTTGAGTCCATGATTAAGCTTGGGGTAAGGGTTGTCTTTAATGGCTTTAAGGTGCACCTTGCCGCTAATATCAATCACCACATGCAGCTTAACTAAGATTTCTTTCACCCCGTCACGTTTCATCTCAGGGGTAAATTCAATCCTCACTGGCGTCAGTAACCTTGGCTGACCGTCGAGCTCATTGATGGCAAAACCGTTAAGTTCTATAGACAGCTGCTTGCTATCAAACTCTGGCACCCTAGGTTCAATGTTAGGGGGACTTAATGCCGGTTTTTGCAGCTTAAGTTTGATCGGGGAAAGCGTGAGACTGGGGCCCTCGCCTTGCAAGCTTAAATCCAGTTGCAACGTCGGCTTTGCCATAGCGCGGCTCACGCTGGCAGGTGGTTTTGGCGGCGGCAATGTTGCCACCACTTCAAGGGGCCTGACCATAAATTGCTCTGGGGCTGTCAACGGCGCACGGTTATTGGCGATTAACACCAGCATTAACCCGCCTACCACCAGCAATGAGAATAAATACATTCTTAGCCTCATCATCAAGGCTGATTTGATGCCTAACCCACTCATGGTAGAACCGTCGCCAAATTAATGCTGCTGGCACCAGCCAGCTTGGCTTGATCCATCACGCTCACCAGTTGTTTGGTGGGTACATTTTCATCCACTTGCAATATTACTGGCATATGCTTTTTCGCCAGTAATTGCATGATGATGGGCTTAACCCCTTGCACGCCAATGTCTTGGCCGGCATACATCACAGCGCCAGCTTCAGTTATCGCAATCAAAATACTCTGTTTTTCAAGTTGTGCTGCGCTTAACGCCTGAGGTTTTTTCACCTCAACCCCTGTTTCTTTAACAAAGACTGTGGTCACAATGAAAAATATCAATAAGATAAACACCACATCAAGCAAAGGTGACAGGTCAATTTGATGCACTTGACTCTTTATTCTGTGCTGTAAACTAGGCTGCATTTTTGCTCCCAGTGTGGCGTTTAGCATCGCGACTTTGCTTAGCCGTTTGGCTGCTGTTATGGTTAACAAAATCGTCTAACTCTGAACCTTGCATCCTAGAATCATCCTGACAGTCTGAGTCACTGCCCTGTGCATCTTCAAAGGACGGCGCAAGCGTTAACTCTTGTTCTTGTTCTTGTTCCTGCAGCTTCCACAAAATAACCATGGCGGGAATGCTCATGAGTAACCCAGCTTGTGTGGTCAACATCGCTTTACCTATGCCATCACTGATACTGACCCCAGGGTTATGACCAAGGGCTGAAAAGGTGTCGAGCAAACCAATAATGGTGCCTAATAAACCCAGTAAAGGCAGGGAAGAAATTAACACCTGTAAAGGGGTTAACCAGCTGGTGACCCACTGAGAATTTATCTGGTGATAACGGCAATAAATGGCTTCAAATAGCAGCCCATAGCAAACCAGTGCCAGTAGCATTATGGTCCACATCACCACCCCGCCAGTGACAAGCTCAGGGGCTAAATTAAATTCAGGCAACATGGACCGCCTCTTTGCTGTGACTCGTGATGAGTGACTCGTTATGTCCAACTATTGAATGGTGAGACAAGGCCACCGCATAAGATTCAAGCCCTGCCATAAAGTGATGACAACGGCGCGACATCAGCGCATGGGCGATAAGCGCAGGAATAGCCACAATAAGCCCAAGCTCTGTGGTCACTAGAGACTCTGAAATCCCTCCGGACACAGCATTAGCATCCCCTGCGCCAAAGAGGGTCATCAGCTTAAAGGTTTGGATCATCCCGCTCACAGTGCCAAGCAATCCGAGTAAAGGGGCCACCGATGCCGTAACCGCAATCGCCGTTAAGCCGCGCTCGATTTCTCGCTTAGTCTGAATAAGGCTATCCAATAGCAAATCATCCCTTTGCTGGCGCGCCTCAATCTGTGGGTATTGCTTAGCAATATCTGCTAGTGCTTGTTGATGCTGACCAAGGGCGGCCCTCTTAAGGCCAGCGCCTGCTAATTGCGATAACGGCTCGCCTTTTTGTGAGAACGACTGAACTTTTTGCGAGAACGGCTGGACTTTCTCGAGTCTAAATAAGGTCACCGCTTTCACGAGGGCGATGATCAGCGCTAATAAGGCAAAGCCCATAATAGGGATAACCCAAATGCCGCCCTTGCCTAAATGCTCCGCGAACGACTCTTGATGTTGCGCCAACACTAAACTGCGATTATTACTGGGGTCAATCGCCAGTACGCCTTGATGGTCCGTTTTCACAGCGCTAAGTTGTGCCAGCTGCGCCTCATCAAAACTTAATGCCAGCTGCCACTGCTGCTCGACTTGAGTCAGCAATCCGCCCTTCTCGCCATCATCACTGATAAACCAATGCATAGGGCCAAGGCTTAGCATGGCGCCTGAGATAAGCTCGCCACTGCTTAAGGCGATATCTTGCTTTATAAATTCGCTTGGTTTGGCAAAACCTGCCAAATAAGCACTGAGCTGCTGGGGCGTTTCTATGGCTTTTGCTGATGAAATGCCGCTTAATAAATGCTTAAGGTAGTCTTGCTGCTGCTTCCACGATTGCAATCGCTGCGCTAAGGTTGCCAAACTCATGCTCTGCTCATCTTGGCCGCGCGTAATGCTGGCCGCTTTGGTGCTGAGGGTTTTAAGCTTTCGCTCTTGCTCGGCGAGTTGTTGCAATAAGCCCTGACGCTCAGTGGTCATGGCCCTTAACTGACGCTGATAAGCCTGATTTGACTGCTTGATTTCAGTTAATATTTCTGACTCAACGCTTGCCAGTGTCGCGCTATTAACGGCGCCTAAATAAAGGCTAGCGAGCAGCACTAATCCTTTAAGTATTGAGGCGAGTGCGACCCTACAATAGGAGATGACATCTTGAGTTAAGCACGCGCTAAAAGATGTCCTTAACGGTGCGCTTAATAAAGGATGAGAATTCACGCTTAACTGAGCCATTATTTTGCCCCTAAATTGACTGGAAGATGCAAAAGCTCACCTGGAACTTGGTTTTTAGCCGAAATAATTGCTTGGCGAATGCTGTCATGTTCAGCGTCCACAGGCTGCCATTGCCAACCATCAGCACGGGGATAACCTATGCCTGCGGTAGCGTTATCTTGGGTAATAAACCAGGCATGACGATGGCCTAGATACAGCTGTTCAGTCAGCAGAGGCGTACCGTTAAGGGTTATCATTCCTTGCTTCACCACAATTAAGTTTTCAGCTTTTGCCACTTGCTTGGCAATATTGGCGATACCTTGATATTGCGCAGTTAACTCTGACTTTTCAGTGAGTTTGTTGAGGTCATCAGCCAGTTGGTGTTCCAAATACGGCGGTAAACCTGCCAGTAATTGTTGTATTCGGCTTAACATGCTCGGAAGAGCCAAGCGATAGGCATCGACAACTTGCTCAATGTCAGTCTGCGCGCTGAGTAATGCCTGCCGCTGCTGACTGACTTGATCTTGGTTATGTTGCTCTTGTTTGATTTGCGCGCTGAGCTGACTATTTTCTTGTGTTAGTAAGCCAATTCGCAACTTAAGCTGCTGCTTTTCAAGCTGCCAATCTGATTTAAGTTTTTGAGTGGATTTATCTAAGGCAAGCCATTGCGTCGTGAGTTCATCAAGATTGGCCGTTGCCTGCCCCCATGACGGCATGGCGACACATAAAGTGCAGCCGAACAAATAGGCATATCCATGAGTGAATGTTTTCATAAGGGCGTTGTTACCATTTTTACTTTTACTGTGGTTCACTTTTTACAGTGCTGTACTTTTTAAAGTGCTTCGCGTTTTACACACTGACACTTGGCAAAATAGCAGGAGACATTAAATGCCTCCTGCTAAGGGAGTTAATAGCAATTAATACTGATAGCTCACTGCAAACTTGAAGTTACGACCCACTTCATTGTCGTTGTAACCCGCGTTGCCCCAGTACATGCCAAAGCTGTTGTGATCTTGATAAGCTTTATCAAACAAGTTATCAACCGCAAGCTTTAAGGATAAACCGTTAAGCTGTTCAACATCATAGCTAGCCCATATATTGCTAACGCCATAACCGGCTTTCTCAACCGGCTCTGTAATCACAGCGCCATTGGCGACAGAACGGTCATCAAGGCTTGCACTACTAGCAAAAATGCTGTCCCAGCCCAATGTCAATTCATCGGTGGCAAGATAATTCAGCCCCAGTTTGACCATATGAGTGCCTGAGTAGTAATCGTCAGTTGTGTAATCATCAAAGGCTTTTTCACCTGTGTTATAGCTGTAATTAACATAGGTTTTAAGGTCTTGATGCTGGACTGTCATGCCAGCCTCAATACCTTTTTTAGTTAGGTCTGAAATACCGCGAGCAAGGTTGGTATTTTTGGTAGGGTGATAATAGTTATCTATGTTGTACTGATAGATATTGGCGTAAAGATTAGCGCTATCAAGATTAACTAATGACGCAAAATCATAACTCACACCGAACTCAATGTTATTGCCGGTTTCAGCTTTGGCATCGGGTGAGGCTGTCATATCAGCTGAAATCATCAAGGTTTCAGGTAAACCTGGGCCCTTAAAGATACGACCGTACCCTGCTTTTAGCCCTAAGGTTTCACTCGCTTGCCAAAATAGGTTTAATTTAGGTGAGAACTGGCTGAAAGAGTTGTCATAAGCGCCACCTAACTTGTAACTGTCAAAGCGTACGCCTGGAATAATCTGCAAAGTGCCAAAGTTAAACTCACCTTGAATATACCCGCCAATTAGGCGTGCTTCAGGGCCATTGTTAACGGCTCTGACCACTGTTGTTTTAGTCCCATCGTTACGGGTAATAAGCCCAGTACCAGCATCTATAGCCTGTTCAGATTTAAAAGTTTCAATGCCCACAGTCCAAGGAATATCATTAATATCCATGGTGTTACGAATGTTTAACCCTAAGGTTTTATAGGAGTAATCACGCTCAGGGATAAATTCAATGCCTTGCTTTTGCCATTTACCTGCACTGTCTCTGATCTCAAAGTCACCGGTTTGTGCGCCGCGCAGCATTTTCTTTTGGTTGTAATAAGCATCAACTGACAAGTCGAGCAGCGGGTTAGCGCTGTCGTTGCGATAATTAACCGTATAGGTGTCACGCTCGTAGCCATTAAAGCCTAAGGCTTCTTCAACGCTTGTGGCGCCTGGTTTTTCACCAGACAAGGCACGGTGCCCCGCATCTTCAACATGCTGTAATGACACAGCTAATTGCTGGTTATCATCAACATCATACACAGCTTTAACTAAACCACTTTTAAGCTCGCTGTGCTTATTAACAATAGGCTCGCGGTCTGGGGTTTCAATGTCGCCAGACTCATTCCAGCTCATCATTCCAAGTAGGCTTAATTGTTCTGTTAAACGGCCATAACCACTGACGTTAACCTGTTGAAACTCAGTGGCAGTATCGGCAGCCGTTGCCACCTTAAAACCAAACTTTTGATCTAACGCCAATAAATCTTTTGGATCTTTAGTCACATAGGAAATTGCGCCCACGTTAGCACCGTAGCCACTGAGCACAGAAGATGCCCCTAGCTCTACAGAAACCGCTTTTAACATGCTTGGGTCTACTATCTGGTTGCCAGAATGGTGGAACAGTTGTCCATCTTGGCGAGCGCCGTCTATGGTGACATTCGCTGAGTGTTCTTCCATACCACGTAGGTAGGTTTTTTGGCTGTAACGCACGCCATTGCTGACACTCACGCCGGCCAGCTCGCTTAAGGCGCCTTTGATATCGTTAACTTGACGATTGTCTAACTTCTCACTGGTAACAGTATTTTGCTTAGTGTCCGTGGCTTTGACTTCAGTCACTGCTAACTCTTGAACTTCAGCAGCCAACACTTGGCCAGATAGCACTTGGCCTGATAACAAGGATGCGATGGCTAACGATAGGTAACTCAATTTCATTTAAATGCGCCTTAATTTTAAAAGATGCGCGCACTCTAAATGATAATGAATCTCAATATCATGGATATTTACAATCTTTACAATTGTGACCTGAATGTGAATTGCATTTGTGAGCTGGGTCAAACACGCTTGAGCCCCGAGCCAAAGGCTACGGGGCTGATGCATCTTTTGAGTGAGGAAAAGTGGATCTAATAGCGGTTATGCAGCTTTCACTATTAACCATTAACCATTAACCATTAACCATTAACTATTAACCATAAAAAC